>NZ_JBIAVG010000003.1:0-610946 GCF_042893955.1 Streptosporangium sp. NPDC001559
CAATGGACGATTGGGTTGATAGGCCGGGTGTGGAAGCGCGGTAACGTGTGGAGCTGACCGGTACTAATAGGCCGAGGACTTGACCTCAAGGTTTTCTTGTCCATCGCAGACCATGGCTTCGGTTGTGGTGTGATGGGGTTTTGCTCGCGTCCACTAGGCAATTCTGAGGCAGCAAACACCCGTGTGTGCGGTTGTTGTTTGTGTGTTTCATAGTGTTACGGCGGTTATGGCGGAGGGGAAACACCCGGTTACATTCCGAACCCGGAAGTTAAGCTCTTCAGCGCCGATGGTACTGCACCGGGGACGGTGTGGGAGAGTAGGTCGCCGCCGGACAATCTTTGGGGGTCATCCTTTTGGGTGGCCCCCCCTTTTTTTTGTTTGGTAGGGGTGTGGTGGGGGTTGTTTCGAGCGGCCCCTCTTTTTCATGTTTGCAGGGGTGCGTGTGTGGGGGTGGCTGGGGCCGCCCCGTTTTTTGTGTGTGGGGGGTTCCCTGCGGGGGGTTGTTCCCTGGGTGTGGGGTGGCGAGGGCCGCCCCTTTTTTGTGTATGCCTGGCTTTGGGGTGCGTGTGGGTGTTTGAGGGGCGGCGGTAGCTGCCCCTTTTTTGTTTCAGGAGCGGGGTGGGAGGGCGTGTAGCTCGCCGGACAGGACGGTTACCGCTCGTCCGGCCAGTTCCACCCGGTCTCCTCGTACGGTCGTGCGAACCAGGCCGCCACGCTCGGACAGCTGGGCGCCGAGCAACGTGTCCGAGCCGAGCCGGCTCGACCACCAAGGCGCCAGGGCACAGTGGGCCGAGCCGGTCACCGGGTCCTCCGGGATGCCGACCCGGGGGGCGAAAAACCGGGAGACGTAGTCCACGCCCGGCTGCGATGCTTGGGCCGTGACGATGATCCCTCTCGCGTCCACGGCCTCCAGCGCGCGGAGGTCGGGAGAGGCGGCCCGTACCGCCTCCTCGGACTCGACCTCGACCAGATAGTCCCAGACGTTCCTACCGACCCACCGGGGCTCGACCCCGAGTGCCTCCAGTAGCCCTTCGGGAGGAGTGACCTCCTCAAGGGACTTGCTGGGGAAGTCCATGCTGATCAGGCCGTTGTTCTCCCTGGTCGTGGACAGGATTCCGCTCCTGGTGCCGAACCTGAGGGTGTCCGGCGCGGACCCGGTGGAGTAGAGCACATGCGCCGCGGCCAGCGTCGCGTGACCGCAGAGATCAACCTCGGTCTTCGGCGTGAACCAGCGCAGGGAGTACGGCTCGCCGGGTTCCCCACGGAGCAGGAACGCGGTCTCGGAGTGCCGCATCTCCGCGGCGAGGTCCTGCATCCAGCCGTCCGGCGTGGGGTCATCGAGTATACAGACCCCTGCGGGGTTGCCCTTGAAAAATTGATCGGTAAACGAATCAACTGTGTATATATGCACGGCGCAACTCTAGCCGTGTAGGAGATAAGCAGCCCAAAGCGGGTAGAGAGGCCAGACAGGACCGGTGCGCTAGCCGTACAAAGTGGGAATATGCGCTGGGCGTGTCGCGCGGCGAACCTTACTTCGTCGGTTAACGTCCAAGGTTGTAGGGACAGGCCGAGTACGGCGCGGTCCTGTAGGAAAGGACAAGCCGATGGGGGCAGTGCGTAAGGTGGCGAGCTACCTGGGGCTGGGTGGAGCTGAGGACTACGACGAGGCCTACGACTACGAGGACGAGGTCGAGGGCGAGGACTGGCAGCCGGCCTCGGAGCGTGCGGCCAAGCGCTGGCGCGCCGTCGTCGAGCCCTCCCGCATCGTCATGCTCACTCCGCGTAAGTACAACGACGCTCCGATCATCGGCAAGCACTTCCGTGAAGGCCAGACCGTCATCATGGATGTCAATTGCATGAGCACCGCGGAAGCGACAAGAATGGTGGACTTCGCGGCGGGGCTGGCCTACGGCTGCGAGGGGCACATCGAGCGCATCGCGGAGAAAGTCTTCCTGCTGGCCCCCGCGGATGTGGAGATCACCACCGCCTGATCCCCGAAGTCACAGCGGTGCCCCGGGTCGTGTGAGGCCGTACGGCTAGGCGGCCCGGGGGCCCCTGCGTAGCAGGCGGGTGAGTTCCGCCAGGTCGGAGGAGGCTCCCTGGGCGCGCTTGTCGGCCTCACGGGCGTACTCGTGCAGGGCCCACACCGCGCCGTCGGCCAGCTCCCGCAGTTCGGAGAGCTGCTTCGTGACATATTCGGCGTCCGCCCGCTCACGTCGTCGGCGTGACCAGAGCTGGTGCGCCCCTCCAGCGGCCAGCAGTAGCGCCAGCACGGCGGAGGGCAGCGTGGCCGGGGTGACGGCCGCGACGACCAGGGCGGTCACCGCCAGGGCCAGCAGGGAGTAGGCGAGCCAGGGCTTGCCCAGGGTCTGCACACCTTCCACGGCGATGTGCCGTTCGGCGGCGGCGAGGGATTCGGGGTCGGGGCCCGCGGGCCGCAGGATCACCCGGTGACCGAGGAGCGGGATGGAGACAGACTCGGGCGGCGCCACCTGGGTGGCCCTGGTCAGACTCTCCGCGGCGGCCCGTACGATCGGCGCGGCGACGTGCAGCGCGATGGCCGCGAGGGCCGGGTCGGAGGAGGGTCGCAGGTCCTCCAGCAGGTGCTCGATGAGCGGCTTCTCCGGCCGCTGCGGCCCCTTCACGACGCGCTCCGGCCGCACCAGGCCACGCAGTACGGTCAGGGTCTCCTCCGCCGACCACAGGGCGCGTGACGTACGGCCCGTGCCCGCGGCCCTGGTCGTGGTGATCTCAGTGCAGCGGCCGAGCAGGCGGGTGAGCTGGGCGGAGGCCTGGACCGGCTGCGCAAGCTCGGGAAACTCGGCCAGTTCGGGGAAGTCGACCAGCGAGGGCGGCACGACCATCGACGGTTCGTGCGGGGTCAGCGCGCTCAGCCATCTGGCCGGTTCGGATCGTGAGGGTACGGCGACCGCGTCGAGTTTGCGGAGCACGAAGATCTTGCCCGCCGGGCCGTACGCTCCCTGGGCGGCGGCGAGCCAGAGCGCGCGCTGGCCGTGGGACACCGGACGGTCGAGGGAGAGTTCGCCGAAGGCGGTGCCCATCCAGGAGGCGTGGATGCGCTCGCCCTGCCCGCACAGGGCCAGGGAGAGGCACAGGAACAGGGTGGTGCGCCGTTCGTCGAGCTGGGCGGCGCGGCCGAGCGGTTCGAGGGCGTTCTGTTCCCGCAGGAGGAGCAGCAGGGCCTCGACGGCGGGGGACAGCCAGTAATCGGGAACGTTCGTCGAGCTCGCGGGGGCGGGGATCGTGGAGCAGGTGGCGTCGGCGGCCAGGTTCGTCAGGAGCGCCTCGGCGTAGCGGTGCAACTCCGTCTTGGCGTGAGGGTTCGCGGTCAGGTCCATGCTCAAGGCAGAGAACTCTCCGAAGTTGTGACCGATGACCGCGCCAGCGTAGTGCGATTCGGTCATCCCCATCGGGAGGCGCGCCGAATCGAACTTTGCCGGATGATCACCTCGATTTGCCGAATCGAGGTGATCATCCGACGGAACGACTCACATACGGTCGGGTACCGGGACCCCGAGCAGGCCCAGACCGGTGTCCAGAACACGCAGGGTGAGCGCGCACAGGGCGAGCCGGGAGGCGCGCACGGCCGGGTCGACGTCGCTCTTCAGGACAGGGCAGTTCTCGAAGAACGTCGTGAAGGCGCTGGCGGTGTCGAAGAGGTAGGCGGCGAGTTTGTGCGGAGCGGAGTTTTCCGCCATTTCCGCGACGGCGGCACCGAATCCGAGCAGTCGCAGCGCCAGGGCCCGTTCGGCCGGGTGGCCGATGACGATCGGGCCGCTCGCCTGTGCCGGGTCGACCTCGCCCTTGCGGAAGATGGAGCGGATCCGCGCCTGGGCGTACTGCAGGTAGGGGCCGGTGTTGCCGGTCAGGGCGAGCATGCGGTCGAAGTCGAAGACGTACTCACTGTCGTGACTGACCGACAGGTCGGCGTACTTGACCGCGCCCATGCCGACGGCGTGGGCGATCTCCCTGCGCTCCTCGTCGTCGTAGTCGCTGTCGCGAACGACCTCGGCGGCGCGGACCTCTGCCTCGTCGAGGAGTTCGAGGAGCTTGACCGACTCGCCGCTTCGGGTCTTGAACATCTTGCCGTCGCTGCCGAGCACGCTGCCGATCTGGACGTGCTCCGCGTGGACGTGGTCGGGCAGCCATCCGGCGATCTTGGCGGAGGCGAACAGCATCGACATGTGCTGGGCCTGGGTCGCGCCGATCACGTAGAGGAGCCGGTCGGCCTTGAGGTCCTGGACGCGGTAGCGGATCGTGGCCATGTCGGTGGTGGCGTAGCCGTACCCGCCGTCGCTCTTGCGGATCATGAAGGGAAGCGGCTGGCCCTCGCGCCCGGTGAAGCCGGGCGGGAAGACGCACAGCGCGCCGTCGCTGACGACGGCGATGCCGCGCTCCTGGAGCTCGTCACAGACCTGGGCGAGCACGGGGTTGTACATGCTCTCGCCGGCGATGTCGTCGTCGGTCAGCGTGACGCCGAGCTGGGCGTAGACCTTGTTGAAGTAGCGGACGGTGGCGTTCATGAAGATGTGCCACAGCCGCATGGTCTCCGGCTCTTCGGCCTGGAGGGTGACGACCCGGGAGCGGGCGCGCCGGTTGAACTCCGGGTCGGAGTCGAACTTGGCCCTGGCCGCCTGGTAGTAGGCGTTGCCCTCGCCCGCCTCAAGCTGGGCGACGGCGGCCTTCTCACCGATGTCGAGCAGGTGCTCGATGAGCATGCCGAAGGGGGTGCCCCAGTCACCCAGGTGGTTCTGCCGGACGACCCGGTTGCCGATGTGCTCGTGGACACGGGCCAGCGCGTCGCCGACGATGGTCGTGCGCAGGTGGCCGACGTGCATCTCCTTGGCGGCGTTCGGCGCGGAGTAGTCGATGACCACGGTCTGCGGGGAGCCGGTCAGGGCGACTCCCGCGCGCGGGTCGGTGAGCGCCTCGTTGGCCTGGGCGGTGATCCAGTCGTCGGAGAGGGTGATGTTCAGGAAGCCGGGGCCGCTGACCTCGACGGTGCCGGGGAAGTCGGTGAGCCGGTCGGCGATCTCCTGGGCGACCTCCCGCGGGGCTCGTCGCAGTCGCTTGCTCAGACTCATCGCGACGTTCGCCTGGTAGTCGGCGAACTGCGAGGGACGGATCAGCGGGTCTGCGTCGGTGTACTCAGCGCCGAAGGCGGCGCCCAGCGCCTGCTGGACGCGCTCGGTGAGCACGAGTTGCGGGTCGGTCATACCTCAAGGGTATCGGTTGGTCTGTCCTGAACCGGCGATTTATCGGCCGGTCGCACGACCCGGAAGACGGCCGTCAGGGCGAGCGCGGCGACCACGCTGATCGCGACCGAGACCACGTCGTCGGCGGGGTCGCTGAGGGTGAGCGCGAAGAACTCCCGGGTGAACGGTACGGCGAGGGACAGCGCGAACAGCACCACCATGGCCCCGACCAGTGAGACGCGCCACCACAGGTACGGCCTGGCGATCAGGACCAGCGCCCACCAGGTCACCAGGAAGAGAGTGACGACGGCCGCGGTACGGCTCTCCTCCGGGGTCGCGCCGCGGGTCTCGGCCAGGAGGTACGACAGGTGGACGGCCAGCGCGCAGACCACTCCCCAGGGGATCGCCAGGCGGAGCACCCGGGGCACGAACCCCGGTTTGGCCCGTTCGTTGCTCGGCGCGAGCGCGAGGAAGAAGGCGGGGATACCGATGGTCAGCGCGTTGACCAGCGTGGAGTGCCGGGGGGTGAACGGGAAGGCGAGTCCGAAGATCCCGGCGAGCAGCGACAGGACGAGCGCGTAGAAGGTCTTGGTGAGGAAGAGGCTGGAGACGCGTTCGATGTTGGCCAGCACCCGTCTGCCCTCGCCGACCACGGAGGGCAGGCTGGTGAAGTCGTCGTCCATCAACACGACTTGGGCGACCGCCCTGGTCGCGCCGCTGCCGGAGCCCATCGCCACACCGAGGTCGGCGTCCTTGAGGGCCAGGACGTCGTTGACGCCGTCGCCGGTCATCGCGACCGTGTGGCCCCTGGCCTGCAGGGCGCTGACGAAGAGTCGTTTCTGGTGCGGGGTCACCCGGCCGAAGACGGTGTTCGTGTCGAGGATCTCGGAGAGTTTGTCCGGGTCGTCCTCCGGCAGGGTGCGGGCGTCGACCGCGTCGCGACCGCCGGGGACGCCGAGAGCGGTGGCGATGGCGGAGACGGACTCGGGGTTGTCCCCCGAGATGATCTTTATGGCGACGCCCTGTTCGGCGAAGTAGCGCAGGGTGTCGGCGGCCTCGGGGCGGATGCGCTGTTCGAGCACGACGAGGGCCCGGGGCTCGACGGAGCCCACGGGGTCGTTCAGGGTGGCGACCCTGCCGAGGGCGAGCACGCGCAGGCCGGTCGCGGCCAGATCGGCGGCCTGGCCGTACTCGGGGGTCTCGGGGGTGAGCAGGACGTCGGCGGCGCCGAGGACCCAGGCGCCCTTGCCGCCGAACTCCGCTCCGCTCCACTTGCGGGCCGAGGAGAAGGGGACGGTCGTGGTCGCGTTCCAGCCGGGCGGGGCGGGGTGGGCGACCCTGATGGCCTGGACGGTCGGGTTGGGGGTCTCCTCGAGGTTGGCGAGCGCGGCCAGAGCCTCAGTGGTGAGCGGGTCGTCGGCGAGCGGTCGTACCTCGGACAGGTTCATGCCGCCCGCGGTGAGGGTGCCGGTCTTGTCGAGGCAGAGCACGTCGACCCGGGCCAGGATCTCGATCGCGGGAAGTTCCTGGACCAGGCAGCGGCGGCGGCCGAGCCGGACGACGCCGACGGCGAAGGCGATGCTCGTCATCAGCACCAGCCCTTCGGGGATCATGGTGACGATGCCCGCGACGGCGCCGGTGACGGCCTGGCCGAAGTCCTCCGCCTTGTTGAGCTGGCTCCAGGTGAGCAGCAGGCCGATGGGGACGACCAGCCAGGTGATGTACTTGATGAACCTGGTGATGCCCGCGCGCAGTTCGGAGTGGGCCAGGCCGAAGGCACTGGCCTCCTGGGCGAGTTTGGCGGCGTAGGCGTCGTCACCGACCTTGGTCGCGACGTAGGACCCGGTGCCCGCGACCACGAAGCTGCCGGAGAGCACCCGGTCGCCGACGGCCTTGTGCACCGGGTCGGCCTCCCCGGTGAGCAGGGACTCGTCGATCTCCAGACCGCCGGATCCCACGATCTCGCCGTCGACCAGCAGGCGGTCGCCGGGGCAGAGCAGGATCAGGTCGCCGAGCACGACCTTCCTGGGCGGGATCTCGGCCTCCGCGCCGTTCCTTCTGACCCTGACCGGGGCCTCGTTGACGACGGCGAGCCGGTCGAGGGTGCGCTTGGCCCGTAGCTCCTGGACGATGCCGATCGCGGAGTTGGCCACGATCACCAGCCCGAAGAGGCCGTCCTGCCACTGTCCGAAGATCATGATCAGGACCCAGAGCGCGGCGATCACCGCGTTGAACAGGGTGAGGACGTTGGCGCGGACGATCGCCGACAGCGACCTGCTCGACCGCCTGCTCACCTCGTTGACCTGTCCCCGCGCCGTGCGTTCGGCGATTTCGGCCGTGGTCAGCCCTCGGTCGGCCAGCTGCTCCACGTGTCGTCCCCCCGAGGTCGGTGCGAATCCCACCATACGGGGATGGGGAACGCCGGGGGCGTCACCACAGACGATGGGGACGGTGCGCGGCCAGGCGTTCGCCGACGCGGCCGACCACGCCGGTTCTGGCCAGTTCCGCCGCCAGCACGCACGCGGCGCTCACGCCGGTGGCCTGGGAGGCGCCGTGCGCGATGACCACCGTGCCGTTCAGGCCGAGCAGTACGGCGCCGCCGTGCACCTCGGGGTCGAGACGACGCTGCAACCGCTTGATGCGGCCGCGTTGCAGCATGCCGCCGACCCTGGCGACGGGGCTCTCCTGGATCGTCCCGCGCAGTTCGGCGAAGGCGTAGCGGACGCTGCCCTCCATGGTCTTGAGCGCGACGTTGCCGGTGAATCCGTCGGTGACGATGACGTTGACGGTTCCGGTGAGCAGGTCGTGGCCCTCGACGTTGCCGGTGAAGTTCAGGCCGGGGGCGGCGGAGAGCAGTTCGTGGGCCCGTTTGACGAGCTTGTTGCCCTTCTCCGGTTCGCTGCCGATGGTCAGCAGGCCGATCCTGGGGTCCTCGATCCGCAGCGCGGTCTCGGCGTAGGCGGCGCCAAGGTGGGCGAACTGCACGAGCATCTCCGGCTTGACCTCGGCGTTCGCCCCGGCGTCCAGCAGGATGGTCGGGGTGGGCAGGGTCGGCAGGGCGACGGCGATGGCCGGTCTGAGCACTCCCTGCTGGCCACGGAGCCTGAGCTTGCCGGTGGCCACGATGCCCGCGGTCGATCCGGCGGAGACCACGGCCGACGCCTCGCCGCGCCGTACAAGGTGGCAGGCGACGGCGATGCTGGAGCGGGGGCGGCGCAGGCTGGCCAGGGCGCCCTCGTCCATGGCGAGTGCCTCCTCGGCGCGGACGATCGGGATCTCGGCGGTCGCGTCGTGGAGGGAGAGCGCCTCCTGGAGGGGGCGCGGCGCGCCGACGAGCACCACACCGATCCCGTGCTCCCTGACGGCCTGTACGGCTCCCGCCACGATCTCGTGGGGAGCGTGGTCGCCGCCCATCGCGTCGAGGGCTATGGGCGCCATGTCATGCGAAGCGGCATGTGAGGAGGCGTGCGGGGCGGCCGCTGCGGCGCGGGGAGCCTCGGTTTCGGGCAAGCGGTCACCTCGTGCGGGATGGTTTGTCCGCATCGTAGGCGTGCTCCGTGGTGAACGACGCAGTCGGGGGGACCGGGGCGTGTTTCCCAGGCCTCTCACGGAGGGGCTAGGGCCTGTCCGGGAGGTTCCAGTCGCTTCGCTCCCTGGAGACGATGATCTTACCGAAGGTCGCCTTGCCGGTGACCCTGATGACGGGGCCGTTGTCGGAGCCCACTCCGCCGGAGATGCCGCGCTTGGCGAACAGCGCGCTGACCTCGTCGATGACGTGGGCGTTCTCGGGAACCCTGACGATCAGCTTGCCGAACAGGGAGGTGACCTCAAGGGTGATCTCCCGGCCGGGCAGTACCGCGTCGGACAGGTCGACGATCAGCGCGCCGAAGGTGGAGGACAGCTTCGTGTGGCGGCCCGCGATCCACCGGCCGCTCCTGACGACCTTGCTGAAGACCGCGCTGACCTCCTGGTTCTGGGCGCTCAGGCCGCCGGACGGGGCCGTGACCTCCGGCAGGTCGTGGATGATCGGGGCGAGTTCACCGACCGTGACGGCGGAGTAGGTCGCCTCAAGGCGGTCGGCGTGCTCGACGCTGGTGAGGCGCCCCGAGGCGAGGGCCTCGGCCAGTACGGTCGCCACCTGGTCGCGGTCGGCGTCGGAGGCGCGCAGGGCGCGGCCGGCGCCGTTGGCGCCGTTGAGGCCGGGATCCCGCGACACGGGGGACAGGGGAGCGAACCGAGATGTGGGCTCTGGGGAGGTCATGGGGCGATTGTACGGCTATTCGAGATATATCGCGATGACCGATGGCAAAGAAATGACGAACCGGGGAACCGGCCGCTGAGCTGGTTACGTCCGGGTATATAAGCGCCAACGACGCGCGAGAAGCGGGAGAGGTTTACGTCAAAAGCAACAAAAATCGGAGGTAAAACTTAGTGAGCGTGCAAGAGAGCGTGGTGCGCGGGTTTCGCGCCTACACCGCGAAACACCTCGACGACCTGCTACGACGGGCCGGGCTTGACGAGGAGAGCCGGACTCGGGTGAGGGCGGTCGCGACCGTGCTGCCCTTCCGCACGAACGCCTACGTGGTCGATGAGCTCATCGACTGGGCGGCGGCGCCCGACGACCCCGTCTACCGTCTGGTCTTCCCCCAGCCGGACATGCTGCCCGAGGCCGACGTCTCCCGGCTGGCCACCCTGCTGAGGGAGGAGGCTCCCCAGGGAGAGGTCCAGGCCGCGGCGCACGAGGTCAGGCGGCGGCTCAACCCGCATCCCGCGGGACAGCTCAACCTCAACGTCCCCCATGTCGGGGATGAACCGGTGCCTGGAATGCAGCACAAGTATCCGGAGACCGTCCTCTTCTTCCCCAAACAGGGGCAGACCTGTCACGCCTACTGCACCTACTGCTTCCGATGGGCCCAGTTCATCGGCGAGCCCGACCTGAAGTTCGCCTCGGGCGACGTCGCGAGCCTGGTCGGCTATCTGAAGGAGCATCCCGAGGTGACCGGGGTGCTGATCACCGGCGGCGATCCCATGATCATGGGGGAGCCGGTGCTCAGGCGCTATCTGGAGCCGTTGCTCGGCCTTGAGCAGCTGGAGTCGATCCGCATCGGCACCAAGTCGCTGGCCTACTGGCCGCAGCGCTTCGTGTCCGACCCGGACGCCGACGACACGCTGCGCCTGTTCGCCTCCGTGGTCGAGGCCGGCAAGAACCTGGCCTTCATGGCGCACTTCTCGCACCCCCGCGAGATGGAGCCGCCCGTCGTCAGGGCCGCCGTCGAGCGGATCCGCGCGACGGGCGCGGTGGTCAGGACCCAGGCCCCGCTGATCAGGTCCATCAACGACCACCCCGAGACCTGGGCGTCCATGTGGCGTGCCCAGCAGGCGATGGGCATGGTGCCGTACTACATGTTCGTCGAGCGGGACACGGGGCCTCAGGACTACTTCGCGGTTCCCCTGGCCAGGGGGTACGAGATCTTCAGGGACGCCTACGCGAGCGTCTCGGGGCTGTGCCGTACGGTGCGGGGGCCGTCCATGTCGGCGACGCCGGGCAAGGTGTGCGTGGACGGTGTCGCGGAGGTGGAGGGCAGGAAGGTCTTCGTGCTCCACCTCATCCAGGCCCGTGACCCCGGTCTGGTCGGAAAGCCCTTCTTCGCGGAGTATGACCCGGAGGCGGTCTGGCTGACCGACCTGCGGCCCGCGTTCGCCGACCGCTTCCCCTTCGAACCCTCACTGGCCGAGCGCGTGCCCCTGGCCCGGCGGTTGTCGGTCTGATCGGTCGGCCGGAAGGGGTTTCCGGTCAGCGTGTTTCCCGCAGCCCTCCGTGTTGATCCCCGCGTCGACCTCTGTGTCGATTCCTGTGTCGGTTTCTGTGGCGGATCAGAGGCTCTGCGGGTCCTGGGGGCGCGGGGGGCGGACGGAGGTACGGCGGGCGATCTGGGCCTGGAGCCTGGCCATCTGCCAGTGCAGCTCGATGAGCTGCTCGGCGAGCTGCAGGCGTGGAATCTCGGACGGGTCCTCTGTGGCCAGGTGGTCGATCGCGGCCGACAACTCTCGCATCGCGCGCTCCCACTCCATGACGACTTCCTCGGATCGAAATAACGTTCGAATCATAGCGGAACGCCGATCACGATGTCCGTCAATTGCCGTCCGGTGTGGCTCGTCCCCAGAGGGCGCGCCGCCGACCAGGCGGGACGCCGGCGGTCGTGACGCGACACGCCGGTGCCCGCCTGGGGACGGGTCAGCTCTCGTAGACCGGGGCGATGTAGCCGCGGGCCACGGTGTGGGCGGTGATGTTGAAGCCGACGACCGCGGGAGGGGAGTCGGGGCTCACATCGAGCTTCTCCACGTCCAGGGCGTGTACCGCGAAGACGTAACGGTGCGGCCAGCCGGGCGGCGGGGCGGCGCCGCCGTAGGCGTTGATGGAGTAGTCGTTGCGGCCGTGCACGCCGAAGGCGGTGTCCGGGCCTCCCGCGCCCGCGGGCAGCTCGGTCACGTCGGCGGGGATGTCGAACAGCAGCCAGTGCCAGAATCCGCTGCCGGTGGGGGCGTCGGGGTCGAAACAGGTCACCGCGTAGCTGAGGGTGCCCTCCGGGGCGCCCGACCAGCGCAGGTGCGGAGAGACGTTCTGCCCGTTGGACCCCCACTGGTCGAACACGTGGGTCAGGGACAGGGTCTCGCCGTCGCGGACGTCGTCACTCTCGACGGTCAGCGCGGGGACCTGGGGCAGGAAGTCATAAGGAATCGGTGGCCGTGAGGACACGGATTCACCTCCGATGGGAGCGTAGTTCTTGGTCGCTCCTCATCCTGCCCTGTCAGGTGATCACATAGGTGTCTCAGGCGTTGTAGGCGGCGAGGACCGCCTTGGGGTCGCCGTCCATCTTGATCTTGCCCTTGTGCAGCCAGATGACGCGGTTGCAGGTCTCCTCGATCACGTCGAGGTTGTGGGCGACGAGGAAGACGGTGCCCGCCTCCTCGCGCATCTGCATGATGCGTTCCTGGCTCTTGCGCTTGAAGTCGCGGTCGCCGGTCGCCAGGGCCTCGTCGATGAGCAGCACGTCGTGGGCCTTGGCCGAGGCGATGGCGAAGCGGAGCCTGGCGCCCATGCCCGAGGAGTAGGTGGACATGGGGAACTGGACGAACTCTCCGATGCCGGAGAAGTCAACGATGTCGTCGTACCTCTCCCTGACCTGGGAGGGGGTCATGCCCATCGCGTAGCAGCCGAGGACGATGTTGCGCTCGCCGGTCAGCTCACGCATCAACGCGGCGTTGACGCCGAGCAGGGAGGGCTGGCCGTCGGTGTAGACCGCGCCCGAGTGCGGCGGCAGCAGTCCGGCGATGGCGCGCAGCAGTGTCGACTTGCCCGAGCCGTTGCGGCCGATGATGCCGATGGCGTCGCCGTGGTAGGAGACGAAGGACACTCCCCGTACGGCGTGCACCTCCTTCATCTCCGGCCTTCCCTGGCGCTTGACCAGGCGCATCAGGGCGTTGGCGGCGTTGCCCTTCTCGCTGTCCGAGGCCGCGCCGTACACGCGGTAGATGATGTGCAGGTCGTCCACGATGACCGTCGGGGTGCCCGCGCGGGGGTGTGGAGCCTTCTCCGGAGCGGGATGCACTCTGACGTCCGTGCTGGGGACGGCAGGCTTGTCGGCCTTCACTTGGGGCAGCTCCTCGGTCAACTCAGCCACGGCCGTACTTCTCCTCGGCTCGCCAGAAGTACCAGAAGCCACCGATCAGGGCGAACAGTGCCCAGAATATGCAGGTGAACCACACCCAGGGGCGGGTGGGGTGGAACTGGATGAGCAGGTCGCGCATCAGTTCGATGTAGGAGGCCGCCGGGTTGAAGTACATGAGGTCGGCGATCCACTGGGGCATGTGCCCTTGGGCGACGACCCTGTCCTGGATGGAGAAGAACACCCCGGAGGCGTAGAGCCAGGTGCGCGTGATGAAGGGCAGCAGCTGGTTCAGGTCACGTGCGGTCGAGCCGACCCTGGCCAGGACCATGCTGGCGCCGATGTTGAACATCGTCTGCAGCAGCAGGGCGACCGGGAGCAGCAGCCACATCCAGGTGATCGGCTGGCCGGTGACCAGCACGAGCACCATCAGCACGCCCATGGAGATCAGGACCTGCTGGAACTCCTGGATCGTGTAGGCCAGGGGAAGCGCGGCCCTCGGGAAGTGCAGGGCGCGGATGAGCGACAGGTTTCCGGAGATCGACTTCGCGCCGCTGGTCACCGAGCGCTGGGTGTAGGTGAAGACGAACACCCCGGTGACGAGGAAGGCGATGTAGACATTGGGGTCCATGTTGCCCCGGGCGCCCAGGATCACGCCGAACATCAGCCAGTAGATCGCCGCGTTGAGCAGGGGCGTCAGGACCTGCCAGAGTTGGCCCAGGGCTGAGGTGCTGTACTTCGAGACGTTGCGTGAGGTCGCGTACGTCATGACGAAGTGCCGTCGTTCCCACAGTTGGCGTAGGTAGACGGTCAGACGAGGGCGTGCGATGGCACGCCGAAGTCCGTAACGCTCGGCGAGCTTGGCCAGCGGCTCCTGCGGCTTGGCAGGGGTGCCGTTACTCGGGCCGCCCGCCTGGGCGTCCGCGATCGCGGATTCCGGCTGGCTCATGGCAAGGACTCTATTGGATGCGGGTGGATGGGGTGCCTGCGGCGGTGGTCCGCCGCACACATTGGACGGGATCTCCGAGAAAGAGGTTCCAGGGCAATTGTGCGGTTCGCCGCCGGAGCCTCGAACCCCCCGCGACCTCGCCAACGTTAGCCCAGCCGCGGCCCACCCGTGGGCGATGAACGCGAGCATCCTGGACGCGAGGGTATTTTTGCGTGACCCTTCCCGTATCGCATATGACTCTATGTCGGCTTTATATCCTGCTGTGAAGTTGGGCTGGGCCAGTTGGCGGCCGTACGGCATCCGCCGGGCGTGTACGTGACCGAACTGCAACATCACAGAGACAACTCGGTGTGGAGCGGTACGGGATAGTCGCGTCCGACCGGTGTGACGTCGGCGCGTCAGCCGGGACGGCGGGAGCGGAGGGCACGAGATCCTCCGCCGGTCGCGCGGGCTTCGGTAGCTCGCGGCGGCGCCGCCTGCAAAGGGAGGAAACACCGTAATGCGCGTTACTAAGGGCGCACAGGTCATCGCTGGTATCGCGCTGCTCGCTCTCGGCCTGGCCGCGTGTGGCGGACAGGGGGCGACGGGCACGGCGGCGGGCGATCCGCCGGTACGTATGCGGATCGCCGAGCCACAGAAACCGTTCTACCCGGGTGACACCATCGAGACCGAGGGCGCCGAGGTGCTCGGCGCGGTCTTCGCCCCGCTGGTGAGCTACAACGACGACAAGCAGGTCGTCAACAACGTCGCCGACTCCATCAAGACCAGTGACAGCCGGGTCTGGAAGATCGTGCTCAAGTCGGGCTACACCTGGCACAACGGCGAACCGCTGATCGCCGAGAACTACGTCGACGCGTGGAACTACGCCGCCAACCGCGACAACGCCCAGGGCGCCAACAGCTTCTTCAGCCGCATCGAGGGCTGGGAGGACCTGAACCCGCCGGAGGGCAAGCCGGTCACCGTCAAGGAGATGCGGGGCCTCAAGGCCCTTGACGAGCACACCCTCCAGGTCACGCTGAGCAAGCCGTTCTCCCAGTTCAAGACGATGCTCGGCTACGTCGCCTTCTACCCGCTGCCCAAGGCGGCCTTCGACGACAGGGGCAAGGTCACCGAGGCCTACGCCAAGCAGCCGATCGGCCAGGGCTACTTCAAGATGGACCGGCCGTACAACAAGGGCGTCGACCAGACGATCGACCTGACCCGCTACGACAGCTTCCCCGGTACGAAGCCCAAGTTCGACAAGCTCCAGTTCAAGATCTACGCGGACTCGGAGACGGCCTTCAACGACCTGCGCTCCGGCGGGCTGGACATCCACGACGCGCTGCCGCCCGCGGCGATCGCCAGCGCCAAGGCCGAGCTGGGCGAGCGCTACATCGACCAGGCGGACGCCGGTATCGGCTACATCGGCTTCCCGCTGCAGTTCAACAGCACCTACTCCAACATCAAGGTCCGCGAGGCCATCTCGATGGCGATCGACCGCAAGACGATCACCGAGACGGTCTTCGCCGGGACGCGCTCCCCGGCCGACGACTTCATCAACCCCCTCCTGGACGGCTACCGCCCCGGCATCTGCGCGGCCTGCACCTACGACCCCGCCAGGGCCAAGATCCAGTACGAGGAGAACAACGGCCCCAAGCTGATCGAGCTGGGCTACAACACCGACGGCGCGCACAAGGAGTGGATCGAGGCCATCGCCAACAACCTCCGCGCCAACCTCGGCGTCGAGGTCAAGGTCAAGACGTTCGAGAAGTTCGCCATCCTCCTCGACGGCCTGGTCAAGAAGGACTACGGCGGCATGTTCCGGATGGGCTGGTTCATCGACTACCCCTCGGTCGAGAACTACCTGACCCCGGTCTTCTCCACCAACGCCATCAAGACCGGCTCCAACTACGCGGGCTGGTCGAACAAGGAGTTCGACGACCTGCTGACCCAGGGCGACGGCGCGACCTCGCTGAAGGACGGCCTGAAGTACTACCAGCAGGCCGACGACATCCTGGTCAGGGAACTGCCGTACATCCCGATCTTCTACTACCGCACCAACGCGGCCTACTCCCAGCGCATCAGGGGACTGAAGATCAACCTGATCAACCTGGTCGAGTGGAACAAGATCGAGAAGGTCGGCTGAGGAAGGGCGGGGCCGTTCCCCGGCGCCGGGAACGGCCCTGACGGGTCCCGGCGCCGTGTGAGCGGCCGGTCCGGGAAGGCGTCCCCGACGTGGTACGTACCGGAGGCTGAATGGGCCGCTACATCATCAGGCGCCTGGTCCAGGCGATCCCTGTCCTGCTTGGCGCGACCCTGCTCGTCTACGCCGTGGTCTTCGCGCTGCCCGGCGACCCCGTGGAGGTGCTCGCCGGGGACAAGCGGATGGACCCGCACATCGCCGCCGTCCTGCGGGAGAGGTACCACCTGGACGACCCGTTCCTGCTGCAGTACTGGCACTACCTCACCGGCCTGTTCCACGGCGACCTGGGCGTCACGGTCTCCGGCGGGTCGGTCTCCGACATTCTGGCGGGCCGGTTCCAGGTGACCGCCAACCTGGCGATGACGGCCCTGGTCATGGAGGCGCTCGCCGGGGTGGGCCTCGGCCTGTACGCCGCGCTGCGCCACGGCAGGGCGCAGGACTCGCTGGTCCTGGCCGCCACGCTGATACTGATCTCCATCCCGCCGCTGGTCACCGGCTTCGTGCTGCAACTGCTGCTGGGCGTCAGGCTCAAGCAGGCCGGGCTCGACCTCTTCCCCGTCGCGGGCCTGGCCGAGGGATGGCGCGGCTACCTGCTGCCCGGCCTCGTGCTCGCCGGGACCTCGATCGCCTACCTGACCAGGCTCACCAGGACCAGCCTCGTGGAGACGCTGCGCGCCGACTACATCCGCACCGCGACCGCCAAGGGGCTGCCCCGGCGCCGGGTCGTCGGCAGGCACGCGCTGCGCAACGCGCTGATTCCGCTGATCACCTATCTCGGCGCCGACTTCGGAACGCTGATGGGCGGTGCGGTGATCACCGAGACGGTCTTCAACCTGCCCGGTATCGGTCAGCAGCTGTTCACCTCGGTCTCCCAGCGCGAACAGCCCGTCGTCGTGGGCGTGGTGACGCTCCTGGTGCTGATCTACGTCCTGGCGAACCTGGTCGTCGACCTGCTCTACGCCGTGCTCGACCCGAGGATCCGCTATGAGTGAGACCACAGCCGGGCGCCGGGGGCGAGGCGGGTCCACCGGCGGCAGGCACGCCAGGTACACGCCCACGGGGCCGGCGGGCGGACCGTCCAAGCCCGCGAGCCTGTGGAGCGACGCCTGGCAGGACCTGCGGCGGCGGCCGATGTTCGTCGGCGCGGCCTTCGTCATCGCCGTCTTCCTCCTGATGGCGGCCTTCCCCTGGCTGTTCACCTCGATCGACCCTCACAACGCCGCGACCTGCCACCTGTCGGACGCCAGACAGGGGGTGGGCGACCTGCACTGGTTCGGCACCGACAACCAGGGCTGCGACGTCTACGCCCGCAGCGTGTACGGCGCCCGCAACTCGGTGGTGATCGGCGCGACGACCGCCGCCCTGACCGCGCTGGTCGGCGGCCTGCTCGGCCTGCTGGCCGGGTTCGCGGGAGGGGCGCTCGACGCCCTGCTGTCCCGGGTCACCGAGATCTTCTTCGCGATCCCCTCGGTCCTCGGGGCCCTGCTCATCCTGTCGGTCTTCCGCACGGGAAGCGTCTGGACGGTCGTCCTGGCGCTGGCCGTACTGGCCTGGCCGATGACGTTCCGCATCACCCGGGCGGCGGTGATCACGGTGAAGGGGCAGGAGTACGTGCTCGCCGCGCGGGCGCTCGGCGCCTCCGCGTGGCGGATCATGTTCCGGCACATCATGCCCAACGCGATCGCCCCCGTGATCGTGGTCGCCACGATCAACCTCGGGACGTTCGTCGCGGCCGAGGCCGGGCTCTCCTTCATCGGGGTCGGGCTCCAGTCGCCCGACATCTCCTGGGGGCTCATGATCTCCGACGCCAGGAGGCGCTTCCTTGAGGCCCCGGAGCCGTTGCTGTTCCCGGCGCTGTTCCTGAGCCTGACCGTGCTGGCCTTCGTCATGCTGGGCGACGCCGTACGCGACGCCCTCGATCCGAGACTGAGGTAGGGAAAGCCGTGTGGAGGTCCTTGACGGCCGAGCGGGACGGGCACGTCCCCGGCGGGGAGGCGCTGCTGACCGTGGACGGCCTGCAGGTGGAGTTCGTCACCAGGCAGGGCGTGGTCAAGGCGGTCAACGGCGTCAGCTACCGGATCGACCCGGGGGAGACGCTCGCCGTACTCGGTGAGTCGGGCTCGGGCAAGTCGGTCACCGCGCACGCGATCATGGGGCTTCTCGACACGCCGTCCGTCCGTGTCCCGGCCGGAACGATCCGTTTCCACGGCACCGACCTGCTCGCGCTGCGGGAGGACGACAGGGCCAGGATCAGGGGACGGCGGATCGCGATGGTCTTCCAGGACGCCCTGTCCGCGCTGAACCCGGTCTTCACCGTGGGCGCGCAGATCGGGGAGATGTTCCGGGTGCACGAGGGCGTGTCGTGGCGGGAGGCGGAGCGCAGGGCCGTCGAACTGATGGACCGGGTCCGCATCCCCGCCGCCGCGCAGCGGGTGCACGACTACCCGCACCAGTTCTCCGGCGGCATGCGCCAGCGCATCATGATCGCGATGGCGATCGCGCTCGGTCCCGAACTGCTCATCGCGGACGAGCCGACCACGGCGCTCGACGTGACGGTCCAGGCCCAGATCATGGACCTGCTGGCCGAGCTGCGGCGGGAGAGCGGCATGGCGATGATCCTGATCACCCACGACCTCGGCGTGGTCGCCGACACCGCCGACAGGATCGTCGTCATGTACGGCGGTCGTGTCGTCGAGACCGCTCCCGTGCACGAGGTCTACCAGGCGCCCGCGCACCCCTACACCAGGGGGCTGCTGGAGTCGATCCCCCGCCTCGCCCGCAAGGGCAGGGCGTTGCCGGCGATCGAGGGCACCCCGCCGGACCCGCTGGCCATGCCCTCCGGCTGCGCCTTCCACCCCCGGTGCTCCTACCGTCAGGACAACTGCGTCACCGACGCGCCGCCGCGCTACCGGATCGGGCCGACACGCGACAGCGCCTGCCACTACTGGAGAGAGGTCCTCGATGGCAGCCACGGGTGAACCGATCCTGGAGGTCGGCGGCCTGGTCAAGCACTTCCCGATGTACCAGGGCGTCGTCATGCGACGGCGGATCGGGGAGATCAGGGCGGTCGACGGAGTCTCCTTCACGCTCAGGCGCGGCGAGACGCTCGGCATCGTCGGCGAGTCGGGCTGCGGCAAGTCCACCCTGGCCAGGCTCCTGATGGCCCTGGAGAGGCCGACCTCGGGCTCGGTGCGGATCAACGGACGCGAGATCACCCAGGCCAGGGGCTCCGAACTCAGACAGGTCCGCCGCAACATCCAGATGGTCATGCAGGACCCCTACACCTCGCTCAACCCCAGGATGACCGTCGGCGACATCGTGGGGGAGCCGTACGAGGTCCACAGGAAGGTCGTCCCCAGGCGTGAGCGGCGCCGCATGGTGCAGGAGCTGCTTGAGGTGGTCGGTCTCAACCCCGACCATGTGGACCGCTACCCGCACCAGTTCTCCGGTGGCCAGCGCCAGCGCGTCGGCATCGCCAGGGGGCTGGCGCTCAGGCCGGAGATCATCATCTGCGACGAGCCGGTCTCCGCGCTCGACGTCTCGATCCAGGCTCAGGTCGTCAACCTGCTCGAACGGTTGCAGGACGAGTTCGGCCTGGCCTACGTCTTCATCGCCCACGACCTGTCGGTCGTCCGTCACGTCTCCGACCGGATCGGCGTGATGTATCTCGGCAAACTGGTCGAACTCGGCGCGGAGGCCGACGTCTGCGAGCGGCCGGCCCACCCCTACACCCAGGCGTTGCTGTCGGCGGTACCGGTGCCCGACCCCCGGGGCCGCGAGACACGGGGGCGGATCGTTCTGCAGGGCGACCCGCCCTCACCCGCGAACCCGCCGTCGGGCTGCCGCTTCCGCACCCGGTGCTGGAAGGCCAGAGACGTGTGCGCGGAGCAGGAGCCACCGCTGCAGGCGCGGTTCAGCACCGGCCACGCCGTCGCCTGCCACTTCGTCTGACCCGCGGCACCTCCTCAGAGGGATTCGAGAGGGGTACGGCGGGGGCCTGAGGACAGGCGCACGTGCGCGCCCGGCGGCAGCGCGAGTCGCTGGGAGGCGTCGCCGTCGTTGACCGCGAGCGCGACCAGTCCCGCCGAGTCGGTGAAGGCGACCAGCTCGCCGGGAGACACCGCGGCGAAGGTCTCCCTGAACGGCACGGCGGCGTGCCTCCTGCCCAGCCAGACCACCAGGGAGCCGCCGGGCCGTACGCCCACGACCGCCAGGTCGGCCGCGCGGACCGACAGCTGGACGTTGCCGTGGCCGTCGACAGAGAGGACCTCGCCCTCGACCTCGTCGTCACGCACCAGCGACGTCGGCGCGCGCAGCGCGACCAGCCGCTCCGGCGGGATCGGCGGCCCCAGCTCCGCGAGGGGCAGCCCGGTCGCCACGCGCGCCGCCACGGGGGCGAAGACGTCACGGCCGTGGAAGGTCGGGGAGACCGGCTTCCTGAACAGGTCCTCGTTGGTGAGCTCGTAGGCCGTCCGCGCCCCGCCCGCGGCGGAGACCGCCCACGAGAGCACCCCGTTGTCGGGGCCGAGGAAGACGTGTTCGCCGGCCTCGATCGCCACGGCTCTGCGCGAGGCGCCGACCGGGTTCACCGCGGCGACGTGGACGCCGGGCGGGAGGTGGGGGATCGTCTGGGCCAGGATCGCCGCGGCGCGCCGTACGTCTCCGGTGGGGACCAGGTGGCACACGTCGATGATCCGGGCCTGCGGCGCCGTCAGGACGATCACACCGTGGCAGGCGGCGACGTAGCCGTCCGCCAGCCCGTAGTCGGTGAGAAGGGTGATCACTGGAGTCACATCTGGTGACTGTACGTCTCCGAACCGGCCATGAACAGCAGGAAATTCCCGACTATCCTGGCATCGCGCGGAGCCGTACGGCCTGCGGGGGCGCGACGGGAGGGGACAGCGATGGACGACGTGCCACCTCCCGGCGAGGGGACGGGGCCGGAGAACGCTCCCAGGCCCCTCACCGAGAAGGAGCGGGAACTGCTGGCCTTCGAGCGCCGCTGGTGGCGCCGTCCCGGGGCCAAGGAGCAGGCGGTGCGGGAGGCCTTCGGCATCTCGGCGACCCGCTACTACCAGCTGCTCGCCGAGTTGATCGACCGGCCGGAGGCGCTCGCCCACGACCCGATGCTGATCAAGCGCCTGCGCAGGCTCCGCGAGACGCGCAGACGCGAGCGCGCCGCCAGGAGGAGGGGACTACGTCCCTGACGTCCGGGGTACAGCCGGTCATGCGCGCCTGACGCCGCGCCGTACGACCCTTGCCTGACGACGAGCGGGAGAACACCCCATGGAGACCCCCGAAGGACTGCGCGCGATCCTGGCCGACCCCGCCGGAGCGGTGATCGGCCTCGACTTCGACGGCACGCTCTCCCCGATCGTGCCCGACCCCGACGAGGCCAGGATCCACCCGCGCGGCCCGGAGCTGCTGGCCAGGCTGGGCGGGCGGGTCCGCGCCGTGGCGGTCGTGACGGGCCGTCCCGCCGCGACGGCCGTCGAGTACGGCTCGCTGGCCGAGGTGCCCGGGGTGGTCGTGCTCGGCCACTACGGTCTCGAACGCTGGGAGGCGGGCACGCTCACCGCCCCGCCCGTCCACCCCGGCCTGGACAGGGCCAGGGCCGAGCTGCCCCGGCTGATCGAGGGTGTCGAGGGCGCCAGGTTCGAGGACAAGGAGCGTTCGGTCGCCGTGCACACCCGGGGGACCGCCGAACCGCAGGCCACGCTTGAGGCGCTGCGCGACCCGGTCGCCAAGCTCGCGGCCGAGGTGGGACTGGCGGTCGAGCCGGGCAAGTTCGTGCTGGAGCTGCGGCCTCCGGGGACGGACAAGGGGGCGGCGCTGGGGGCCTTCCTCGCCGAACGCGCGGCGCGCTCGGTGCTGTTCGCCGGTGACGACCTGGGGGACCTGGCGGCCTTCGCCGCCGTACGGGCCTCGGGGTTGCCCGGCGTGACGGTGTTCAGCGGTTCGGCCGAGGCGAGCGCGGAGGTCGCCGCCCAGGCCGACATCGTCGTGGACGGCCCGGAGGGGGTGATGGACCTGCTGTCGTCGATCGCCGATGCCATTGAACGTTAAGTGACCGACAAGTGGGGACGATTAACGTCCCCGGCATGAGAAAACTCGCCTTCGCCGCCGCCGTGCTCGCCGGCGCCACCCTGTTCACCGCCCCCCAGGCGGCCTCGGCCTCGGCCGCGCAGGCCTCGGGGACCCTCACCTTCCGCGGCATGACCCTCAAGCTTCCCTCGGGATGGCGGGTCTACGGCGGCGCCGACGGCGTCAAGGTGGTCACGGGGAGGTGCGCGAAGCCGCACTCGGCGTATTTCACCCCGAACTGTGAGGCGTTCTGGATCTTCGGCCCCAAGCAGATCAAGTACGGGCGTGAGCTGTTCTCCGCCTACCGGGGGGACCAGCCGTACTACCCCGCGACCGACGTGCAGCGCTGCCCGTTCGACGCCAAGAGCGGCCAGACGTTCGGCGACGCGTACGCCTCGGGGCTGCGGCAGGTGGGACGCGGGCACAAGGCGGCCTTCAAGGGCTGGCGCGGCGAGTGCTACAGCTACAACGGCAGCAAGCGGACCGGGACCTTCCGCCAGCGTGAGTGGTTCCTGCCCACCTCGAAGATCCTCGTCGTGGACGTGTGGGACAACCCGCGCCTGGCGTCCGTGCTCGGGGCGGCTACCTGGAGCTGACCAGGATGCCGCCGACGGCCAGCACGATCATCACGGGCACCATGAGGAAGGCCTGCTGGGTGCCGGACACGTCGGCGAGCGCTCCCAGCAGGAAGGGCCCGACGCCTGTCGCCGAACTCGAATAGAGGGAGGCGACGCCCGTCGCCCGCTCGGGATGTCCGGCCGTGGCCGTCAGCACCCGCGAGAGCGCGAGCGGGAAGTGCAGCGAGACCCCGACTCCTGAGACGAGCAGCCCCGCGTAGGCCGCCGGCGGGGCCGTACTCGTCCAGAACAGCAGCCAGCCGACGAAGGTGAGCCCCAGCGCGCCGATGAGCAGCGAGGCGGACGGGATCCGCAACGCCAGCCTGGCCCCGCCGAAGCGCCCGAGCGCCAGCCCGGCGGTGAAGGCGGTCAGCGCGCTCGCCGCGACCGCCGCGGACAGGCCCGTGTTGTCGCTGACCAGCTTGGCCGCCCAGAGGTTGAACGAGAACTCCAGCCCGACGCAGCAGAACAGCACCGCCCCCGCCAGGTGGAAGCGCCTGCCGAGCCCCGGGGAGCCCGAGCTCCTGGAGGGCGCCGCCTGATCCTCCCGGGCAGGCGCGGGGACCCACACGCGGCCCATGACGAGCGCGAGCAGCACGGTCAGCAGGGGGGTGAGCAGCAGCGCCGTCCGCCAGCCGAGCGCGCTCTGCGCCGCGAGACTGACGACGAACGGGGCGAACAGGCCGATGGTCCCGCCGACCGCGTTGGCCTCACTGATCGCGGACGGCCCCGCGGGACCGTGGTGCCGGCCGAGTACGGACATGCTCGTGTAGAGGCTGATCGAGCCCATCCCGCCCGCCAGGCAGTACGCGAAGAGCGTGACCTGCGGTGTGTGGCCGAGGACGACCAGCAGCACCCCCACGTTCATCCCGGTCAGGCCCGTCCAGACGGTGGCGCGCGTGCCGAGACGGCGGGTCAGCCGGGGCAGCGCGAGGCCGGTCAGGACGCCGCCGGCGGCCATCATGGTGCCGTGCAGCCCGGCGACCGTCTGTGAGAGGCCCAGCTCGGCGCGGAGCATGGGCAGGGCTGCGCTGAGGCCGTACAGGTAGGTGGCGAAGACACCGAGCTGCAGGTAGACGAGCCAGGTCGGACGATCACGGGTGAGCCTGGCGGTCACGGGTTCCCCCGAACATGAATGAAGCGCGAAGTCCCCTGAACTATCCCATATCAGGGCAAAATCTCAGCCTAGTGTGGCGAGCTGGTCAGCGAACCAGCGCTGCGGGGGAAGGGCGGTCGCCAGGCGGGCCAGCCTGTCCCCCCGTACGGCCCGCTCACACTCGGGCATGACGAGACCCTCGTGGATGGCCCGCGCCGTGGCCGAGACGTCGTAGGGGTTCACCAGCAGCGCGTCCGCGCCCAGTTCGGCCGCGGCCCCCGCCTCGCGTGACAGGACCAGCGCGCTGTTCGGGGACAGCACCGGCCCCTCCTTCGCCACCAGGTTCATCCCGTCACGGATCGGGTTGACCAGCATCACGTCGGCCAGCCGGTAGGCGGCCAGCGACCGGGGATAGTCGTCCTGGACGTTGAGGATCAGCGGATCCCAGTCCTCGGTGGCGTACTCGTCCTCGATCTCCGAGGCGCAACGCTGGACCGCCGCGGTGTACTCACGGTATTCGGGCAGGTCGTGGCGGGAGGGGTAGGCGAAGGCCAGGTGCACGACCCTGCCGTGCCACTCGGGGTGCGTCGCGAGGAACTCCCGGTAGGCGGTCAGACCCCTGACGATGTTCTTCGACAGCTCGGTCCTGTCGATGCGCACGATCAGCCTGCGGTCGCCGACCAGCTCACGCAGGGCGGCCATGTGGGACTCGACGTCGGGCTCGCGGGCGCGTTCCCACAGCGCCCGGCCGTCCACGCCCAGGCCGTGCACGCCGATCCGGGTGGTCCGGCCCGCGTGGGTCACCGTACGGCCCGCGCGCTCGACCCGAGCGCCCAGGACGCTCTCACAGCAGTCCATGAAGGCCCCGGCCCAGCGGTCGGTCAGGAAACCCGCCTGGTCGGCCCCCAGAATGCCCTCGAGCAGTTCGGCGGCGACCTCGTCGGGCAGCAGGCCGAAGTACTCGGGAGGGGCCCAGGGCGTGTGGGAGAAGTGGGAGACGCGCAGGTCGGGCCGTTCGCTCCTGAGCATGGCCGGGACCAGGGCCAGGTGGTAGTCCTGCACCATGACCTTGGCGCCGTGCGAGGCCTCCTCGGCCAGCGCCATCGCGAACGCCTCGTTGTAGGCCTGGTAGGACTCCCACTCCCTGCCGAACCTGGCGTCGAAGTGCGGCCTGTTCGGGGTGTCGTAGAGCAGGTGGTGGACGAACCACAGGGTCGAGTTGGCGACCGCGTTGTAGGCCCGCTGGAAGGTCGCCGGAGGGATGTCGAGCATCCGCAGCGCCCCGGTCTCGTATCCCGCCTGGTCGAGCCGTCCTCCGGGAGCGAGCCGTACGGCGCCGCGGTCGCCGTCGGACAGGGCGGCGCAGACCCACAGGACGTCGAGCTCCTTGGACACCTCGGACAGGCCGGAGACCAGGCCGCCGCCGCCTCTGCGCATGCTCAGCGCGCCGTCCTCCGACATGGTGAAGGAGACCGGGCCGCGGTTCGAGGCCACCAAAATCCCACTCATCTGACCTCCTCGCCCGGGAGGACGTGGCTTGTCCCGAAGGTTAACCAAACGATAACCGGCGACCATAGGATGTCGAGCGACCGTGACCGTTGATGGGAACCCGTGATGGCGCTGGACGAGACGACCGAGGAACTTGCCCGTGCGGCCGCCGGAGGCGACCACCGGGCACTGGGCGAACTGCTGAAGCGGATCGAACCCGAGGTGCTACGGCACTGCGGGCGGATCCTCCCCTACCGGCAGGACGCCGAGGAGGCCTGTCAGGACACCCTGCTCGCCGTGGCCCGCAACATCGCCAGGTTCGAGGGGCGGGCGCGGTTCAGCACGTGGCTGCACATCGTGACCGCCAACTGCGCGCGCACCACCTACCGCTCGCTCAAGCGGCGTTCCGCCGAGCAGAGCTCGGAGGAGCTGCCGCTGCACAACAAGCCCGACGTCGCCAGGGTGAGTGTGATCGCGGGCTCCCGCCTCGACCTGCTCGACGCGATGGAGGCCCTTGAGGCGGACAAGCCCGACCTGGCCCAGGCGCTGGTGCTGCGCGACATCTGCCAGCTCGACTACAACGAGGTCGCCGAGCAGCTCGGCATCCCCCTCGGCACCGCCAAGTCGCGCATCCACCAGGCCCGCAAGTACGTCCAGGGGGCGCTCGGCGACGCCTACGGCTTCTGAGGTTTGTCCGGTTAATGACACACTTCATCTCGTTTGGTGAGACAACTGGTCAGGAGGGGTACAAGGCGAGGTAGAGTGCTTGAGACCTGCATGTCAGGCCCACAACTGAACATTGCTCATCCAGAGGGGTGGAGGGACCGGCCCTGCGAAGCCCCGGCAACCCTCCCGGTTCAAGACTCGCGATCTGGCGAGGGGTCGACCGGGACAGGTGCCAATTCCGGTCTGTGACCAGGGTGGTCGCAGACGAAGATGAGGGAAAGGCCTCGCTTCATGGCGCTCGCGAACACCGCAACCACCACCGCTCTCGACTTCGGTCCCGCCGTCGCTCTCTCCTGTCGTGAGTGTGGTGCCCGCTACGACCTCGGTCCCAGCTTCGCCTGTATCGAGTGTTTCGGGCCCCTTGAGATCGCCTACGACTTCGGGAACGTCACCCGGGAGCAGATCTCGCAGGGGCCGGCCAACATCTGGCGCTACCGCTCCCTCCTGCCCGTCCCGGCGGACGTCGCCTCCAAGCCCAACACCGAGCCCGGCTGGACCAGGCTCGTCAAGGCCGGCAACCTGGCGCGTGAGCTGGGCCTGCGCTCGTTGCACGTGAAGGACGACTCGGGCAACCCCACGCACTCCTTCAAGGACCGCGTGGTCGCCATCGCCGTCGAGGCGGCCAGGAACTTCGGCTTCCACACCCTGTCCTGCTCCTCGACCGGCAACCTGGCGGGCGCGGTGACCTCCGCCGCCGCCCGGACCGGGCTCGACGCCTGCGTGTTCATCCCCGCCGACCTCGAACAGGGCAAGGTCGTCATGGCCTCCGTGTACGGCGGCAAGCTGATCGGCATCGACGGCACCTACGACGACGTCAACCGCTTCTGCTCCGAGCTCATCGGTGACGAGCTCGGCGACAAGTGGGGCTTCGTCAACGTCAACCTCAGGCCCTACTACGCCGAGGGCTCCAAGACCCTGGCCTACGAGATCGTCGAGCAGCTCGGCTGGCGGATCCCCGACCAGATCGTCATCCCGGTCGCCTCCGGCTCCCAGCTCACGAAGATCGACAAGGCGTTCAAGGAGCTGATCGCCCTCGGCCTCGTCGAGGACACGCCGTACAAGATCTTCGGTGCCCAGGCCGAGGGGTGCTCCCCGGTCTCCGCGGCCTACAAGGCGGGCCACGACGTGATCCGCCCCGTCAAGCCCGACACGATCGCCAAGTCGCTGGCCATCGGCAACCCGGCTGACGGCCCCTACGTGCTCGACATCGCCAGGCGCACCGGTGGCGGGGTCGAGGACGTCACCGACCCCGAGATCGTGGACGCCATCCGCCTGCTCGCCAGGACGGAGGGCATCTTCGCCGAGACGGCGGGCGGCGTCACCGTCGGGGTGCTGCGCAAGCTGGTCGAGTCGGGCCGGATCGACCCCGACGCCGAGACCGTGGTCCTCAACACGGGTGACGGCCTGAAGACCCTTGACGCGGTCGCTGACCAGGCGCGTCCCACCGCTGTCATCCGGCCCTCGCTCGACGCGTTCCGCGCTGTCGTCGCCTAGAACTCTGAAAGGTACTGAATTATGAGTGTTTCTGTACGGATTCCGACGATTCTCCGTACGTACACCGGCGGCGCAGCCGAGGTGAACGGCGAGGGTGAGACCCTGCGTGAGGTTCTGCAGAAGCTCGACGCCGACTTCCCCGGGATCGGTGCCCGTATTCTCGATGAAACGGGCAAGATTCGCCGTTTTGTGAACGTCTATGTCGGCGATGAGGATGTCCGTTTCGCCGACAACCTCGACACGGTGACGCCGTCCGGCGTTCAGGTCTCCATCATTCCGGCGGTCGCCGGAGGCTGACCCGGCGAAGGCCGCGCGGGGTCCTGAACGGGCCCTGGGCGGCCTCCCGGCGCCCGATGTCGTCCACTGCCATGGAACGGCGTCCCCAGAACACCCTCACGACACCCGCACCGGCCTGGCCGCGTGCGGGTGTCGTCTTTTGTGATGCAAGCTCACATTTTTGCGCGAAGACATAATGTAATATTTAACTAACTAGTAGTGATAGCAAAACTATGTTGGCGTGTTGAATGCGTCCGTAAAGCGGTAGTTTGCTGGTTGACTCTGTTGCCCCACGGGCTCTCACAGGTATGGTCGAGGACGATCGACGTAGGCGATGTCTCCGCCTCGGAGATTGAGGACCTCGCGAGAGGAATGGGCGGCGTCCTCAAGCCCAGTAAGAGGAGTCGGAAGTGGCGCAAGGCACCGTCAAATGGTTCAACGCGGACAAGGGCTACGGCTTCATCGCGGTAGACGGTGGTAAGGATGTTTTCGTCCATTACTCCGCGATCATGATGGATGGCTACCGTGCGCTCGAACAGGGCCAGAGGGTCGAGTTCGAGATCACGCAGGGACAGAAGGGACCTCAGGCGGAATCGGTCCGGACGGTCTGATCTCGTCCTCCGTCAGCTCGTCGGGAACCCGCTGGCGCATCCCGCGGCAGCGCAGTTCGCGCGGATCGCCCTCGGCATGTCGGCCCGGCTCGTCGCTCCCATCGGCGGGCCGGGCCTTCGCCTAAGCTGACACTCAGGTCAAAGGTCCTTGGCTTGCACTCGTCGGGGGAGAGTGCTAAACAGTGGTTAGCACTCCTCATTGGAGAGTGCCAAACCTGGATCGAGACGATGGGGCCCGCCGAACGGAGTCGCGGGCCCGTACGCCGTCGCGGGCGTCGCCTCGGTCTGGTGCAAGCCACCCTGTGTTTGGGAGGTCTAGCCGTATGGCAGCCAAGATGATCTCGTTTGACGAGGACGCCAGGCGCGGTCTCGAGCGTGGCATGAACCAGCTCGCGGACGCTGTCAAGGTGACCCTCGGCCCCAAGGGCCGCAACGTCGTGCTGGAGAAGAAGTGGGGCGCCCCCACGATCACCAACGACGGTGTCTCCATCGCCAAGGAGATCGAGCTTGAGGACCCGTGGGAGAAGATCGGGGCCGAGCTCGTAAAGGAAGTCGCCAAGAAGACCGACGATGTCGCGGGTGACGGCACCACCACGGCCACCGTGCTCGCTCAGGCGCTGGTCCGCGAGGGCCTGCGCAACGTAGCCGCCGGCGCCAACCCCATGTCCCTGAAGAAGGGCATCGAGGCCGCCGTCGAGCGCGTCTCCGAGGAGCTCTCCAAGCTGGCCAAGGACGTGGAGACGAAGGCGCAGATCGCCTCCACGGCCTCCATCTCCGCGGGCGACCCGCAGATCGGCGAGATGATCGCCGAGGCGATGGACAAGGTCGGCAAGGAAGGCGTCATCACCGTCGAGGAGAGCAACACCTTCGGCCTCGAGCTTGAGCTCACCGAGGGCATGCGCTTCGACAAGGGTTACATCTCGCCCTACTTCGTGACCGACCCGGAGCGCATGGAGGCCGTCCTCGACGACCCCTACGTCCTCGTCGTCAACTCCAAGATCTCCGCGAACAAGGACCTGCTCCCGGTCCTCGACAAGGTCGTGCAGGCCGGCAAGCCGCTGCTGATCATCGCCGAGGACATCGAGGGCGAGGCCCTGGCGACCCTGGTCGTCAACAAGATCCGCGGTCTGTTCCGCTCGGTCGCCGTCAAGGCTCCGGGCTTCGGCGACCGCCGCAAGGCCATGCTGGGCGACATCGGCATCCTGACCGGTGCCCAGGTCATCAGCGAGGACCTCGGTCTGAAGCTGGAGTCCACCACGCTCGACCAGCTCGGCCGCGCTCGTCAGGTCATCGTCACCAAGGACGAGACGACGATCGTCGACGGTGCCGGTGACGCCGAGCAGATCGCGGGCCGGGTCAACCAGATCCGTGCCGAGATCGACAACACCGACTCCGACTACGACCGCGAGAAGCTGCAGGAGCGCCTGGCCAAGCTGGCCGGTGGCGTGGCGGTCATCAAGGCCGGTGCGGCGACCGAGGTCGAGCTCAAGGAGCGCAAGCACCGCATCGAGGACGCCGTGCGTAACGCCAAGGCGGCCGTCGAGGAGGGCATCGTGCCCGGCGGTGGCGTGGCGCTGCTGCAGGCCGGCGCCAAGGCGTTCGACAAGCTCGAGCTGGCCGGAGACGAGGCCACCGGTGCGGCGATCGTGCGCAAGGCTCTTGAGGAGCCGCTGAAGCAGATCGCGGTCAACGCCGGCCTTGAGGGCGGCGTCGTGGTGGAGAAGGTGCGCAACCTGACCCCCGGCGAGGGCCTGAACGCCGCCACGGGCGAGTACGTCAACCTGTTCGAGTCGGGCATCATCGACCCGGCGAAGGTGACCCGTTCGGCGCTGCAGAACGCCGCCTCGATCGCGGCTCTGTTCCTGACGACTGAGGCCGTCATCGCCGAGAAGCCCGAGAAGGCCGGTGCCGCTCCCGCCGTTCCCGGCGGCGGCGACATGGACTTCTAGTCCGGCGCTTTCCCAAAAGAGGCGACCCCGAGGTGTCGGGGTCGCCCCTTTTTGTTTTCCACCCGATTTCTCACCGGTCCGTAAGGCGGGTGTTTCCGGTCGGCCACGTGGTTTACCCGGGCCGGGCGTGTGTTTCCCGGCCGCCGTGTTCGGAGAGCGGACGTTTCCCGGCCGCCAAGGCCTTCGGGAGAGGCGGCCTTTTCCAGCCGGACGGGCTATTCACGGCCCGCCGGTGGAACCGGTCAGCGGAGCTGGGCGGGCAGGTCGCCGGTGTGCAGGACGGTCAGCGAGGTCACCGCCCTGGTCAGAACCACGTAGAGACGGGCGAGGCCGCGTGGTTCCGCGGCCACGATGTCGGCGGGCTCGACCACGATGACGTGGTCGTACTCCAGACCCTTGGCCAGGCTCGCGGGGATCACCAGGAGACGGTGCTCCTCGGTCGCGTCCTGGCTCAGCACCCGGTGCTCCAGGGCCTCCAGGATGGCGGAGACCTCGGCCACCGCGGCGTCGGGGGCGATCACGCCGATCGAGCCCTCGCGGGAGAGCGTCTCGCCCACCACCTCCCTCAGGGACGCGGCCAGGTCCGCGGCGGGCCGTACGGTGAGGGAGCCAAGGCCGGGTCGCAGTGAGCGGGGCGGGGCGAGGTCGGGGGCGACGGAGGGCAGCAGCCTGGCCGCGTAGTCGAGGACCTCGCGGGGAACGCGGAAGCCGAGGGTCAGTTCGGTGACCACGCCCTCCTCGAACCCCAGATGGGCCAGGACCTCCTTCCACGAGCGGGCCGACCAGGGGGTCGTGCCCTGCGCGAGGTCGCCCAGGACCGTGGCCGACCCCGTACGGCACCGCCGTCCCAGCGCCCGCAACTGCATGGCCGACAGGTCCTGGGCCTCGTCGACGACCAGATGGCCCAGCGGGGCGGTCCGCTCGATCATGTCACCGAGCTCGTCCATCAGCGCCCCGTCGGCGGCCGACCACTTCGCGGAGCGGAAGGTCTTCGACGGCTTGGCCCACAGCAGCACGGCCTGTTCCTCGGCGGTCAGGTCGTCCCTGGCCGAGTCGGCGAGGAAGGCGGGGTCGCTGAACAGCCGATGGAGGACCTGCTGCGGGGTCACCTTCGGCCACACCGTGTCCACCAGCTGCTTGACCGGCTTGGACCTGGCGACGGCGTCCTGCACCCGGTCGTCGGGGGACTCGCCGCGCTGTTCCATCCGGACGAGGACCGCGTGGGCCAGCCGCTGGGCCAGGGCCGCGCGACCCGGGGCGTAGCGGGTGGTGCCGCGCAGGGAGGCGACGATCTCGCGGACCTCGTAGTCGGCCACCCGGTAGCGGTTGACCCCCTTGGTGAACAGCACGCCCTCGGTCGGCTTGACGATGTACGCCCACAACGCGCGGTTGAGCACGGGCACCATCCGGGCGTCGCCCTTGATCGCGCTGACCGCGGGGTCCTCGGGCGTCGCGTGGTCGCCCAGGATGTCGGCGACGGTGGTCTGGTCGACCTTGACCTCGCCGAGCGCCGGAAGCACCGAGGAGATGTAGGACAGGAAGGCCCGGTTGGGGCCGACGATCATCACACCGGACCTGGCCAGCCGTTCCCGGTGGGTGAAGAGCAGGTAGGCGGCCCGGTGCAGGCCGACCGCGGTCTTGCCGGTGCCCGGTGCCCCCTGGACGCACACGGTCGTGCCCAGTTCGGAGCGGACGATCTCGTCCTGGTCGGGCTGGATGGTCGCGACGATGTCGCGCATCGGCCCCGAGCGGGGCCGTTCGATCTCCTCGGTGAGGATCCTGCTGTGCCCGGCGCCGCCGCCGGGGGAGTCGCCCTGGTCCAGTCGTTCGTCCTCGTAGGCGGTCAGGTCCCCGCCGTGGTAGCCGAACCTGCGGCGGCGTCTGACGCCCATCGGCTCGGCCGGGCTGGCCTGGTAGAACGCCCGTGAGATCGGCGCCCGCCAGTCGATGACCAGGGGGCGGCTACGGTCGTCGTGGACGTGCCTGCGGCCGACGTGGACGGTCGCGGGCAGGTCGTCGTCCGTCGCGCGGTCCAGGCGGCCGAAGAACAGCGGGGCGCCCGCGTGATCGGCCAGCGCCGCGACCCGCTGGTCGAGCAGCGCCTGGAGGATCTGCTGGGACACCCAGTCGCCCGCGGCGTCGGAGGACAGGGACTGGGCGTGCTCGCGCATGGCGCGCAGGGCGGTCCGGGAGAGTGCCAGGTGCTCGCGCTCGGCGGCGAGGATCTCGTCGGGGTCCGTGGGCTCCGCGGGCCCTGAGGACTCTGTGAGGTCTGCGGGTTCTGTGAGGGGGTCCAAGGATATGTCGGGGGACAATGGATGTCCGGACACGGGAAAGCGCCTCCTGTTCGGTAAGCGGTGGTGGCCATCAGGCAGCGAATCCACCAGCCTAGCGACGCGCCTCGACGGCTCAAACCGATTAACGGCCGCATCCCTTGCGTGAGTGCGTTACCACCGTCCGTGTTTGTGCGTCCAAATCGCTAAAAAGGCGGGAAAATCCAGTGACGCGCACAGATCATGAGGGTATGTCGCCAGTGGCCGTCGAGGCCTAGCGAGGGGGTGGTCGCTTTGGAGAAAGCCTGCGGAATCTCGTGGACCTGACACGAACGACGGCGTGTTCGCCATGGGAACGCTAGTCGTCAGCGAGCACGTCGTCAGCGTCGATGATCTGGTAGGCGTATCCCTGCTCAGCCAGGAAACGCTGCCGGTGCGCGGCGAAGTCCTGGTCCACCGTGTCACGGCTGACCACGGAGTAGAACCGCGCCCCGCCACCGTCGGCCTTCGGGCGCAGCACCCGGCCAAGCCGCTGGGCCTCCTCCTGCCGTGACCCGAAGGTTCCCGACACCTGTACGGCCACCGCCGCCTCGGGCAGGTCGATGGAGAAGTTCGCCACCTTGGAGACGACCAGCACCTGGATCTCCCGGTCGCGGAACGCCTGGAACAGCCGCTCCCGCTCCTTGACCTTGGTCTCCCCCTTGATCACCGGAGCGCCCAGGTGCTCGCCGAGCTCGTCGAGCTGGTCGATGTACTGACCGATGATCAGCACCTGCTCGTCGGGATGGCGCCGGACGAGCGCCTCGGTCACCCGGGTCTTCGACGGGGTGGTCGCGCAGAACCGGTAGCGCTCCTCGGCCTCGGCCATCGCGTACGCGAGCCGTTCCTCGTCGCTCAGGGTGACCCGCACCTCGACGCAGTCGGCCGGGGCGATCCAGCCCTGGTTCTCCATCTCCTTCCACGGCGCGTCATAGCGCTTGGGGCCGATCAGGGAGAACACGTCGCCCTCCCTGCCGTCCTCGCGCACGAGCGTCGCGGTCAGCCCGACCCGCCGCCTGGCCTGCAGATCCGCGGTCATCCGGAAGATCGGGGCGGGCAGCAGGTGAACCTCGTCGTAGACGACCAGACCCCAGTCGCGGGCGTCGAACAACTCCAGATGGCGGTAGACCCCCTGCCTGCGGGTCGTCATCACCTGGTAGGTGGCGATGGTGACCGGGCGGATCTCCTTCTTCGTCCCGGTGTACTCGCCGATCTCGTCCTCGGTCAGCGAGGTCCTCCTGATCAGCTCCTGCTTCCACTGGTGGGCCGAGACGGTGTTGGTCACCAGGATCAGCGTCGTCGCCTTCGCGTGGGCCATCGCCGCCGCGCCGACGATCGTCTTGCCCGCGCCACAGGGAAGCACGACCACGCCGGAACCGCCGTGCCAGAACGCCTGCGCGGCCTCCCGCTGGTAGTCGCGAAGCAGCCAGCCTTCCTCCCGCAGCGTGATCGGGTGGTGCTCGCCGTCCACGTATCCGGCGAGGTCCTCGGCGGGCCAGCCCAGCTTGAGCAGGTGCTGCTTGATGTTGCCGCGCTCACTCGGGTGGACCGCGACGGCGTTGGCGTCGATGCGCTCGCCGAGCAGCGGCTGGATCTTCCTTGAGCGCAGGACCTCCTCAAGGACGGCCCTGTCGGTGCTGGTCAGGACGAGCCCGTGGACGGGGTGCTTGTCGAGCCTGAGCCTGCCGTATCTCGCCATGGTCTCGGCGATGTCCACCAGCAGGGCGTGCGGCACCGGGTAGCGGCTGTAGCCGATCAGCGCGTCGACCACCTGCTCGGCGTCGTGCCCGGCCGCCCGCGCGTTCCACAGCGCCAGCGGGGTCACCCGGTAGGTGTGCACGTGCTCGGGGGCGCGTTCGAGCTCGGCGAACGGCGCGATCGCCTTGCGGCACTCGTCGGCCCTGTCGTGGTCGACCTCGAGCAGCAGGGTCTTGTCCGACTGGACGATCAGCGGTCCGTCACTCACGGCTTCTCCCTCGTTGTACGGCGGGCGAGCCCATGGTCGCACTCACCCGGGGAACTCGCCCACCGCCTCCCCGACCTCGTATGTCCAACGGCGCCGAGACCCAGGACAATCCCGGAGGGTTCAGTCGAAGGCGCCGTTCACTCCGGCGAGGATGATGGCGCCGACCCCCAGGACGACCAGCCCGACGTTGATGCCGATGCTGATCCAGGTCCATTTGAGCAGCCCCTTCGCCCCCTGGGGGTCGCGCTCGACCTTGCCCAGCGCGACACCGGCCAGGACGGCCCCGGTGACGCCGCCGATGCTGACGTAGCAGGTCAGGCCCATGAGGATGCCGACGACCAGCGCGATGATCGCGTGCGTCCTGACGCCGTCGACGTTCTGCGGGGGACCCGGGTAGGGACCGGGGCCGTAGGCCGGGGGGTACTGCCCGTACGGCGACTCGCCGTAACCCTGGACGGGGCCGTAGCCGGGCTGCCCGTAACCCTGCGCGTAGCCCTGCCCGTAATCCTGGTCGTAGCCGGGCTGCCGGCCGTAGCCCTGATCGTAGGAGGGCTGCTGCTGACCCGACCCCTGGCTCGGCTGGGTGTTCTGCAGACCGTACGCGGGGGGCTGGCCGTAGGCGGGAGGCTGGTTGTACGCGGGGGCGTCGTAGCCGGGGGTCTGCCCGGGGCCGGTGCTGTAGGGACTCTTCCAGTCGTCGGGGTTCGCGCTGGGGCCTTCGGGGGGACCACTGCTCACGGGAGCCTCTCACTTCCTTCTTTCGTGCACCAACGATCCCACCGTAGGGGAAACCCGGAAATCCGGGCGCTCACTCGACGTCGGTGATCCCGGTGATGCCGGTGATGCGGTGCAGGGCGAAGCGGTGCACCGCCGCCCGGGTCTCGTCGTAGGCGGTGAGGTAGCCCCCCTCCATCCGGGCGGGTTCAAGGATCCTGCTGGTCGCGTTGCCCTGGGAGTCGAGATAGCCGATCCAGACCTGGGACCCCTGCCGGATGGCCTCACGCAGGGCGTTGATCGTCGCGGTCGCCGGAGAGCGCGGGACCTGCCCGGCCGGGGCGTCGACGGGCGCCCTGCGGGCCAGGTGCGCCGCGTCACCCGCCCTGACCGCCCGTACGGCCGCCGCGACGACCTCGGCCTCCGGGCCGGTGAACGTGACGACCTGACGCGGGAGGGGCTGCCCCTCGGTCCTGCGGACGTCGAGCTGCGCGATGATCACGTCACCGTCGAGGGACTCGGCGGCCGGGGCGTATCCCATCGCGCGCAGCGAGTCGACCAGCGTCCCCCGCGAGGTCTTGGAGGCGATCACGGTGGGGGCGAGCCTGCGCAGCCGCAGCGGGACGGCCCGTCGATCGGCCATCACCTCGTCGAGCAGGGAGGAGTCGTCACACCTGATGTACGCGCCGGCCGTACCGACACGCATGCGGCCGTGCCTGCGGGCCACGTCCGTGACCAGGTAACTCAGGGGCTGCGGCACCGGCGTCGTCGAGTGGCGCTCCAGCATGGACAGCATCTCGTCGGCGCCCTGCCCGGCGTCGAGAGCCCGTCTGATGGACTGCTCGCAGAACCGGTAGACCGTCGCGCCGCCGGTCGACTCGACGTCGGCGGCCAGCGCCAGCCAGCGCCTCAGGTCACCGGTGAGAGGGCCGGGCGCCACGGCGGTCAGGTCGGCCTGCAGGAGCACGTGGTCGAGCGGCTCGGGCAGCAACGGCGCCAGGGCCAGGGCGACCGCCCCGGAACGGCCGCCGCAGGACAGCAGGGCACGGCCGTGGCCCGCGATCGCGCCGAGGCCGGTCACCCCGATCTGCTCCGCCTCCCGCAGCGTGAACTCGACCAGCTGGTCGCGCCTGCCGCCACGACGGCGCGGCTGCTCCCACGTCAGGCGCCCGAGCACCGACTCAAGACCGGGCGCGACCCCGGGGCCCGCGGCGGCGAGCAGGCCGAGCGTGGTCGCGCGCACCTCGGGGGCCGAGGAACGCCGCAGGTCGGGGTGGAGGGCGTTGAGCAGCCGGTCACGCTCGTCACGCTCGCCGATCACCCCGGGAACCCGGTCGGTGGACAGCCAGCCGGACGCCAGCGCCACCCAGCGGTCCTCGGTGCTCTTGATCCGCCAGGCGTCGTAGAGCGGAGTCGGCAGCCAGTCACCGTCGACCGAGCCGCTCGCGGCGATCAGCCCGACCGTGTGGGCCACCTCGATGACCAGCCCCGTCGCCCACTCGGGCAGGTCGAGCAGGCCGGAGGTCCGCTTCAGGTCGCGTACGGCCAGCCCCCCGCCGCGTAGCACGCCGGGCGGGTCGGCGCTCCAGCGCTCGCACAGTTCCTCGACCGCCCGCACGAAGGTGAAGGCCTGCCCCGCCGCGGTGCGGTCGACCAGCTCCTGGTCACGGCCTGTGCCGTCGAGCGGGGGCGGGACGGGCGAGAGGTCACGGTGTATCCGGCCGCCGCGCAGGAACAGGCCCACCTCGCGGGGCAGGGTGACGCTCTCGTCGCCGGTGGCGGCCAGCAGCGCGCGGGAGAGCAGCTCCTCGATCGGGGAGTGGGCGCTCGCGGCGCGCACCTGCCTGCGGGCGTTGGGCACCCGGCCGCTCGGCGGCCCCCAGGCCAGCTCGTTGAGCGCGGACCTGGCCTGCGGCGAGACGCCCTCGACGAGCCGCGCGACGACCTCACGGTCACCGAGCAGCTCGGCCAGGGCCTGCCTGGTGTCGCCGCTCTCACCGCCGGCGTCCCGGATCAGCTCGGCCAGCCGCTCCGCGGGGTGGTGCCTGAACGCCTCGACCGCGGGCGGACCGAGCCCGGCGGGCGTCTCCAGGATCTCCCGCACCCCGGGGGCGGGCACCAGGGCGTTCTGCGGGCCGTACACCAGGGCGAGGGTCCGCAGCCGCTCGACCGTCTCCTTCAGGGCGGCCCGCAGCGCCGTGGCGGTGACCCCCTCGGGCAGCGCGCGGGCCATTTGCTCGCGCAGCGCCCGCTGGTCGGCAGGGGAGGGCAGCACGACGAGCGTCTCGACGACCGAGAGCGTGAACCGGTCGAGCCGGTCGAGCACGCGCCCGACGGCGGAGGGACTGCTCGCCCGCCCGGCCAGGCCCTCGACGTGGGCGGGGACCGGGGTGATGAGTTCGGGGCGCACCGTGACCAGCGCCCGCAGCTGCTCGTCGCTCCGGTCGCGCAGCCACTCGGTGAACTCCGTGCTCATTCCGTCAATGGTAGGAGCCCTGACCGACAAAGCTAGGTTTGGGAAAGTTCGGGTTCACGTGGACATCCTTGGGCCACGGGCAGCAGGCCGAGTGCGAGGGACACCCAGGAGGTGACGAAACGCTCGCGTTCCGTCCGGCCGGGGGGTTCGCCGACGGTCTCCTCGAAGAGAAGACAGTGGACGAGGGAGCCGCCGAGCACCGCGCCGACGGAGGACCGGTCGAGGCCGGCCCCGGCGTACTCGGGCTGGGCGCACAGCCAGGAGCCGATCGCGTCGAACATCGGCTGCAGCAGCCTCGCCCGCACGACCTCGACCAGCTCGGGGAAGTGCCCGAGGTCGCGGAAGAAGACGCGGACCAGCTCGTCCTCCTCCCGGATCACGGCCAGCCCGGCCTCGCACAGGCCCGTCAGCCGTTCCGCTACGGGGGCCGCGGGGTCGGCGGCGCCCATCGCGGCGACCCTGGCCTCGACCCGCACGGCACGTTCGTTCACCGAGGCGGCCAGCACCTCGTACTTGGACCTGAAGTGCCGGTAGAGCCCGCCCGCGCCGGGGGACAGCCCCGCGGCTGACTCGATCTCGGCCACCGAGGTCGCCGCGTAGCCTCGCTCAGCGAACAGGCGCAGGGCCTCTTCGAGGATGCGCTCACGCGTCGATCTGGTCATCTCTGTGCAGACACCTCCACCGCGACCCTATCCAGCGAAAATACGAAGTGCGGGTTCTCCGGGCGGGGATTTGGCATCCTGCCGGAAGCGCCGCCCGGAGGACTCCATAGGGTCTTCCCGCGAGGGCCTTCGGCAGGAGAAGGCCCTTTGGTGAGAGCTCTCACGAGAGCTTCTTGAGGGCCCTGCGGAGGCTTTGTGGAGGCTCCGCGGGGTTTTCGTGGAGGTTTCACGGGGGTTTTCGCGAGCGGAGGAAGGAAGGGCGTGGGCGGGGAGATGGACGCGGTCGGGTTCGACCTGGACATGACACTGGCCGACACACGCGCGGGCATCGCCGCGGTCTACGACGAACTGGCGCTGCGCGTCGGGGTGCCCATCGACAGCGCCGCCGTGGTCTCCAGACTCGGGCCGCCCCTGGAGTGGGAACTGGCCAACTGGCTGCCCGCCGAACGCATCCCCGAGGCCGTCGCGCTCTACCGGGCGCTCTACCCCTCGATCGCCGTCCCGGTGACCACCCCGATGCCCGGAGCCGCCCAGGCCGTCGAGGCCGTACGGCGCGCGGGCGGCAGGGTCATCGTGGTGACGGGCAAGAACCTCCCGGACGCCCGGCGGACGGTCAGAGCCCTGGGACTCGACGTCGACGAGGTCGCCGGATCGGTCTTCGGCCCCGCGAAGGGGCCCGCGCTGGTGGCCTTCGGCGCCGCCGCCTACGTGGGGGACCACGTGGCCGACGTAGAGGCGGCGAAGGCAGGCGGGGCGTTCAGCGTCGGGGTCGCGACCGGACACCATCCGGCGGAGGAACTACGCGGCCACGGAGCGGATGTGGTGCTCGCCGATCTGACCGAGTTCGCCGAGTGGTACGACGGTTGGCGCAGCCCAACCGTATTCGTGTAATTCAGGGCTGAATACACGGTCGCTCCCAGGCCGCGCTGGGCATAACCTACATCCATTCCTTTTCACGACAGTCTGAACGAGGTCACCCCTGTGCCGAGTGGCAAGGTCAAGTGGTACGACGCCGACAAGGGTTTCGGCTTCCTCACCCGCGACGACGGCGGTGAGGTGTTCGTGCATTCTTCCGCGCTCCCCGGTGGCGTGGAATCCCTCAAGCCGGGACAGAAGGTCGAGTTCGGCGTGGCCGAGGGACGCCGTGGACAGCAGGCGCTCTCGGTGCGTGTGATCGACCAGCCCCCGACTCTCGCCAAGACCGCCAAGCCCAAGGGCAAGCGCAAGAAGCCCGACGAGATGGTGGTCATCGTGGAAGACCTGATCAAACTGCTGGACTCGGTGTCGATGTCCTACCAGAAGGGCAAGCACCCCGAGGCCGTGCACGCGAAGAAGATCGCCGCGGTGCTGCGCGCCGTGGCCGACGACCTGGAGGACTGACCGCCTCCCGCTGACCTGCCTCCGCCCATCTCTCCCCGCGTGAGAACCGCTTCTCCCGCGTGTGGAGAGGCGGGCGGCGGTCCGTCCGGCGCGGGTCAGCCGTGCGGGTTGGTCAGCGGTTTGGTCCGCCTGTCCGGCGGAGGGGCGTCGCGCCGGACGACGGTGGTCGTCGTGTGGCCTGAGCCGTTCCCCGCAGTGGGAGCCGGTCGCTCCTCCGGTCGCCGTTCGGCGCGTTCCTCGGGGTCGTTCTCGGGCTCCTGTTCAGGGCGGGGCCGGGTCGCCCTGGCCGCCTCGACCCTGGCGTCCCGGGCGTCCACCCTCCTGCGGCGCCGTACGAGGAGCCAGCCCAGCGAGCCGGCGAGCACGACGGCCATCACGGTCAGCCCGGCCGAGCCGTCGGTGAACAGCGACAGCAGCAGTCCGACCAGGCCGCCGCCCACCCAGGAGACCTGGAGGAACGCCTCGACCACTCCGAAGGTGGACGAACGCACCTCCTCACCGATCTCCCGCTGCACGATCGCGTCGAGCGCCAGCTTGCCGAGCCCCTGGGCGAACGCGGCGACCAGCGCCACGGCGACCGCGGCCCACAGGGTGAAGAAGACGGCCGCCACGATCGTGGTCACCAGTGAGAGCGCCAGCGTGAGCAGCACGATCACCTGTGGGGAGCGTCCGCGCGTCCACGAGGCGACGGCCGTACCCGTCAGACCCCCGACGCCCGCCGCCACGGCCAGCAGGCCGATCGTGACCGGAGGGGCGAGCCCCGGCAGGTTCCTGTCCTGCACCAGGAAGAGCAGATAGAACAGCAGGAACCCCGAGTAGAGACGGACGGCCACGTTGGCCGCCATCGCCTCGGTCACCACCGGCCCGACGTTCAGCAGCGTGCGCCAGCGGGCGGGCCGCTCCTGACCCTCCTCATCGGTGTCCCCGTCGAGCACGTCGAGGTCGGGGGAGTCGACGTGCCGCGGCAGCCGTACGGCCAGCACGCCCAGCAGCAGGAAGAGGACCAGGGCGGCGCGCAACGTCCACTCGGCGCCGAGCCAGGCGCTGACACCCGCACCGACCGGCACCGCCACACCCGCCGTGATCAGGGCGAACAGGGCGACCCTCGCGTTGGCCGTGACCAGCGCGATGTCGGCGGGCAGCACGTTCGGCATGATCGCCGCCCGGGAGACGCTGTAGGCCTTCGACAACACCAGCACGGCCAGCGCCGCCGGGAAGATCGTGAACACGTCACCGGGGACGATCGCCGCGGCCATCGCGAAACAGAGCAGGCCCCGGCCGAACAGGGTGCCCGCCATCACGAAGCGCCTGCCCGAGCGGAACCGGTCGAGGACCGGCCCGACGAACGGCGCGACCACCACGAAGGGGATCATCGTGATCAGTAGGTAGAGGGCGACCTGCCCCCTGGCCTCGTTGACCGGCAGTTTGAACAGGGTCCCGGCCAGGGCGGCGGTGACCAGCGCGTCACCGGCGCTCTCCAGCGCGGTCAGCTCGATCAGCTGGCCGAGCCCGGTACGGCCCGCGCCCTGGGCGTGGGTCAACCGCCGGGAGGCCGCGCCGACCCGCCGGGTCCCGCTCGCCGCCCCCCGCCCGGCGCGGACGGTCATCCGGCCCGCCCCCCGGCCCGCGCGCGCCGTCGCCCGGCCGGCGCCCACCGCGGAGCGTCCGATCCGGCGGGAGACGTCGCCTGCCGTCCTGCGTGCTTGTTCCCAACCACCTGCCACGCATCCAGTCTTACCCATAGGGCGGATGGGATGTATGTGGCGGTCCGTCCTATCTAAGCCTTGAATGGTCAGTGAACAACGGGACAGGTTGCCGGTCGAGGGGAGAGCGCGTTACGGTCCGTTGGCGGCGACCCGGCGCGACCCCGCCCGGGGCCGGTGAAGGTGCTGTTCGCTCCGGGCATGGGTGAGAATGAACTGTGAGTCAGCGTAGCGAGCTAGGCAGTGGGGACAGCGGCCGTCAGGTCGCGAGGCCTGCGGAGGAGGACTCGTGACCCGTCCGAGAACCCGTGCCGTCGTCGTCGACGAGGCCTGCGCCGCCGCGGTCGACCTGGCCCGCTCCGCGATCGAGGAGAACGTCAGACCGGAGGAGATCGGCGACCATCTCGGCGTCGAACCCGAGGGTGACCGCGTCGTCACGCACTACTTCACCTGCCTCGACCGTGCCTACCGGGGGTGGCGCTGGGCCGTCACCGTCGTCAGGGCCTCCAGGGCGCGCAAGGTGACGGTCAGTGAGGTCGTGCTGCTGCCCGGCACCGGAGCGCTGCTGCCGCCGGAGTGGGTGCCGTGGAGCGAACGGCTGCTCCCCGGCGATCTCGGCGTCGGCGACCTGCTGCCGACCTCCGCGGACGACGTACGCCTCGCGCCCGGCTTCACCCAGACCGAGGACGACGTCGACCGTCAGATGATCTTCGAGTACGGCCTCGGCAGGGCCAGGGTGCTCTCCCCCACGGGCAGGGACCGCGCCGTGCGCCGCTGGCACTCGGGTGAGTCGGGGCCGCACACCCCGCTCGCGCACGCCGCGCCCGCCCAGTGCTCGACCTGCGGCTTCTACTGGCCGCTCGCCGGTGCGCTGGGCATCGGTTTCGGGGCGTGCACCAACGAGTACGCCCCCGACGACGGCCGTGTCGTCGCCGCCGACCACGGCTGCGGCGCGCACTCCGAGGCCGCCGTGCTTCCGCACCAGGTCGAGCCGACGTCGCCGATCCTCGACGACCTCGCCTACGACATCGCAGAGGAGTCCTCGGAGACGGACCTCGCCGGCTCCGTGGACGACACCGCCGCCGAGCCGCTGGGTCACTCCTGATCCGACGTCATCACAGGCACGCCGGAAGACCCCGGCGTGCCCCGATGCGACGTGACCTGTGGGGCCCCCGACCTTTGGACTCATCGCTGTGACTGACATCTTCGGCACCGACCGAATGCGCTCCGCCGTACTCGCGGCCTGGACCGCCTCGCCCGCGAGGTTCCGCGAGGACGCCAACGCGGAGGAGGACTTCGCGCTCGGCGGTTACCGGGACCGGCTGATCGTCGAGCTCGCCCAGAACGCCGCCGACGCGGCGCTGCGCGCCGGGGTGCCCGGACGGCTGCGCCTCTCACTGCGCGAGGGAGTGCTCTCGGCCGCCAACACCGGTGCCCCGGTCGACGCCGCCGGGATCGAGAGCCTGTCCACGCTGCGCGTCTCCAACAAGCGTGACGACTCCGGCGCCGCCGGGCGGTTCGGCGTCGGTTTCGCGGCCGTGGTCTCCGTCTGCGACGAGCCGGTGATCGGCTCACTCGGCTCCGGCGTCGTGCGCTGGTCCCGTGACCAGACCGCCGTGCTCGTGGCCGCGGAGGTCGCCCTCTCCAAGGAGTTCGCCGAGCGCGGCGGGCACGTGCCGCTGCTGCGCCTGCCCTTCCCCGCGGGGCCGATCGAGGTGCCCGGCGGCTTCGACACCCTCGTCCGGCTGCCGCTGCGCGACAAGACCGCCGTCGACGCCGTGCGCCGCATGCTCCAGGAGACCAGCGCCGCGCTGCTGCTCGGCCTGCCCGCCCTTGAGTCCATCGAGATCGACCTTGAGGGCGAGACGCGGACGATCCTGCCCGACGGCTGGAAGGTGGTCTCCGCCTCGGGACGGTTCTCCCCCGAGGAGGCCGCGGAACTGTTCGCCGACCGGCCGACCGAGGAGCGGGCCAGGCCGTACTGGCTGGTCCGCTGGGCGGTTCCGGTCGTCGGCACGGCGACGGGGCAGGAGGAGCCCAGGCCGCTGCCCGCCCGGGTGCCGCCCGTCGTGCACGCGCCGACGCCGAGCGACGAGCCGCTCGACCTGCCCGCGCTGCTGATCGCCTCGTTCCCGATGGCCACCGACCGGCGGCACGTGGCCATGGGGCCGCTGACGGACTTCCTGGTCGAGCGCGCCGCCGACGCCTACGTCGAACTGCTGTCCGGCCTCGCCCGTACCTCCAAGCTGCTCGACCTCGTCCCCGGTCTGATGGGCAAGGGCGAGCTGGACGCCCACATCCGCAGGGCCATCCTGCGCAGGCTGCCCGACGCCGCGCTGCTGCCCGCCCTCTCTCCGCCCGCCGACGCGGAGAACCAGCAGGACGCGGGTGAGGAGTGGATCGTGACCGGGCGGCAGGCGTCCGTGGTCTCCGCCCCCGGCGAGCTGCTGCGCAAGGTCGCCCCCATGGTCCCCGGCCTGCTGCCCGCTGGATGGCCGTCCAGGCACCCGGCGATCACCTCCCTCGGGGTACGGCGGGTCGAGCTGGCCGACGTGGTGGACATGCTGTCCGGCGACGTCGTCGCCGACCGGGAGCCGTCCTGGTGGCGGTCGCTGTACGAGGTCCTGCCCGCCGACGACCCCGAGGCGCTCGGCGCGCTGCCGGTGCCGCTGGCCGACGGCCGCCTGGTCAGGGGGCCGCGCGGCACGCTGCTGCTGACCGAGGGTTCCTCCCTCGACCCGGCCGTGCTCGCCCCCCTCGGGCTGCGCGTCGTCCACCCGGACGCCGCCCACCCGCTGCTGCTGCGCCTCGGCGCCGCCGAGGCCACGCCGAGGACGGTCCTTGAGGACCCGCTGACCCGTACGGCCGTCGCCGAGTCCCTGGACAGCGCGGACGCCGAGCCGGTCGCCCAGGCGGTGCTCGCCCTGGTCGACGCGGCCGGGCTGGTCGCCGGTGAGGCCCCCTGGCTGTCCAACCTGGCGCTGCGCGGCACCGACGGCGAGCTGTACCCCGCCGGTGAGCTGCTGCTGGCCGACGGCTCGCTGGCCGGGCTGCTCGACCAGGAGACCCACTTCGGCACGGCCGCCCCCGAACTCGTCGACCGGTACGGCCCGCGGGTCCTGGCCGCGGCCGGAGTGCTCGACGGCTTCGCCGTGGTCAACGACACCGACGTGATGATCGATCCCGACGACTGCGACCACGACCTGGACCGTGAGGACGAGTGGCTCGAAGCCGTGCTCGACCTGCTGCCCGAGGTGGACGTGCCGCCGGTCGCCAGGGAGTTCTCCGCGGTCCGCGACCTGGAGTACGTCGCCGACTGGCCCTCCGCGCTGGCCCTGCTGTCCCGCCCGCCGCTGCGCGCCGTACTGAACCCGCTGCGGCTGCTGGTCGCCGGCGAGGTCGTCGAGGTGCCGTCCTACACGGCGTGGTGGCTGTCCACCCACCCGGTCCTCGGCGGGCGCCGTCCCACCCAGCTGCGGCTGCCCAACGCCGACCCGCTGCTGTTCGGCCTGTACGGCGACGCCCCGGCGGTGGTGGACGAGGCGGCGCTGTCCATGATCGGCGTCCGGACGACCCTGACCGACCTGCTGGCCTCGCACGGCGGTCCCGACGAGCTGCTCGAACTGCTCGGCGACCCCTCCGTCGAGGTGGACCGGGTCCAGCTCCGTGCCCTGTGGGTGGCGCTGGCGGGGGTCGACCCGGTTCGCGTCGCCCCGCCTCGGGCGGTGCGGGCCGTACTGGACGGGGAGATCGTCGTCGCCGACGTCGAGGACGGTCACCTGCTGTCGTCCGGATCCGGATCGGATACGGCGGCGGGGGAGCCGGTGGTCGTCGAGGCGCCCGACCTGCTGCCCCTGGTGGCCGACCGGCCGTTGGTGCTGGCGCCGTTCGACCTGGCCGAGGCGCTGTCCGAGCTGCTCGACCTGCCGCTGGCCGGGGAGGAGGCCGCCGGGGAGGTGACCTCGGAGGGCGCGGTCCGCGAGGTGCCCGCCGCCGTGCGGTCACTGCTGCCCACCGCGCCGACGACCTACATGGAGCACGAGAAGCTGCTCGTGGACGGGGTCGCCGCCACCTGGCGCTTCCACGAGGGCACCGTGCACGCCTCGGGGGTCGAGGGCCTGGCACGCGGGCTGGCGTGGGCGTCCGGCCAGTGGGGTGACCGGCTCGCGGTGGCGGCCCTGCTCCGCGACCCGGCCGCGGTCCCGCTGCTGCTGGCCGAGGCCGACCTCGACAGCTGGACCGCCTCGACCTGACCCTTTTCCGGCCGGTCGTCCGGAGTCGCTCAGGGCCGCTCAGGGCCGCTCAGGGTCGTTCAGGGGAGAGGGGCGGGTTCGTCCTCCTCCCGGGACTCCCTGGAGGCCCGCCGGTCGCGGCGCCGTACGAACCACAGACCGAAGACGCCGCCGCAGATGCCGGACACGCAGGTCCACATCCACCACTGCTGCTCGGGGGCGGGCCGTACGACCAGGAGCACGACCAGGGCGACCGCCCACAGGACGGTCCCCACGAGGATCGTGGTCGTGTCGTTGGTCCGCAGCGGTCGCAGGTCCTGCGGGCGAGGGTGGTTCACGGCTCCAGCGTAGGCGACGAGCCCTTCCCCCAGGCAAAGCATCCTCGGCCAGGGCCCCTCGGGGCGCCGACGGGAGGCACGACCCCGTCCCCTCCGGCCCGGGGTCGCGGCGCGGGGCTACCCCGCCGGGCGCGGCGGTACCCGGCCACCGTGGGGCACGTGCGGGAACATGCGGTGAATTCTCATGTCGTACGGCTGTCCGCTCCATGAGACCATGCGAATCTGCCATACAAGAGTCGAAAGGCCTGCAAGCTTGGCGCTCTGCCGTCCACCTGACCATCGGCCGGCGTAGTTTCCCCCCAGGAGTTCAAGGCATGACCCGCTACACCTCTGTCACCGGTGGCGCCGTGTCCTGGAAGGCGTCGTTGTCCGCCGCCTTCGGGGCCCTTCTCGGCCGTCCGCTCGCCGGGTACGACCGCGGTGCCGAGTACGCCGCCTACTACCACGGGCACTTCTTCCACGAGACACGCATCGACAGGGACCCGATCTGGCTGAACCCGGCGGTCCTGTCCGGAGGCGAGCCGATCGAGGTCGGAGACCTCTACCTGTACGACATGGGGGAGCCGCCCCTGCGCTTCGACGCGGGCCGTTCGCTCTTCCAGTTCTCCAGTCACGGCCTGTCCGACGCCTTCGCCGCGGACCTGGCACAGGCCTGCCTCGCCCCCGACGTCGTCCGGGGCGCCGACCTGGCGCCGGTGCTGTGGCGTCACGACCTCGACCTCGCCGACCCGATCCTGGCGGAGAACTGGCACGTCTGCTACGCCAGGATCGCCTCGGACGGCTCGCTCCTGGACGCGATGCGGGTCGCGACCGGCATCGGCGACGGCCCCGGAAGTCTGATCCCCTTCGAGGGCAACGCCGACGAGACGTGGACCCCGGCCCTCGACGCCGTGGCCGACCCCCGGTTGCGCGCCCACCTCAGCCTGGGCTGTTGCGACGTGGCCGAGGCAGAGGGCCTGACCTACCTGGGCTCCGACGCCCCTCTCGGTCCTCTCCTCGAGGAGGGCGGCTGCTCGGTGGTCGCGGGATGGAAGGACGGCCACGGCCAGGTGGACGTGACGGTCCTCCAGCTCGGCGCCGCCGTCGCAGGCCCGGTCTGACCACGGCGCTCGTCGCCGTGAAGCCGCCCACGTCGTTCGTGTGACCGCACACACGCTCCAGGGCCGCCGATCGGGTCGCGGGGCGGCCCTGGCCTCCGGCTTTCGTCCATGCGTTTCCGCTCTCCGGAAAAAGGACCTCGGGTCGGCCGGGATATCGTGATGGGCTCCGCCCCCGTGGTCGACGTCGGGAACGCCGGCGGTCGTTCACGGGTGCGGTCCCCGGTCGCGACACCTCTTCCCTATCACGCTTCGTGTTCGAAAGATCGCGTGGTGTGGCATCGCGAGGTGAGGCCGGGGGCCGTGGGGCGACCTGGCACGCTGTACGGCTCACATCGAGAAAAGTTCGCGCGGAGGGAATCACATGAGCGGGTATATAGTTAGCAAAGGTAATGACTTATGCTAACGAACCCTCCCAGGAAGGACCCCGTCGCGAGCCTGCGCAGCGACGCCGGTCTGGCTTCGGCACTGCGCGTGTCGCTGGCACGCTTGAACAGACGCCTTCGCAGGCAGGCAGGGGGACACTCGTTGACCCCCACCCAGGTCGCGACGCTCGTCGCGGTGGAACGGCATTCCGGGATAACCCCCGGCGAGTTGGCCGAGCACGAGAAGGTGCAACCGCCCTCGATGACGCGCGTGATCGCCGCGCTGGAAGAGCGGGGGCTGGTGTCACGCACACCGCACCCGTCCGACCGGCGGCAGGTGAGCGTGAGCGTGACCGAGCGGGGCTCGGCCCTGTTGAGGGAGGAACGCCGCCGCAAGGAGGCGTGGCTGACGCAGCGGCTGAAGGAGCTGTCGCCGGAGGAGAGGGCCGTGCTCAGGCAGGCGGCTCCGATTCTGGAGAAGCTCAGCCGGAACTAGGCGACCCCGAGGAACCCAGGGCCTCGGCCGTCCGGCAGGACGCCGAGGCAGCCCCCGCGGCGGCCCCCGAGGCCACCGCTGAGACCGCTCAGGAAAAGGCCGCCGGGACGGTCTCCAGGCCCTCTCCCCGCAGGCGCCTCGTCGGGGTGCTCGCCGTACCCGTGCGGAAGCTCAGCACGCGGGCCAGGCGCGGGCGGATCGCGCGGGCGGCGGCGGCCAGCGAGGTGCAGGCCGTCGAGACCGGCTCCGCGCAGGAGGTTCCCGAGACGCGGGGCGGGATGTTCCGCTCACTGAGCATCTACAACTACCGGCTCTTCGCCATGGGCGGCGTGGTCTCCAACGTCGGCGGCTGGATGCAGCGCACCGCGCAGGACTGGCTGATCCTGGACCTGACGAAGGGCAGCGCCACCGCGCTCGGCGTGACCACCGCCCTGCAGTTCCTGCCGCAGCTGCTGTTCGGGCTGTGGGGCGGGATGATCGCCGACCGCTACCCGAAGCGGCCGGTGCTGATCGCCGCCCAGTCGATCATGGGTCTGCTCGCGCTCACGCTGGGCGTGCTGACCCTGACGGGGAACGCCCGGGAGTGGCACGTCTACGTGATGGCCTTCGCGCTCGGGCTCGTGCTGTGCGTCGAGGTGCCCACCAGGCAGTCGTTCGTGGTCGAGATGGTCGGCCGCAAGGACCTGCCGAACGCCATCGCGCTGAACGCCTCCAGCTTCAACCTGGCCCGCGTGGTCGGCCCCGCCCTCGCGGGTGTGCTGATCTACGCGCTCGGCGGCACCGGCCCGATCTTCGTGCTCAACGCCCTGTCCTTCCTCGCCGTGCTCGGCGGACTGGCGCTGATGCGGACCTCGGAGCTGACCACGCCGGAACCGGTGGCCAGGGCCAAGGGACAGCTCCGCGAGGGGCTGCGCTACGTCATGGAACGCCCTGACCTGCTGCTGCCCATCCTGCTCGTCGGGTTCGTCTCGCTGTGCGCGCAGTCGTTCTCGATGTCGATAGCGCTGATGGCCCGCGAGGTCTTCGGCGCCGGTGCCTCGTCGTTCGGACTGGCCTCCAGCATGTTCGCCGTCGGCGCGCTCGTCGGCGCCCTCATGGCGGCCCGGCGCGTACGGCCGAGCAGGAAGCTGCTGATCGGCGGCGCGCTGTCGTTCGGCCTGTTCCAGGTCGTCACCGGACTGGCCCCGTGGTACCCGCTCTACCTGCTCCTGCTCGTCCCCGCGGGCGTGGCGCTGATCTCGGTCAACACGACCGCGAACACCAGCGTGCAGCTCGCGGCCTCTCCCGAGATGCGCGGCCGGGTGATGGGCATCTACGTGCTGGTGTTCACCGGCGGCGCCCCGATCGGCGCCCCCGTGCTCGGCTGGATCGCCGAACTGGGCGGCCCCCGCATGGGCGTCGCGGTCGGCGGGGTCCTCACGATGCTCGGTGTCGGCGCGGCGATAATGCTGACCAAGGCGATCGGCAGGAGGTCCCGTGCGGTTGTTCGTGGGGGTGCTGCCGCCCCGGCGGGCGTGTGACGAACTGGCCCGCGCGCTGCGTCCCCTCCGGGGGGCGTGGCCCGAGCTGCGCTGGGTCGACCCCGCCAACTGGCACCTGACCCTGGCGTTCCTGGGCGAGGTGCCGCCGGAGGTGCTGCCGGAGGTGCTGCCGGAGCTGGAGACGAGGCTCGCCCGCGCCGCCTCGCGCCACGCGTCGATGACGCTGGCGCTGACCGGCGCGGGCGCCTTTCCCTCTGTCCGCCGGGCCAGGATCCTCTGGTCCGGACTGTCCGGCGCCCACCTCCCGCTCACCCGCCTGGCCGACTCCGTGACGGCGGGGGCGCGGCGGGCGGGAGCCGTACGGGTCGACGACCGCAAGCGCTTCAGAGCGCACCTGACCATGGCCAGGACACGCGCGGAGACCGACGTGAGCGACCTGGTCGAGGCACTCGGACCCTTCGCCGGAACCCCGTGGGAGGTGGGCACCGTGCACCTGGTGAGAAGCCACCTGGGATCCCCGGTCCGCTACGAGACACTCGCGGAGTACGCCCTGGCATCTCCGGCACCCGGTGAGCGGAGCTGAGCGCCGGCTCCTGCCCGCGGTGCTCGCGGTGCTCGGGACCCCGGTCTCCTGAGGTCCCCGCGTGCCCGGCTCAGCACCCCTGGGAAAGGAGTGCTGAGCCCTCCATGACTAACAGCTCAGGCCCTGAATGAAGCCGTCCGCCTGGCCGACGCCGTGACCGGCGGCCCAGCCGCCGGCGTTCCACCAGTAGTCCAGGTAGAAGCCTCCGCCCGCGGGGACCAGGTAGAGGGCCGTTCGTCCGGGGGCCGAGTAGACCCACGTGTCCTGCTGCACGTGGCAGAGCATCTGCGCGTGCGCCGGCGTGACGCCGGCCAGGGTGGCCGCGGCGACGGCGGCCGCGAGAGCGAGGGCGATCCGCTTCGGCGTGGAGATCATTGCGGTGCGCAAGGCGAGAGCCTCCGGGGTTCCGAAAAGGGAGCCTGGCCAGGCTTTATTTAGGAAACTTTCCTGTCTGGAACATACCTGACCAGTCGCGAACGTCAAGGGATCCCGGACCGGTGATCCTTCCGGCACTCCGGGGCTCGACCTCCCGCCGCGCTTCGCCGCCCTCTCCACGGGAATCCCGGGCTTGGTCAGAGGCCATCCCGGGCCCGCGGTCCGCTATGAGCCGATCGCCGAGTACGCCCTGGCGGCTCCGGCACCCGACGGGCGGAGCTAAGCTCCAGAGCGTGGACCGTCCCCGTCGCTGGCTCCTGCCCGTGGTGCTCGCCCTGCTCGTGCTCCTCGTGGTGATCGGCGCCCTCGTCACCTGATGCCGTGGCCTGACGCCGTGGTCGGCTCGTAGACAGCAGGCCGGCCGCCGGGGGAGGGGGAGGGCCCCCTCGCCCGGGGTGAGGTGGTTTCTACCAGGCGTAGTCCTCAGGGGCCGTCTTGTGGCCGGGGAAGATCTCGTTGAGGGTGGCCAGGGCCTTGTCGTCGAGGTTGATCTCCAGGGCCCTCGTGGTGCCGTCGAGCTGCTCGTGGGTGCGCGGGCCGATGATCGGGGCGGTGACGACCTTCTGGTGGAGCAGCCAGGCCAGGCCGACGTTGGCCGGGTCCTCGCCGAGCTCCTCGCAGAACGCCTCGTAGCGCTCGATCTTGGCGCGGTGCTTGTTCAGCTCCTCGACCATGCGCTCCGACGCGGACCGTCCCTTGTCGATCTTCTTGAGGATGCCGCCGAGCAGGCCGCCCGCCAGCGGGCTCCACGGGATCAGGCCCAGGCCGTAGTCCTCGCACGCGGGGATGACCTCAAGCTCGGGGGCGCGGACGATCAGGTTGTAGTGCGACTGCTCGGAGACGAGACCGAGCGTGTTACGGCGGGCGGCGGACTCCTGGGCCTTGGCGATGTGCCAGCCCGCGAAGTTGGACGACCCGACATACAGGATCTTGCCCTGCTGCTTCAGGACGTCCATCGCCTCCCAGAACTCCTCGAAGGGGGTGTTCCTGTCGATGTGGTGAGCCTGGTAGACGTCGATGTAGTCGGTCTGGAGCCGCTTCAGCGACGCCTCGGCCGCACGGCGGATGTTCAGCGCGGAGAGCAGGTTCTCGTTGGGCCAGTCGCCCATCGAGCCGTAGAGCTTGGTGGCGATGACCGTCTTCTCACGACGGCCGCCTCCCTGGGCGAACCACCGGCCGATGATGTTCTCGGTGATGCCCTCGCCCTGCTTCCAGCCGTAGACGTTGGCTGTGTCGAAGAAGTTGACACCCAGCTCGTGGGCGTGATCCATGATCGCGAAGGAGTCTTCCTCCGAGGTCAGGGGACCGAAGTTCATGGTGCCCAGGCAGAGGCGGCTGACCTTCAGGCCGGTACGGCCAAGCTGCGTGTATTCCATATGTCCACCCTAGGCACCTGGAGTGCGCTCCAGGCGAGACCTTGATCCGTGTCTCCCCCCGATCCGGTGCCCCACAGGGCATGATGGCGGGATGGGGAGTAGACCGGGGTATGTCGTGATTCGCGTGCTGGCCGCCGCCGTACTGGCCGGGGCGACGCTGGCACCGGGACTCGCGGCGGCGGACACGGACGAGGAGGGGCACCGGCTGTTCACCTTCAAGGACAGCCGGATCACCGAGTCGAGCGGGCTGGCCGTCTCGCCGACGCACCCGGACATCTACTACACCCACAACGACAGCTCCGACGGGCCGATCTTCTTCGCGGTCGGCGCGGACGGGCGCACCAGGGCGAAGTTCACCCTCCAGGGAGGGTCGGCCCGCGACTGGGAGGCGATGGCGGCCTCCAAGGACCCGAAGACCGGGCGGGGGGTGCTCTGGTTCGCCGACATCGGCGACAACTTCGACGGGGCGTGGCCCGACGTCTCGGTGTACCGGGTCCCCGAGCCGACCACGATGCGCGACGCGGTGATTCCCGCGACGCGCTACCGGTTCAAGTACGAGGACGGCGGCCACAACGCGGAAGGGATCATGGTCAATCCGGTCACCGGCCGCCTGTACGTGGTGAGCAAGGCGTTCGTCGGGGCGGTCTACGCGGCGCCGAAGCGGCTGCGCGCCGACAGGACCAACGTGCTGCGCAAGGTCGGCTCCGCCCCCATCATGGCCACCGACGCCGCCTACGCGCCCGACGGGTCGAGCTACGTGATCCGCACCTACTTCTCGGCGACCGTGTACCGCCCGTCGGGGGACCAGATCTCCCGGCTGTCGATGCCACAGCTCGAACAGGCCGAGTCGATCACCTACACGCCGGACGGCAAGGCGGTGCTGACCGGCAGCGAGGGCAGGAACAGCCCCGTCTACCGGGTGCCGCTGCCCGAACGCGTCCTGCGGGAGACCGCGCCCTCCCCGGCGCCGACCCCGACCGGTCAGGCCGCGGGGGCTGAGGGATCGAAGGACGACTCGACCAAGCTCGTGGCCGACGCGCGGGAGGCCGACGACCGTGAGGCGGGGGTGCCGGGCACCGCCGTGGCGCTCTGGCTGGCGGCGGCGGCCGGCGCGACCGGCCTGATCACCTTCATCGCGCGCCGCGTCCGATAAATACCTAAACGAGATTGAGTACGGCTCCGCAAGCGGTTCGCAACCTGGGCTAGGCATCCTTCGTGTCATGCACGACCAGACAAGGCCCGGCTGCCCCGGGTGCGGCCTGCCCGTCACGGGAGCCTTCGAGCGCTGCCCGCGCTGCGCGCTGACGCTGAAAGGGCCCGCGGCGGCCGAACTGTGGCGGCTCGACGTGGAGCTGGCCGGACTGCGGGCCAGGCAGATGACCCTGCTGGCCCGCAGGAACCACCTGCTCACCCTGCTGCGCGCGGAGAGCGCCCGTCCTGTGGCTCCGGTGGGACCCGGGATTCCGGTGGGGCCCTCGGTTCCGGCGGGGTTCACAGGGGAGGTCGCGCCCCGCAGGGACTTCTCTCCCAAGGCGGTGCAGAACCTGCTGCTCACCCTCGGCGGGCTGCTGCTGATCGTCGCGGCCGTGGTGTTCACCGTGGTCAGCTGGGGACACATCGGCATCGGCGGACGAGCCGCCATCCTGGCAGGGGTCACCGCCCTCACCCTCGCCGCGCCGAGGCTCCTCACGAGCAGAAAGCTGGACGCGACCGCGGAGACGATCGCGATGTTCGGCGTCGCGCTGCTCCTGCTGGACGGCTACGCGGCCCGGCAGGCGGGGCTGTTCGGCGCGGACGGCCCGGAGGCGCGCCACTACGCCGCCGCGCTGGTCGGACTGGTCGCGCTGTCCATGGCGGGATACTCCCGGCTGCTGCCGCTGCGGCTGCCGTTCCCCGTGGCCGTCGTGTTCGCCCAGATCCCCCTGCCGCTGCTCGCGTTCGACACGACGGCGCCGTGGTTCACCGCCTCCCTGGCGGCGGACGCCGCACTCGACGCCGCCCTCCTGCTGCTGCTCAGGACGCCGGAGGGAAAGACCAGGAACGGGTGGGCGACGGCCAGGGTCTGTTTCTGGGTGACGTGGACGCTGGGCGTGCTCTACGGGTTCCTGGACTCGGTGCTGGAGTTCACCGGTGGGGGACCGGTCACCGCCCTGGTCAGGGGCGTGCTGCTCGTCGCCCTGGCCGCCCTCGGCCTCGCCGTCGCCGGACGGGCCGGGCGGGTCGCGCTCGGATTCCTCACCGCCGGGTCGGCTCTCGCGCTGACAGCGGGCCTGGCCGCCCCGGTCTGGCCGTCGCTGCCCTCCGGGTGGCGGGGCGTGCCGTACACCCTGGGGGCGCTCGTGGCCGTCGCGGTCGCGCTGTACCTGCCGGGCCTGAACGCGCGGATCCGCCGGGCCGGAGCCGTCTCCGCGGGGGCCGTGGCAGGGCTCACGGCCCTGCCCGTCGTGCCCTGGGTCGCCTCCGAGGTGCTCATGCCGTTCAGGCTGCTGGAGCGGGTGTGGGCGTGGCCCGCCGTCCTCGACGACGGGTGGGCCGGGCCGCTCGCCTCCGCCGCGGTCGTTCCCGCCCTGCTGGCCACGGCCCTGGCGGTCGCGGCCGTGCGGTGGCCGACCACCGGTTCTCGCGGGGAGAACACCCGGCGGTCGCTGGGCCTGTGCGCTGTGGTGACGGGTGCGGCCGCCGTGCTCGCCGTTCCCGGCGCCTTCGCGCTCGGCCGTTCGGCCGCCCTCGTCGTCCCGTCGGCCCTGGCCGTGGCGCTCGTGGCCCGCATGACCCTGACGGGCGGGGCGTGGTGGGCGCGGGCTCTCGCGGCGGTCGCCGTACCGGTGACGCTGATCGGTGTCGTCACCGCGCTCGCCGGGCGGACCGAGACGTACGGCGCGCTGGCCGTGGCGCTGGTGGCGTGGGCCGTGGCGACGGTCGCGGGGCGGGAGCCGGGGGTACGGGCCGTCGCGCTGGCCATGGCGGTGCTCGCGGCGACCGGCCTGATCTGGGCGGTCGCGGTGGGAACAGGCCGGCAGCCGGCGCCCGAGGGTCTCGCGCTCGCCCTGGCGGTCGGCTCCGTGCTCGCGGTGGCCGCCTGCCTGGTGTACGGCACGGCCGTCACTCCGGAGACTGTCATCCCGGAGACCGCCACTTCGGAAGCCGTCGAGGAGGCGCCTTCCGACTCCGAGGAGGACGGCGCCAAGGAGGAGCCCAAGGGCGGGAGTCCGGTGGTCCGGCGTGACCCCAGGTGGGGGGTCGGGCTGGGGCTGGGGGCGACGCTCGGCGCGTGCGCGGCGTCGTCGATCGCCGTTCCCCTCGCCGGGATCGTCGGCTTCTACCGCCCGTTGTTCTTCCCGTGGACGGGGCAGCGGTTCCTGCCGGACCACCTTCCGATCCTCGTCGTGGTCGCGGCCCTGCTCACGGTCACGGCGGTCACGGTCTCCTGGCAGGTGGCGGGGCGCGGGACGGCGTCCAAGGCGGCCCTGGTCGCACTGCCGGTGCTCCTGGCGACGCTGCCGCTCTCGGTCGGCCTGCCGTACCCGGTGGAGGTCGGGCTGTTCGTCGTGGGGCTGGGGCCCGCGGCGTGGGCGGCGGCGCGTGGCCGTACCGGGTGGAGGTTCGGCGCGGTGACCGGGCTGTGGACGGCGTCGCTGGCGCTCTCCTGGTCACTTGTCGCGCAGACCGCCACGCTGGTCACGCTGCCGGTCGTGGCGCTGGTCGCGGCGGCGACCGCGTTCCTCGGGCGGGAACGGTGGGTGCGGGCCGGGGGTGCCTGTACGGCGACGCTGCTCGCCGGGGCGCAGGCGCTGGCCGTGGGCCTGGCGCTCGGCTGGCCCACGCGGACGGCGGCGTTCGGCGTGCTCGCCGTGGCCTGTGTCGCGGCGGCCGTCGCGGGCCGTTTCAGAAAGGAGACGTTCGCGGCCGGGACGGAGGCGGCCGGATACGCCCTGGCCCTGGCCGGTCTGGCGCTCGCCGCCGACGGCCTCGCGGCGGCCTCACTGGCCTGCGCCGTCGCCGGGGTGATGATGACCGGTACGGCGCTGCGTCCCGACCGCCGCCAGGCGGGATACGTGGGGACGGCCCTGCTGCTCACGGCCTCCTGGCTGCGGCTGCTGGCCTCGGACATCACGGTGGTCGAGGCCTACACGGTGCCGTTCTCGCTGGTCCTGCTGGGGTTCGGCTGGTGGCGGGCGCGTGGGAGGGCCCGTTCCTCCTGGCTCTCGTACGGCCCGGCCCTCGGCTCAAGCCTGCTGCCCAGCGCGGTCGCGACGCTCAACGGGACGGGATGGGTCAGGCCGCTGCTGCTCGGCACGGTCTGCCTGGTCGTTCTGCTGGTCGGGGCGCGGGCACGGCTGCAGGCTCCCGCGCTGCTCGGCGGCCTCACTCTGGCCGTCGTCGTCCTGCACGAACTCTCGCCGTGGATCGCGCGGGCCATGGTGACCGTGCCGCGCTGGGTGCCGATGGCGTTGGGCGGACTGCTGCTCGTGGTGGTCGGCGCGACCTACGAGGCACGGCTACGGGACGTGCGCAGGCTGCGGGCGATGGTCGGCCGGATGCGTTGACCCGGCCGACCATAGATCACCCCCCGGCGGGGGGTACGGCGAGCGTGGCCGGGGTCGTGACGGTGTCAGCGGTGGCGGCCTGGGTGATTCCGGTGGTCTCGGTGGTCTCAGCGCGCTCGGCTGGATCGCCGGTGGTCTCGGGGGCCGAAGCGGCCGGGGCCGTGGAGGCCGGAGTCGTGATGGTGCCAGCGGTGGCCGGGGTGGTCGAGGTCGTGGAGGCGGGAGTGGAGACGGCCGGAGCGGAGACGGCGGGGGTGGCCGGGGCGGAGATGACCGCGACGATCCGGCCCTTCGCGCACGAACCGTCCCGGTCACAGGCCTTGACCGGCACCTCCCAGATCGCCGGGGCCGTCGGCCTGAGCGTCACCCGGCCCTCCGAGGTGATCGACACATGGGGGCTCGCGGCGCCGTCCAGGAGGTAGGTGATCTCGCCGCCATCCGGATCGGAGGAGGAGAGGTCACCGGTCAGTTCGCTGTTCGCCGGGCCGGTCAGCAGCAGATAGGGCGAGGTCGGCGGCAGGTTCCGCACGCACGGGGGCTCGCACGAGATCTCCACCGAGTCGAGAAGATTGCCCTGGTCGGGCTGGTCGCCGGCCGTGGAGATGGAGACGAACTCGAACCGGGTGACGGTCTGGCCCGGCGGGACCGAGTACTTGCCCGTGTAGTGGCCCCATCCCGCGTTGTCGTCGGCTATGTCCGAGGTGTTCTGGCCCATGGGGACCTGGGTGACCCCGCCGATCCTGAGCTGGAGGACGTCCTCGCCCGCGGAACGTCCCCGGTGCGCGAGGTGCCAGGTCAGCGTCGCGCCGGGCACGGTCCTGACGTCCTGGGAGAGCGTGGCGGTCGCCGTACCGTTGACCTCGGCGAACTGCCTGCCCGTGTCGGGCCGTACGGCGGGCACGTCCGGACCCCAGATCTCGATGAGACCGTCACCGGCCGAGGTGCTCCACCCGGGCAGACCGGAGCGCAGGTTGCCCTGCCCGTGCAGGCTGCCGGGCTCCTCGAACCCACCGTTGACCAGCTTGCACGCGGGAGCCGACTCCAGGGCCGGGGCTGAAGCCGGGCCTCCCGAGTCCGGATCCGATTCCGAGGTCGGGACCGGAGTCACCGAACCCGGTCCCGGAACCGGAGCCGGAGGCAAGTCCAAGACTGAGGCCGAGGCCGAGGCCGAGGCCGAGGCCGGGGTCGGGATGGGAGCCGGGGCCGCTGAGGCCGGAAGGACACCGACGGCGGCCCAGGCGGTCGCACAGGTCCACGTGGTCACGCAGAGGAGGGCGGCACTCAGGCACGCCCGGGAACGCGGTCTTTCCATCTGTTCTCCCCCGATCCGAAGGGCACCTGGCCGGGGGGATCAGGCGCTGAGCGGGGAAAATGCTACAGCGATCATCGTGGCCTCCCACTGAGGGACGCGCGGGTCGCGGTGCCCCACGTGGAACGCCGCGAACGTATGGTTACGATCCCCAACAAGGCCCAATAAGGCGCGGTAAGTCCTTCACGTCAGGAGAGGGATGGCGCTAGCTTTCGCACATGGGCGTTCCGGCGGCGATCAGGGAGGTAGGGACGTGAAGGTCGGGGTCGTCGGTGCGGGGATCGTTGGCCTGGCCGTCGCCAGGGAGCTGGCGCTGACTCACGGGGCCACGGTGACCGTCCTCGACAAGGAGGACCGCGTCGGGGCGCACCAGACCGGCCACAACAGCGGAGTGGTCCACGCCGGCATCTACTACAAGCCGGGCTCGCTCAAGGCCAGGCTCTGCCGGGACGGGATGGCCCTGCTCAGGGAGTACTGCGCCGAGCACGCCATCGCCTACGACGAGGTCGGCAAGCTCGTGATCGCCTCGACCCCCTCGGAACGCGCCGGGCTGAACGCCATCGCCGAACGGGCCCGGGAGAACGGGGTCCCCGGAATCGCCGAGCTGGACGCGCTCGGGCTGCGCGAGATCGAACCGCACGCCGTCGGGGTGGCCGCGGTGCACTCCCCGCGCACCGCCATCGCCGACTTCCCCGCGGTCGCCCGTCGCCTGGCCAAGGACGTGGAGGAGACGGGCGGCTCGGTGCTGCTGTCCCACCCGGTGCGCGCGCTGCGGGAGACCGCCCGGGGCGTCGAGGTGATCGCGGGACGGCGCAGGCTCGCCTTCGACCGTCTGGTCGTCTGCGCGGGGCTCGGCACCGACAACGTCGCCAGGATGGCGAAGGCGACAGGGAACGTGCGGATCGTGCCCTTCCGCGGTGAGTACTACGCGCTGGCCGGGGCCTCGAAGGACCTGGTCAGGGGCCTGATCTATCCGGTTCCCGACCCCCGCTACCCCTTCCTGGGCGTGCACCTGACCCGCAGGATCGACGGTGAGGTGCTGGTCGGCCCCAACGCGGTCATGGCGCTGGCGCTTGAGGGCTACTCCTGGCGTGACATCGATCTCACCGACCTGCGCAGGATCCTGACCTGGAAGGGCACCAGGAAACTGGCCGCCCGCCACTGGCGCACCGGGGTCCGGGAGGTGACCGGCTCGATGCTCAAGGGCTCGTTCCTGACGGCGGCGCGCCGCTACGTCCCCGAGCTGACCGGCTCCGACCTGGTCAGGACGACCGGCGGCGTACGGGCCCAGGCTGTGGCCGGTGACGGAAGCATGCTGGACGACTTCGCCATCGACGTGCACGGCCGGGTGGCGCTGGTGAGAAACGCCCCCTCACCGGCCGCGACCTCCAGTCTGGCGATCGCCAGGCACATCGTGGGGTTAACCTCAGTATTGACCAATTAACTCCTTTTTCATGTGGGCGAGTGAAGATAAACCCGTGACCGATTCTCCCGAGGCTCGCCTCCTGATCGTCGAGGACGAGCCCAACATCCTCGAACTGCTGGCCGCCAGCCTGCGGTTCGCCGGATTCGGGGTGAACACGGCGGGCAGCGGAACCGAGGCCGTCGCCGCGGTTCAGCGCTATCGTCCCGACCTCATCGTGCTCGACGTCATGCTTCCCGACATGGACGGCTTCGACGTCGTACGGCGGTTGCGCGGCGGCGGCAGCGACACGCCCGTGCTCTTCCTGACCGCTCGCGACGCCACGGAGGACAAGATCCGTGGGCTGACGGCGGGCGGGGACGACTACGTGACCAAGCCGTTCAGCCTTGAGGAGGTCGTGGCACGCATCAGGGCGGTGCTGCGCCGTACGGGGGCGGGGGACCTGTTCGCCAGGCCGCCCCGGCTCACCTTCGCCGACATCGAGCTCGACGAGGAGAGCCACGAGGTGTGGCGCGGGGGCAAGCCGGTCTCGCTGTCGCCGACGGAGTTCAAGCTGCTGCGCTACTTCATGGTCAACGCGGGACGGGTGCTGTCGAAGGCGCAGATCCTGGACCACGTGTGGGACTACGACTTCCGAGGGGACGTCGGGATCGTCGAGTCCTACGTCTCGGTGCTCCGCAGGAAGATCGACAACGCCGATCCCCGGCTGATCCACACCCTGCGCGGCGTCGGGTACGTGCTCCGCCTGCCTCCGGGACACTGATGAGGCCGATGATCGGAGCCGCTCCGCTCAGGGTCAAACTGATCGCCGTCGTCCTCGTCCTGCTCACCATCGCGCTGGCGCTGATCGGCTTCGGCAGCGTCTCGATCATGCGGGGCTATCTCATCGACCGGGTGGACAGCCAGGCGCAGCTGAACGCGGACAGCGTGATACGCCGTCTGCACCGCAACGGCCCCTCCACACTGGTCGGCAGGCCGGTGCCGTCCGACACCCGGGTGGAGATCCGCGACCCGCGCGGTGAGATCGACCTGCTGCTCCAGGGCACCGACGTGGAGAACAAACGGGGTCCCCACCTGCCGTCCGTCGTGAAGAGCTACCCGTTCGAGATCGACGAGTGGCGGGTCCACCGCTTCCCCCTCGACGACGGCGGAAGCGTCGTGGTGGCCGTGGACATGTCCGAGGTCAGGCAGATCGTCGGCCAGCTCGCCCTGGTCGAGCTGCTCGGCGGAGGCGGCCTCATGCTGATGCTCGCCGGGGTCGGCGTGGTGATCATCAGGCGGAGCATGCGCCCGCTTGAGGAGATCGAGCGCACCGCCCAGGCCATCGCGGCCGGTGACCTGAGCCGTCGTGTCCCCGCGGCCAATCCGGCGACCGAGGTCGGCAGGCTCGGTCAGTCACTGAACAGCATGCTCGCCCAGATCGAGTCCGCCTTCGAGGCCAGATCGGAGTCGGAGCTGTCGGCCCGCCGCTCGGAGGAGCGCATGCGCAGGTTCGTCGCCGACGCCTCCCACGAGCTCCGTACGCCGCTGACGTCGATCAGGGGGTTCGCCGAGTTCTACCGGCAGGCCCCCGAGGTCGATCCCGCGCCGCTGATGCGCCGGGTCGAGTCGGAGGCGGTCAGGATGGGCCTGCTCGTGGACGACCTGTTGATGCTGGCCAGGCTCGACCAGCAGCGGCCCATGGCCATGCGCCCCGTCGACCTGCTCGCCATCGCCGCCGACGCCACCCACGACGCCCGCATCCTCGCCCCCTCCCGTGAGGTCACACTCACCGTGGACGGCGCCGCCCTCATCGTCTCCGGCGACGAGGTACGGCTGCGCCAGGTCGTCGGCAACCTGATGAACAACGCCCTGACCCACACCCCGGACGGCACCCCGGTCCGCATGACGCTGTCGGCGCAGGGCTCCATGGCGGTCGTCGAGGTGACCGACGAGGGGCCCGGACTCAGCGCGGAGCAGTGCGAGCGGGTCTTCGAACGGTTCTACCGGGTCGACTCCTCCCGGGGCCGTCGCGCTCCTGAGGACGGCGGCAGCGGTCTCGGCCTGGCCATCGTGGCCGCCATCGTGGACGCCCACGGCGGCGCCGTCGCCGTGGACTCCGACCTTGGCAAGGGCTCGACCTTCCGGGTGACCCTCCCCCTCGCCCCCGACTCCGCCTGACCACCACGACGGCCGTGCGGGAGGAGCCGGTGGCCGGACGGTGGGACGGCACGGTCCCTCCGCCCGGCCGGGTGGGCTACGAGAGGCCGCCGGGCCAGGTGCCGTCGGGGAAACCGCCGGTGGTGGCGCCGGTGGGCAGGACCACCCGGTCGTTCTCCGCGAGGCCCGAGGTGATCTCGACATACTGGTCGCTCCGCACGCCCGTCGTCACCACACGCTCGCCGCCGCCCTGCACGGTGACCCGCGAGACGCCGTCCTTGGTCCGTACGGCCTGCGCGGGCAGGTAGAGGGCGGCCTGGGACTGGGCGACGGCGACGGTGACCGTGGCGGTCTGGCCCACCAGGAGGTCGGCGGGGGCCTCGTCGAAGGCGATCGTGACGCCGTATCTCACGAGCTGGCCGGTGGTCGTCGCGGTCGGCGCGATGTGGGTGACCGTGCCGTCGTACTTCTTGCCGTCCCGGGTGGCCAGGGTGATCGTGGCGCGCTGCCCCAGCTTGAGGCTGCCGATGTCAGACTCGGTGAACAACGCCTCGATCTGGAGCTCGTCGAGGTCGCCGAGGGTGACGAAGGCGCCGGTGCCCGCCTCGTCGCCGACGGCGCCCGCGACGGACATCACGGTCCCGTCGGCGGGGGCGGTGATCCGGACGCCGTTCAGCTCCTCGCGGGCGTCGGTCAGCTCGGCCTGCGCCCGCTTGACCTGGGCCTGTGCCTGGTCGACGCTGGGCGCCCCCTGCCCGCCGCCGATGCCGTTCGTGCCTTTGGCGCCGCCGTTCCGAAGGCCGGAGGCGCCCTGGCCCTGGGCGTTCTGGCCGGTGCCGCGCTTGGCGCCCTGCCCGGTGCCCTGGCCGTTTCCGTTTCCGTTGCCGGTTCCTGTGCCGGTGCCGGTGCCGGTGCCGGCGCACGTGGTGGGGCCGGGGGAGGGCTTTCCGGTGGGCCTCGCGGTGGGCTTTCCACCGGGCTTCTCACCGGGCTTGGCGGTGGGCCTCGGGGTGAGGGTCGCCTCCGGGGCCGTGGGGGCCGGGTTCGAGGGGCCGGAGCGGGTCGGGGTGACCTCGGGGGTCGCGGTGACCGTGACCGTCACGGTCGCGGTGACGGTCACGGTGACCGTGGGGGCGGGCGCGGGGTGGCCCGACTCCCCGCCGTGCCGCCTCGCCCTGGCGGTCGGTGTCGGCGTAGGCGTCGGTGTCGGTACGGCGGCGGGCCCGGTCTTGACGAGGTATCCGGCGGGCACGATCGCGCCCGCCCCGGCCCGGCCCGCTCCGCCACTGGGCAGGGCGGTCGGGGTGACGGCCGGGACCTCGGTCGGGGCGCCGGTGGAGGTCACGGCGGGGGCGGGGGAGGACGTGCCGCCCGGCACCAGCGTCCGGCCGGGCTCGGCCGTACGGCTGTGCCCGGGTGAGGGGTTCGGCGTGGCCGTACCGGCCGGGGACGGGGCCGGGGAGGCCGGCGGACACTGCGCCCCACCGACCGGCCCGGAACCGGCCTGCCCCTGCCCCTGCCCCTGCCCCTGCCCCTGCCCCTGGCCTTGGCCCTGGCCTTGGGACTGGCTCTGGGGCTGGGTCGGAGTGGGGGAGGCGGCTCGGTCCTCGGCGGCGTCCAGGGCCTCCTGGGCCGCCGCGAGCTGTGCCTTGGCCGCGCTGTACCGTTCGCGGGCCGGTGCCGAGCCGATGGCGGCGAGCACCTCGCCCCTGCGTACCTTGTCCCCGGCCTTGACGTAGACCTTCCTGACCGTTCCCGAACCGCCGAAGGCCAGTTCCCTGGTCCGTTCGTCCACGGTGTTGCCCGCCGCCGAGACCGCGGCGGTCACGGTTCCGCGCCGGGTGGCGACGAGTTCGACCCGGGGCGCCCGCTCGGCGCCGTCGTCGAGGGCGTAGAACACGCCCGCGCCCACGAGGACGAGGGCGGCCAGGGCGAGTCCTCCTACGCGCGCGGGTTTCGGGAGGTTGGTCGGTCTCATGGCGGACCATCTTGGCGTGCCCGATTCACTACCTGCTCACAAAAACCTGAATATTTCCTGTATGTCCATATCGGTGGAAGGCTTGCAGGAAACACTCAGCAAGAGTTGGGTTTAGCCCAAGACTGATACGCCAGGGTCGAGCGCTGTGAAGCTGTCGACCAGGCGTGGGACGCTGCTCGTGAACGGGACCCTGGCCGTCCTGTTGCTGGGCGCCGTGGGAATCGCCTTCTCCTCTCTCGGGGGATCCACCTCCTCCTCCGCGGACGTCGCCTCGGCCGCAGGCGGTGCGGCACGGGCCGTCACGGTGACCCGGAGTACGGTGACCGCCTCGGTCTCCGCATCGGGCGCCGTGGAGAGCGCCCAGGCCCGCTCGCTGGGCTTCGGGACGAACGGCACGGTCAAGAAGATCTACGTCGAGGTGGGGGACAAGGTCAGGAAGGGACAGATCCTGGCCAGGCTGGACGACAGCGCGGCGCAGGAGAGCCTGGACGCCGCCGCGGCGGCGCTCGACTCGGCGGACGACGACACCTCGACCGCCGCCCTCTACGCCCAGTACGTCACCGCCAGGAACACCTACCGGGCGGCCGAACGCACGGTGGCGGCGACCGTCATCAAGGCCCCGTTCGCCGGTACGGTCACCGCCGTCAACGGCACGGTCGGCGGCCCGGCGAGCGGCGGCTCCGCGAACTCCTCGGGTTCCTCCGGCTCCTCGGGTTCCTCCACGGGCTCCTCGGGAGGTTCGTCGAGGACGGCGAGCGGCTCGACCGGATCGGGTTCGACCGGGTTCGTCGAGCTGGCCGACACCCGCGAACTCCAGCTCGTCGGCACCTTCACCGAGTCGGACATCACCAAGCTCAAGATCGGTCAGAGCGCCGCTGTCACGTTCGACGCGCTGCCCGGCGTCACCGCGACCGGCAAGGTCACCCAGATCCAGCCGACCGCCGCGACCAGCAACAACGTCGTCCAGTATCCGGTGACCATCTCCTTCGTCCAGGTGCCCTCGGAGATCAGGCTCGGCCAGACGGCCACGGTCAAGGTCGCCGTGGGACAGGCGGAGAACGTGCTGGCCGTCCCCTCGACCGTGGTCACCACGACGGGCGGACGCAGCACCGTGACCGTCCTGCGGAACGGCGCCCAGACCCCCGTGCAGGTCGAGATCGGGGTCAGGGGCGACACGCTCACCGAGATCACCTCCGGACTCGTCGAGGGAGACCAGGTCGTCCGCCCGGCCGCGACCGGGACCAACCAGCAGGGCGGCTTCCCCGGCTTCGGCGGCGGTGGCAACCGCGGTGGCGGCGGGCTCGGAGGCGTCAGATGACCGCCCCCGTCCTGGCCCTCACCGACATCACCAAGGTGTACGGCAGAGGTGACGCCGAGGTCAGGGCCCTGCGCGGGGTCTCGCTCACCGTCGAGCGGGGTGACTACGTGGCCGTCATGGGCGCCTCGGGCTCGGGCAAGTCCACGCTCATGAACATCCTGGGCTGCCTGGACGTCCCCTCCTCCGGCAGCTACCTCATCGACGGAGTGGACGTCGGGAGCCTGGACGAACGCAGACTCGCCATCCTGCGCAACCGCAAGATCGGGTTCGTCTTCCAGTCGTTCAATCTCATCCCGAGGATGAGCGCGCTGGCCAACGTCGAGCTGCCCATGGCCTACGGCGGGGTCACCGCCCAGGAGCGCCGGGCCCGCGCGCTGGCCGCCCTGGAGCAGGTCGGCCTGTCCGACCGGGTACGGCACGAGCCCAACGAACTGTCCGGCGGCCAGCAGCAGCGCGTCGCCGTGGCCAGGGCGCTGGTCACCTCTCCGGCCCTGCTGCTCGCCGACGAGCCGACCGGCAACCTCGACACCAAGGCGACCGGCGACGTGCTGGAGATCCTCGACGGGCTGAGCGAGTCCGGCCGTACGATCATGCTCATCACCCATGAGGACGACGTCGCCGCGCACGCCAAGCGGGTCATCCGCCTGGTGGACGGGCTGATCGTGGACGACCGCCGCCAGGCGCCGGTCGACGGTCCGCCGCCCCGTTCGGCCGTCAGGCTCCAGTCCATGCCGGGAGGCGCCTCGTGAGCAGGCTGGAGATCCTGCGCTTCGCGCTGCGCGGCCTCGCCGCCAACAAGCTGCGCAGCTTCCTGACCACCTTGGGCATCCTGATCGGGGTCGCCGCGGTGATCCTGCTGGTCGCCTTCGGCGAGGGCGCCTCGCAGAGCATCCAGAAGAGCATCCAGCGGCTCGGGGCCAACACCCTGACCGTCTCCGCCTCCTTCGCCGGGGGCGGGATCGGCGGCCCGGTCGGGGCCGGGTCCTCCCGGCAGGGCAACGGCCCCCGCACCCAGGCCAGGCAGCTCACCCTCGACGACGCCAAGGCGCTGGCCGACCCCGAGCAGGTGCCCTCGGCCAGGAGCGTCTCCCCGGTGGTGAGCACCGGTTCGGCGACCGCCGTACGGGACGGGGCCAGCCACACGATCTCCCAGCTCGTCGGCACCTACCCCAGCTACTTCGAGGCGATGAACAAGCCCGTCGAGACCGGTTCCTACTTCGTCAACGACGACGTGCTCGCGGCGCGGAAGGTCATGGTGATCGGCAAGACGGTCGCCGACGAGCTGTTCGGCACGGCCAGTCCGGTCGGGGAGCAGGTCAGCGTCTCCGGGGTGCCGTTCACGGTGATCGGGGTGCTGAAGACGTCGGGTTCCTCCGGCTTCGGCTTCCAGGACGCCGACGACGTGGCCATCGTGCCGCTGCCCGCCGTACAGCAGAGCCTGACGGGCTTCGGCGCGCTCAGCTCGATCGTGGTGCAGGCGACCGGGCCCGACACGACCACCTCGGCGCAGAACGAGGTGACCGCGGTGCTCGACCAGCGCCACGGCATCACCCCGACGGGCGGCGCGGACTACCGCATCCTGAACCAGGCGACCCTGCAGGAGACGGTCAGCTCGACCGTGGGGATCTTCACCAGCCTGCTCGGCGCGGTCGCCGCGATCTCGCTGTTGGTCGGCGGCATCGGCATCACGAACATCATGCTGGTCACCGTGACCGAGCGGACCAGGGAGATCGGCATCAGGAAGGCGATCGGCGCGCCCAGGAGCGCCATCCTCGGCCAGTTCCTGCTTGAGGCGACGGTGCTGAGCCTGCTCGGCGGGCTGACGGGCGTCGCGATCGCCTTCGTCGGCACCCGCTTCACGATCGCGGGCATCGAACCGGTGCTCGTGCCGTCGTCGATCGTGCTGGCCCTGGGTGTCTCCGTGGGCATCGGGCTGTTCTTCGGCGGTTATCCGGCGAACCGGGCGGCCAAGCTCAGGCCCATCGAGGCACTGCGCCACGAGTGAGCCACAGACGACCTGTACGACCTACGCGAGGAGAAGAGATGGGCGACGGCGCGGACGACAGGACCCCGGCGCGGGAGTTGCTTGAGACCTCCCCGTTCAAGGGCGACCTGGACGGTGAGCTCGCGGCCGGGCGCAGGCGCGGGATCTCCAGGCTCACGCTGGTGCTCGGCGCGGCCCTCGCACTCGTCGTCGGGGTGATCGTGGGCATCCAGGCGCAGAAGGCGCTCGGCGGGCCGACCGGCGACCGGGCCGCCGCCGTACGGCAGGGCCCCGGTGGTTACGGGGCTCCCGGCGGCTACGGCGGACGCGGTGCGTTCGGCCAGGGCGGTGGCCAGGGCGGTGGCCAGGGGAACGGCCAGGGCGGGTTCGGCAACGGACAGCGAGGCGGTCAGGGGGGTGTGACCGTCGGCACCGTGCAGAAGGTCGAGGGCGGCAAGGTCTACCTCAAGCAGCAGGACGGGACCGTCGTCACCGTGAACACCACCGACCAGACGAGCGTGCGGATCTCCAAGCAGGGCGAGGTAGGCGACCTGACCACGGGCGGCACGGTCGTCGTGCAGGGCGCCAAGGGCGAGGACGGCTCAGTGACCGCGACCGCGATCAACGAGGGCGGGGCCCGACGATGACGGTCTCCTCTCTCAGGAAACGTTCAGCCGGACCTGAGCTGCGTTCCAGGGGGGTGAGCAAGCCTCGTGATGTGCTGGACAAGGTCGAAGCCAGGTTGCTGATCGTCGACGACGAACCGAACATCCGCGAGCTGCTCTCCGTCAGCCTGCGCAGATCCGGCTTCGAGGTGGTGACGGCGGCGGACGGCAGGGAGGCCGTGCACTTCGCCGAGCGGATCCGCCCCGACCTGGTCGTGCTGGACGTGATGCTGCCGGACATGGACGGGTTCACGGTCGCCGGGCGGCTGCGGGCGATGGGCGGGCAGATCCCCGTCCTCTTCCTGACCGCCAGGGACGCGACCGACGACAAGGTCACCGGCCTGCGGGTCGCCGACGACTACGTGACCAAGCCGTTCAGTCTTGAGGAGGTCCTGGCCCGCATCCGGGCCGTGCTGCGCCGTACGAGGGGGGATCTGGACCTTCCTGTCCGGTTGAAGGTCGCCGACCTGGAGCTGGACGAGGAGGCGCACCAGGTCTGGCGCGCGGGCACGGCCGTACGGCTCTCGCCGACGGAGTTCAAGCTGCTGCACTACTTCATGGTCAACACGGGCAGGGTGCTGTCCAAGGCGCAGATCCTCGATCACGTGTGGAACTACGACTTCGGAGGAGACGCCGGGGTCGTCGAGTCCTATGTCTCCTATCTCCGTCGCAAGGTGGATATGACCGAACCGAGGCTCATACACACCTTGCGGGGGGTTGGGTATGTCCTTCGGCCACCCCAGAGTGGTTGAATATTCAGCGGACATTCAGCTTCGGCTCAAGTGACGCTGAGCTTCGGGTGTTCCAATGAACAGCGAGTGACCCCCGATCACCCCGCGGTCGCGCGGAAGGGTCGGGCTCGCCTCCAGCTGCGGGGGAGACGAGCTCGAACGAAGCCCTCACGCCGACTTCGGGGTTAAGGCCCCACCGCTCTACCGGGTTCGCCCCCGTGATCCGGTCGAGCGGTGGGGCAAAATCATGTCTAGGGGGCATTTACCGGGGAAAACCGCTCCTATGAGCCGGAGCGACGGGTTGCTCGCGGCGCTGCGCGAGCTGCGGCGCCACCTCGACCGCGACCTGTTCCCCCTGGCGGCAGGAGACGCGAGAGCCGGGCGCGCAGCCCAGAAGGAGCTGGCCGGCCAGCTCGACGACTACCTGATCCCCCGGCTCGCCGCGCTCGACGCCCCGCTGCTGGCCGTCGTCGGCGGCTCGACCGGGGCGGGCAAGTCCACCCTGGTCAACTCCGTCGTCGGTACCGACGTCACCGAACCCGGCGTGCTGCGGCCGACCACACTCGCGCCCACCCTGGTGACCAGCCCCGCGGACGAGGCGTGGTTCACCGCCCAGCACGTCCTGCCCGGTCTGCCCCGGGTGACCGGAGCCCGAGGGCAGCCGGGCACACTGCGCGTGGTCACCGCGCCCTCCCTGCCCGCGGGCCTGGCCCTGCTCGACGCGCCGGACATCGACTCGGTCGTGGCCGCCAACCGCGAACTCGCCGCCCAACTGCTCGCCGCGGCCGACCTGTGGCTGTTCACGACCACCGCCGCCCGCTACGCGGACGAGGTGCCGTGGGGCTTCCTGCGCGCGGCCAGGGAACGCAGCACCGCGCTCGCGGTCGTGCTGTCACGGGTGCCCCCCGAGGCCATGGGCGTCGTCAGGAAGGACCTGGCCAGGCTCCTCGACGAGAACGGCCTCGGCGGGACCCGGCTGTTCGAGGTGCCCGAGCTGACGCTGCCCGAGGAGAACGGCCGCCTGCCGCGCCCCGCCGTACGGGAGGTCGCCGACTGGCTGACCGGCATCGCCGCCGACTCACGGGCCCGCGCCGAGGTGGTGCGCCAGACCCTGTCCGGGGCGCTGGAGAGCCTCGCCGTACGGGTGCCCGCGCTGGCCGACGCCGTCGACCACCAGCACGCCGCCGCCGGGGAACTGCGCTCGCTGACGGCCGACGCCTACACCTCAGGCCTGGCCGCCTTCGACGAGGGCATGCTCGACGGGTCGCTGCTGCGCGGTGAGGTGCTGGCCCGCTGGCAGGACTTCATCGGCACCGGCGACCTGATGCGCTCCCTGGAGAGCAGGGTCGGCCGGTTCAGGGACCGCCTGGTCGCGCTGGTCACCGGCCGTCCCGCCCCGGAGAACGACCTGCGGGTCGCGCTGGAGAGCGGGGTCGAGGCGCTGATCAGGGCCTCGGCCGACGGTGCGGCGGAACGCGCGCTCGACGCCTGGACCGCGCGTCCCACGGGCCGTGCCCTGCTTGAGGAGGCGGGGGTCGTGACGGCGGGACGTCTCGGCAGGGCCTCGGCCGACCTGCCCGCCAGGGCCGAGGCGGCGGTCAGGGGCTGGCAGGGGTACGTGCTCGACCTGGTCCGTGAGGAGGGCGCCGACCGGCGGAGCGTGGCGAGGTTCACCTCCTACGGCGTCAACGGCGCCGGGCTGCTGCTGATGCTCGCGGTGTTCGCCTCGACCGGCGGCCTGACCGGGATCGAGGTCGGCATCGCCGGAGGCACCAGCGTGCTGAGCCAGAAGCTCCTTGAGGCGGTCTTCGGGGACCAGGCCGTGCGCACCCTCACCGTCAAGGCCCGCACCGACCTGCGTGCCAGGGTGGCCATCCTGCTCAACGAGGAGGCCGACCGGTTCACCGGCCTCCTGGACGTGGTCGAACCACCGGGGGAGGCCGGCCCCGCGCTACGGGAGGTGGCGCGGGCCGTACAGGACCGCCGAGGGGAGCTTCCGGTGACCGAAGACGGGCCACGTGCGGCCTCCCGGGGCGGGTCGGGAGAGATCCCCCGGGGTGAGACGAGGGAGATTCCCGGGGACGGGTCGGACGGGGTTTCCGGGGGAGGTGGAGGGTGGTGAAGCTGCTGCGCCGTAAGGAGTCCGCCTCCCTCGACGACCGGCTCGACGCGCTGGCCAGGGCGGCGGACCTGGCCGACGGACGGCTGGACGAGGACGCGGTCGCCGGGGCGCGTTCCGTGGTCACCCGCGCGGGCGTACGGCGTGGCCTGTCGGTCGGGCACACCGTGGTCGCGCTGGCCGGGGCCACGGGAAGCGGCAAGTCGTCGCTGTTCAACGCGCTGTCCGGCACCGACCTGGCCACGGTCGGGGTGACCAGGCCGACCACCTCGACCGCGCAGGCCGCGCTCTGGGAGGGCGAGGGGGCGGCGCCGCTGCTCGACTGGCTCCGGGTGCCCCGGCGCCACGAGGTGCCCCATGCCGAGAGTGAGGCGGCCGGGCTGATCCTGCTCGACCTGCCCGACCACGACTCGATCGAGCCGGCGCACCGCGTCGAGGTCGATCGGCTGGTCGAGATGGTCGATCTGCTGGTGTGGGTGCTCGACCCGCAGAAGTACGCCGACGCGGCCGTCCACGACCGCTACCTGCGCCCCCTCTCCGGGCACCGGGACGTGACGGTCGTCGTGCTCAACCAGGTCGACCGGCTCAGCCGGGACGCCGCCCGGCGCTGCCTCGACGACCTGCGGCGCCTGCTCGGTGAGGACGGCCTCGGCGGGGTGCCGCTGCTCGGGGTCTCCGCGCGCACCGGGGAGGGCATGCGCGAACTCGGTGCCCTGCTGGCCGCCCGGGTCACCGACCGGCGCTCGTGGGCCGTCCGCCTCACCGCCGACGTCGGTACGGCCGCAGCCCGCCTCACCACCGCCTCGGGGACCGGCTCCGGCCCCAGGGAGAACGTCGAAGACCTGGCCGGGCCGTTGACCGCCGCGTTGTCCGAGGCGGCCGGGGTGCCGGTCGTCGTCAGGGCGGTGGCCACCTCGCACCGGCACCGTTCGATCGCCGCGACCGGCTGGCCGCCGACCCGGTGGCTGCGCCGCCTCCGTCCCGACCCGCTGCGCCGTCTGCGCCTCGCCGTCCAGGCGGAGACCGCCAGGACCGAGGCCGCCCGGGCCGGAGGGCTGGTCGGCCGTACGTCGATGCCCGTCGCGTCCACCGTGCAGCGCTCCAGGATGGACACCGCGATCCGCAGGACCGCAGACGCCGCAGCCGAGGGGCTGCCCGAGCCGTGGGCGACGGCCGTACGGCGGGCGGCCAGGGCGCACGGGGACGAGCTTGAGGACGGCCTCGACCGCGCGATAGCCGCCACGTCGCTCGGCTCGGCCCGGCGGCCCGTGTGGTGGCGGGTGGTCGGGGCGGCGCAGTGGCTGGTGTTCGCGGTCACGCTGGCGGGCGGCCTGTGGCTGCTCGGCCTGGCGGGCCTGGACTACCTCCGGCTGCCCCGGCCGGACATGCCGACGGCCGGGGAGTTGCCCTGGCCGACGGTGCTGCTGGTCGGCGGCGCCCTGCTGGGGCTGCTGATCGCCGGACTCTCACGGCTGGCGGCCTGGGCGGGCGGCCGACGCAGGGCGCGCAGGGCGGAACGGGCGCTACGGGCGAACGTGGACCAGGTGGCCAGGGACCTCGTGCTGGATCCGATCGGCGACGAGGTCACCCGCTACCGGGATTTCACCGAGGCCGTCGCCTGCGCCCGTCCCGAGAACAGGAACGAGAAACGCTGAAGCGGGAAGTGCCGGGCGGTACGGAAGCCTTTCTCCCCGGCGTCCGCTGTGGAATTCAGCATTGGGCGGCATGGCCGGCGTTGTAGCCGTCCACCCAGCCTTTCCTGTCCCAGCTGTCCGATTCGTCGTAGGAGAAGCTCGCGGCCTTGTCGCACATGCGGGCCGAGTCGGCATACCCCTTCTCGTAGGCCTGCTGGTAGGCCGGTGGCTTGTCGCCGGGGGCCGTCACCCGCGCCGACGCGGTGGTGACGGGGAGGAACGCGACGCCCGCGAGGGCGAGGGCGGCGAGAAGCGCCGGGCTGGGACGATGCCTGCGGTCCATGGACTCCTCCTCTGACCAGGCCCCCGGAATGTCCACCGGAGGACACGATCGACAAGCCCAGAATACGAAGGGATTTATCCGTTAAGTCGGATTTATGGATTTATTTGGGAGGCCTTTCCCTGGCCCATATCCGGCCGTACGGAAGCCCCGAAGAAGCCGAAACCGGACTTCGGAAAGATTACCGTTCACGGGGGTTGGGCACGCCAGCCGGGTTGACGGCGGAGGCCGGAGGTGATGGAATCCCGCCTCAGCGTCGCAGTGCACCCGGCAAGGAGATCGCCGAGGGCATGGAGGCGCCGAACATGGGACGACCATGAAAACCCCCAACATCCCGGGCGATCGCCTCGCGGCGTTCGGCAACCAGCTGATCGAGGTGCACGACTGGCTCCGCGAGGAGCTGACCAGGCTCGGCGACGACATCGACACCTACCTCGAAGGCCGCATGGAGCGGCCACGGCGACTGCGGGCGCACTGCCTGGCCTTCTGCTCCGCGCTGACCCTGCACCACACCGGCGAGGACGCCGGAGCCTTCCCCGCCCTGGCCAGGCGCTTCCCCGAACTGCGCCCCGTCATCGAGCAGCTCGAACAGGACCACCAGCTCGTCGCCGGCATCCTGCACGACCTGGAGAACCTGATCGAGGGCCTCGGCGACCGGCCTCCCGGCCCTGAGGAGGCACGGCGGGTGCGCGACACACTCGACGGTCTGACCGCCATCCTTGAGTCGCACTTCGCCTACGAGGAGAGAAAGATCGTCGCGGCCCTCGACGCGCTCGGCTCCTCCGGCGACCCCGACTTCAGGCCGCCCGCCTGGCTCGAATCCCTCGGGAACGGCTAGCCGGGAAGACCGTTTCCTGCAAGACGCGTGCCGTACGGCCCGGCGACGATGGGGGCCATGAGCATTGATCTCGCCGCGGCGACGTCCTTCATGGCCACCCACGCGCGTGTCCTCGACCGCCGTCGTTTCGAACTGTTGGCGGGCCGGGCCGACCCCGTCGCCGTGCTGGCCGCGCTCGACGGTTACCGCAACGCCGACGGCGGTTACGGCTGGGGCCTTGAGGCCGACCTGCGCTCGCCGGAGAGCCAGCCGGGCGCCGCGCTGCACGCCTTCGAGGTGTTCGGGGACGTCGCCCCGGTCACCACAGGGCGGGCCGTCGAGCTGTGTGACTGGCTTGGGACGGTCACACTGCCCGACGGTGGTCTGCCCTTCGCCCTGCCGTTGACCGTCCGGGAGGGAACCGCCCCCTGGTGGGCGGCAGGGGCCGAGACCCCGGGTTCGTCGTTGCAGATCACCGCCGTGACGGCGGCCGCCGCGCACCGCGTCGCCGTACACGACCGGGGGGTGGCCGAGCACCCGTGGCTGGCCCGCGCCACCCGCCACTGCCTGGACGTGATCGGGGCGATCGAGGAACGGCCCTCCGCCTACGTGCTGCTCTTCGCCGTACTGTTCCTCGACGCCGTGCACGACACCCACCCCGAGGCGGCCGGGCTCCTGCGGCGTCTGGGGGAGCACGTCCCCGCGGACGGCGTGGTGGCCGTCGAGGGCGGCACCGAGAAGGAGGCGCTGCGCCCGCTGGACTTCGCGCCCCTGCCGGGTCGTCCCGCACGTGCCCTCTTCACGCCGGAGGTGATCGCCGCCGACCTGGAGCGCCTGGCCGGGGAGCAGCGGGACGACGGCGGATGGACCGTCGAGTACGCCAGGATCTCCCCGGCCGGTGTGCTCGACTGGCGTGGACACGTCACCGTCCACGCCGTCGAACTCCTGCACCGCAACGGAATCCTGGCTCTCAGCGGACCGGCCTGAGCCGCCACAGTGAGGTGACCTCGGCGGCGCGGGCCGCGTGCAGCGGGTCCTTCGGATCGGCCGCCCTCGGGTGCCGGGGCCGTACCTCCAGCCTGTCCGCCACCCGCAGCCCCGCCGACCCGAAGGCGGCCAGCAGCTCGGCACGGGTCCGCAGGGCCAGGTGTTCGGCCAGGTCGGACAGGATCAGCCAGCCCTCACCCTCCGGTTCGAGACGTTCGGCGAGCCCGTTCAGGAAGCCCTGGAGCACACGCCCGCCCGGGTCGTAGACCGCGCGGTCGAGCGGGGAGCGCGGCTCGGCGGGCAGCCACGGCGGGTTGCAGACGACGAGCGGCGCGCGCCCCGGGGGGAAGAGGTCGGCGCGCACGACGTCGATCCGGCCGGTCAGCCCCAGCCGTTCGACGTTGTCGCGGGCGCACGCCACGGCACGCGGGTCCTGGTCGGTCGCCACCAGCCGTTCGACACCCCGGCGGGCGAGGATCGCGGCGAGCACACCGGTCCCGGTGCCGACGTCGAAAGCCAGCGACCGCGACGGGAGCGGCGCGCTGGCGACCAGGTCGGCGTACTCCCCTCTGACCGGGGAGAAGACGCCGTAGTGCGGGTGGATCCGCCCGCCGAGCGCTGGCACCTCGACCCCCCTGCCGCGCCACTCGCAGGCGCCGACGACGCCGAGCAACTCGGGCAGTGAGACCACCGAGGGCCCTCGCGCGGGGCCGTACACCTGAGTGCAGGCCCGCCGTACGTCCGGGGCGCGCCGCAGGGGTACGGCGTGCTCGTGGTCGAGTGGCACCAGCAGCCTGCCCAGGACGACGGCACGCCGGGAACGGGCCTGGCGGTGCAGGTGGAAGGCCCGCGCAGGGGACGTCGGGGAGACAGCCGCCTCGGACGGAGCCCGTTCCACGCGTCGCGCCATGGCGCGCATGAGCCGGCGGGCGTTGTGGAAGTCGCCGCGCCACAGCAGTCCGACACCCTGCCGGGCCAGCCGGTACGCGGCGTCGGCGGTGAGCCGGTCGTCGGCGACCAGCACGCGGGTGGGCGGTGGCGAGCCGTTCTCGGAACGCCAGAGAGCGGACCGGGGCTCGCCGCCCTCGGTCCAGTGAATCGTGAGCACTCGGGGCTCCTCATGATCGAACCAGTGATGGTCACGAAGAGCGCCTCGTCGCGGTGTGGACGGTCTCCCGCCTGGTGACGGCGGGTTCTCGGCTCAGCGGGTGACGGCCTCCCGCGAGGAAGCGCGCGCCGGGACGTCACCGAGCACCATGCCGGGCGGTGGGAAGGACACGATCGACCTCCTCATGGGGACGGGAACAACAAGGTATGACAGATCATGGCAGTGAACGAGGCGTCCGGGGGTCGACGCCGTTCACCGGCCCGCGGGCACCCCGCCGGTGATCATGGGGCCGGAGCCAGGTGGTTCCGGCCCGCACCTCCACGCGCGCGCGGGTCATCCCCAGCGCTTGGCGGCGTCCTCCTCGGTGAAGCCGACCAGGGTGACGAGGAGCCGGTGGAGCTGGTCGTCGCCCTGTGATCTCGCCTTCTTCGCCGCGAGATAGGCCTTGGGCTCGAATTCGGGGTTCACCTGGGCGGACTTCAGCACCTCGACGAGGATGTCCCGGACGTTCCGCTCGCCCCTGATGGTGTAGCGGGTCAGCAGGTGCTCCACGTGGTCGGCGTAGCTGAGGAGAACCCGGGGGGCGGCACCCGCCGAGACCACGACGACGTCGCTGGGACCGGCGATGTGGCACCTGGCGTGCTCGTAGAAGACCCTGGTGTGCGTCGCGCTGAGGTGGTCGAGCGCGCCCAGGACGCTCTGGACCGAGCTGCCCCTGCCGGTCAGCGTGTCCTCGGCGGTGAACAGGACGACGCTCAACTCGCCGGGCGTGCCGAGAACGGCCCCGGCCTTGATCACGTCCGTGAAGAACTCCGTGACGCGCTCGGCGATCCGCTCCGAGGGCGTGCCCGAATCGGCGTGGGACAGGTAGGAGATGCCCGCCGTACGGCTCCACATGGCCAGCGCGGTGCAGGTGTGGATGCGCGTGGTCCACGCCCGCTCGGGGCCGACGTAGTAGTAGAGCTGCTTGGCCCGGAAGTCGGACTTGTCCTCGGCGTCCTGCTCGATCGAGATGCCCAGGTCGGACAGGTCGGCGGGGGCGCTCTCCGTCAGGTCCACGAGGTCGATCCGGCGTGCCGGGGTGCCGATGACGAGTCCGAGCGCGGCCACCCTGTTCACCTCGTCGGGGGTGCCGTAGAACCGGACGCGGGTGCGCTCGGGGTAGGCGTCCCGTAACGCGGCGCTCAGCGGGATGAGTCTTCCGGCCTCGTCGTCCACGGCGTTCCCGGCGATGGTCATGCCGACCAGGCCTTCGGTGAGGGAGCCGACGGTCCTGGGACCGGAGAGGGTGTAGGTCACCAGGCTTCCCACGGGGTGGTTCCTGAGGTCGGTCGGGATGTCGTAGGTCGCCTCGGTCTTGAGGTCGCGCAGAACCCCTGGGGTCATGAAGATGCTGCCGCTCGGCATGTAACGCTCCAAAGTGGGGGTGACCCGTTGCCGGGAATCCGAATGGTCCAGACGGGAAGAGTGGGGTCGGCCCCGGACCCCAGGGAAATCCACGCTGGCGAAAGCGGACCGAAGAGGCGAATACGGACCCGCTAATTATGGATGACCGGGACTCCCGCAGCGTAACACCGGCAAGCCTCGCAGAACAGTGAGCGCTTTTCCTCCTCTGATGGCCTGTCTTGCCAGGGTCGTGGCGTGGTTTTCCAGAGGCCTCGGTCGGGTGCTCGCGTGGGATGTCCCGGAATCCTGGCCGTCGCCGTCCATTCGCCGCGGTCTGTTCGGGCGGATAATTCCTGAAAAGCGCTATATAACGCTGAGTGAGAGATTATCCGCCCGCCGGATTCCGGTTTCCCGGCCCCGGTCACCCGGAGATTCCCGGCGCCGGTACGGCGTGCTCGGCCGCCCGGCTGACCTCCTCCCAGCTCCCCCACGTCTCCATCCGCCGTCGGCAGACGTCGAAGGCCAGGTCGTAGACCATGCTCCCGAGCAGCAACCGCAGCGGCGGTTCCGCGCTGTCGACCAGCTTCAGCACGGCCTCCGCGGCCAACTGCGGCTCGCTGTCGATCGAACCCTCCGCCCACTGCTTCTCCAGCTCGGCGCGGAGCGGGCCGTACGGCTCCGCGGGAGTGGTCATGGCCGGGTTGGTGTACAGGTCGGTCCAGTAACCGCCGGGCTCGACGATGGTGACCTTGACGCCGAAGCCCGCGACCTCCATGGCCAGCGCCTCGCTCATGCCTTCGAGCGCGAACTTGCTCGCGCTGTACATCCCGGTGCTCGGGAAGCCGCCGAGGGCGGCGATGCTGGAGACCTGCAGGATGTGCCCGGCCCCCCGCTCCCGGAGATGGGGCAGTACGGCCTGGCAGACCCACATCGCCCCGAAGAGGTTGACCTCAAGCTGGGCGCGGGCCTCGGCCTCGGTGAACTCCTCGACCATGCCCATGGACAGGGTTCCGGCGTTGTTGACGACGATGTCGAGGTGGCCGAAGTGCTCGACGGCGCCGGCCACGGCGGCGAACACGGCCTCCCGGTCGGTCACGTCCAGGGACAGCGTCAGCAGGCGGTCGCCGTACCGGTCGCCGAAGTCGTGCGGGGTGACGGTGCGGGAGACGGCGGCGACCCGGTCGCCGCGTTCCAGTGCGGCCAGGGCGAAGGCGCGGCCCAGGCCCCGGCTCGCGCCGGTGATGAACCAGGTACGTGGGGAGGTGCGCATACGGGATCTCCTCTTTTAGTGAACCGAGACGGTTCGTCTCGTTCGATGTCGGCAACCATAGGGGAGTCGTGTGGGTATGTCAAGACGGTCCGTCTCGTCTTGTGTTTTGCTAGGTTGGACGCGTGACCACGCGACGTCAGAGCACGCCCGACTCCTCCCGGCGCAGCGACGCCTCCCGCCGGGCCATCCTCACCGCGGCCTTCGACCTGGTCGGCGAGGTCGGATACGCCAAGCTGAGCATCGAGGGCATCGCCGCACGGGCCGGGGTCGGCAAGCAGACGATCTACCGCTGGTGGCCGTCGAAGGGGGCGGTGCTCTTCGACGCCTTCCTCGCGCTCAGCGAGGGGGAGGGCGGCGAGGCCGCGCTGCCCGACACGGGTGATCTGGAGGCCGACCTCAAGACGGTCATGCGCGCCACGGTCGTGGAGCTGAACGATCCGCGCTACGACGAGCCGATGCGCGCGCTCACCACCGAGATCGCACACGATCCCGGCCTGGCCGCCGTCTACCGCGAACGACTCGACGAGCCGATGAGGGAGATCAAGAAGCGAAGGCTCGCGGTCGCCCAGCGGGCCGGGCAACTGGCCGGGGATCTCGACCTCGACCTGGCCGTGGACCTGCTCTGGGGCCCCCTGCTCAACCGCTGGCTCCAGCGCACGGGCCCGCTGACCCCCGAATACACCGACGACCTCGTGGAAACCGCCCTGAACGGCCTACGTCCCCGGGGTTGACCTGCGAAGTCTCCTCGACATGGGCGGGACCTCGATATCGATGGAAGAGTCTCACTTTTTGTGTTTGGGTAAACGCGAGGCGTCATAACGAATCGTGTGCGAGAGGGGAGGCGACGTGAGCCGACGGGAGCTCAGGGGGCGCCGGACGAACGAGCCGGACGCAGCCGAGGTCTACGAGGCGGCGCGTCTCGCCTGCGAGCTGGGCAAGGTCGTCCGCGCGATGCGTGAGAGCCGGGGTTGGAGTCAGGACGACCTGGCCCGCACGGCCAGGATGACCCGGACGGCGGTGGCCCGCTTCGAGGCGGGCGTGAGCATTCCCACGCTGCCGATCCTGGACCGGCTGGCCCGCGCGCTGGACGCCGAGCTTGAGATTCGTCTGGCCCCTCGGGCGCCCGCCGCCTGAGGGGCCAGTGAAAGCCGGTTCAGCCGAGGGCGTCGGCCTTGAGGACGCCGACGAGGTTGGTCCATGCGGCCGGGGTGAGGATGAGAGCGGGGCCGGTGCGGTTCTTGGTGTCGCGGAGGGCGTGGTGCCCGCCGGGCAGGGCGGCGACCTCCACGCAGTTGCTCCCGTCGTCACCGGACAGGCTGGACTTGTGCCACCGGGCGGTGGAGAGGTGCCTGGTCAGGTCGTCCATCTGCGCATCGTCTCCTTGATCAGGTTGAGGGACTCGCGCCGGGGGAGGGCGTCGGCGCGGATCGCCTCGTAGCGGAACGCCAGATTCTTCATGTCGGTCGCCCGGTCGGTGACACGGTCGTCCAGACTCTGCGAGTCGATATAGGCCACCGGGCAGGTCTCCCTTGGCAGGTCCGCCAAGGTGAAGCTTCCCAGCAAGCCAAGCACGTTCCGCGCGGTGTAGGGAAGGATCTGTAGGGATACGCGCAGTTGCTCCCCGGCCTCAAGCAGTCGCTCGCACTGCCCCCGCATCACCTCGGGGTCGGCGATGGGACGGTACAGCACGCCCTCGTCCAACACGATCCACAACATCGGCGGCATCCGTCGCTTCAGGATCTCCTGTCGCTCCATCCTGGCCGTCACCTTGTCCTCGACCTGCTCGGCGGTGGCGCCGGGCTTGCGGCTCAGGATGGCCCGCGCGTAGTCCTCGGTCTGGAGCAGGCCGGGCACGATCAGGGCCTCCCAGATGCGCAGGGTCTCGGCCTCACGCTCGAACTCAAGCCAGGGCCGGAACCAGCGGGGGAGCTGGGCCTCCGCCCGGTTCAGCCGGTCGAGCAGGCCGGCGAGGGTCGTGCCGATGTTGAGGGCCTTGTCCACCCTCTTGGCCAGGGCCAGGGTCGGTGCGCGGTGACCGTTCTCGATCATGCTGAGCTGGCTGACCGACAGATGGATGACGTTGCCGAGTTCTCGCTGGCTGAACCCCGCAGCGAGGCGGAATTTGCGAAGTTCTGTCCCGAATCTAATTCGCGGGGAAATGTGGGGATCGATGGGGTCTGTCGGTTCTGCTGCCGACTCCTGTTCCTGCTCCTGTTCCGGGGGGACGACCATCTGCAGCTCCTCTCGGCTTCGCGGATCGGTACCAGGCCATTGTGTAGGTGGATTTAGGAGGTTCGGCAGACGTTCGTGGAACTGTGAAGGCAATGCGAACGGCTTTATGGCCCCCTCGGCTCATGGCTTTGCCACCGTATGAGCGCCGTCCAGGAGCAGGTCGGCGCCTTGGTCAACGAACCGAGTGAAACGGAAATCCAGCCCAATTCGGCTGGGGAAGGCGACCCATGAGACCGGAGAAAAACAGCGAAACCAGCTTTCCCGATCACCCAGAGTCCGCTTCACGGGCGCGCGACGAAGTCCGTGAATGGCTGGGCGCCGACCATCCCGCCTACGAGAACGTCCGGCTCGCCGTGTCGGAACTGGTCACCGACGCCGTACGGCACGCGGGCGGCGAGCCGGGGGACGGCTCGCTGACGCTGGGGCTGCTCGCGCTCGGTGACCTGCTGCGGGTCGAGGTCGTGGACCAGGATGGGGGCACAACCCCTCTCATGGCGTGGCCGGAGAGCTCCCTGCTGTCGGAGAGCGGCCGGGGCCTGGTCCTCGTCGGCCTGCTCTCCGGCGGAAGCTGGGGCTGCCGCTCCCTTGAGCGGGGCCGTACGGTCTGGTGCGAGATCCCCGCGATCCCACGGGACCCTTTTCCCGGGCCTGAGGGCTTTTTCGACCCGCCGGAAACCCTCGACCTTCCCGAGGCGGACGGGCCCGCCTTTCCCGTCTAGCCCCAATGCGATGGTCGCGGTATCTCCCGGAGTGCGATGACATTCCCGGCCGGAACGGAATTTCGGCTTGGCGTTTCCCTCGTTTTCCTATCACCTCTTCCATGCCCGTTGTCCGGTGTGCGCCTTCCGGAACCGGACGACGAACCGCATGGGAAAGGACGTGGGCCTCGTGTCGAGGGCCGGAGAAGCGGGACACGGTGAATGGGCGCGAATGCGGGAGGGATTCGATCGTCTGTGCGGTCCGGGTCGGCCGAGGGTGTTTCGGTCGGAACGATAATGACGTTTGGTGCGAGCCTCGCGTTAATTCACGAACAACGAAATATCCTGAAAAAAGGGGGTTGTAGGGCCGCGATGAGCGGCCTCCGGTTCCGGTCGGCACGAACACGAACGGTAGGAAAATCAGTGACCTCATAAGGAGGACGACAGTGCGCACTGTGATTCACACTGATGGTGTCGCGCCCGCCGAGCGGTTCGAATACTGGCGGCATCTGGTCTCCCGGACGCTGCTGCCGCTGGAGGTCGTCAGCGAGTCTCCCGCCGACTTCCACGGGGAGATGCGCAGCATGGATTTCGGCGCCGTCCACATCTCCCAGGTCAGTTGCTCGGACATATGGACGCATCGCACTGCGAAACACATCCGGCAGTCCGAACCGGAGCTGCTCCAGGTGGCGGTTCCCCTCCGTGGCCACGGCGCGGTGGTGCAGGGTCGCGAGCACGTCGTCATGGGTCCGTCGAACATCGTGGTCTACAACAGCTGGAACCCGTACTCCGTACTGACGACGGGCGACGACGAGGGCACGATCCGGGGCGTCTTCGCCATGGTCCCCCGCGCGATGCTTCACCTGCCGGAAACCATGTCCGAACGGTGCACCCCCTGGGTCTTCTCCAGCAAGGAGGGGGTCGGCGCGCTGCTCCTGGGATTCCTCGGCCGCCTCGTCACGGACGCCGACCGGTTCCAGCCCGGGGAGGCCACCCGTCTCGGCGTGACCGTGCTCGACCTGCTGACGATGCTGCTCGCCGGGGAGAAGGGCACGACGGCCCCTCCCGACACCAGGCAACGCGTCCTGCTGGCGCGGATACACGCCTTCATCCACCGGCGGCTGGCCGATCCCGCGCTCTCACCGGAGACCATCGCCGCGGCGCACAACATCTCCGTCCGGGCCCTGCACCGGCTCTTCCTGACCGAGGAACGCACGGTCGCCGCCTGGATCCGCGCCCTACGGCTGGACCACTGCCGCCGTGACCTGGCCAATCCCCAGCTCGAAGGCAGGCCGGCCCACGCCGTCGCGGCCCGGTGGGGACTCACCGACGCCGCTCATTTCACCCGCGCCTTCCGCACCGCCTACGGCATCACCCCCCAGGCGTACCGGCGCCTGCACGTCCCCGGTCGCGCACGGGCCTGACACTCACGGATAACGACCTGGCGCGTAGACGCAATGCCGTCGGAAGCGCGCGCGGTTCACTCTTGTCCTGCGGCGGGCACCACGGACGACCGGCCCAACGGTCTCCCGCCTCCCGTGTCACGCCACGCCACACCCGCATCGGTGCGGTCCCCGCACGCGGCCGTGAAGAGCGCCCCCAGGAAGACGGCCGGGGATCTCCCGCGGAAGGCGTCGAAACTCCACCAACGAAAGGACGACCGTCCATGCGTGCGAAGGGCATCACATCAGCCGTCACATCGGCCGTCACATCGGCGGGGCGTACGGCGCGGCCCCTGGCCGTGCTGTCGGGCGCAGCGCTGGCGCTGTTCCTCACCGCCCAGGGCGCGGGGGCCACGACCTCGCCCGACGATCCCGCGAACGTGACTTCTCCCGGAGAGGCCAAGAGCGCGACCCCGCCGGAGGCGCAGGCGGCCTTCGCGGAGCAGGGCAGGGCCGCGGGACTGACCGAGGAGCAGATCACCACGCTGCAGAACAGCGCGAACCTCTACCTGTCCACGCTGGGAGGCAGGCAGGTGGCTCTCAACAAGGTCGTCGTCGACGGGCGGGCGGACGTGTTCATCGCCCTCCCCGACGAGGACGCTCCCCGCGACCTGTCCCCCGAGGCCGGGCTCGTCTCCGCCAGCGGCTGCGCGGGGGGCAAGGCGGCCTACGGGCACTTCTGCGCCTGGCGGGAGCCCGGTTACAGGGGCACCACGATCGACATGTACAGCTGCGGGAGGTACACCATCTCCCTCGTCGGCAACGGGTCCTGGGACAACAACCAGACGAAGGGTACGAGGGCGCGGATGTACAACAAGAGCGGCAAACTCATCTACACCACCCCGCCGGCCCACAGCAGGGACAGCAGCGGCGACTGGACCCCCGTGCACAGCGTCAGGAACTGCTAGCGGGGTGACCCGGCTCCGTCGCGACGTCCCGTAGGGCGTCCAGAAGGGGGACGAGCAGGGGGTGGCGTTCCGCGCCGTGCCGTACGGCGGCGAAGACACGGCGTTCGGGGCCTGGGATCGGGCGGATCACCACGTCCGACAGGTCGGGGCCGCGCAGCGCCAGACGCGGAACCATCGCCACCCCGGCTCCGGCGGCGGCCAGCGCGACGACGGCGCTGAAGTCGTCGGAGGAGTGCGCGAACTCGGGGGTGAAACCCGCGTGCTCACAGGCCAGCGCGATCACGTCGTGGCAGGGGTTGCCGGGGTAGGGGCCGATCCAGGTCTCGCCGTGCAGGTCGGCCACCGTCACCTCCCGCCCCGCCAGCGGGTGCTCGCGGGGCAGGACCACGTCGAACGGCTCCGAGTAGAGCGGGATGCGGGAGAGCCTGCGGTCGGTCTCCGCGGGGGCGCCGCGGTACTCGACCGCGACCGCGAGATCGACCGCGCCGTCCAGGACCATGGTGAGGCTCTGGTCGCCCTCCGCGTCCAGGACGCGTACCCGGATGCCGGGCTCCTTGTCCTTGAGCCTGCCGATGGCCGGGGCGACGAGCAGGCCGATGGCGGTGGCGAAGGAGGCCACCTTCACCTCCCCTGCCGTGCCCGCGGTGTAGGCGGCGATGTCGGCGTCCGCCCGCTCCAACTGGGCGAGCACCTCGTTGGCGTGACCCAGCAGGATGCGGCCGACGGCGGTCAGCCGTACGCCCCGGCCGTCGCGTTCCAGCAGTCGGTGGCCGACCTCGTGTTCGAGGGCGATGAGCTGCTGGGAGACGGCCGAGGGGGTGAGGTGCAGCGCGGCGGCCGCGGCGGTGACCGTCCGGTGGTCGGCCACCGCACGCAGGGTCCTGAGCCGTCGCGTGTCTATCACCTGTCCATTTTCGCCGGAATTATTTACAGACGGGCACAAACAGGGGTTGTTTCCGGCCCGCTGGCGGTTATCCACAGGTTGACTTTCGGCGATGGGAGCACCCCTCGGGGGTGGATAACGTTGCCGGGATGGCTACGGGGACAGGGGGAAGGACGCTCACGGCGGTGCTGCTGTGGGCGTCGTTGGCCGTGCCGGTGCTGCTGGCCGGGTTCACCTCAAGGACCGCCCATCCCCTCGCGTGGTGGGGGGCGTTCACCTGCCTGGCGGTGATCGGCGTCGGGGTGGTGCTCGGCCGCTCCCGGCCGCTGGCGGCGATGCTGCTGGGGTCGGGGCTGTGGCTGGTCGAGGCGACACGCGGCAACCCGTTCACGGTGTTGGCGGCGATGGCGGTGTTCGCCTACCTCGCCGGGGTCCGGATGGCCAGGGCCGGTCAGGCGGTGGCCGCGCTCGGCGGGCTGCTGGTCCTGGCGGGGACGGTGACACCGCTGGTCAGGGACGCGGGAGCCGGGTTCGTCGCGGTCTCTGGCACCGTGCTGGGCGCGGTCGTGCCATGGCTGGCGGGACGCGCCCGCAGGCAGTACCTGCTGCTGGCGCGGGAGGGCTGGGAACGGGCCGAGGAGCTCGAACGCGCCCAGCGGCTCATCGCCGAGCAGGCCAGGGCCCGCGAGCGCACCCGCATCGCCGGTGACATGCACGACCTGCTCGGGCACGAACTCGGGCTGGTCGCGCTGCGGATCGGCGGGCTTGAGGTGGCTCCCGGCCTCGACGAGCGTTACCGGCTGGCGGCGGGCGAGGCGCGCAGGGCGGTCACGGCCGCCTCGGAGCGGCTGCAGGAGATCGTGGACATGCTGCGCCACGACACCGGGACCGCCCAGGAGGAGAGCGTCCCCGAGCTGGTCGAGCGGGCCAGGGCCGCGGGCATGCGGGTCGGGCTGAGGACCGTGGGCGACGGCCCCTTCCCGGACGGCTCCCGCCCGGACGGCCCTCTCTCAGGCGGCCCTCTTCCGGCCATGGCCGAGCGGGCGTTGCGGCGGGTGGTGCAGGAAGGCCTGACCAACTCCGCCAAGCACGCCCCCGGCGCTCCGGTCACCGTGACGGTCGAGCACCTGGCCACGGAGACCGTGGTCACGGTGACCACGGGTCCGGCACGCCGCCCTCAGGGTCACACGTCCGGCGGACACGGGCTTGAGGGGCTCAGGGAGCGGGTCCGGCTGTGCGGCGGCTCCCTGCGGGCGGGGCCGAAGGGCGAGGGGTTCGGGGAACCCGGGGGGCTCAGGGAGTCCGGGGAGCTCGCAAAGGGCGCGGGGCTCGGGGGAGGGGTCGGCCGGGAGCCCGGAGAGGGAGCGGGCGCCGTGCCCGCCGGGGAACCCGGCGAGGGGTTCGAGGTGAGCGCGCGCCTGCCCCACGCGCCGGGACCGATCGCAGAGCCGGGTCCGGTCTCGGTCTCCGCGACCCATCTGGCCAGGGCACGGCTCAGGGCGCGTCGCACGCGCGTCACCGCGATCGTCACCGCCGTCACCGCCGTCACGGTGGTCACCCTGGTGGTGGTGGCCTTCATGGTCTACGACGCCGCGTCCTCGGTGCTGACCCCCGAAGATTTCCAGCGACTGCGTCCCGGCCAGGACCAGGCGGCCGTGGCGCGGGTGCTGCCCGGCCGTTCCCGCATCGACGGGCCGGTGCCCGGCGAACCGGCCAGGCCACAGGGGGCGGACTGCCGTTACTACGGCACCCACGCCAACCCCTTCGACGCCTCGCACCGTGAGCTGTTCCGGCTGTGCTTTTCGGACGGCCGCCTGGCGAGCAAGGACTTCCTGCCCGCGGACCGGAGCCCGTAGAGGCCACGCGAGGGTCCCGCGGGGTCGCGTGAAGGTCCTGCGGGGTCACGTGTGAGGTCCGCAGGTTCCCGTATGAAGGTTCCGCAGGGCCGCGGGTGAGGTTCTTGGGGTTGGTGAAAGGGGACGACGGTGGTGCGAGTGGTGCTGGCCGACGACGAGGCGGTGGTCCGTGCCGGGGTGCGGATGATCCTGTCGGCGGATCCGGAGATCGAGGTGGTCGCCGAGGCCGCCGACGGGCGGGAGCTGGTCGAGGCGGTGCGCGCCCACCGGCCGGACGTGGCGCTGGTCGACATCCGCATGCCGCGCCTGGACGGCCTGGCCGCCACCGCCGAACTGCGTGCCGTGGCACCCGCGACGGCGGTGCTGATCATGACCACGTTCAGCAAGGACTCCTACATCTCCCGTGCCCTCGCCGACGGCGCCACCGGATTCCTGCTCAAGACCGGAGACCCGAGGGAGTTCCTGCTCGGGGTCCGGGCGGTGGCCGGGGGCGGCGCCTACCTCTCACCCAGCGTGGCGGCCCGGGTCATCAGGGAGCTGACCGGTGACGACCTGTCCAGGACGGCGGAGGCCCGTGACCGGGTCGCGGTGCTGACCAACCGTGAACAGGAGGTGCTCGCGCTGATCGGCGCCGGACTGTCCAACGCGGAGATCGCCCGCCGTCTCCATCTGGCCGAGGGCAGCGTCAAGACCTACACCAGCACGATCCTGGGCCGCCTGGGCGTGCGCAACCGAGTCCAGGCCGCGGTCGTCGCTCACGACGCCCGGCTGGTGCGCCGCGAGTGAGGACGACCCGGGCCGGAAGCGGGCCTCGGGAGTGGTCATCCGGTACGGCGGGCGGACGGTGAGTGAGGGCGACCCGGGCCGGAGCGGGCCTCAGGCGTGAGGCCGCCGGAGGCGAGCAGCAACGGGCGCAGCGCCGCCAGCCCGCGCAGCCGTTCGACCAGCGCGGTCGCGGGACCGCTGAGCGCGAGCACCACGACCGGCGTCAGCACCCCGCCGAGCAGCAACCCCACCACCACGTCATGCGGGTAGTGCGCGCCGACGAACACCCGTGACGCCCCGCCCAGCAGCGCCAGCACCACCACGTACGGCGCCAGCGCCCGCCAGGCGAGCACCAGCCCGGCCGCCGCTCCGGCCGCGAGCGTCGCGTGGTTGCTCGGCAGGGACCAGTCCCCGTACGGCGGGCACGGCACGATCGTGGACACCCCGCGCAGCGCCCGGCACGGCCGATCCTCCCGCAGCACCACCTTGACGACCTCGCTGACCACGTAGGCGGTCACCGTACCCACCGGGCCGAGCAACGCCAGCGCCATCGTCCCGGCGGAGCCTCTCCTGGCCCGCCACCACACCCACAGGGACAACACGGCGAACACCACGAGCATCCCGTCGGTGCCCGTCTCCGCCAGCCCCCGAAACCACTCCGGCGTTCGCGCCGCGAGTTCCACGACGTCCCGATACAGTCCGCCGTCCATGGCCCCTCCGCATATCCCCTGGTCAACGACCCTACGAAGGTAGAAATCAGGGGGTATGGCACACAGCCGCCGATCGTCGCCGGTGTGCGTTGACTTTCGTCAACCGTCAGGGCCGGGAGAGGTCACCTCCTGGCCGCGACGAACGCCTCCACGGCACGGTCCACGTCATCGAGCGAGTGGGCCGCGGACAACTGGACCCGGATGCGGGCCTTGCCGTGCGGTACGACGGGATAGGAGAAACCGATCACGTAGACGCCCTGTTCGAGCAGCCGTTCGGCCATGGCGCCGGCCTCGGCCGCGTCGCCGATCATGACGGGGACGATGGGGTGGTCGCCGGGCAGCAGGTCGAACCCGGCCTCGGTCATCCGGGTGCGGAACCGCTCGGTGTTGGCGCGCAGCCGTACCCGGGCGTCGTCGGAGGTGCTGATCAGGTCGAGGACGCGCAACGAGGCGGCGGCGATGGCCGGGGCGAGCGAGTTGGAGAACAGGTAGGGGCGGGACCGCTGGCGCAGCAGCTCGCAGATCTCCCTGCGCGCCGAGACGTAGCCGCCGCTGGCGCCGCCGAGCGCCTTGCCGAGGGTGCCGGTGATGATGTCCACGCGGTCCATGACGCCGTGCAGCTCGGGGGTGCCCCGGCCGCCGGCGCCGACGAAGCCGACCGCGTGCGAGTCGTCGACCATCACCATGGCCTCGTACCGCTCGGCTAGGTCGCAGATCTCACGCAACGGCGCGACGTAGCCGTCCATGGAGAACACACCGTCGGTGACGACCAGCCTGCGCCGGGCGTCCGAGGCCTCCTTGAGCCTGGCTTCGAGGTCGGCCATGTCGCGGTTGGCGTAGCGCAGGCGGCGGGCCTTGCTCAGCCGGATGCCGTCGATGATGCTCGCGTGGTTGAGCGCGTCGGAGATCACCGCGTCCCGTTCGTCGAGCAGCGTCTCGAAGACCCCGCCGTTGGCGTCGAAACAGGAGCTGTACAGGACCGTGTCCTCCTGGCCGAGGAAGTCGGCCAGCCGTGCCTCAAGCTGCTTGTGCACCTCCTGGGTGCCGCAGATGAAACGCACCGAGGCCATGCCGAAGCCCCAGCGGTCGAGCGCCTCCCTGGCCGCGTTGACCACTTCGGGGTGGTCGGCCAGGCCGAGGTAGTTGTTGGCGCAGAAGTTCAGCACCTCGCCGCCTCCGGCGACGGCGATGTCCGCCCGCTGGGGGGTGGTGATGACCCGCTCGGGTTTGAGCAGCCCGGCGGCGGCGATCTCGTCGAGGGTGTCACGCAGGTCGGCGCGGACGTTGTCGAACATCAGGCGGTCCAATCCATGATGACTTTTCCGGTCTTGCCGCTCGCCGCGGTGTCGAAGGCCGCGTCGAAGTCGCGGTGGGAGAAGCGGTCGGTGATGACGGGGGACAGGTCAAGCCCCTTCTCCAGGAGAACCGACATGGAGTACCACGTCTCGTACATCTCTCTGCCGTAGATGCCCTTGATGGTGAGCATCGAGGTGACGACGGTCGAGAAGTCGACCGCGAACTCCTCGGCGGGCAGGCCGAGCATGGCGATCCTGCCGCCGTGCGTCATGTTGGCGATCATGTCACGGAGCGCCCTCGGATTCCCGGACATCTCCAGGCCGACGTCGAAGCCCTCGCGCAGGCCCAGTTCGTGCATGCCGTCCGCGATGGAACGTTCCGCCACGTTCAGCGCCAGGTTCACGCCCAGCTTGCCCGCCAGCTCCAGCCGTTCGGGGCTGACGTCGGTGACGACCACGTTGCGGGCCCCGATGTGCGTGGCCACCGCGGCGGCCATCAGCCCGATCGGCCCGGCCCCGGTGATCAGCACGTCCTCGCCGACCATCGGGAAGGTCAACGCGGTGTGTACGGCGTTGCCGAACGGATCGAAGATCGCCGCCACATCCGGATCGACCGGGGTCCTGTGCACCCAGACGTTGGACGCGGGAAGCGTCAGGTACTCGGCGAAGGCGCCGTCACGGTTGACCCCGAGACCGACCGTGTTGCGGCACAGGTGCCGCCGCCCGGCCATGCAGTTACGGCACTTGCCGCAGACCAGGTGCCCCTCCCCGCTGACCAGGTCGCCGACCGCGACGTCCTCGACGCCGGGCGCCACCTCGACGACCTCGCCGCAGAACTCGTGCCCGACGATCAGCGGGGGCCGCAGGGTGTGCCTGGCCCAGGCGTCGAAACCACGGATGTGCAGGTCGGTGCCGCAGATGCCGGTGCGCAGCACCCTGATCAGCACCTCACCCGCACCCAGGACCGGCTCGGGCACTTCGGCCAGCCGGAGTCCGGGCTCCGCCTTCTCCTTGACCAGCGCTTTCATAGAAGATCCCCCCTCAGCTTCCGACCCTACGCACTGTGCCGGGCCGGTTCCCGAGGTGTCCATCGCGGTTTTCTTAACCCGTCCCACAGCATTGCTTCACGCTTGTGCCGAGCTGGGCTTTTCCTCCGCGCCCGAGGGGATCTTCCAGGGATCTAGCGTTCGGCTCTGTCCCGGTTCCTCGTCTCCAGGGGGTCGGGCATCGGAGGCACACCGGGGCCGATCTGGCGGGGGCCGATGTCGCTCTCCGCGGCCTCGGCGACCGCATCCGCGGCGGCCTGCTCGGCCTGGGCGGTCTCCCGCTCGGTCGCCTCCCTGGCGGCCTCGTCGATCGCGGGGATCTCCCTGGTCGCGCTCGACCGGGGCAGCGACTCGGTGAAGGCCTTCGACACGCCCTGGAGCGCGGAGGTGACCTCGCTGGGAATCACCCAGAACGTGTTGCCCTGGCCCTTGGCCAGCTCGGGCAGTACCTGGAGGTACTGGTAGGCCAGCAGCTTGGGGTCGGGGTCGTTGCGGTGGACGGCCTGGAAGACCTCGTCGATCGCCTGGGACTGGCCCTGGGCCTTGAGGATCGCGGCGCTGCGCTCACCCTCGGCGCGCAGGATCGCGCTCTGCTTGTCACCCTCGGCGGTGAGGATCTGGGACTGGCGCTGTCCCTCGGCGGTGAGGATCGCGGCGCGCTTGTCCCGTTCGGCGCGCATCTGCTTCTCCATCGCCTCCTTGATGGTCTTGGGCGGGTCGATCGCCTTGATCTCGACCCGGTTCACCCTGATGCCCCACTTGCCGGTCGCCTCGTCCAGCACACCGCGCAACTGGCTGTTGATCGTGTCGCGGGAGGTGAGCGTCATCTCCAGGTCGAGTGAGCCGACGACGTTGCGCAGGGTGGTGACCGTGAGCTGTTCGACGGCCTGGATGTAGTCGGCGATCTCGTAGGCCGCCGCCCTCGGGTCGGTGACCTGGAAGTACAGAACCGTGTCGATCTCGACGACGAGGTTGTCCTCGGTGATCACCGGCTGCGGGCGGAAGGAGACCACCTGCTCGCGCAGGTCGATCATCGGGTAGACACGGTCGATGTAGGGGATCACGAAGTTCAGGCCGGGCTTGAGCGTGGTCTGGTAGCGGCCGAGCCGCTCCACGTTGCGTGCCCGGGACTGAGGGACGATGCGCACCGCGCGCAGCACCGTGAACACGGCGAACAGCACGACGAGCAGTCCGGCGATCAGCAGTGGGTCCATGTGGTCACCTGTCGTCTACAAGTTGGAGGTCTCGTCCTTCAGGGCGGGAAGGGAAGCCGGAACGGCAAGGTATGCCGTTGTCGCGCGGGGAGGCTCGCTGCTGGGTGGGCCTGAGAACCGTGAACCTCAATGTGACCTCCTCCTCGTTGAGTGGTCGCTGTTGGAATCCCCCGCTTCGGGCGGGGAGGATGTCAGTCCCGGGGATAGACGAGCGCTGTCGCACCCTCGATCTCGATGACGTCGACGACGGCTCCCGCCGGGATCACCAGCGTCTCGTCGTACGCTCTCGCGGACCATTCCTCGCCGCCGATCCTGACCCGGCCGTCCCTGCCGGTCACCTCGCTCAGGGCGTAGGCGGACTTGCCGACGAGGGCCTGGACGCCGAACCGTCTGTCGGCGGGCGGCGGCATGAGGTGGCGTCTGGCGATGGGCCGTACCACGACCATTCCCATCACCATGGCGGCCGCGAACACCAGGAACTGAAGGGGAAGCGGCAGGCCGAGGGCGGCGGTGACGGAGGTGATCAGCGCGGCGCCGCCGAGAAGACCGAGGGCGGTGGTCAGCGTGAAGATCTCAGCGACGCCGAGCACTACCGCGAGAATTAACCAAATGACCCAGTAATCCATCTCCGGCCCTCCTTAATAATGAACGGCTCGGATGTCCAGGAGGTTCCCTTCCCTACGGTATGCCGATATTTGAAACCCGGTAGTCATTCCGCGGGGGTGTTTCGCCGCGTTTCGATGCCGTCGAGCAGACAGTCGAGTCCGATGGTGAAGGCCGTGTCCCAGTCTTTGCCGATCGGCGGGCCGTACTCGGCGAGGGTGGGGTAGCGCTCACGATGCGTCCGCAGGTGTTCCTCGGCCGCCTCCCGCGCCGCCCTCTCGTCGCGCGCCAGCCAGGTGGCCTGCATCAGCGCCGAGCCGATGACGTAGTTGGACAGGCCGTACGCCGCGGCGGACAGGTGTGGTTCGGTGAAGCCCGCGGCGACCAGCGCGGCGTGCAGGAACTCGGCGCGGTCCAGGACGTTCGGCCCCATGAGGGGGCGGCCGAGCAGGGCCGCCGACCAGGGATGGCGCAGCAGCGCGGCACGCCACCCGCCGATCAGGGCCGTGACGTCCGCGCGCCACCGGTCCGCCCCGCCGCCCGAGGGCAGCCCGACGTCGCCGAAGATCGCGTCGAGGGCGAGGTCGAGCACGTCGTCCTTGGTCTTGACGTGCCAGTACAGCGTGGTCGAGCCGGTGCCGAGGCGCTCGGCGAGCCGCCGCATGGTCAGCCGCTCCGCCCCCTCCTCGTCCAGCAGCGCGACCGCCTCGGCCACGATGCGCTCCCTGCTGAGCGGAGGAGCCTCCCTCCTGGTCCGTGCGGGCCGGAACCACACCTCGCCGGCCCCCTGCCGAGCCGTACGGGATGCCCTCACCTCGTCGTCGTCCACACGACCGAGTCTAGTGTCGACGGTCCGGCTGCTAGATCGTTGGTCCAGTCCCTTACGGAGCCGCCTGTCCGTGCACCCGCCGGAGGTATTCCATCGCGTGTTCCGCGGCTGGATCGTGGTTCAGCCGTTCACGGTAGAAGTGGAGCCGAGCCTCGCAGTCGTCGATGATCTCGCTCCAGGTGCGCGCCCAGATGCGGACACCGCCTCCCCACTCGGCGATGCAGCCCGGCGGCCGGTCCGGGGCGCTGGCGTCCCGTCTGACGATGTCCGTCATCTCTGTCGAGACGACCCAGAAGTCCCATGAGACACGGGCGTCGCGGAACTGGGGGTCGCTGACGATCGCCTCGGCGTAACTCTTGATCTGGGCGACCTCGCTCTGCCCGATCTTGACTCTGGGGGCCTTGAGCTCGACCACGAGGTGTTCCCGTCCCGTGCTGCCACGGTGCGCGCGTCCGAGCAGGAGATCGACGATGCCCGTCCTGCCGTCCTCGCGGCGGACAGGTGTCGACCCGCCGACCTCCGAGCCACGGCCCAGTTCCTCAAGGTGGCGTGTCAGTACGGCGTCCAGGCTCTGGTCGCTGACCATCAGCGCGTAGGCATCGCCGAAGATCCAGGTCTCACGCTCCAGGATCCTGTGCAACTCGCTCCGCTCTCTGACGGTCCGGCTGATTTCCGGCTCGAAGACCAGCTTCTTCAGCGCGGCCAGGAAGTCGAGTCGGTCGCTTACCTGCCCGGTCGCCTTGATCACCTCGGAGAGGCTCGTCCGCTGGAGGATTCGCCGGAGCTCCTCCTGTTCCGACTGGGGCAGCCGGAACAGTTCGTCCAGCACCGGATAGAGCCCGCTCGGGTCACGGGCGATGATCTCCCGGAGAAGTCGCAGAGTGGTTCTCTTGCTCTGCGTCGCGCCGGGCAGGCGCCGGGAGATCCTGGTGGCCACCTCGTCGAACATCTCGCGTTCGACCGCCTGGGCCGGTTCCGCGGGCTCCTCCGCGTACGGATAGACCCCCTCGGACTTCCACTCGTGGATGAGCCTGGCGCGGCGTTCCTGCTCACGCCTTTTGACGTGCGCGCGCAGGCTCTCCCGCGCGAGCGCGAGAAGAGGGCCGATCTCGTCCATCTCCGCCAGCGGCAGATCGCCCCGGCGCTCGACGAAGCCGTCCCACAGCAAATACGCCGTGAAGTGGTAGCCGGGTGCCTGGATGCCGGGAGAGAGCTCGTCCAGGACGACCCCGCTGGCGTCGCAGAGGGCGAGCACCCGCCCGACGTCCTTGGGCCATTCGATGACACGCAGTACCGGTGCGGGGTGGACGTCCTCCGACCAGGGCACCGTGTATTCGGCCGTGTCCGTCCACACCATGGCCGGATCGAGGAGCGTGCCCTGGTAGACGATCCGCACGTCGGGGTTGGCCGCGAGGAAAGGGGCGAAGGTCGAGGCCAGTTGCTGGGCGGTGTCCTCGTGGGTGAGACGGGTGACGAAATCGGCGGGAACCGACGCCTCAACCCGCGTCCCGCACGACCCCTCGACGGTCTCCGGCTCGGAGATCTCGAAGTCGGCGGGCCGGTCGACCGCTCCGCTGATCACCGTTCGCTCGGTCCGACCGTCCACCGCTTTCGCGACGCTGATCCAGCGGACCTGCTCACCGAGCGCGAACGCACGGAGCCTGCCCTGCCCGCTGTGTCCGTGCAGCCCGCGCTTCAGTTCGGGGGAGACCTTGGCGGTGGTCTTCCAGGACCCGCCCAGGCCGCCGAAGTAGTTCGCACAGGAGGCGTTCGGCATGCCGTGACCGTTGTCGGTGACGCGGACCGACTCCACGCCGTTCAGCTCGTTGAGCTCAAGATCGATGCTGACGAGGCTCGCCTCCGCGTCCAGCGCGTTCCAGACCATCTCCGCGACCGCGCCGATCGGGTCCCTTTGCTTGGCCAGGCGCAACAGATGGTCGGGCTTGGCCTCGATGTGAACCGTACGCACACGGTCACTATCCCAGACAGCGTGTGAGACCAGGCGAAAGATCACCGAGCCGGAAGAGTCTAGTATGGTGATCGACCACTGGATCAACGGTCTAGTGACTCGATCGCTGGTCCGGTGAGGAGAGGAGGGGTCGTGGGGCATGTCGAGGTCGAGCGGGTGGGGTATCGGTTGCCGGATGGGCGGGTGTTGCTCGACGAGGTGTCCTTCCGGGTCGGTGAGGGGGTCAAGGCCGGGCTCGTCGGCCCCAACGGGGCGGGGAAGACCACGCTGCTGAAGCTGGTCGCCGGTGATCTGCGGCCCGACTCCGGGCGGGTGGTCCACTCGGGCGGCCTGGGGGTGATGCGGCAGTTCATCGGTGGGGTGGGGGACGACAGGACGGTGCGCGATCTCCTGCTGTCCGTCGCCCCCGACCCGATCCGTACGGCCGTCGCCACCCTGCGGGACGCCGAGGCCGTACTGGCCGCGCGGGACGACGAGCCGGCCCAGCTCGGCTACGCGCAGGCGCTCGCCGACTACGGCGACGCGGGCGGCTACGACATGGAGGTCGTCTGGGACACCTGCGCGACGGAGGCCGTCGGCGTGCCGTACGAGGAGCTTCGCGACCGGCCGGTGAACACCCTGTCGGGCGGCGAGCAGAAACGGCTCGTCCTTGAGGCGCTGCTGCGCGGTCCCGACCAGGTTCTCCTGCTCGACGAGCCGGACAACTACCTGGACGTCCCGGCCAAGCAGTGGCTGGAACGGCGTCTGCTGGAGACCGCCAAGACCGTCCTGCTCGTCTCGCACGACCGGCGGTTGCTGGCCACCGTCACCGACCGCGTCGTCACCGTCGAGTCGCGCCGGGTCTGGGTGCACGGCGGCGGGTTCGCCACCTACGCCCAGGGGCGTTCCGACCGGGTCGAGCGGCTCGACGAACTGCGCCGCCGCTGGGACGAGGAACACGCCAGGCTCAGGCACACCGTGCACACCCTGCGGCAGGGCGCGACCGCCAACGACGCGCTCGCCTCCGCCTACCGGGCCGCCCGCACCCGGCTCGTCAAGTTCGAGGAGGCGGGGCCACCGGAGGCGGCGCCCAGGGAGCAGAACATCCGGATGAGGCTGCGGGGCGGACGCACCGGAAAACGGGCGGTCCTGTGCGAGAACCTCGAACTGACCGGCCTGATGCGGTCCTTCGACACCGAGATCTGGTACGGCGAGCGCGTGGCCGTCCTGGGTTCGAACGGCTCGGGCAAGTCCCACTTCCTCAGGCTCCTGGCCCAGGCCGCGGACGGGGCGACCCCCTCCGTGCGCCACACGGGGACGGTGCGGCTGGGGGCGCGGGTCGTCCCCGGGCATTTCACCCAGACCGACGTCCGTCCCGACCTCCACGGCCGTACGCCCGCGGAACTGATCACCACCGGGCACGCGCTGACCCTGAACGAGGCCATGGCCGCCCTCGCCCGCTACGAACTGGCCCCGGCGGGTGCCAGGCCGTTCGAGACGCTGTCCGGCGGACAGCAGGCCAGGCTGCAGATCCTGCTGCTCGAACTGTCCGGGGCGACCCTGCTGCTGCTCGACGAGCCGACCGACAACCTCGACCTGGCCAGTGCCGAGGCGCTCCAGAAGGGGCTCGACGCCTTCGACGGGACCGTGCTGGCCGTCACCCACGACCGCTGGTTCGCCGACGACTTCGACCGTTACCTGGTCTTCGGCGCCGACGGGCGGGTCCGTGAGTCGGCGGAGCCGGTGTGGGACGAGGGGCGGGTCCGCTGAACCCGGCCCCTCGGACGGCTCGGCCGGTCCTCGGGAGGTGGAGGCTCCTGGTTTCTCGACCCCCCTTCAATTACTCTTTGTGATCAGCCAACAACAAGGAGTGATCAGCTTGCGACGTGCAATGTCCACTACTCTGGGCGCTCTTGCCGCCTGCGCCACACTCGTCCTGGCCACCCCAGGCCTGGCCTCCGCCGCGTCCGGAACCTTCGAGTACACCTCCGCCGGACTCCCCAACTCCTTGCTCACGCCGAAGGACAACCTCTGCTACGGCGTCGGTTACTCCGCCGGGGCCACCAACAAGACCAACCGTGACGCGCTGCTGTACGAGGGAAACAGCTGCCACGGCAGGGTCATCAAGGAACTCTCCCCGGGAAGCTCGACGGACACCCGGTTCGAGAGCGTGAAGTTCGTACACTGACCCGCCTGACGCCCGTGCCGCGCTCGTCGGAGCCGGTGGGGGACGAGGGACGGGTCCGCTGACCCGTCCCTCGAATCAGGAGGGACTCAACGCGCGGGCAGGACGGTGCCGGAGACCTCGCCGAGGGTGATCACGGTGCCGTCGGGGCCGGGGGCCGTCGCGGTGATCGTGACCGTGTCGCCGTCCTCGAGGAAGGTCTTCGACGAGCCGTCGGGCAGCTTGAGCGGCTCCGTGCCGTTCCAGGTCAGCTCGATCAGCGATCCCCGCTGGTCGGGGTCGGCACCGGAGACCGTGCCGCTGGCGTACAGGTCGCCGGTGCGTAGGCTCGCGCCGTTGACCGTCATGTGGGCGAGCATCTGGTCGGGCGTCCAGTACATCCCCCGGTACGGCGGCCGCGAGACGACCTCCCCGTTCAGCGCGACCTCCAGCGTCAGGTCCAGCCCCCACGGCTCGTCCCGGCGCAGATAGTCAAGCGGCTCGGGATCCTGCGTGACACCGGGGACACGCGCCTCGGACAGCGCGTCCAGCGGCGTGATCCACGGGGAGACCGAGGTGGCGAAGGACTTGCCGAGGAAGGGGCCCAGCGGGACGTACTCCCAGCCCTGGATGTCCCTGGCGCTCCAGTCGTTGACCAGCGTCACCCCGAAGACGTGGTCGGCGAACCGGCCCGCCCGCTCGCCGAGGGCGGTCGGCGTGCCGACGACGAACCCCAGCTCCGCCTCGATGTCCAGCTTCGCCGACGGCCCGAACACCCCCGCGCCGCGCTGTCCCGACGGCCTGACGACCGGGGTGCCGGAGACGACGACGGTTCCCGCCCTGCCGTGGTAGCCGACGGGCAGGTGGCGCCAGTTCGGCTTCAGCGGCTCGTCGTTCGGCCGGAATATCCGGCCCAGGTTGGAGGCGTGGTCGAGCGAGCAGTAGAAGTCGACGTAGTCGGCCACCTCGAACGGCAGGTGCAGCCTGACCTGGTCGAGCGGGACCAGGTGCGCCTCGACGGCGCCGGAGTCGGTGCGCAGCTTGTTCTGGAGCACCGTCCTGGTGTCCCGCCACGCGGCCGAGCCCCTGGCCATGAAGGCGTTGAGCGAGCCGGTGGCGAACACCTCGTCGTGCAGGACTCCGGCGAGGTCCACGACGTGCTCGCCGTAGCGCACCCCGACGCGTGGGGGCTCCCCCTCGTGCCGGGAGAAGACCCCGTAGGGCAGGTGTTCGACACCCCAGGACATCACACGTTCTCCTCTACTGTTGCCGCGTTCTCGATGAGCCCCAAGGCTCGCAGGTCCTCGATCGGCGTGCTGGTGCTGCACGAACCGTAGGAGACCAGCAGCCGCCTGGCGCGGGTCGCGACCTCCCCGGAGACCTCGCGGGCCAGCCGTACCAGCTCGCCCACGTCCGTCGAGCCCAGCACGGTGACCGGGTCGCGGCCGTCGACGGCGGCGCAGACCGCCAGGACCAGGTTGAGGAAGCCGTGCCGGTCGACGCCGAGCGCCGGGTCGAAGTGGCGCACCGCGTTGTGCAGCCCGGCCGTCGCCTTGAACGGGATGTCGCGTTCGACGCAGTGGGAGATGAACGCGCCCAGGTCCTGGGCGGAGGGGAAGGCGGTGGCGACCGTCCCGCCGCACCTGACCTTGAGCCCCGCCCCAGGGGGCGGGGCGAAGGGCAGCCGGGCCGGGGCGACCTCGACGAACAGCCGGGCCTTGAGGTCACCGAGGTCCACGACCCGTCCGGGGACCTCGACCAGCTCGACGTCGAGATCGTCGAGCGGCGGCAGTTCGGGGGTGTCCAGGACGAGACCGAGCCTGATCGGGTGGTCCAGGTGCTCGCGCAGCTCGCCGATCCGGCTGGCCGCGCACAGGAAACGGTGGGTCAGCACCGGGCTGCCCGCCGCGAGGTCCGCGCGGTGCCTGGCCAGGGCCCTGGCCATGGGCAGCGCGGTCGGCGGGAAGAGCCCGGCGTCGTCGACCAGGGCGTCGAAGAGCGTCATCGGGCCCACGTCCAGGCGTAGGCGGGGTCCTCGACGGACAGGCCGGTCGAGCCGAGGTCGAGGGGCCGGAAGGTGTCGACCATCACGGCCAGTTCGCTCGTCTGCGTGTGGCCCTGCCGTACGGCCTCGACGGAGGCCTCGACGGCGCCCGGCTGGGGGCCGTGGGTGAACCCGGCGGGGTGCAGCGAGATCGAGCCGACGTCGATGCCCGAGCCCTTGCGCGCGGTGTAGTCGCCACCCGCGTAGAACATCAGCTCGTCGGAGTCCACGTTGTGGTGGTTGTAGGGGATCGGGATGGCCTCGGGGTGGAAGTCGAGGGGCCGGGGGCAGAACGAGCAGACCACGAAGTTCGGTCCCTCGAAGGTCTGGTGCACCGGCGGCGGGGCGTGGGTGCGCTTCACGACGGGTTCGAAGTCGCTGATGTTGAAGGCGTAGGGGTACAGGCAGCCGTCCCAGCCGACCACGTCGAAGGGGTGGTTACGGTAGACCAGCCGGGTCAGTCCGCCGCGCGTGCGGACCAGCACCGGGACCTCCTCGCCCTCGGCGAGCATCGGCTCCTGCGGGGTGCGCAGGTCGCGCTCGGAGTAGGGGGCGTGTTCGAGGAACTGGCCGTACTTCGACAGGTAGCGCTTGGGCGGCCTGATGTGCCCGGCGGCCTCGATGACGAAGGCCGTGACGCGTCCCTGGGGGACCCAGCGGTGGATCGTCCCGGTCGGCACGACGACGTAGTCGCCCTCCCCGGCTTCGAGCGCGCCGTAGGTGGACTCGAACGTGACCCGTCCCGAGGCGATGTAGACGCACTCGTCGCCCATGGAGTTGCGGTACAGCTCGCTGGGGGCCTCGGTCGCGGCGTACGACATGCGGACGTCGGCGTTGCCCGCCAGCAGGCCGCGTCCGGAGACCAGGTCACCGCCGGTCGGGAGGTCCTGGGTGCGGAAGTGCCTGGGGGAGAGCGGAAGGTTGGGGGTGAGCGTGGCGGAGGGGGACGCCTCGACCGCCTCCGCCTTGATGATCGCCGTGGGCAGGTACCGGTGGTAGAGGAGTGAGGAGTCGCTGGAGAAGCCCTCCTCACCCATCAGCTCCTCGGCGTACAGCCCGCCGTCGGGCCGCCGGAACTGCACGTGTCGCTTGCGGGGAATCTCACCCACGACGCGGTAGTACGGCATCCGCTTCTCCAAGCTCGTCCGTTTATCGGACATTGTTGTCCTTTATACGTACAACCTTCCGTCAACGAGTGAGCCGATGTCAAACATGGACTCCTGTGTCGGGGTGAAGTATCTTGATGTCGAGATAATTAGGGGGTTGTGGTGATTCATCATGTGCAGCTCGCCTGTCCTCCCGGGAGCGAGCAACTGTCACGGGACTTCTACGAGGGGGTGCTCGGCCTGACCGAGATCCCCAAGCCTCCCCTTCTCGCGGCCCGTGGCGGATGCTGGTTCAGGGGGCACGGCATCGAACTCCACCTGGGCGTCGAGGCCGACTTCCGCCCGGCCCGCAAGGCGCACCCCGGCCTCATGGTCGAGGATCTCGACCACTGGGCCCGGCGTCTGGGCGAGGCCGGTTACCCGGTCGACTTCGCCGACGACTTCCCGGGGATGCGCCGCTTCCACAGCGTCGACCCGCACGGCAACCGCCTGGAGTTCCTCTCACCTGAGGGAGGGCGTCCGTGAACGCCCGAGGGTGAGCGCGGCGACCGCGCAGAGCAGGGCGGGCACCAGGAGGGCGCGGGCCGTGCCGCCGGGGGCCGGGGTGAGCAGGGCGCCCATCACGACCACACCGAGGGTGGCGCCGACCTGCCTGGCCGCGTTGAGCAGGCCGCCCGCGGTGCCTGCCATACCGGTGGGGGCCGCCGCGACGACCGTGGTGACCAGCGCGGGCAGCGCGAACGAGACCCCGAAACCGGTGCAGAGCAGACCCGCGACCAGGAGCGGGTAGGCCGACCCGGTCGTGACCGCGACCGCGAAGATCACACCGCCCGCGGTCAGCAGGGCCAGGCCGGCGGTCACCGGCCCACGCGGCCCCGACCTGGCGACGATCCTGCCGGTGACCAGGGGGTTGACGGCGAACGGCAGCGTCATCGGCAGGAAGGCCACTCCGGTTTCGAGGGGGGACAGCTCCAGGATCCGCTGGAAGAGGAGCGGCAGCACGAACAACACCCCGGCCATCGTGAAGTTGACCGCCGCACCGGCCAGCAGCGCGGGCGTCATACCGGGGGCCCGCAGTACGGCGGGCGCCAGGACCGGCTCGGTGCCGCGCCGCTCAAGCGCCGCGAAGGCCACCCCGGCGGCGACGGCGGCGGCACCGGACCCCAGCGCGTGGGCCGGCTCGCCCGAACCGAGCGCGATGAGCGCGTCGGTACCCAGCCCGAGGGCCACGCAGACCGCGAGCTGGGCGGGCCAGCCGATCCCGCGGTCACCACGCGGGCAGCGCACCGCGCGCCCCGCCGTCATCGCCAGTACGGCCGCCGCCAGCGGGACGTTGATCAGGAACACGGCCCGCCAGCCGGACAGGCCGACCAGCAGCCCCCCGGCGATCGGTCCGGCGGCCAGCGCGGCCCCGCTGACGGCCGCCCACACCGACAGGGCCCTGGCGCGTTCCGCGGGAACCGGGTAGAGCGTGCTGACCATCGCCATTGAGGCGGGCACGCAGGCCGCCGCCGCGGCGCCGAGCAGCGCCCGCGCCGCCACCAGCGTCCACAGGTCGGGTGACAGCGCGCTCAGCAGCGAGCCGGTCCCGAAGAAGGCGACGCCCACCCGGAAGACCCGGTGCGCGCCGAACCTGTCGCTGATCGCCCCCGCGGACAGCAACAGGGCGCCGAACACGACGGTGTAGCCGGACACGGCCCACTGCAGGCCCGCGACCGAGCCGCCGAGCGAGCGTGCCAGATCAGGTTCGGCCACCGAGAGCACGGTCATGTCGAGCAGGACCGTGAAGTAGCCGAGGGAGATGCCGAACAACGCCAGGGAACGCCTGGTGGAACCGATGGTCATGCGGATCACTGTCGTGGGCCGGGCCGTACGGCTCCACCGGAGAGAACGCAGGCTCCGTTCGGAATATCCGAACGCTCCGCGGGGGTTCGCCGGACATGGAGCTTCGCCAGTTACAGGTCTTCGAGGCGGTCGCCAGGCACGGGACCGTCACCGACGCCGCCAACGCGCTCGGCAACGCGCCCTCCTCCGTCTCGGCGCAGATCCGCGTGCTGGAGAGGTCCCTGGGAGTGGCGTTGTTCGAACGCGGCCCCAGGGGAATGGGCCTGACCCCGGCCGGTGAGCGCATGCGGTCGTGGGCGCGGCGGCTCCTCGACCAGGCCGAACAGGCCAGGCTCGACGTCGCCGGAGGCAGGCGGGAGCTGCGTCTGGGCGCGCTGGAGACCATCGCCGCGACCCACGTGCCCGCGATCCTCACCCGGCTGGCCGTACGACGCCCCGAACTGCGGGTCGAGGTGCGCTCCGACGCCGCCAGGGACCGGCTGCTGGCCGACGTCGCCGAGGGCGACCTGGACGCGGCGCTGCTGCTGGACGCGGGGGAGGGGCTCGGCGGGCTCGGCTTCGGCCTGCCGTCGGCGCCGCTCGACTTCCTCGACCTGGAGACCGTACGGCTCGTGCTCGTCGCCGCCCCGGACCACCCGCTCTCCGGCAGACGGGAGGTGACCAGGCGGGACCTGTGCGGCCAGGACCTGCTGGTCAACGTGCCCGCCTGCTCGTTCTGGCTGGCCGGGGAGCGCCTGTTCGGGCAGGACATGCGCCGGGTCAGGGCGGGCGGGGTCTCCGTCATGCGCGCCTGGGCCGAACGCGGTCTCGGCGTCACCCTGCTGCCCGACTTCGCGGTCTCCGCCCAGCTCGACGAGGGCACCCTCGTACGGCTCGCCGTCGAAACCACCCCGCTCGCGCTGCGGCTGGTCTGGCGCGCCGACCGGGAGGACGTCCCCGGCCTGCGCGAGGTCCTGTACGCCGTGGCGGACCCAGGCCGTAGGTTGGGCGGGTGAGCACGTGGAGCGCGGAGCGGCGGATCTCCGCGGCGACCGGTTACCTGCTCCTGCGCCTGGGCGGCCTCGTCCGCGACCGGGTCGAGGACGAACTGCGGCGGTGGCGGATAACGGGCAAGGAACTGCGGGTGATGAGCCTCGCCCACGACCGGGAGGCGTCACAGCGCGACCTGTGCGAACTGTCCGGCCTCGACCGCACGACGATGGTCGCGGTGGTCGACAAGCTGGAGCGGCTCGGCTACGCCCGGCGGGCCCGCAGCGCGGCCGACCGGCGCAAACAGCTCGTCCTGCTGACCGAGGAGGGCAGACGGGCCGTCGAGGAGGCCGTGACGCGGATGACCGAGGTCGAGGCCGACTTCCTCTCGCCCCTCGACCCGGCCGAACGCGAGCTGCTCAACGAGATGATCGCCCGGCTCTACACGGTCCACGGCACCTCGCGCGATTACTGACCGTTTTGGTGTGACTACATAGGGAAATGATTCCTTATGTGGATATCGGGGGCGGCCCCTGGACTGAAGATCGACTGGGCCAGGATGCCCACGTACAACACGATCATGGCGGTCGCGGCGGGCGTGGGGCTGATCCTGGTGGTCGCACTCGGGCACAAGGTGCTGCGCGGCAGGATCAACGACCACTTCGAGGGCTGGGCCCTGGCCTTCGGGGTGCTCGGCCTGATCCTCACGACGACCGGCCTGCACATGACGCTCACCTGGCCGCTCGCCGGGCAGGGTTTCCCCTTCGACAACATCGTCTTCGGGGAGCCCTCACTGGCCTTCGGGGTGCTGCTGTTGTTCGCGGCCTTCTACCTGTGGCGCAAAGGCGTGCTGCTGGCCGCCGCGCTGGACCGCCCCGCCCTGCTCGCCCGTACGGCGGGCCCCGTCTCACTGTTCGTCGCGGGCATGGGGCTCGGATGCTTCGGCATCGCGGCGGCCGGATGGGCCTACACCCTGTTCGCCGCCCCACCCCAGGAGCCCATCTCCGGAGCCTTCGCCGACATGCCGCTGCTTGAGGCGACGTTCATCTCCGGCCTCTACGTCCTGGTCGGCCTGGGCGCGGTGCTCTTCCCGCTGGCGCTGCGGGCCAAGGGGGGAAGGCTCACGACCGTCGTCGGGGTGTGCTGGGGGGTGGCCGGAATCGCCTTCACCCTGTTCGGGGCGCTGAACTACTTCACCCACATCGGCCTGATCGTCAACACCATGTAGGCCGGGGTCAGGCCAGGGACCGGGACAGTTCGACGGCCGACGCGGCCACCCGGGGGCCGACGACGTCGGGGTCCAGCGGGGTGAAGGAGACCACGCCGACCGACGCCTCAAGCCACGGCAGCCCGGGCACGGGCGCCGCGATGCCCCTGGCCCCCTCCTGGAGGTGCCCCTCGGTGACCACGTGGCCCGTACGGCCTTCGCGCAGGGCGAGCACGGCCAGTCCGGCGGCCCCCTTGGACAGCGGGTGACGCGACCCCTCGCGGTAGGCGACGTGCATGTCCGTCCACGACGGTTCGACCACCGCGACGGCCAGCCCGTCCTCCCCCTCGGCGACCGTGAGGTGCGCGGTCGCCCCCACCTCCTCGGCGAGCCGCCGCAGGGCGGGCAGGGCGCCTTCACGCAGCAACGGCTGTACGGCCCTGGCCAGGACGAGGACGCCGAAGCCCAGATGGAGACGGCCCTCACCGTCCCGCCTGACGAACCCCTCGCTCTGCAGGGTGGTGAGCAGACGGTAGACCGTCGGGCGGCTCAGCCCCAGCTCCGCGGCCAGTTCGGTCGGGGTCCGGCCGGGCCTGCCGTCGGAGAGCAGGCGCAGCAGGCGCAGGCCGCGCTCCAGGGTCTGCGAGGACTCCGCGGGCATCAGGGCGTCCACAGGGCTGGGAACATGCCCCGATTATCCGTGGTGTCCCAATGTGGCGCCCGCGCGGCCTCCGCCGTACGGGACCGTCGTTATGGCTTTTCGGTATGGCCAAGCTGAGCTGACTGGGATATGGCGGGCTTCTGGCTATTTCCTGACTAAGCCTGTTGAGGGGTCGGAGATCTGTATAGGGTGCGAAACGATCGTTTTGACTGGATCACTGGGAGTTCGGGACATGCGAATCAACCTGCGACGGACTCTTGCCGTCGGCGCGGCCGTCGCGGTCATCGGAGCGCTGGCGCCGGCTGCGGCGGCCTTCTCACAGGACGACGATCGCAGCTGCAACGATCTGATGGGTGACGACGCCCCCGCCTTCATCGTGTGCCGCTGGCTGGCGAAGCCGGACGAGGCATACGACATCGTGAAGTTCTGGGGCGCGAACGACAACGCCAACCTCAAGGCCGCCACCCCCACCGACGGTCAGTTCATCGACTGCTCCGCCCCGGGAAGCTCCTGCCCTCAGCTTGAGGGCGACGGCACCGTGGGCGACGAGAACACCCCGCTCCCCGAGGGCGCGGACGCCGACGGCTCGCCCGAGTGCGAGGCGGGCCAGGAGTGCGCGGTCGGCGGGTACCAGGAGGGCGGCGACGGCACGGAGAGCGCGCCCGAGCAGAGCAGCGGCCTCAAGCCCACCGGCCAGGCGAACACCGCCCAGAACGCCACGACCCAGACCGCCCAGCAGGCGGCCGCCACGGTCCCGACCCAGCAGGAGGTCACCGCCGCCGCGCAGGGCCCCGTGGGCCAGGTGATCACCACCGCCAAGGGCACCGGCCTGCGCGTCTGGATCGACACCGAGCTGGCCGACGACTGGAAGGCGGGGGCGCAGAACTTCTCCGCCGCCGTCAAGCGGGTCGCCGCCCTGGCCGCCCGTCCCGAGGTCGCCGGAATCCGGTTCAGCTCCCAGCTCGGCTACAACTCGACCTTCAAGACCGACGACGAGGTGCTGGCCTTCGTCACTGCCGCCTCCGCCGCGCTGCGCCAGGCCGCGCCGGGCAAGCGTCTCGGCGTCCACACGGTCGTCCCCGAGCTGGCCTGCGGTGGGAACGAGGCCTGCAAGACCGAGATGCGCAAGCGTTACCCGCTGCTGGCCCCCGAGCGGGTCGAGTCGCACCTGATCTCCGGCCGGGTCGACCAGCTCTCCCTCGACAACGGCCTGACCTACGGCGGCTACACCGCCTGGAAGATCACCCCGGAGCAGGCCCAGGCCAACCAGTGGATCCAGGTCCGCGCCCGCGCCTGGGACGCCCTGGGCCAGGTCGCCGCCGAGGAGACCGGCCTGGTCGGCCAGGTCACCGGGGAGCAGATCGCGGCCAGGGTCTCCAAGCCCGTCCTGGACGGCTCCGCCCAGCAGGTGAACATCTGGACCCGGGTCCAGGACGCCAAGGGCACCGTCACCCGGCTGACCGCCTGGGACGAGTTGAAGAAGCTCGCCCCGATCCAGCGCCGCATGGCCGCCGTCTACACCCCGGCGACCCCCGAGGTGGACACGGCGACCGACCTCAAGAAGATCGCCGAAACCTTCAGCCAGGTCTACCTGACGATCGCCTGACCTCAGGCCGAACGCCGAAACCCCAGCCCACGACCCGAACCGTGGGACTGGGGTTTCGTGTTTCCGCCGAATCGGGGAGCGCCCCCGGCCCGGTCGGTCAGAAGACCGGGCGCCAGGAGCTGCCCGCGCCCTTCTCCGCCTCGAAGGCGGGTCTGGCCATCACCGTGTCGTAGATGATGTGCAGCGCCGTGACGCGCCCGTCGTCGGCCAGTTCGAGGACGTCGACGCACTCGAAGTTCGCAGGCTGCCCCGAGGGCAGGGTCCAGTCGAAGCGGAACCAGATGGTCACCAACGGGGCTCCGGTGACGGTCCTGCCCTGTGTCGTGCCGAGCAGCAGCAGTTTGGCGCGGCCCGTGTCGGCGAACAGCGCGGGGTAGAACTCCGCCGCGGGCATGGGGCCGTACAGGGGGGAGTGGACGATCCCTCCCTCCTGGTACAGGCCGAGCACGGCGTCGAGGTCGCCGCGTTCGAGCCCGTCAAGGTAGGCGTGGGCGAGTTCTTCCGGGGTCACGGTCTTTCACCTTCTCTGAGATCGTCGTTGTTCGGGGTCGTGAGACGTTCGAGGATGTCGAGGTCGAGCTCCATGGCGCTGGTTCCCGGCGGCAGGTCCATGGCGCCGACCGTGTCGGGACTCAACTGCCCGGCGTGGCCGAGCACGGTGGGACCCGCGAGCAGCGCGACACAGCGTCCGGGCAGCCACGGCGGGGGGCCTCCCTCCCGGGTGGTCAGTCGTACGCCGCCCCCTGAGGCGCCCGCGACCGTGCGGGCCGCGTCGACCAGCTCCGCCCAGCGGGGTTCTCCCGCCAGCGCGGCCGCCAGGTGGTACGGCTGCGCGGGGACGAGGTCCCGTAGCGCCCGGAGGTCGGTCTCGCCGGGCCGGGTCCCGGTGGGCACGCGGGGCGCCCGAGCCATGAGGACCGGGCAGGTGAAGACCGTGCCCTGCTCGAACAGGCCGAGGTTCGTGCGGCCGCGTGCGATGTCCCGGCGCAACGCGTCCAGCAGGCCGGGCAGCAGCGTGGTGCGCAGCTCGGGTTCGCCGGCGTCGAGCGGGTTGACGAGCGTGAGGGCGCGTCTGCGCGGGTCGTCGGCGGCCAGGCCGAGGGCGTCCCAGGCGGCGGTTCCGACGAAGGGGGAGGTCACGGTCTCGACGTATCCGGCCGAGGCCAGCGCCCTCCCGGCCGCCCGCCTGACGGTCCCGGGGCAGGACGGACCGGGCGGCTCCTCGGGCAGCGGCGTCTCACCGAGGGCGCGGATGTCGTCGAGGCCGTGTTTGAGCATCAACGTCCGCTCCACACCCACGCCGAAGGCGAATCCGCCGTACTCGGCCGGGTCGACACCGCAGGTGGCCAGCACCCTGGGGTGGACCATCCCGCAGCCGCCCCACTCGACCCACCCCGCCCCCGAGCAGGTACGGCACGCCCGTTCGGGAACGCCGCGGCAGACGGCGCACACCACGTCGATCTCGGCGGACGGCTCGGTGTAGGCGAACCAGTGGGGCCGCAGCCTGGTCACCACGCCCTGGCCGAACACCGCCGCCGCGAAGTGGTCGAGCGTGCCCGCCAGGTCGGCCATGGTCAGGCCGCGGTCCACGACCAGCCCCTCGACCTGGGTGAAGACCGGGCTGTGGGTGGCGTCGAGCGGGTCGGGGCGGAAGACACGCCCGGTGCAGATCATCCGGATCGGCGGAGAGGAGGAGAGCATCCGCCTGATCTGCACCGGGGAGGTGTGTCCCCGCAGCACCAGGCCACAGCCGCGTCCGTTGTCCGACGGGTCGGCGACGTAGAAGGTGTGGTCCCGGTCGCGGGCGAAGTGGCCCCTGTCCATGTTGAGGGCGTCGAAGGCGAACCACTCGGCCTCGACCTCGGGCCCGTCGGCGACCCGGTAGCCCAGGTCGGTGAAGACGTCCACGATCCGTTCGGACATCACGGTCACCGGATGTCGGGCGCCGGGCGGGGCGCAGGAGACGTACGGCGGGGCCGTACCGGTGTGGGGGGCGGGAACACGCCCCCCGGTCGCGGCTCTCATCATCCGTCCTTCAGGGTCCAGGCGGCGATGCGCTCGTGGACCAGGTCCATCTGGTCCCACGCCCGCCTGCAGGTCTCGGCGAGCGCGGGGAAGGCCGAGGGGGGAAGGGCCGTCAGGTGAGCCCTGCCGACGTTCCTGTGGTCGTCGTCCGCCTGGGCGTGCAGGGCGAAGTAGCCGCCCGCCTCCTCCTGGAAGATCTCCGAGGTGGTGAGACCGAACAGGTGGCCGCTCGACTCGACGACCATGTGCACGAGCACGATCCGCTGGGCCTCGTCCATCTGGTACATCTGGGCGACGAACCAGCTTCCCGCCGCCTCAAGGATCGGGTCGTAGACGTCGGTGTCCGCGTCGTACTGTTCGAGCAGCAGGCGGTCGTGACCGAGCTCCTCGCGCAGGTGCTCGCCGTACTCCGCGCGCAGAGGCTCCTCGGAGCAGGTGGCCTGGCGGGCGTGGAGCATTCGCTGGAAGTAGGTCGCCCACACGTAGAGAGCGGCCAGGAAACGCGCACGAAGCACGGGTTCCTTGGTCAGCCTGCCGCTGTCGAACAGGGTGAACAGCGCGTTGCCCCGGTGGCGCAGGAGCAGCGTCTCGTTCAGGCGTTCAAGCTCGGCCAGCGCCTCCCCGGAGCCGCCGAAGCTCGCTCTCGGCGTGTGCCCGTCCTCGTAGAGACCGGCCCCCTCGAACTGCACGGACAGACCGTGGAACTCCTCACCGGGACGGGTGCGGAACCCGTGGTCGCTCTCCGGAGGCACACACACGACGTCCCCCTCGGACAGTTCGCGTTCGTCGGAGCCGAGCAGCAGCACCGAGCCGCTGCAGACCAGGATCATGGACTTGGTCGGATGCCGGTGCACGGCCAGGCTCTCCCCGTCGCGTAGCCGTACCCAGGCGAAGGACGGTCTGCCCGCCTCGGGCAGGAAAGCGGCCAGGGCGTCGTTGCGGCGGAAGTCGCGTTGCTGGCCGAGCTGGTGGATGTCGCCGTCGACCCTGACCGAGGTGATGGCGCGGATGTCGTGGCGGGCGACGGTCGTCACGGACAGCGCCGTGGTCGTCTCGGTGCTCATGCCTGGAGTCCTCTCCCCCGGATCGCGGCGATCCCGCCGCGTGCCATGCGGAACGTCGTTTTCCTCACGCCGACCGAGGGCTCCTGCGCCGTACCGGCGGTCCCCTTGAGTACGGCGAGCAGCCGGGTGTTGTCCATGGGCCGTCCCACGGAGACGCGCACGTGCCCCGGCCAGCCCATCGGCTCGGGCAGCGTGTCGAAGCCCGCCCGCCAGAGTTCGTCGGCGAGGGCGTGTTCCCCCTCGACCGTGACGAAGCCCGCCTCGGCGAAGACGCGCCCGACTCCCGGGCATCCGGTGAGCCCGGCCGCCAGCCGGTCGCGCTCCCCGGTGAACGCCGCGATCCGTTCGCGCAGTCGCGTGGGCCGCGACAGCTCGGCGACGGCCCGCGCCGCCACCGGCCCCGGCAGGGCGTACGGCAGCCGCGTCTTGCGCAGCGCCGTGAGCAGGTCGGGGTGGGCGAACACGGCGCCGAGACGCAGAGCCGCGAGGCCGAGCGCCTTGGACATCGACCGTACGACCACGAGGTTGGGATGCTCGGGGATCAGGTGCCGGTACGACACACGGCCCGAGCACTCGACGTAGGCCTCGTCGATCACGACCAGGCCGTGGAAGGACCCAAGGAGCGCCAGGACGTCCCGCCGGTCCAGGCAGGTGCCGGTCGGGTTGCCCGGGTCGCACAGGATGACGCCCTTGACCGGGAGCGAGGCGAGCCGCCCGACGTCGAGCCGGTCGAGCCGCTCTCCCCGTAACGGGACGGGCAGGCGGGCGATCCGGTAGACCGTGGCCAGTTCGTCGAAGAGCGCGAAACTGGGCGGGGTCACGGCGACCGCGTCCGAGGCGGGTTCGAAGAACGTCCTGAAGACCAGGTCGAGGCCGTCGGCCGCGCCTCGTGTGATCAGGACGCTTTCCGGCCCCCACCGCCATCTGGGGCGGGTGAGGCCGTCGGGCACGGGCTCGACGGCGTCGAGCGCGCGGGTGTAGGCGGCGACCAGGTCGTCGTTCCCGTTGTCGGGATAGTGGCGGTGCGGTCCGCCGAAGGGATTCTCGTTGTCTCTCAGATTGACCAGGTCGTGGCGTTCCCGGCGGGGCGCCGTGGGGAACGTCGGTCGCATCGACCGGATCACTTCACGTGCGAGACCTCCGGCCATGTCTCACCTCCTGCGGAGAAAGCCGGATGGAGGACCCTGGAGACCGATCGGTCGTATGCCTGGGAATCTCCGGCTGGCTCCGCGCTGTCGCGGTGAGTCGGCGGGAGGTCGGCGAGGGGACGACCGATCCGCTGCGCAGGATTGGGGTCAGCTCACGCTGGAAAGCTGAACCGGGTGTGCGTGTGGGAGTCTTTCGTGGTGCGTACGGCGCTCGGAAAAGGCGTTCAGGGGGGCGTTTCCGGGGGCACGGTGCTCATGGGCCGTGTCGTGCGCGGGGGGACGGTGTGACCGTGTGATGCATTGAACCTCACCTCATCGCTACATTATGAAGCTCATTGGCTACTTTAAGTTATTAGGTCGTGAATGGAGAGTCAATAGCCCGCAAGGGCAGGAGCGAATGCTTTGCCATATCGCCGATCCACCACCGAATTTCATCTATTCAGGCGGTGTATTGGTGGATAAATCCACTTGAAGTGGTAAATGTCCGGCGACTATGACGGAAGGTCGGGCGGGGGGCCGTCACGGCCCCCACGGCCCTAAACGAGGAGAAACGGGGGAAATCAGCCGAGATATCCGGCGAATTCCTCCAGGGAGATGAGGCCGTCGCCGTCCCGGTCGATTCTGGCCACGGCATCGGCCGCCCCCTGAGGGGTGAGCGGCTGACCGAGCACCTCCATCAGCCGTGCGAGCTCGGGCGCCGAGATGAGGCCGTCGCCGTCCACATCGATGATCCTGAACGTCGTCGCGTAGTCTTCCGCCACGGTGTGTCTGCCTTCCAGAGGTCGGGGGGAACCGGATCCCCAGCACATTAGCGGCCCGTCCCCTCCCCGAGGAGGGGCCCGCCGAACCTCGGCACGGGCCCCGCCCCGGGCGTCCTGAGAAGGCTCAGAGGACCGCTCCCGACCCCTCCCTCGCACGGCTCCGCGTGGTCTTGGGGCGCGGCGGCGCCGCCTTGCCGCGCCGTTCGAACTCGATCGCCAGCGGCGCCGCGACCAGCGCGGAGGACAGCGTGCCGACGACGATGCCGATCAGCAGCGCGACCGCGAAGTCGGTCAGCGAGTCACCCCCGAGCACGGCCAGCGCCCCGAGGATGAACAGCGCGCCGAGACCCGTGTTCACCGTACGGGGCACGGTCTGCAGGATGGCGTTGTTGACCACCTCGGCGAACGGCGTCTTGCGCCGCGCCCCCCACAGTTCGCGGACCCGGTCGAAGACCACGACCTTGTCGTTGACCGAGTACCCGATCACCGTGAGCATCGAGGCTAGGAACACCCCGTCGATCGGCTTGCCCAGCCAGGCGAACGCGCCGATCACGGCCGCCGCGTCCACGACCAGGGCGAGCACCGTGGCCAGACCGAACGTCCAGCGGAACCGGAAGGCCAGATAGGCCAGCTGCGCGGCGAGCGCGACACCGAGCGCGATCATGGCGTTCCTGCGCAGCTCCTCGCCCAGGCTGGGGCCGATGAGCTCGTCACGCTGCTTGGTGACCGTACCGCCCCCGCCTTCCAGCGCCGTCTCGATGCGCGCCTGCTCGGCCTCGCCGATCCGGCCGGTCCGCACCGAGACACCCTCGTCCGAGGACTGCACGACCGCGTTCGGGAACCCGGCCTGGGAGACCAGTTCGCGGGCGGCGTCGGCGCTCAGCGGCTTGGTCGTTGAGTACTCCATCAGCCTGCCGCCGGTGAACTCGACGCCGAAGTCCAGCCCCCTGACCGTGATCCCGCCGATCGCCGCGACCATCAGCGCCGCGGTGACCAGGAAGTACGGCATCCGCCTGCGCATCAGGGCGGGCTGACGTTCGGTCAGCCACCTGCGGACCCGGCCGACGTCCGCCAGGCCGGTCAGCTTGGGCCGCCTGGCGACCGGGGGCAGGTTCACCGCCCACTGGGCCAGCACCCGGGTGACGACCATCGCGGTGAACAGCGAGGCCACGACACCGATGACCAGCGTGACACCGAAGCCCCGCACCGGCCCCGAGGCCAGGAAGAACAGCAGGCCGGCGGCCAGCAACGTCGTGATGTTGGAGTCGGCGACCGCGCTCCACGCGTTGCGGAAGCCCTTGTCGAGCGCGGGCCGCAGCCGGGGCTTGGCGGCGTACTCCTCCCTGGCGCGCTCGAAGACCAGCACGTTCGCGTCGACGGCCATGCCGATCGCGAGCACGAAACCCGCCAGACCGGGCAGGGTGAGCGTGGCGCCGAGCGCGACCAGCGCGGCGTAGGAGATCAACGCGTAGCAGAGCAGGGCGATGGTGGCGATCGCCCCCGCCAGGCGGTAGGTCACCACGATGAACAGCGCGGTGAGCAGCACGCCGATGACGGCGGCCTGGGCGCTGGCCAGGATGGCCGCGGCGCCGAGCGTCGGGCCGACGGTCCGCTGTTCGACGATCTCGACGGGCACGGGCAGCGAGCCGCCCTTGATCAGCGCGGCCAGGTCCTGCGCCTCCTCGACGCCGAAGGAGCCGGTGATCTGCGTCGAACCGCCCGTCAGCCCGACCCGGCAGCCGACGCCCTCGTTGACCTGGGGGGAGATGAGGACCTTGTCGTCGAGCACGATGGCGACCCTGCGCTTGGGGTCGCCGGGGGCGTTGCAGGCGGCCTCGCCGGTCAGCTTCGCCCACTCCTCGCCGCCCTTGTCGCGGAAGTCCAGCGTGACGAACCAGCCGCCGCCGCTCTGCGGGTCCGTCCCCGCCTCGGCGCCGCTGACGCCGTCCCCGGTGAGCCTGGCGGGGCCGACGAGCAGCTTGGCGCCGTCCTCGTCGGGGATGACGAGCTGGCCCTTGCCGGGAGTCGTCTTCTCGTCCGCCACGCCCTCGACGGCGTGGAAGGTCAGCTGCGCGGTCTTGCCGATGACCTCGGCGGCCCTGGCCGGGTCCTGCACACCGGGCAGCTCGACGATGATGCGCCGCTCGCCGGAACGCGACAGCGGGGCGTCCGCGACACCGAGCGCGTCGGCCCTGCGCCGCAGCACCTCAAGGGTGCGGTCGGTGGCCTCGGCGTCGGCCTTGGCGGTCGGGGAGTCCCTGGTCTCCAGCACGATCTGGGTACCGCCGCGCAGGTCGAGACCGAGGCGTGGCGTCATGGTGAACGCCACGAAGAGTGAGATGGCGATGACGGCGAGCGCCGTCACCGCGCGCACCACGGGGGCACGCGACATGGAAGCCTCCACAGGCTTGGAAGAAGTCCTTGGGTACGGCCCGCGGGTGTGCCGGAGCGCCACAGAGGTGCCACAGAGACGCTGCTGAGACGCCATCGCGGCGCCGTCAGGGTCCGCTGAGAGGCACTGCCGGGGCACTGCCGGGGTGTCCGCGGGCGCGCCGGGACGTTCGCGGGTACGGCGAAGTCCGGAAGGTGTTCCGGGACGTCCCAGGCGGTTCGACCGTCAGGGATCGGGCCGGACGGCGTCGCCACTCCGGAGGTGCCGGGGTGCTTCGCCGTCCTGAACGTCTCGGGCGGAAGCCCGTCCTGAACCTTCCGGACGGAGGTCCGTCCTGAACGTTCCTGGCGGGTGTCCGTCCTTGATGTCCCGGACGGTTGTCGTCCGCCCGGCGTGTGGCCGCCGGGCGGTCAGGTGGCGCTCAGGCGCCTGTGGAGGTGGCCGGAGGGGCTCTGGCGGGGCCGGTCCCCGGTGCCGGGGGTGGGAAGGGCGCCTCGCCCGTGGCGCGGGGCCGCGACCCGGTCGGCAGCAGGGCGGGCGCGAAGTCCGCCTGCGGGACGACGGCCGGGTGACCGCCGCTTCCCGCCGGTCCGGCCAGGACCGAGAGCAGGGTGGAGGTGAGGGTCCCCGGGAGGTGCGGGCGCTCTCCCGCCGACGACTCCTGGGAGAGCGGGCGCCGCTCCGTGGTGATCGCGAAGTGCCGGGGGGCGGCGGCCGTACCGGTGAGCGGGGCCGGGGAGGGGAAGGCGGCGGGACCGGCCGCGACGAGCAGCGGGAACAGCAGGCTGAGCAGCCACCCGAAGGGCGCGCCGTGCCTGAGCTGCCGCATGGTCCCCTCCACAGTCCAGCCTCCACCGTAGCCGTACCGACGCCGTAAGGGGAACGATCACTACTTATATCCCCCATAAACGGGTAAAGCCCGGGTAGTGCGGGCGCATGCGACTGACCCACACTGCCGATCTGTGGTGGAAGAACGCCGTCGTCTACTGCCTTGACGTCGAGACGTACAAGGACGGGAACGGCGACGGCGTCGGAGACTTCAGAGGGCTCACCCAGCAGATCGACCATCTCGACCGTCTCGGGGTGACGTGCATCTGGCTGATGCCCTTCTTCCCGACCCCCGGCCGTGACGACGGCTACGACATCACCGACTTCTACTCGGTCGATCCCCGCCTGGGCACCCTCGGCGACTTCGTGGAGTTCATGCGGACCGCCAGGGACCGGGGCATCCGGGTGATCGCCGACCTGGTGGTCAACCACACCTCCGACGAGCACCCGTGGTTCCGGGAGTCCAGGTCGGGCCGGGACTCGCCGAAGCGCGACTGGTACGTATGGAGGGACGAGCCAGGACCTTTCGACCCGAAGGCGATCGTCTTCCCCGACAAGGAGGACAGCATCTGGGAGTTCGACGAGGGGAGCGGCCAGTACTACCTGCACAGCTTCTACCGCTTCCAGCCCGACCTGAACGTGGGCAATCCCGAGGTCCGTGATGAGATCGCCCGCATCCTCGGCTTCTGGATGGAGCTGGGCCTTTCCGGCTTCCGGGTCGACGCGGTGCCGTTCCTGATCGAGGGGGCCGGTGGCGACCCGCACTCCTTCCTGGCGGACCTGCGCGCCTTCATGAACCGCCGCGACGGCGGCGCGATCCTGCTGGGCGAGGTCAACCTGCCCTACCCGGACCTGATGGCCTACTTCGGTGACGGCAACGGCAACGAGGTCACCATGTGCTTCGACTTCATCGGGATGCAGCGTCTGCACTTGTCGATGGCCCGGGGCCGTCCCGCCGCCCTGGCCGAGGCCCTGCGCGAGCGGCCCGCCCCGCCGAAGGACTGCCAGTGGGCCACCTTCATCCGCAACCACGACGAACTGACCCTGGACAAGCTCACCGACGCCGAGCGCCAGGAGGTCTTCGACGCCTTCGCCCCCGAGAAGGACATGCAGGTCTTCGGCCGGGGAGTACGGCGGCGCCTGCCGCCGATGCTCGACGGTGACCGGCGGCGGCTCGCGCTGGCCTACAGCGTGCTGTTCTCCCTGCCCGGTACGCCGGTGCTCTTCTACGGTGAGGAGATCGGCCTCGGCGAGAACCCGGAGGGGGAGGGCCGGATGGCGGTCAGGGTCCCCATGCAGTGGTCGCCCTCGGGAGGGTTCTCACCCGTCACCGAGCGGACCCCCGTCTCCACCCCGGCCGGGCCGTACGGCCCGCGCGAGGTCAACGTCGAGACCCAGCGCCGCGACCCCGACTCGCTGCTGCACTGGATCACCCTGCTCATCGAGCGTTACCGGGAGTCGCCGGAGCTGGCCTGGGGCGCCTACCGGGTCCTGGAGACGGCGGACGAGGCGGTGCTGGTCCATCGGGCCGACGCCGAGGGCGGCACCGTGGTCGCCGTCCACAACTTCGCCGACCGCGAGGCGAGGGCCGAGTTCGTCCTGGACGGCCTGGGCGAGGGGCAGGTGCTGACCGACCTGCTGGTGGACGGCACACTCGACCTGCCCCCAGACGGCAGGGTCGGCCTCACGCTTGAGCCGTACGGCACGCGCTGGCTGCGTGTGTCGGCGCCCGACGAGCCTCTTGAGGACGCCTCGGCCAAGGGGAGCTGACCACTGCGGGAGGTGGCCGTCGTGGGCCGGGTGCGGGGCCACCCATGGGACCGCATATGCTTCGCATGGCCAGATTTATGGATTTAGTGGGACTTAAAGGGAGAAATTGACCGTGTACAAGGAGTTCGCCGTCGAAGCCGTGGTGTGGCTGATCCCCGTCGTCGTCCTGCTGGGCCTGGCCTTCATGATCACCGCCTGACCGATCTCCGCTGGCGGCTGCTCCGAACTTCGGCTTTGATGACCACATGTTCGGAAAAGCCCGGGAACAGCCGCTGGACTCGCCGATGACACGGTACGCGGGCCCGGGTGTGCGTCCGCTCACTCGAGTACTGATCGGACCCCCCGGCCTCCCGCTGATCTCCGTGACCGGCCTGGCCTGCGTTCTCCTGCTGTACGGCGCCAGCGTCCCCGGCGGCTACTTCATGACCTCCATCTTCGGTGGTCTGCTGGCCGTGGGCATCGCCGTGGTCTGGGCTCCCCGGCTCCTCGTCGGCCTGGTACGCGCCGACGGCCGCCCCGGGCTGCGGCGGTACTGGGCGCGCTGGGCCGCGATCCCCCTCCTCGGGACCGTCACCGCCGTGCTCCTGACCTTCGACACCTCCTACGCCGTCCGGTTCGCGCTGTCGGAGAAGAGCATGGAGGCCATCGCCCGCGAGCTCGTGGCCGGGGGAAAGACCTCCGCCGACCCGGGATGGGCCGGGCTGTTCCAGGTGTCGTCCGTCGAGCGGCAGGGCGGAGCCGTGACCTTCCAGCTCCAGGACACGGGCTTCCTCGCGCGTTACGGCCTGACCTGGAGCCCCGACGGCAGGCCCGGGGTGGACTCCGACGCCGGCTACCGGCACCTCACCGGCCCCTGGTACGAGTGGATGGAGCGGTTTTGACCCTTCCCGGTAGGCCCGTCGACTGGATCCTCGGCGGCGTCGTCCTGACCCTCGTGCTGATCTTCCCCCTGGGCGGGATCGGCTGGCCGCTCTACCTGTTCGTCATGCCGCTGGCCATGACGGCGGCGACGGTCCTGGCCTACCAGGAGGCTGCCAGGGCACGGGCAGCGGACCTCAGCGTTCGGCCAGAACGATCACCGAGTCACCCTCCCCGAGGGTGACCGGACGGGACTTGTCGGGGTTGAGGACGACGCCGAAGTGCGGCGCCTCGTTCGCCCGCTCCGCCAGCCGGTAGCCGATCGCCGTCTCGCCCCGGCGTCTGGCCGACTCGATCACCGTGGCGAAGCCGACCGGCGTGTTCTCGCGGACGTACCGGGTCGCCGGGCGCGGGTAGATCTCCGACCCCCTGGAGTCGAAGAGGTAGCCGAACACCTCCGCCAGGTGCCGGTTCTCGGCGAGCTGGGCGAGCAGCAGGCCGATGACCGTGTCGCTGATCACGATGTCGTCGGCCTCGGTGACCTCGGCCAGGCTCCGGTTGTTCTCGTCGTGCATCTCGCTGACGATCGAGTACCGCTCGCCGAGCGCGGTCTGCATGTCCCTCAGCTGCAACAGCGTCATCAGGGTGCGGGTGTCGGCGTGCTCGGCGGGGTAGCGGTCGTCGGAGAGCACGATCACGTGCTGGTAGACGCCCAGGCCCAGCGATTCGAGCGCGTAGCGGTCGGTGGTCTCGCACTCCTTGGCGTTGACCGTCAGATTGGCCAGCCCCTCGAAGGGGATCGCGGCGTCCGGATGGTCGGAGGCGATGTCCAGCGCGGAGCCGGGCGCCACGTAGCCGTCGAGATAGTGGACGACCTGGCGGCCCCTGCCGTTCCAGTTGAGCACGAGCGTCCGCTCGGGGCCGGGCCTGACGTGCGGGGCCTCGACGATCGCCTCCTCGTCGGCCTCGGCGCCGCCCTCCGCGAGGTGGATCAGCGAGTCGTCCTGGGCGATCACGATGACCTCGTCCCGCGCGGTGATCACCGTGTCCGCCGGCGGGTTCAGCATGACGCCGCCGGGACCGCGCAGCCCGATGACCGTGGCCGTCCGGTAGGCCGGGAGCGCCTGGCCGTACGTCAGGCCGGTGAGGGCGGGGTCGGAGCGCAGGTAGATCTCCCCGGCGTCGAAGTTGAGCAGGTCCATGCAGACGACCGACATGCCCGACTGCCTGGACGACTGCACGATGAGCCGGGAGGCGGTGTCGTCGGAGTCCACCAGGTGGACGTCGGGGCCGCCCGCGAGCCGGGCGGCGGCCATGTTCGCGGTGCGGGCGATCGCGGCGACCACGGGAGGGTGGTCGCCCGCCCGCTTGGCCAGCGCGAGCAGAGTCTTGATGACGTGCGCGTCCGGGTCGTCGCCCTGCGGGGACAGGACGACCACCGAGCGGGCGGCGTCGAGGTTCATCAGGTCGAGGTCGGTGGGCTCGGTCGGCCGCCCGGTCCTGCAGACCAGCTTGGTCCTGCCGAGGTCTCCGACGTGGCGGCGGATCTCGTCCTCCATCCGGGACTTGTCCCGGTCGGCGAGGACCGTGATGACCGACCCCCTGCCGCTCGCGTGCGCCTGGATCAGCTCGGTGACGATCGTGAAGACCTGCTCGGACCAGCCGAGGACCACGATGTGGCCGTTCTCGATGATCCGGGACCTGCCCTCACGCAACTGCTCGAACTTGGTCTTGAGCCCGTTGGAGAGCACACCGACCAGGGCGCTGACGATGAACAGGCCGCCCATGGAGGCGATGAACATCAGGGCGACGAACAGGATGCTTCCGGTGTCGCTGGCGACCTTGCCGGGACTCAGCGTGCGCATCAGCGAAACCCACAGCATGCCGGGCAGGCCGCTGTTGCGCGCGGCGTCCTTGGGGGTCAGCCACAGGCTGAGCAGGCTGACCAGCACGATCAGCCCCAGTGAGATGAGGGCCAGCCAGCCGATCAACGCCACCGTGCCCCGCGACATGGTGTTGTCGAACCAGTACCGTAACCGCTCCCGGACCGTCGGCCTTGACACGGACCCCTCCCCGTAGGTGAACACCGGACCAACAATCGCACAAAAGTTGCATGTCGCTCTGGTGTTCGCAAATTCATGAAATATAGCGCGTTTTCCGTGTTTCTCACGCCGTGCCGGGGTGGGGCCGGAGCTTTACGCCTGCCGGGTCGGCGGCACGGCGATCCGCCGCAGGTCGACGTGCCGGGGACGGCTCGCCGTGTAGGCGACGTCCTCGGACGAGAGCGCGCCGACGGCCTCGAACGTCCGGCCGAGCCGGCCGTCGAGGCCCGGCTCCGGGTCGTCGGCGCGCACGACCGTGCCGGGCCCGGAGCCGGCGGGCGAACCCGCCCTGATCGCGCGGGGCGCCTCCCTCAGCCGGTCGTGAGCTTCGTCCACGGCCCCGGGGGATGGTCGTCCCTGGGCAGCCACAGCGAGGGCTGCAGATCACGCAGCCGGGGCGTCGCCTGGGCGTCCCAGGGGAACAGGCCCGCCCTGTCCGGCCAGACGACCTCCATGAAGGACAGCGGGGGCCTGCGGTAGAAACGCAGCGCCACACCGAACATCGAGCGGTACCAGCTGTGGTCGACCGTACGCGTGACGACCGGGTAGTTCCTGATGACGTCGTCCCGCTCCTGGCCGTCCGCCATCAGGTGACCGGCCGCGACCCGGTCGGCGAGGGTGTTCAGGCAGCGGCGCATCACCTCGACGTCCAGCCCGAACATGGCCGCCTCGGGCGACCTGAAGGTGTGCCACAGGCCGACGGTGAACGCCCACCCCGGGCCGTCCTCGTCCTCGGGGATCATGATCACGGCCCACCCGTCACGCTCGACCCTCCGGATGGTGCCGCGGTCGAACTCGTCGAGTTCCTCGTCGTGCGCGGCGCAGAGCGGACATTGGCAGATGAGCCGGTCGAACATGCCTCTGAGCGTAGTGGTCGGGTGGTCTGCCGCATTTGAGGGGCTTGCCAAGGTTGCGTGTGGGGGTGTCCCGACCTCGCGAAAATGTCGGTGCCGGCCCCTAATCTGGCGGAGCAGGGTTCCCGCCGGGCCCCGCTGGACGACCCGAAGGGCCTACGCCGTGACGACCCGCAACGACACCCTCACCGGTGAGCGCGCCGACCTGCTGGAGACGCTGAGCGTGCACCGGGCCTTCCTGCGAGGCACGGTCGCCGGTCTCACCGACGAGCAGGCCGCGACGCGCACCACCGTGAGCGAGCTGTGCCTGGGCGGTCTCATCAAGCACGTGGCGAACGTCGAGGCCCGCTGGATGCGCTTCGCGACCGGTGACCCCGAGGCGATGACGATGAACGAGGCCGACTGGACCGGCCAGTTCCGCATGCTCGACGGCGAGACGCTCGAAAGCCTGCTCGCCGCCTACGAGGAGGTCGCCCGCACGACCGACGAATTGGTCGCGACGCTCGACCTGGACGCCTCATACCCCCTGCCGCAGGCCCCGTGGTTCCCGCCGAACGCGCGCAGGTCGGTGCGCCGGGTCCTGCTCCACCTCATCGCCGAGACCTCCCAGCACGCGGGCCACGCCGACATCATCCGCGAGTCCCTCGACGGCGCCAAGAGCATGGGCTGACCCCTCGCGGGCCCCGTTCCCGGGCGCTTTCTGAGGCGGTCCACCTGCCCGGTGGGCCGCCCGTTCAGTCCGAGGGCCCGCCTTCACCGCACGGCGCTCCGCTCTCCGGCCCTCAGGAGGCCCCCTGCCGGGCCCCGGCCTCGGTGGCCTCGGCGGCCTCGAAGAGGCTCACGAGGGTCCGCAGCCCCTCCAGGATCTCGGCTCCGGTCGGCGCCTGCTCCGGGTCGGCCAGCCACTGCATCATCACGCCGGACAGCAGGGCCAGCTGTACCGAGCCGAGGGTGCGCGTCGTGCCCTCCTGGAGCGTGTCCTCCTCCACTCCCAGCAGGATCGAGGCCAGCCCCCGGCGGCCCTCCCGCTGGCCGTCGGCGAGATACCTCCGCAGCTCCGGTGAGTGCTCGGCCTGCACCAGCGCCTCGACGCTGGCCGCCCACAGCTTCCTGTGGGTGCCGAACGACTTCGACAGCCGTGTCCACAGGGCCTCGTACCGCTCCTCGGGGGTCGCGGTGAGATCGTCGTAGACGGCGGAGGCCGTCTGCCCGGTCTCCAGGCCCCACTCGTCGATCGCCTGGATGAGCGCCGCGTTCAGCAGCGCCTCCCGCGAGCCGAAGTGGTAGCCGATGGCCGCCATGCTCACCCCGGCCGCCGCCGCGATGTCGCGCACGGTCGTTCGCGCCCACCCCTTCTCCTCCAGGCAGCGCCTCGCCCCGGCGAGCAGGTCCTCGCGATTTCCCATAGCGGGATGCTACTCGCCCTGTTCACGGCGCCACGCGCTCTTGCGCAAATGCCTTAGGCATATGCATTGCGCAAATGCCCAAATCGCCGATACCTTCATGACAGGCGAGAGAGCGGGCCGTACCGGCATCCGCTCGCGAAGCCGTACGGAAGCCGAGTCGAGGAGAGAACCATGAACCATGTCATCGCGCCGACGGTGGCCCCGGTGCGGGCGGAGCTGGACATCGCGGGCCGCCGCCTGTCCTACGTCGACTTCGGCGGGCCGGGGCGTCCGCTGCTCGCCCTGCACGGGCACCTGTCGGAGGGGACGAGCTTCGCCGCCGTCGCCGCCGGGCTGGCCCCCGAGTGGCGGGTCATCGCACCCGACCAGCGGGGACACGGTGATTCGGACCGGGCCGCCGACTACTCCCGCGAGGGCTACCTCGCTGACATCCTCGCCCTGCTCGACCACCTCGGTCTCGACCGGGTGGCGGTGATGGGCCACTCGCTGGGCGGCATCAACGCCTACCACCTCGCCGCCCGCCACCCCGAGCGGGTCACCGCCTTCGTCAACGCGGACGCGCCGGTCGTCCTCGGCCTCGATGGGGGCCCCAGCCCGCTGGCGTTCGTCCTGCCGCTGCCGTACCAGGCGCCCACCCGCGAGGCGCTGGTCGAGGCCCTCGGCGAGGCGGCCCCCTACTTCACCGAGACCCTGCGGGAGAACCCCGACGGCACCTGGCGCCTGCCCTTCCACCCCCAGGACATGGTCGACTCGGAGGACCTCGTCCACGGTGACCACTGGGACGTCTGGCTCGCCACCACCTGCCCCGCCCTCCTCGTCAGGGGCGCCAAGGGCGGTGTCATCCCCGCCGGCCAGGCCCAGGCCATGATCGACCGCCGCCCGAACACCCGCCTCGTCGAACTGGCCACCGACCACTTCGTCCACACCGGCGACCTGCAGGGCTTCACCGCGGCCGTCCGCGGGTTCCTCGGCTCCCTGCCCTCCGCAGGCTGACGGTTCAGACCCCGAGGCGTTCGGCCTTCGAACGCAGGTAGCGCTGCTCGGGGATGCTGGCCGTGTGCCGGGCGGCCAGGAGATACTCCTCGTGGGCCGCGCGCGGGTCGTCGGCCATCTCCAGCAGGTGGGCGCGCACCGCGCGGAAACGGTGGTGCCTGGCCATCCGGTCGTCGCCCTCCAGCTCCTCAAGGAGCAGCAGACCGGCCCTCGGCCCCTCGGTCATGGCGACGGCGACGGCCCGGTTGAGCGTGACCATCGGGTTGGGCGTGAGCCGTTCGAGGATCTTGTAGAGGATCGCGATCTGCGTCCAGTCGGTGTCCTCGGGGTCGGCCGCCTCGGCGTGCACGGCCGCGATGGCGGCCTGGAGCTGGTACGGGCCCAGACCGGAGCGTGACATGGCCCCGGTGACCAGCGCCGTGCCCTCCGCGATCGCGGCGGCGTCCCAGCGAGACCTGTCCTGCTCGGCCAGCGGGATCAACGCGCCGTCGGCACCGGTCCTCGCGGGGCGCCGCGCCTCGGTCAGCAGCATGAGCGCCAGCAGCCCGGCCACCTCACCGTCGTCGGGAAGCCGCCGCAGCACCGCGCGCGTCAGCCGTACGGCCTCGCGGGTCAGGTCGGTCCGGTGCAGGTCGGGGCCGCAGGTGGCGGTGTAACCCTCGTTGAAGATCAGATAGAGCACCTGGAGGACCACGCGCAGCCGTTCGGCCTGCTCGTGCTCCGGCGGCTCCTCGAAACGCGCGCCCGCGGCCCTGATGCGCTGCTTGGCCCGGCTGATGCGGGGCGCCATGGTCGCCTCGGGGACGAGAAAGGCACGGGCGATCTCCGCGGCGGTGAGCCCGCCGACCGCGCGCAGGGTCAGCGCCACCTGGGAGCCCGGGGTCAGCGCCGGGTGGCAGCACAGGAACAGCAGGGTCAGGGTGTCGTCCCGATCACCCCACGAGTGCTCGTCGGGCCCCGGCACGACCTCGGGGAGCTGCGCCGCGACGGTGGCCTCGCGGCGGCGCCTGGCCTGCTCGGCGCGGAGCAGGTCGACCAGGCGTCGGGAGGCGACGGTCGTCATCCACCCGCGCGGGTTGTCGGGGACCCCTTCGACCGGCCACTGCTGCGCCGCGGCCAGCAGCGCCTCCTGGACGGCGTCCTCGCAGAGTCCGAAATCGTCGTACCTGCGGGCGAGCGTGCCGAGAACCTGCGGCGCGAGCGAGCGCAGCAAGTCCTCGAATCCGGTCGCGGCTGTCATGCCCCTCCGCTCACCCCAGGGACTGTCCGACTTCCAGTGTCACACCGGGCTTCCCGCGGAGAACATGATGGGCCGGACCTCGATGCCGATGCCGGGTACGGAGGCGTCCGGGATCATCGCGGCCAGTTCGAACGCGCGCTCCCTGCTCTCGCAGTCGATCATGTAGAAGCCCGCGAGATACTCCTTGGTCTCCAGGTAGGGGCCGTCGGAGACCACCGGGACGCCGCCGTTCACCCGGACGACGGCGCTGGTCGAGGGGCCTTCGAGCACCTGGTGGCCGACCAGCTCACCGGACTCCTCGACCGCTTTGATGAACGGCTGGTGGCCGTTCATGATCTCCTTGCGTTCCTCCTCGGTCAGCGAGTCCCAGATCTCGGGGTTCATGTGCATGATCAGCAGGAACTTCACGGGGTTCTCCTCTCGGCCCGTACCGGCTTCCACGGTGAGGTCGGAGACGGCGTCGAATTCTTGACTCCCCGGCGCAAGATCTGAGAACCCGTTCCGACCTCTCAGTGAGAGGTAACCCTATCTGTCACCTCCTCACCAACGGGACGCATCCACGAAGAGGAGCCCAATATGTCCGTCAGTAATACGGAGGAGACCGAGCCAAAGGCGACAAGCCGCGCCTGGATGGGGCTGGCGGTGCTGGCGCTGCCCACACTGCTGGTCGCGCTGGACATGAACGTGCTGTTCCTGGCGTTGCCGAGGCTGACCTCCGAGCTGGGCGCCGACAGCGTCGAACAGCTGTGGATCACCGACGCCTACGGGTTCATGGTCGCCGGACTGGTGATCACGATGGGCACGCTCGGCGACCGGATCGGGCGGCGCAAGCTGCTGCTGACCGGGGCGGTGTTCTTCGCGATCGCCTCACTGGCCAGTGCCTACGCGCCCAACCCGACGGTGCTGATCGCGGCCAGGACGGTGCTGGGCATCGCGGGCGCGACGGTGATGCCGTCCACCCTGGCCCTGATCACCAACATGTTCCGCAACGGCCAGGAGCGCGGCAAGGCCATCGCCGTGTGGGCCACCTGCAACTTCACCGGCGCCGCGCTCGGCCCGGTGGTCGGCGGCATCCTGCTCGACCACTTCTGGTGGGGGTCGGTGTTCCTGATGGCCCTGCCGATCATGGTGGTCGTGCTCATCGCCGGGCCGCTGGTGCTGCCGGAGTTCCGCCCGCCGCAGGCCGGACGGCTCGACCTCACCAGCGTCCTGCTGTCCATGCTGGCGATCCTGCCGATCGTGTACGGCATCAAGACCCTCGCCACCGGGAACGGCACGGCCACCGTGTCCGTCGTGGCGATCCTGGTCGGCCTGGTGTTCGCGATCGTCTTCGTCCGCCGCCAGCTCCACCTGGAGAACCCGCTGCTCGACCTGCGCCTGTTCACCCGGCGCTCGTTCGCCCTGGTCGTGCTCGCGCTCTCGCTGGCCGGGATCGTGATGGCCGGCGTCGGCCTGCTGGTCACCCAGTTCCTGCAGAGCGTGCTCGGCTACTCCCCGCTGGTCTCGGCCCTGTGGTTCGCGCCGATGGGCCTGGCGGTCGCGGTCGGCACGATGGTCACCCCGGCCTTCACCAAGTCCCTCAAGCCCAGCGTCGCCATCGCCGGTGGGCTGGCGGTCTCCACACTCGGCGCCGCCGTACTGATCGTGGTGAACTCGACGTGGGGGCCGGTGCCGGTCGTGATCGGCATCGCGATCCTGGCGGTGGGCACCGGGCCGCTCTTCACGATCGGCACCGGGCTGGTCGTCGGTTCGGTCCCGCCCGAGCGCGCGGGCTCCGCGGCGGCCATGTCGGAGACCGCGAACTTCCTCGGTGGCGCGCTCGGCCTGGCCCTGCTCGGCACGATCGGGGCGGCCGTCTACCAGCACCAGATGACCGGGGCCATCCCCGACGGGGTGCCCGCGGCGGCGGCGGAAACCGCCCGCGAGACCGTGGCGGGGGCCTCCTCCGTCGCGGCGAGCCTGCCCGCCGACCAGGCCGGCGAACTGCTGCGGCAGGCGCACAGCGCCTTCACCGCGGGTCTCAACGCGGCCGGCGTGCTCTCCACCGTCATCTTCGGTCTCTTCGCCGTTCTGGCCGCGGTCTTCTTCCGCAGGGCGGGCGGTGAGCAGAGCTGACCACGCCCCGAGTCCCCGGCCCGCCGTGTCGGGCGGACCGGGGCCCGGGACGGCCGTCTCACACCGGCGCGCCCACCTGACCACCGCCGGGCCTGGCCCGCCGGGCACCGCCCGCCGTACCGAACCGGCGCATGACGGGTCCCTCGAACAGGCGGAACGTCAGCCACGACACGAGGAGCGTCACGGCGAACAGCAGCGCGCTGATGGCGAGGGCGACCGGGGTCGGCCACGCCCCGCCCGCGCCGAGCAGGTCGTGACCGGTGATCAGGATCAGCCGGTGCCACATGTAGAAGGCGAAGGACACCTCGCCGAGCCACACCCACACCCGCCCGGAAAGGCCGGTGCGCCTGCCGTCCCGGTCGGCGACGGCGCCGTTGGCGATGACCAGCCCGAGCGGGACGCACAACGCCGCGACGAAGGCGTAGGTCGGCGGGATCAGCGGGGTCAGCGCGTAGACGACCACGCTGAGCAGCACGGACCCGGTGTAGCCGAGGGGGATCCTCCTGCCGGTCAGCACCATCTGGGCGAGGAGGATGCCGAAGACGAAGTCCAGCATCCGCACCGGCGGGAAGTGGTAGACGAACCAGGTCTCCCACTCGGTCACCCCGAGGATCGGGTACGGCTGCTGCGCGGGCAACAGGCCGGAGGCGAGCGGGACGAGGAAGATCACCGCCACCACGCCGGCGGCCCACATCCACAGCCGCTCCGGCCTGATCCTGCGCACGAGGCCGAGCAGGAAGGGGAAGCACAGGTAGAAGAACGCCTCACAGGAGAGCGACCACGCCACCGGGTTGACGCTGGTGATGGTCTGCGCCTGCGGGAAGAACGCCTGCAGCAGGAACAGGTTGCGTACGGCGTCCGCCAGGCCGACGGCGTTTCCCACCAGCAGGGTGATGACCAGGGCCGCGGCGAGGAACGTCAGCACGTGGTTCGGATATATCTTGAAGAAACGCCGACGCCAGAACGTCCGCGGCGTGTCGTCGGGGCGCGCCGACCAGGTCAGCACGAATCCGCTGAGCACGAAGAAGAAACCGACACCCGCTCCTCCGCCGAGGGCGAGCATTTTGAAGAGCATCGGGTGAGAGGCGCCGGAGGCGAAAATCCCCTCGACCATCACGTGCAGGGCGAAGACCATGGTTGCGGCGACGAATCGCATTCCCGTGAGTGAGGGAAGACGAGACGGAAGTCCGGTTGGGCGGGGTTCTGACAGGCTCGACGACTCGACCATGTGGCGCGACTCCAAACAGGCCCTCCGCCCGGTCGGCGGGGGAGAGCCGGTGTGCGGTTGGTGCGAACTCTCCGTGCCGTTCCGACGGCCGGGCGGGGTTTTCGAGTGCGAGGTCCGGTTACGGACGGCAGGGCGCTGAGCAGGGACTTCTCTCAGGTCTTCCAATCCGGTACGGCATGGCGACGCCTCCTCCTGCCATGGCTTCCCACGGCTCCTTCGCGGCCACTTCGCGGCTCTTTCCGTGTGCGGGCGCTCGGCGGCCCGGCACACCCGTCGCGGCACCCGTCCCCGATCCGGGCCGTCCGCGAGGAGCCGTCCTCACGGATATGTCGGAGCCGGGTTCGCGTTCTTGACGTCCGCCATCGTTCTTTTCGGGCTTCACAGCATTTTCAAAGAAATCGGGCCGGAGAAGTTGTGGCACTGTCAAGGAACCGCGGTCGGTTCCGACCTTTGAGCGGGAGGAAATCTCCGCCGGGAGACCGGGGCCCGCCCCGGCCCGTCGACTTTCGGGAGAGTGACCGCCAATGACCTCCACGCAGGAAGTAACTCCAGGAAACCTCTCGTCGCTGACCGGCCTGCGCGCCGTCGGCATGCTGTTCGTCTTCGTCGCCCACGGCGCCGCGGCCTCGGTGTTCGCCGACAAGGGCGTCGCCGCCGGTTACAACGCCCTCATCGACAACGGGGTCCTCGGCTTCCTCGCGGTCTCGTTCTTCTTCGTGCTCAGCGGGTTCGTGCTGACCTGGTCGGCCAGGCCGGGCGCGCGCCGCTTCTGGCGGCGGAGGCTGCTGCGCGTCTTCCCCAACCACCTGGTGGTGCTCGTCGTCTCGGCGCTCACCTTCGTCGCGGCCGGGGAGACGATCAGGCTCGTCCCGGCGGTCGCGAACGTGTTCCTGGTGCAGAACTGGTGGCCGGACGCGGACCTGATGTACTACCAGCTCAACGGCCCCACCTGGACGCTCTCCGTCGAACTGCTCTGCTACGCCGCCTTCCCCCTGCTGTACGCGCTGGTCAACCGGATCAAGCCGGGCAGGCTGTGGTTCTGGTTGGCGGTCGTCGGGCTGGTGGCCCTGGCCATGCCGCTGCTGAGCGAACCGTTCCTGGCCGGGTACGGGCCGAGCAAGGTCTTCGGGGTCGGCTCGTGGCCCCAGCAGTGGTTCCTGTACTTCTTCCCGATCACCCGCTCGCTTGAGTTCGTACTCGGCATGATCCTGTGCAAGATCATCCAGACGGGCCGCTGGGTCCGGGTCCCGGTCGTGGTCTCGGCGCTCTGCGTGCTGGGCGTCTACGTCGTGCTGTACTTCCTGCCGCAGAACTTCGTCTTCGCCGCGCTCTACCCCATTCCGATGGCCCTGCTCATCGGCTCGGTGGCGACGTCGGACCTCGCGGGCCGTTCCAGGGTGATGAACAGCAGGCTGATGGTCAGGCTCGGCGACATCTCCTTCGCGTTCTACATCGTGCACATCCCGGTGCTGTTCTCGGTGCACGCCGCGTTCGCCGGGGAGTGGGTCGGATACGCCAACCACTACACCCGGACCCAGTGGAACACCCCGACCGGGATCGCCTTCCTCGTCGGCGCCTACCTGCTGTGCGTGCTCGCGGCCTGGGTCCTGCGGACCGTGGTCGAGATCCCGGCGATGCGCCGCTGGGGCGGGAGCCGTAGGCGGGGGACGTCCGGCCTGTCGCGGCCGAAGGCCCCGGGGCCGCAGCTCCAAGCGTGAACACCGTCGACCGTCACCCCTCCAGGAGAGAACCGATGACCGACGCGACCTATCCGACGCTGTCCTATCCGATGCGGCGCACCTGCCCGTTCGAACCGCCCCCCGGCTACGCCGAACTGCGCGAGCGCCCGACGATCTCCAAGGTCAGGCTGCCGACCGGTGCCCTGGCCTGGGCGGTCACCCGGTACCGGGACGTCAGGGCGATGCTGGCCGACCCGAGGTTCAGCTCGGACATGCGTCACCCCGGCTTCCCCGTCCTGTACGAGCACCAGGTGCCCGCGCCCGGGTTCTCGACCTCGCTGATCGGCATGGACGCGCCGGAGCACACGATCGCCCGGCGGGCCGTGGCCGGTGAGTTCACCGTCCAGCGGCTGCGTCGGCTGCGGCCACGCGTCCAGGAGATCGTCGACGAGCACGTCGAACGCATCCTGGAGGGGCCGCGCCCGGTGGACCTGGTGCGGGCCTTCGCCGACCCGGTCCCGCTCATGGTGATCTGTGAGCTGATCGGCGTGCCGTACGCCGACCGTGACTTCTTCCTCAAGATCTCCTCGACCGTGATGAACGCGCCCTCGCCCGAGGAGGGCGGGCGCGCCATGGTCGAGCTGACGGACTATCTGGACGCGCTGGTCGGCGACAAGGAACGCGCCCCGACCGACGACGTGATCGGCAGGCTGGCGGCCAGGCCGGGGGAGCCGGGCGTCCCCGGACACAAGGACCTCGTCGGGATGGCCTTCATGCTGCTGATGGCCGGGCACGAGACCCCCGCGAACATCATCGCGCTCGGCACCCTGCTGCTGCTCGAACACCCCGACCAGCTCGCCGCGCTCCGCGCCGACCCGGCGAGGACCCCGGCGGCCGTCGAGGAACTGCTGCGGTACTTCACGATCGCCGAGATCGCCACCTCCCGGGTCGCGACCGAGGACGTCGAACTCGGCGGCGCCGTCATCAGGGCGGGGGAGGGCGCCCTGGCCCTCATCACCGGGGCCAACCGGGACCCGGACCAGTTCGCCACACCGGACAGGTTCGACATCGGTCGCGGCAACCACCACCACGTGGCGTTCGGCTTCGGCGGCCACCAGTGTCTCGGCCAGCACCTGGCGCGCCTGGAGCTGCAGATCGCCTTCGACACGCTGTTCGCGCGGATCCCCGGCCTGCGGCTCGCCGAACCGGTCGAGGCGCTGCGCTTCAAGGACGAGGCCATCAACTACGGCGTCTTCGAGCTCCCGGTCACCTGGTGACCGCCGTCTGACCCCGGCCGCGCCGTCCGAGCAGGCGGCGCAGCGCGGTCGGGGTGTGGCCAAGGTGCTCGCGGACGGTCCTGGTCAGGTGGGCCTGGTCGGCGAAGCCGAGGTCGGCGGCGAGGGCGGCGAGGCCATGCGCCGTGCCTCCGCCGCCCTCGTCGCTTTCGCCGCTTTCGATGGGTTCGCCGCTTTCGACGCGCCGGATCACCCGGCCGACACGGACCCGGTTGCGGTATCGCGTCAGTGAGACGCCCATCTCCCGGGAGAAGACACGACTCAGCCGGTACGGCGAGGCGCCCAGGAGAGCGGCCAGCGGGCACAGCCCGGCCGCGTCGGGGTGGTTCGTGATGATCGCCTCACGGGCCGCCGCGACGAGCGCCCGGTCGGCGGGGTTGCCCGGACGGCCCTGACGGTGGCCGGTGGCCGCGGCGACCAGCCCGAGCAGCTCCTCGGTGAGCGCGTAGTCGACGTCGCCGCCGCGCGCCGCGGCGAGCAGCCGCCGGTGGGCCAGGTCGACCCGGGCGTCCACGTAGACCGTCATGCCGGTCCACGGCCCGTCCCAGAGACGCGGGGAGACGGCCACAGAGGTGCACAGGTCACCGCCCGCCGGATGGGCGAACCGCTCCTCCTCACCCGGCGCCGCGAGATAGGCCATCGTCGGGTCCAGGTCGGCCTCGACGCCGTCGGCCCACCGCCTGAACCTGCCACGCCGTACCAGGACCAGCCGGTGCGCCCCGCCGGGATCGGGCTCCGACCAGCGGGTGTGGTGGGCGCGGCAGGTCACCGTGGACACGGCGAAGTGGGGGCGGACGGCGAGGGGCACGGCGGACAGCACGGGGGGACGTTACCCGGGGGGTGCGACAGAAACGGCCCGCAAGAATCTTCAAGACCATAACCGGTGTAGGCGGGAAGCTGGTTACGTAAACGACGACCACAGGAGTCACGATGACCGCTCTCGCGGGACCGACCGCCATCATCATCGACTGCGCCGACCCCCGGGCGCTCGCCGAGTTCTACGGGAAGGCCACCAGCTGGAGGATCACCTACAGCGACGACGAGACCGCCTACCTCGGGGACGGCCCGATCCAGCTCGCCTTCCAGCGGATCGAGGACTACCGGGGTCCGGGGTGGCCCGACGCGGCCAAGCACGCCCACCTGGACTTCAGGGTCGCCGACGTGGAGGCCGCCACGAAGGAACTGCTCGCGCTCGGCGCGACGAGGCCCGGCTTCCAGCCCGGTGGGGACGGCTGGACCGTCCTGGCCGACCCCGAGGGACACCCCTTCTGCATCAGCGCGGGCTGAGGCTCCCTCAGCCGGGGACGTGCGAGGCGTAGAGCGCGTGGAGCAGGTGGTTGAGCCGCTCGCGCTCACGCCGGTCCAGCGCGTGCAGGAAGCGGTCCTGCTCGGCCGCCGCCGCGACGGCGAGGGCGTCGAGCAGGGCGTTCCCGCCCTCGGTGAGGGCGACCGTACGGCGGCGCCGGTCGGTCTCGTGAGTCCTGCGCTCGACGAGCCCCCTGGCGGCCAGGGAGTCGAGGACCGGCACGATGTTGCGGGCGTCCACGGCGACCAGCTCGGCCAGGCGCCGCTGGCCGATGGGCCCCTGCGCGCCGAGCGTCGCGAGGACGACGTACTGGGCCTGGGTGAGGTCGTGGCCCGTCAGGAAGGCGGCCCACGACCGCGCCGCCAGCGACCCCAGCCGCGCCAGCAGGAAACCTGTGCCCCGCTCGAAGTCACTCACGCGGCCCAGCCTAGCCGATAGACATGTTTCATGTCGTTTGGTAGACATGAAACATGTCTATTGAGGAGCGGCACACCCACGTGCCGATCGCCGGATCCCCGCTGCACGTCGTCGAGACGGGCGACCCCCTGGGCAGGCCGGTGCTGTTCCTGCACGGCTGGCCGGAGTCATGGCGGACCTGGCGGGGCGTGATGGAGGCGGCGGGAACGGACGCCAGGCTCCTGGCCGTCGACCTGCCGGGGATCGGCGACTCCACGGGACCGGCCCCCGGCGGGTCCAAACTCCGCCTGGCGGGGATGGTGCGCGAACTCGTCCTGAGCCTCGGCCTCACCGACCTCACGCTGGTCGGCCACGACGCCGGCGGCATGATCGCCTACGCCTACCTGCGACGGTACGGCGCCGCCCGCGTGGTGATCATGAACACGGTGATCCCCGGCGTGGCCCCCTGGAAGGACGTCCTGGCGAACCCGTACATCTGGCACTTCGGCTTCCACGCCGTGCCCACGCTGCCGGAGACCCTGGTCAGGGGACGCCAGGCCGCCTACTTCGACTACTTCTACGACGTGCTTTCCGTCGACCCGGCGAGGATCACCCCGGAGTCACGCCGCGCCCACGCCGCCGCCTACGAGCGTGACACGGCGCTCACCGCGGGGTTCGACCTCTACCGCGCCTTTCCTCAGGACGCGCGGGACAACGCGGCCCTCGCCGAGGCGGGACCGGTCGACACACCTCTCCTCTACCTGCGGGGCGACGGCGAGGGCGGCGACATCACCGCCTACGCCCAGGGCTTCGGCGAGGCGGGCGTCCTGCGGCCGACCACCGCGCTGATCCCCGGCGTCGGCCACTTCGCCCAGGAGGAGGCGCCAGCCCAGGTCTGGAAGCTCGTCCACGACTTCACCAGGTGACGGGCAGCTCGCGCACGCCGTAGATCACCGAGTCGACGCGCAGACCGAGCTCCTCGACCGGACGGGCCAGGGCGAGGCCGGGGAAGCGGGCGAACAGCCGGGAGATCGCGACCTCAAGCTCGACCCTGGCCAGATTCTGGCCGAGACACTGGTGCGGGCCGAACCCGAACGCGACATGGAACCTCGGGTCACGCCGCAGGTCCAGCCGGTCGGGGTCGGGGAAGGCGCGCTCGTCCCTGTTGGCCGACAGCAGGGAGAGCACCACCCCCTCACCGGCCTGCACGGTCACCCCGCCCACCTCCAGCGGCGCCGTCGCCATCCGCGCCATGGGCCCCTGCGTGATCGTCAGAAACCTCAGCAGCTCAGCCACCGCGGGACGGACGAGGGCCGGGTCCGCGCGCAGCTCGGCGAGCTGCCCGGGGTGGTCGAGCAGGGTCAGGACGCTCAGCGCCAGCGCGTTCGCCGTGGTCTCGTGCCCGGCGATCAGGAGCACCCGCGCCATGCCGAGCGCCTCGTCATGGGTGAGCTCGCCGGCGTTCACCCGCGCCGCGATCCTGCTGAGCAGGTCGTCCTTCGGCTCACGCTCCCTGTCGGCCAGGAGCCGGTCGAGATAGACGGCGATCTCAGCGAAGGCGGGCCCCGCGACCTCGGGCGGGTTGGAGGACAGGATGGCCGCGCTACGGGTCTGGAAGAAGGCGTGGTCCTCGTACGGCACACCGAGGAGCCCGCAGATCACCAGAGTCGGCACCGGCAGGGCGAAACGCCGTACCAGGTCGACCGGACCGCCGCCCTTCTCCAGGTCGTCGAGCAGGCCGTCGACCACGCCCTCGATCGTCGGCCGCATCGTCTCGACGCGCGGGACGCTGAACTCGGAGGTGAGCATCCGCCGCAGCCGTCCGTGCTCGGGGTCGTCCATCCGGGTGAACGACAACTCACCCGGCTTGGCGCCGGGCAGCAGCTGGGGGAAGCCGGCGCGCCTGTCGTCGGCGCTGATCCGGGGGTCGGCCAGCACCGCCCGGACGTCGGCGTGACGGCTCAGTACCCAGTGCTCCTCGCCGTCGGCGAAGTGAAGGCGGCAGGGCGGCTCCCCGCGGAGCTCGGCGAGTTCCGCGGGGACGCCGTACGGGTCCGGTCGATGGATGGGAAACGTACGTGCGGTGGGTCGGTCCATGGTGCCCCTTCCTCACAGGCGGGAGGCAGTGTCCCCCAGTCAACCGGCTCGAATCATATGCAGCCGGTAATGCCTGGAGAAGGGGCGAAAAAAACAGAGCATTTTCCGATAAATGGACTTGAAAGGGGCGGCCTTTCCGTTCTCTCTTCCTGACACCCGGGAGTGGGCCGTTCGTACGGCCGTACTGCGTGAACCTGTACCGCGTGAACCTGTGCGGCATGGGCTTGTACGACCGGTGCGCCTACGGTGCGAGCGCGGCATGGAGCGCCCGGATCCGTTCGGCTCAGCCGGTCACACGGCCTTGAGGCAGTGCTCTCCGACGATCTCCAGCTCTCTGGCGTAGATCTCGCGCAGCCCTTCCCAGCCGTGGTCACGCGCCTTCTTTCCGCGGATCGGACACACCGGGTACCCGTCGAGAAGGTGTTCGGCGACGTTGAAGCACAGGTGCCACCCGGCCGCGACCTCCGGCATCCACCTGCGCTCCTTGAGCGTGTGCCGCAGGGTTAATCGTGTCCCGGAGCCGAGCGCGGTCAACTCCCAGCGCAGCCGGTCACCACCCCAGGTGTATTCGAGCAGAGTCGGCGGTTCCGCGCGGCTTACGAACTCGGACATCCCCGCGGAGATCCCCGGCCCGTCGTCGAGCATCGTCAGCGTCGTCTCGCCGACCGTCCCGAGGTCCCTGTCGGCGGTGTAGGGAGACCATTCACCCAGTTGGGCGGGGTCCGTGAGCGCCGCCCACACGCTCTCTGGCGAGTGCCGCAGGTCCCGGACGAAGACGAGAGTCCACCGTCCCCCGTCGGTCTGATAGCCGACCTCGGAGTTCGTCACTGCTCCTCCTGGTTGTCGAGATGGCGTTCAAGGGCGTCGAGATGCCGCTCCCACAGCCGGCGGTACGGCGCGAGCCACTCATCGAGCGCTTCGAACCGCCTGGGCTCGATCCGGTAGATGCGCTGCTGCGCAGCCGTACGACAGGAAATGAAACCGGCCTCCCTCAACACCTTCAGATGCTTGGACATGGTTGGCTGACTGACCGCGAGCACGTCAACAAGCTGCCCGACACTGCTCTCCGCCCTGAGCAGCCGATCGAGGATCCGTCTCCTCGTCGGCTCAGCAAGCACAGCGAACACATCCACAGGCACCCCCCAAATATGCCTCGCCGGGAATATACCTGACAAGCCCTACGGCAAGGCATGAGACGAACGATGGCCATCCGTTCGGTGAAGCGCTGATTTCTGCATGGGACACCCGATTTTCGGCCTGCCATGCGGCCTTATCGAGTTATCCCCAAACCCGGCTTTCAGCCGGCTGAGCCGAGCTCAAACCAGATCATCGTCCCGGCGGAGTCACGATGGAACCCCCACTGAGTGGCGAGGCCGTTGACGAGCGCGAGCCCACGCCCGCCCGTGGCGTCCGGCGCTGAGTTTCCCTGGCAGGGAATCTTCCGGGAACCCGAGTCCTGGACGGTGATCAGCACGCCCCGGACGACGAAGGACACAGTGACGAGGAACTCCTGAGGGCCGGAGGCCAGGCCGGTGGGGTGTTCGACGGCGTTGGTGGCCAGCTCGCTGGTGAGGAGCACCGCGTCGTCGCGGAGCGGGTGGTCGTCCCCGAGCAGCTCGGAGACGAAGTTCCTCGCGGGCCTGACCTGATCGGGGGTCGCCCTGAATCGTCGGGAGATCACGGGGTGGTCCACGAAGGCCGGTTCCGGCCGGGGAGCCCATCCCATGTCCGGACGGGACAGATCCGCGACGTCGCCAGTTGTTGCGCGGAGTCGATCATTGAGCCTTTTTCAACCTGAAATCGCAGGTCATGGGCGCGGTGCGGCGTGTGTCATCTGATCGACAAAGGAAGAAGCCCCTGGTAGAAGGGTTGTCGACCAAGATCAACCTATGCACCAGAGGCTCCAAGTTGTTGTTCTACCGTGCCGCGCTGTCGTTGTCACATCAGACGCTGTCCTATCTGTCCGCACTCATCCGCCGCCACCGCCACACGATCGGTTCGTCCTGGCGCCGCCTCGACCCCGGACGCCAAGCCCTGCTCGTCCTCGTTCACCTGCGTAAAGGAGAGACACTCGCCGAGGTCGCGGCCGGTTTCGGCGCGGGTGTGAGCACCGCCTGGCGCTACATCCGTGAGGCGATCACCCTGCTCGCCCGTCGATCCCCGACCCTGAACCAAGCCCTGCGGGCCGCCAAGCGTGCCGGACACGCCTTCGTCGTCCTGGACGGCACCCTCATCCCGATCGACAGGGTGGCCGCCGACCGGCCCTACTACTCCGGTAAACACCGCCGCCACGGGATGAACATCCAGGTCCTGGCCGCACCGGACGGCGCCCTGCTGTGGCCCTCCGGCTCGCTGCCGGGGTCGGCACACGACCTGACGGCCGCCCGGATCTGGGGCCTCCCGCGCCGCCTGAAGACCACCGGTCTGATCACCCTCGCCGACAAGGGCTACATCGGTGCCGGTGAACACGTCCGCGTGCCATACAAGGGCAGGGACAAACCCACCTCGCAGAAGGTCGCCAACTCCGCCCACGCCAGGCTTCGCGGCCCCGGTGAGCGAGCGAATGCGCAGTTGAAGGCCTGGCGCATCCTGCGCAGGCTACGCTGCTGCCCTCTTCGCGCAGGTCAGCTCGTCAAAGCGATCCTCACGCTTCAACTCCGTGAAGTGAGATGAAAAAGGCTCCTTCTATCGCTGAGAAGCTGATCATATGGATAACGCCATGAAGTGTTCACCGAATCGAGTATGACCATGTCGCGCGACATTGGACTCGTGCGGAGTCGGTGAGCGGTGTGGGGTCGAAGCGATGGAGGGCTTCGTCGCATAAGCGTATGGTTTTGACGGTTGGCCTGATAAGTGTCGTCGGCACCGCCTAGAGTGCCAGCTCATGAGCGATCTCGTGCCTGGAGCCTACGAGCAGATCTTGACGGAGGCTCTCGAACGGCGACTGCGCGTAGTCCCCGGTGAGTTGGTGGACATCGTCTCCGTTGAACAGACAGCTGCGGAGGACCACCTCGTCAGGCATATCGCGGGCCTGGCACGTCATGCATTGCGTGCGGCCAAGTCCCCTGAGCAGCAGATTGACCGCGCGAACCACATCGCTGAGGCGATCATCAAGGGGTTCCTCGACACGGAGGACGAGGGGGAACGGGTCGCGCAGCCCGCCCAACTGCTTACCGAGGTGCGGCGGACCTCGGGGGTTCCTGGGCGTCCGGAACCGTTGACCCGACCGATGACCCCACTGTCCGCCAGCGCTCTACTTGTGAACGGGCGAGGCCAACCGAGCATCGGCACCGAGGTCAAGCGAGAGTTCGCGACCGCTGATCGTGTCGACCTGATCTGTGCCTTTATCAAGTGGTATGGGCTGCGTCTCATTGAGGAGCCGATCAAGGAGTTCATCGCCAGAGGCGGTGAACTCCGAGTAATCACCACGACCTATATCGGCGCTACCGACAGAACCGCGCTGGATCGCCTGGTCGCCTTGGGCGCGACAGTCAAGATCTCTTACGAGACGCACAGCACCAGGCTTCACGCCAAAGCGTGGATGTTCCATCGGCATACCGGCTTCTCAACGGCCTATGTGGGCTCATCCAATCTGTCCAAGGCTGCGCAGCTGGACGGTCTGGAGTGGAACGTACGGCTCACCCAGGTCGAACAAGCCCATCTGCTATCGACGTTCACCGCTACCTTTGAGCAGTACTGGGCTGATCCGGCGTTCGAGGACTACGACCCGGCCCGTGACGGGGCTCGGCTGGCTGAAGCGCTCAAGAGGGAAAGCGGGTCAGCCCCAGCCGATCTGCCCTTGGAGATCGCGGCCCTGGATGTGCTCCCGCGTTGGTACCAGGCGGAGGCACTGGAAGAGCTGGAAGCCGAGCGTGAGGTGCACGGCCGTACGCACAACCTGGTCGTCATGGCGACCGGTACAGGCAAGACTGTTGTTGCCGCGCTCGACTATCGGCGACTGGCGGTTGCCGGTAAGGCTGACAGCGTGCTGTTCGTCGCCCATCAGGAGAAAATCCTGGACCAGAGCCGGGCCACCTTCCGGCAGACGCTTCGCGACGGGGAGTTCGGCGAGAAGCTTGTTTCCGGACACCGGCCGAAGAAGTGGCGGCATGTCTTTGCCTCAATTCAGTCACTAGCCAAAATTAACCTCGACGAGCTTGATCCATCACGGTTCGACATGGTGATTGTGGACGAGTTTCACCATGCAGAGGCTCCTACATACCGGCGCTTGCTTGAGCACCTTAAGCCTCGCTATCTTCTCGGCCTCACTGCTACTCCCGAACGTACTGATGGCGTTGACGTGGGAGTATTCTTTGGTGGGAAAATTGCTTACGAGCTGCGCCTTTGGCAAGCGCTTGAGCAGCAGCTTCTCGCTCCATTTCATTACTTTGGTATTCATGATGAAGTCTCGCTGGCCAACGTTGCATGGCGTCGTGGACGCTATGACGAGGCAGCGCTCAGCGAGCTTTACACTGGCAACCACGACCGTGTTCGCCTCATTTTGCAGGCCGTACAGGAAAAGATCGCCCATCCGAGAAAGATGCGCGCCCTCGGCTTCTGTGTGAGTGTTCAGCATGCCGAATTTATGGCTAATCAGTTCACTAAATACGGCCTTCCTGCTCTGGCTGTGACTGGCGCCACATCGCACGATGGTCGTCAACTTGCCGTACAGAGTCTCAGAAAGGGTGAGGTCAACGTTTTGTTCACCGTTGACCTTTTCAATGAGGGAGTGGACATTCCAGAGCTGGATACTGTCCTATTCTTGCGTCCCACGGAGAGTGCGACGGTTTTTCTCCAGCAGCTTGGTCGTGGTTTGCGTCGTGATCCCAACAAAACATGTCTCACCGCGCTGGACTTTGTCGGCCATCAACATGCTGATTTCCGCTTCGATCTGCGCCTGCGCGCACTCACTGGGCTGCCTCGGCGAAAGCTCCCGGAGGCGCTGCCCAATCCGACGCTTCCTGCCGGTTGTCACCTCCACCTCGACAGCGTGGTGACCGAGCTGGTCCTCGCGAACGTGCGCCGCGCCCTCCGCCTCCCCTGGAAGGACCTTGTCGCCGAACTCCGCTCGATGCCGGAGGTCTCCCTGGCCAGATTCTTAGAAGAGACCGGCTTTGAGCTGGAAGACCTTTATCGGTCAGGAAAGGGAGGGTGGGCCGAGCTACGTCGTCGTGCTGAGAACCTTCCTGTCGTGGAGGACAAGGCCGACCAGAAGTTTGGCCGAGCGATTGGACGCCTGCTACATGTAGATGACCCAGTACGGCTGGCAATGCTCCGCGACGGCTCTACCAGAGACCCGCGTCTACTAGCCATGCTGCATGTCGCGCTACTTGGTGGGGATGTCCCCTTCGACTCAGGCAAGGGGGTGCTGAGCTTGCTGGCGAGCCACCCTCAGCGGCGGGAAGAGCTTCGGGAGGTGGCATCTGTCCTTGAGGAACGCATGCACCGGGTTACTACGGAGATCGAGGGTTTGCCGCTACGTCTTCATGCTCGCTATTCCAAGAATGAGGCGTTGGCCGCATTTGGCGTGGACCGCCCTGGGAATGTTCGTGAGGGTGTCAAGTGGGTACCCGAGGCAAGGGCTGACACTTTTTTCGTCACCTTGCGTAAATCAAAGGGCTTCTCTCCGACAAACATGTACAACGATCGAGCGATCAGTTCGACGCTTTTCCACTGGGAGTCGCAGAGCACCACGCGCGCTTCGTCGCCGACCGGCCAGCGCTACATCAACGGCAGTTCGACCGTACATCTTTTTCTCCGGGAGACCAAGGAAGAGGACGGCTCTCTCGGTGCTCCACCATTTTTCTACGCGGGACCAATGACGTTTGTTTCATCGGAGGGTGAACGGCCGATGCAGATTCTCTGGAAGTTGGCTCACGCGCTACCCGCAGATATATTCTATCAGGCCAGCCTTGCCGCTACCTGAGCTGCTACGGAAAAAGCTGTCTGGGTGATGGTCTCATTGGGAATTCTCGTGGGGGTCTGGATCGCCCGGCTGGAGTTCTCGGAGAGTCTTCCCACTGGGGCAAGGTGGGCCCTGTGGGCTGGCGTGCTGCTACGGTCACGCCCGTGACACGCTCGGTTTATGTAACTCGTGCCGTCGATTTGCGGGTTGAATCGGTTGATGAGGTTCTCGATCGTGTGGAGCGGTCGCTTCAGACGCGCCTGAATCGGGACACCGTAGTACGCAAGCGCCGCTCGATTGGTGCGCGGACGGGCCGCGATACCTGGGTGCGTATTGAGAGGCGAGGGCTCGACCGAATCGGGATCCAGGGCGGGGACGGCACCGCGTCCGTCGAGGCCTTGTGCGGGATCGCGAAGCCGGCCTGGCTCGCCGGCGTCGCGTGGCGGGACGAGATAGAGCCGGTGATGTGGCGGGCGGACGAGACGGAGCTGCTGCTGGGGGCACCGGTGGGCAGCGCCGTGGTGACGGAGGATCCGCAGCTGCCCGAGGAGTGGTGGGCGGCGCTGAACGCCTCCCTGGATGCCCCCGCCACGCAGCACACCACCGGGTCGCGACACCGGATACCGAGACCCTCACGCAGGAACTGCTCACAGGGACGATCCACAGTGTTTTCCCCGGCGGCGATACGGCCGTGGTCGAATGGCGTCTGGCCCATGCAGATTTCAACTGGGCGAATATGACGGCGCCGGTGTTCTGTGTGTTCGATTGGGAGGACTGGGGCATGGCCCCGTACGGTCTGGACGCGGCGAGTCTGTGGGGTGCTTCCCTGGCCGTCCCAGCTCTGGCCGACCGCGTCCGCAGCGAGCGGCGTGACGATCTGGAGAGCCGGGACGGCAAGCTGTGACGCTGTTCGTCGCCGCGAAGATTCTCGGCCCCTACGCCGACCCGGACGACCCCCGACTGGGGGCTGCCCGGGAGACGGCGGAGCGAGTGGTGAAGGAACTTCAGACGGGCTGACGATGGGCCTGCAGCAGCTGCCGGTACTCCCGGACCATCTGATCGTCGAACTGAGGTTCTCCCCGCAGCGCGGACAGCTGCGGTCCGATGGAGAGGGCGCCTGCCACTGTGCAGGGGGTAATCATTCCTGGTACGGGGCATGATTCGGCGCAGGTACGGCAGGATGCCACGTATGGCCTCCTCTAACATCGTGCCGTCCGGCCGTAAGCCCGTTACCGTCCATCGGATCAAGGTCACCTTGGCAGGGTCACGGCCGCCGATCTGGCGTCGCCTTGAGGTTCCGTCTGAGATCACGCTGCGCGCGTTGCACGACATTCTGCAGGCGGCTTTTGGCTGGAAGAACTACCACATGTGGGTTTTTGAGAGCCCACAGGGTCGTTACGGCGTCGCCGACAGGGAGCTACAGACCGCCGGTGCCGCCACACGGCGACTCGACCAGATCGCTGCCGAACCTGGAGACCGGTTGGGCTACACCTATGACTTCGGGGACGACTGGGAGCACGTCATCCTCGTCGAGGCCGTCACCCCGGCGGAGCCAGGTGTCGCCTATCCACGCTGCCTGGCCGGCCGGCGGGCCTGCCCGCCCGAGGACTGCGGCGGTATCTGGGGCTACGACTACCTCATGGAGATCCTCGCCGATCCTGAACACGAGGAGCATGAAGACCGACTGGAATGGCTCGGCCTCGATTCGGCCGACCAGTTCGACCCCACCGCTTTCGACCTGGACCAGACCAACACGGCTCTGTCCCCCCTCGCGTCGGTCGTCATCAAGGACTGACTCACACGAGGTGACGGCCGGGTTGACCGGTCACCACCTCGGCATCGCCGATCCGGGTTCGGTACTTGTCGAAGGCCCGGACAGAGATTTCAGGCCAGAGACTGGACGAGTTCCGGGAGGATCGTGCCCAAGGGGGCGTTGAGGGTGAAGGTGGCGTAGGGGTCGCCTCGGGTCTCGCCCTGGTTGACGATCACCACGGGGATGCCGAGCCTGGCGGCGTGCAGGACGAACCGGCGGCCCGACAACACCGTCAGCGACGACCCGAGGACCAGCAGCAGGCGTGCCTTCGCCACGAGGGCGTAGCACGTGCGCACCCGGTCCGCGGGGACGGTCTCCCCGAAGAAGACGACGTCGGGCTTGAGCGTTCCCCCGCCGCACGCCAGGCACCCGACCACCCGGAACCCGCTGACCTCGGCGTCATCCAGATCGACGTCGCCGTCCGGGTTGATCGTGGTGGTCTGGAAGCCGAAGGAGGGGTTCGCCTGCCGGAGGCGATGGTTCAGCTCCTCGCGCGGGGTCGAGTCGCCACAGTCGAGGCAGACCACGTGGTGCAGGCTGCCGTGCAGTTCGACGACCTCCCGGGCGCCGCCCGCCTGGTGCAGGCCGTCGACGTTCTGCGTCATGATGCCGGTCACCAGGCCCTGCCGCTGTAGGCGCGCGACCGCGTGATGGCCGTCGTTCGGCGCGGCCTGGGTCATCGTCCGCCAGCCGACATGGCTGCGGGCCCAGTAACGCCGCCTGGCCGCCTCACTGCCCATGAAGGTCTGGTAGGTCATGGGGGTGTGCCGGCTCAGCGAGCCCTGCGGCCCTCGATAGTCGGGGATGCCTGACTCCGTGGACATTCCCGCCCCGCTCAGGACGACGACGTCCCCTTCGGCCAGCAACCCCGCCAGCCTGTTCCTGCCCTCGTTCACCTTTCCATGGTGCCTCACCGCGCACGCCGTACGGGCCCGGCGTCAGAGCCGATCGATCTTGGCTCGCGACGGCCTACCCTGGGCGTATGGCCCACGCGAAGACATCCTTTGTCTGTCTGCCTTGCCGTGCCTCGTACAAGCAGCTCTACCCCGGCCCTGATCACCGGGACCGGCTCTGCCCGCGCTGTGCCGCGGCGCTGATCCATGTCGGTTCCGCCTTCGCGGCCCCACGACGGCGGGACAGGGAGGCCTGGCGGGTGCTCTCGTTGTTGCTGCACTCGGGGGTCCGCTTCCACAAGAGCTGTTGCGGTGGCCCGGGCTACCGTCCGCGTACGCTCAGCGAAGCACGCGCACGGATGGCGTACGCCCGCACGAGCGGAGAGCCGTTCGCCAAGGCTCTGACGCGCTACGAACTGCCCTGACGAAGCACCGGGGCGGCGGGCCGGAACACCCGCCGCCCCGGTGCCTCCGGGGGATCAGGTGGTCGGGGCCTCGCTTTCCGCGGCGGTCAGGGCGCCGGCGAACTGGGCCGAGTAGAGGCGGTGGTAGGCGCCTCCGGTGGTGAGGAGTGCCTCGTGGGTGCCCTGTTCGACGATGCTGCCCGCCTCCATCACCAGGATCAGGTCCGCGTCACGGATGGTGGACAGGCGGTGGGCGATGACGAAGCTGGTGCGGTCGGAGCGCAGCGCGGCCATGGCGTGCTGGACCAGGACCTCGGTGCGGGTGTCCACCGCGCTGGTCGCCTCGTCGAGGATCAGCAGGGACGGATCGGCCAGGAAGGCACGGGCGATGGTCAGCAGCTGCCGTTCACCGGCGCTGATGTTGCCGCCCTCCTCGTCGATCACGGTGTCGTAGCCGTCGGGCAGGGAGCGGACGAACCGGTCGACGTAGGTGGCCCGTGCGGCGGCCTGGATCTGCTCCTCGGTCGCCCCGGGGTTGCCGTAGGCGATGTTCTCCCTGATGGTCCCGCCGAACAGCCAGGTGTCCTGGAGCACCATGCCGACGTGGGAGCGCAGGTCGTCCCGGCGCATCGCGGTGATGTCCACCCCGTCCAGGGTGATGCGGCCCGCCTCCAGCTCGTAGAAGCGCATGACCAGGTTGACGAGGGTGGTCTTGCCCGCGCCGGTCGGGCCGACGATCGCGACCGTGTGCCCGGGTTCGGCCACCAGAGACAGGTCCTCGATGAGGGGCCGCTCCTCCTCGTAGCGGAAGGACACGTGCTCGAACTCGACGCGGCCACGCCGTACGGTCGGCGGCACCGGGTCGGCCGGGTCGGGGGTCTGCTCCTCGGCGTCGAGCAGCTCGAAGACCCGCTCGGCCGAGGCGACCCCGGACTGCAGCAGGTTGGTCATGGAGGCGACCTGGGTGAGCGGCTGGGTGAACTGCCGGGAGTACTGGATGAAGGCCTGCACGTCGCCCAGGCTCATCGCCCCGGTGGCGACCCGCAGGCCGCCGACGACCGCGATGGCGACGTAGTTGAGGTTCCCGACGAACATCATCGTCGGCATGATGATGCCGGAGATGAACTGGGCGCCGAAGCTGGCCTTGAACAGCTCCTCGTTCCTGGTGCGGAACACCTCCTCGACCTCGGGGCCCCGGCCGAACACCTTCACCAGCTCGTGGCCGGTGAAGGCCTCCTCGATGTGGGCGTTCAGGGTGCCGGTGTGCGTCCACTGCGCGACGAACAGCTTCTGCGAGCGCTTCATGATCTGCCCGGTGAGAATCGTCGAGACCGGGATGGTCACCAGAGCGATCAGCGCGAGCAGTGGCGAGATCACGAACATCATCACCAGCACGCCGACCACGGTCAGCAGCGCGGTCAGCAGCTGGCTCAACGTCTGCTGCAGGGTTTGGGAGACGTTGTCGATGTCGTTGGTGACCCGGCTGAGCAGTTCGCCGCGTGGCTGGCCGTCGAAGAAACGCAGGGGGAGCCGGTTCAGCTTGTCCTCGACGTCGGAGCGCAGCCGGAACACGGTCCGCTGTACCACGTCGTTGAGCAGGTAGCCCTGTAGCCAGCCGAAGACCGACGCCGCGACGTAGAGCGCCAGAGCCCAGGACAGGGCCGTGGCCAGCGCGCCGAAGTCGATGCCCTGACCGGGGACGACGTCCATCCCGGAGAGCAGGGCGGCGAAGTTCTCGTTGCCCGAGGCGCGGGCGCTCTGGATGGCCTGTTCCGTGGTCGTCCCGGCGGGCAGGTGCCTGCCGATCACGCCGCTGAAGATCAGGTCCGTGGCCTGGCCGAGGATCTTGGGGCCGATGACGCCGAAGACCACGCTGATCACGGCCAGGCCGATCACCGCGACGATCCGCACGCGTTCCGGGGCCAGCCGCCGTATCAGCCGGCGCATGGAGGGCCCGAAGTTCATCGACTTCTCCACCGGCATGCCCCCGCCGCCGAAGGGACCGCGACCGAAGGGGCCGCCTCCCGCGGGGGGGCGCGGACGCGCGGTCGTCATGGGCCGGTTGCCGCTCATGCCGCCCTCTCTTCGGTGAGCTGGGATTCGACGATCTCGACGTAGGTCGGGCAGGAGGCGAGCAGTTCGTCGTGGGTGCCCCTGCCGACGACCACGCCGTCGTCGAGGACGATGATCTGGTCGGCGTCGGCGATGGTGGAGACCCGCTGGCCGACGATGACGACGGCGGCGTCGGCGGTGCGCGGGCGCAGGGCGGCGCGCAGCCGGGCGTCGGTCGTCAGGTCGAGAGCGGAGAAGGAGTCGTCGAACAGGTAGATCTCGGGCTTGCTGACCAGTGCCCTGGCGATCGAGAGGCGCTGGCGCTGACCACCGGAGACGTTCGTGCCGCCCTGGGTGATGGGCGCGTCGAGCCCTTCGGGCATCGCCTCGACGAAGTCGCGGGCCTGGGCGACCTCAAGCGCCTCCCACAGCTCCTCCTCGGTCGCCTCGGGGTTGCCGTAGCGAAGGTTGTCGGCGACGGTGCCGGTGAACAGGTACGGCTTCTGCGGCACCAGGCCGATGCGCGCCCAGAGCATCGCGGGGTCGAGGTCGCGCACGTCGACGCCGTCGACCAGTACGGTGCCCGCGGTGGCGTCGAAGAGGCGGGGGACGAGGGAGATCAGAGTCGTCTTGCCCGACCCGGTGCTGCCGATGACGGCGGTCGTCTGCCCGGCGGCGACGCGGAAGGAGACGCCGGAGAGGACCGGGGCCGCGGCGCCCGGGTAGCGGAACTCGACGTCGCGCAGTTCGAGCTCGGCGCGGGTGCGCACCTGCCGTACGGGGTCGGCGGGCGGGGGCACCGAGGAGTCGGTCCGCAGCACCTCGCCGATGCGCTCGGCGCAGACCGCGGCGCGCGGGATCATGATCGAGATGAAGGTGGCCATCATCATGGAACCGAGGATCTGGATCAGGTACATGAGGAAGGCGGTGAGCGCGCCGACCTGCATCTCCCCGCTGTCCACACGGAAGGCGCCGAACCAGAGCACGGCGACGCTGGAGGCGTTGAGGATCAGCATGACGACGGGGAAGATGAGCGCGGTCAGCCGTCCGACGTTCAGCGCGGTCGAGGTCAGCGCGTCGTTCGCCTCGGCGAAGCGCCGGGTCTCCTCACGCTCCCTGACGAAGGCGCGCACGACGCGGATGCCGGACAGCTGCTCGCGCAGCACCCGGTTGACCTCGTCGATCCTGGTCTGCATGGCACGGAACTGGGGGACCATCCGGGAGACGAGCAGGCCGATCGAGACCAGCAGCACCGGGACGCAGACCAGCATCAGCCAGGACAGGCCGATGTCCTGCCGCAGCGCCATGATGACGCCGCCGACGCACATGATCGGCGCGGCGACCAGCATGGTGCAGGTCATCATCACCAGCATCTGGACCTGCTGGACGTCGTTGGTGGTGCGGGTGATCAGCGAGGGGGCGCCGAAGTGGGCGAGCTCCCTGCTGGAGAAGCCGTTCACCCGGTGGAAGACGGCCGCCCTGACGTCCCGGCCGAAGCCCATGGCGGCACGGGCTCCGTAGTAGACCGCCGCGACCGAGCAGACGATCTGCACCAGGGACACGGCCAGCATCCAGCCGCCCGCGGTGAGGATGTAACCGGTGTCGCCGGTGGCGACGCCCCGGTCGATGATGTCGGCGTTCAGGCTGGGCAGGTACAGCGAGGTGATGGTGCTGACCAGTTGCAGCACGACGACGGCGATGAGGGTTGAGGTGTAGGGCCGCAGGTGGGTGCGCAGCAGGCGGCTCAGCATTGGGGGTCTCCACGTGGGGTCTCGTGGTCCGGGGTCTCCGGAGGGAGGAGATGGTCGTCGTCGTGCCGTCGGCGGATGCCGTCCAGCAGCATGGAGACGATCTCCGCGGGAGGTAGGGGGTCGTCCTCGACGAGCTTGGGATGGCTGCCGGCGACGGTCAGTAACTGCAGGCGGCGCGCCGCCTCCGGGGCGGTGCAGCGCAGCAGGTCGCGGTCGGGGACGATCAGGTTGACGATCGCCTGCCTGATGGCGGCGCGCGGGTCGCAGTCCTCCTCGCCGCGCTCGGCTCTGCCCTCACGGGCGATCCGGGTCACCCCTTCGGCGCCGAGCGCGTCCACCAGCCGGAAGACGTGCGTCGTGTGGTGCTGCATGATCTCGACGGCGGCGACGAGCCGCGCCCGCAGCGGGGCCGTACGGTCGACGGCCGTCAGGTCGCGGATCAGCGGCGTGGCGTCGATGGCGCTGATGATGGCCGCCTTGACCAGCTCGTCCTTGGTGGCGAAGACACGGAAGATCGTGCCTTCGGCCACCCCGGCGGCCTGGGCGATCTGACGGGTGCTGACGTCGGGGCCCTCGGCGAGGATGAGCGCGAGAGTGGAGGCGATGAGCGCGGCACGCCGCTCGTCCGGCGGGAGCGGCGAGGCGCGGGAGGAGGATGGAGAGGTAGAGATCACGCGAATCACCCTATATGAGTGAGTGACTCACTCACTCATATTTATTGGGCGTTGACCGGACGGGAAGGCGTCAGTGGGAGCGCCACTTGGCCAGAAGCTCGGCCTCCCGTTCACGGGTGATCGTGATCTCGGTGGAGAAGGCGGCCTCGGCGGCGCGGATCTCCCGCACCGAACGGCCGAGCGGACGTGGATCGAGTCCCGCGGCGCGGGCCGCCGCCGGGTCGGCGGTGTTGGCGGTCATCCACTCGTCGCCCTCCGACCACAGCGGCAGGGAGGCGCCGTTCTCCCCCTCGGTGAACAGGAAGTCCGCGCCGACCCAGGTCAGGGTCGTCCCGGGCGGCCCGACCTCGGCCAGGATCGCCTCCAGCATGTCGCCGAAGGAGTACGGCGGCGCCGGGCTGACCGCGTGGAAGACCGTGGGAGCGGCGGGGTCGAGCGGCCGGTCGAGCAGGGTGACGATCCAGGAGGCCAGGTCGCGCGCGTCGATCACCTGGATCGGGTCCGTGGGGTCGCCGGGCGCCAGGACCTCGCCGCCTTCGGCGATCCGGTTGACCCAGTAGGTGAAGCGCCCGGTGTGGTCGTGGGGGCCGATCACATAGGTCGGCCGTACGACCAGCGTGTTCCGGCCGAACCTGGCGGTGGCGGTCCGCTCGCACAGCGCCTTCAGCGCGCCGTACGTCTCGTTGGTCACCTCGGTGGGGACCGGGCCGTCGATCTCGGCCAGTGGTGAGTCCTCGGCGAAGCCGGGGGCGGGGGGCGGGGCGTAGACGGAGGTGCTGGAGATGAGCAGGTAGCGCCCGGTGGACAGCGTGTCGGCGAGGAGGTCGACCTGTGTGGGCAGGTAGGCGCTGACGTCGATCGTCGCGTCCCACGTCCGGTCGCGCAGGATCGACAGGTCGGTGTTGCGGTCGGCCGTCAGGTGCTCGGCCTCGGGGAACAGGTCGGCTCCGGTCCTTCCCCGGTGCAGCAGGGAGATCTCGTGCCCGGCCGCGAGGGCCGCCTCGGTGATGTGCCGTCCGACGAACCTGGTTCCACCGATGATCAAAATTCGCATGGCCATAATTTTGTCGTATATGTCGGCTGTGCGGTGGATGGAATTCCCGAGTGTTCCAGCAGGAATGGTCGATAACATGAAATGTCGGAAAAAGGCAGGTAGGGAGCTTTTGGGCTGTCCTTTGGCGGTCGTCGGCTTCGCTGAGAAAGGCGGCAGGGGGTACGTTGGACGTTACCCCTTCCCTACTTCAGGATCATCGCCATGGCAATTCGGCCAGAGCTGGGATCACCGGACAGCTGCCGCCTTCCGGGGCCCGTGCTCGCTCATCCCTCATCGGTTGACGCGGAGGCGTGATGGACACCGCGACAGCCGAACTCGATCCTTTTGTCCATCCTGCCCTTTTCTATCGGGGTGACCACGAGTATCTCCAGGCGACCCTGCCGTTCATTCGTGGCGGCCTGGCGGCGGGAGAACCCGTGGCGGTCGCCGTCCCCGAGCGCAATCTCCGGTTGCTGCGGACCTGGCTCGGCCCGCTGGCCTCCTCGGTGTGCTTCCTCGACATGACCAGGGAGGGCCGGAACCCGGGCCGCATCATCCCCGCGGTCCTGCGCGCCTTCGCCGATCCGCACGAGGGCCGCAGGGTGCGGATCGTCGGGGAGCCGGTCTGGCCGGGCCGCTCGGTGACCGAGTATCCCGCCTGCCTCCAGCACGAGGCGCTGGTCAACCTGGCCTTTCCCGGGCGGGCCGTCACGATCATGTGCCCGTACGACGTCGAGGCCCTGGAGCCCGCGGTCGTCAGGGACGCCGAGACCACCCACCCCGTCCTGCTCGACGGTTCCGGGTTGCGGGTCAGCGACGCCTACGCGCCGGAACGCGCGATCCGCGACGCCAACAGGGCGTTGCCCGACCCGAGAAGGGCCGAGGTCCTGAGCTTCGGGGGCGGTGAGCTCGCGCGGGCCCGTGAGTTCGCCGTCGGGCACGCCGCCCAGGCCGGGCTCCGCGGTGAGCGCCTCGACGACCTGCGGCTGATCGCGGGTGAGCTGGTGGCCAACAGCCTCGACCACGGTGGCGGCAGGGGAGTGCTGCGCGTGTGGACCGAGGACGGCCAGGTCGTGCTGGACGTCAGGGACGCCGGGCACATCACCGACCCCCTCGCCGGGCGCGGGCCGGTCGATCCCCGGCGGCGACGCGCGTGCGGGCTGCTCGTCACCAACCTGCTCAGCGATCTCGTCCGCGTCCACACGGGCGAGGGCGGAACCACCGTCCGGGTGTACTTCACGGTCTGACCATTCGACGAGGGGATTCAGCCGGGTTATATACGAAGTTGACAGGCGGACGCCGCTTTTTTGCCGCTGACGGATTACCAGTTGGAATTAAGGGCGTCGTATGCCGTTTTGGGTCTTTTCTCCGGACCGTGACTGGGTTATCAATGGCGCAGAGGCCAAAAGGCCGGCTTCATCCATCCCGTATCAGCACCGGCTTCCACCGGTGTCGCTCCCATATGCGCCATCACACCCCCCAGAAATAAGGATGGAGAAACGCATGCACCGGTTGAGAAAAACGTTTCTCGGAGTTCTGTGCGGCATCGCAGCGCTCCTCGCCGGACTCATCCCGACCACGAACGCCCAGGCGGCGGTCCCCGACCGCTGGGGATTCGCCTTCGTCGACGTCTTCTCCGGCGTCCCCTCCCTGGCCCACCAGGCGGGAAGCTGGGCGTCGGGACCGACCGTGACCGTCTCACCCGGGGCGACGGGCCAGGTGAAGGTGGTCTTCCCGGGTATCGCGAGCTCCGGCGGTGTCGCGCACGTGACGGCCGTCTCGCCGAACGCCGAATGGTGCCAGTTGCAGACCTGGCTGCCCTCCGGCCCTGACGAGGTCGCGGTCGTCCAGTGCTACAAGTACGGCGGCACCCCGGTGTTCACCCCGTTCACCATCGTCTACGAGACGAGCACCGGTCTGCTGCCCGCGCCGCAGGCGCTCGGTTACATCCACTACAACGGCGGCGGGATCGCCTCGCAGTTCAACTCGTCGGGCGCGGTCAACACGGTCGCCTCGGGCGGGACCGGTGTCTGGGGCGTCACCCTTCCCGGGCTCGGGTCGCCGGGCCCCGAGGGCGGCTTCCAGGTGACCGCCGTCGACCCGCAGCGGCCCGCCCGCTGCAAGATCGGCTCGTGGGGATCGGCCGTCAGCGCGCAGAACGTGAAGGTGATCTGCCATGACGCGACGAGCCGGCCGATCAACACCGGCTGGACGCTGACCTACCAGCGTCAGCGGGCGATCACCGGGGCCGCGGTTCCGCCCAGGTTCTTCGGCTACGTCCTCGACACCAACCCGACGGCGGCCGGGCCGTACGCGCCGACTCCCGCCGGGATCAACTTCAACACCCTGGTGCCCGGTGGGAACACCGTCCAGAACTTCGCGCCCGGACGGCAGGTGACCTTCCCCAAGATCGGTTATCTCCGTGACCACGTCCAGGTGACCGCGTTCGGCCCCGGCCCCGAGTACTGCAACATCTACAAGCTCTGGGTCACCCCGCCGAACGACGCCATTGTCAACGGCGTCAAGTGCTACAACGCCGTCACGTTGAAGCCGGAACGTTCCTTCACCAGCTACACCTCGGAGAAGTGACCGACGGCCGGTGGTCCCGTGCGTCCTCCGGGGCCACCGGCCGTTCAACGACTCCGGATTCCGGTGATCAACCGGATCAACTCGGCGCGCAGCGCGCCGGGGTCCTCGACCCGGTCGGCGATGATTCGCTCGGCCGGGTCTCCTTTCATGATCTCGGCGTAGGTCCGCCCGCCCAGGTCGGTACGGCTCACCATCACCCGGCGCCGGTCGGCCGTGTCCCGCTCGCGGACGATGTGACCGTCGCGTTCGAGCCGGTCGAGCACCGGCCGGATCGTCTGTTCCTCGACGTAGGTGTGGGCCGCGAGTTCCCGCTGGGTCCGGGGACCGTCCTGCAGGACGTGCAGGGTCAGGAAGCCCGCGTGGGTCAGGCCGCGTTCGGCGAGCACGGCGTTCCACTCGCGTTCCACCAGCCGCGCGGCCACCAGGAGCAGGCGGCCGGTCGCCCATGAGGCGTGATCATCCATAAACCCCATTTTTCCGGCCTTCGGCTGAAACCCTCCGTCCACGCTATCCGAAGGATGCTAAGGGTACTTAGTATTTTCGGCCCAAAGAGGGTCAAGGTTCGAAGAGGAGAGCGTATGGGCGTGACGGCGCCGCCGGAGACGGCGGAGACGAAACGGACGCGGTGGGCCGGGCTGGCCTTCATCGCGCTGGCCGTGGCGATGGTCATCTCCAGCACGACGATCACCAACGTGGCCGTCCCGCAGATCATCGGCGACCTCGGGCTCAGCTCGACCGACGCGCAGTGGATCCAGGAGTCCTACGCGCTGGTTTTCGCCGCGCTGCTGCTCACCTTCGGCAGGCTCGCCGACCGGCTCGGCAGGCGCGGACTCCTGCTGACCGGGGTCGCGCTGTTCGCGCTGACGTCCCTGCTGGCCGCCTTCTCCGTCGGCGGGCCGATGCTCATCGGGGCCAGGATCCTGCAGGGCGTCGGCGGAGCCATGATCTTTCCCACGACGCTGTCCCTGCTGAACGCGGGCTTCCGGGGCAGGGACAGGGCGACCGCGTTCGCCGTCTGGGGCGCCACGATCGGGGGGATGGCCGCGCTCGGGCCACTGGTCGGCGGCTGGCTCACCACGGACCTGTCCTGGCGCTGGGCGTTCGGCATCAACATCCCGGTCGCGGTGGCCGTACTGGCCGGGGTGCTGGTGTTCGTGCCCGAGTCGCGTGAGTCGGACGGCAGGCGGGGCGCCGACCTGGGCGGCGCGGTGCTGTCGACGCTCGGTTTCGGCCTGCTGGTGTTCGGGCTGGTCGAGGGAAGGGTCTACGGCTGGTGGCGGTCCGTCGAGCCCTTCACCGTCGGCGGGTGGCGATGGCCGTTCGCGCTGTCCCCGGTGCCCGTCGCCTTCGCCGCCTCCGCGCTGGCCCTGACCGCCTTCGTACTGGTCGAGCGGGGTCGTGGCCGACGTGACCAGGTCGCCCTGCTGGACCTGTCGTTGCTGTCCATCACCTCCTTCCGCAACGGCAACATCGCCGCGCTGATCGTCAGCCTCGGCGAGTTCGGCGTGCTGTTCGCGCTGCCGTTGTGGATGCAGTTCGTCCTGGGCTACTCGCCGCTGGAGACGGGGGTCGCCCTGCTGCCGCTCGCGGTCGGCTCCTTCGCCGCCAGTGCCTTCGCCTCCCCGTTGTCGCGGGCCAGGGGAGCGGCCTTCGTGGTCCGGCTCGGCCTGGCACTGGAGATCGCCGGGATCGCCGGACTCGGCCTGGTGATCTCCGCCGGCACCCCGTGGGCGCTGCCGGTGCCGTTCCTGTTCTGCTATGGCATGGGCATCGGGCTGGCGACCGCCCAGCTCACCGGGGTGGTCCTGGCCGAGGTCCCGGTCGAGCGCAGTGGTCAGGGCTCGGGCACGCAGAGCACGGTCAGGCAGATCGGCTCCGCGCTGGGCATCGCCGTACTCGGCACGTTGCTCTTCGGCGGGCTCAGCGCCGACCTCGACCACCGGCTGAGCCAGGCGGACGGTGTCGACCCGGTACGGCGTGAGCAGATCGTCTCGGCCGTGCAGCGCAGCGCGGGAGGGGCCATCGCCGGACTGTCCCGGCTGCCCGGGGTCGCCGAGGCGGCCAAGGAGTCCTTCGCGGCCGGCACGCGCTACGCGGCGTTCGGGGCGGCGGGCTTCCTCGCGGTCGGCCTGCTGGCCAGCCTGTCTCTCGGCGGGAGCCGTACCGAGGAGTGATCTGGGTAAATCTCCAGTCATAAATATAGACATTCGGGTATTGACGACATAGCATTTTTTGTGTCACGGAAAGCGAAAACCACCTGTGACAAGTGACGAAAAGCCGTGCGACGCAGGAGGCCGCCGGTCGCGCGGGATCTCTCGCGACACGGTCCCGCCCGGCGTCCGCCGCGCCGCGGAACGTGGGAAAGGGGAGACGGACACCACACCGCAGACCCACGGCTCTGGAGGTGGTTCCTCGTCGACTCATACGCGGTTCCCGCCCGCCCCGCCTTCTACGGGGGCGTACGCGGTCAAGGAAAACCGGCGACATAGCCGGTAGACGGTGTTGAACTCCTCGGGCCCCGGTGCTTCGCGCGCACCGGGGCCCGACACACGTCACGGAGGACGCGCCTCCGCCGGAGACGCTTCCGCCGCCGGCTCCGTCTGGCCGTCCGCGCCCGCGGGCTGCTCGACCAGGGCACCCCACTCGACGCGGCCCGCCGCGTCATCGCCCCGGAGACCGGCTTGAGGAGGCCCCGCGCCTGAACGCCGAGCTGAGACGGCGGGTGGAGTCTCCCGCCGAGTGCCCCGGGTGATCCCGCCGGTCAGCGGGTGGCGATGAGCGTGTCGAAGTCCGCGAAGTCGTCGGCCAGGCGACTGCCGGTGAAGTCCCCGACCCAGCCGTCCTCGTCGTGGAAGAACCGGATCGCCACGAAGTCGGGCCGGGTGCCCATGTCGAACCAGTGGGTGGTGTCGGCGGGCACGCTGAGCAGGTCACCCGCCTCGCACAGCACCGCGTACACCCTGTCGTCGAGGTGCAGGTAGAACACCCCGGCGCCCCGGGCGAAGAAACGGTCCTCGTCGTCGGCGTGCGTGTGTTCCGAGAGGAACTTCTCCCGCGCCCTGGCGGCCTGCTCGGCCCACCCCGGATCGTCGGAGGGCGTCATGCGCACGGCGTCGACCAGCACGTATCCCTCCTGGCCGATCACCCGGTCGACCTCGTCGCGGTAGGCGTCGAGCACCTGCTCCGGAGTCGGTTCCGCGGGCAGGTCCCTGACCGGCTCCCACCGCTCGAACCGGATCCCGAACGGCTTGAGCGCGTCGGCGACCTCCTCGGGGTCCTCGGTCCTGGTGAGCACGGTGTCCGGGTCGTCGTCGGCCCAGACGGTCAGCAACGTCATCGGATTCTCCTCGTCACGGGTTCCTGCGGTTTCCAGGGCTTCCCGTGATTTTCTCCCCCGAGCCCGGCGGACTTCTCTTACCTTTCGGGCTGATTTTCCCGTGTGTCGCCGGTGCGCTCCGCCGTACCCCAGAACCACTCGACCTTCGCGGCCCTCCTGCGCCGCTCGATCCACTCGGCGAAGATCCGCCGCTCGACCAGGTCACGGACCGCGTCGTCGAGTACGGCGGGCTCCACAGCAAGCACCTTGACCGTCAGGTCGCCCAGAGCCGTGGGGAAGGGGCCGGCGAGCGTTCCCGGCGCGGCGGACAGGACCATCTCGGCCGCCTCCTCGCCGATCTCCCCGGCCAGCTCCGGCCTGCGCGCGGTGACGAACACCTCACCCGGTACGGCCAGCCCCGCGGCGAACGCCCGCTCGACGTCGGCGAGGAAGTCGTCCGGGCTCCCAAGACCGGGACCGCCGGGGCTTCCGGGGTTTCCAGGGCTTTCGGAGTTTCCGGGGCTTCCGGGGGCGAGGACGACCCTGGCCAGCCGTACGGCGTCGAGTTCGCGGCCGTGGGCGGCGAACCAGTCCTCGACCCGCCCGGCGGCGACCCGCGAACGCAGCCTGGCGACCGAGGCCTCGACCGCGACCAGTTCCTCAAGCTCGGCGTGGGAGATGTGGTTGCGCTCCATCCAGGCCCGGGTCCCGGCGCCGGTCAGCAGTCCGCGCGCCCGGCGGAAGGCGTCCATCGCCCGCTGCAGTTCCGCGTCGGAGATCGGCTCGGGCTCCTCCTCAAGCGCCTCCCGCACCAGGCAGTCCGTCACCAGGCGGTCGGCGACCCCGCGCTCGTCCCAGACGAAGTCCAGGCAGGCGACGGCCCTGGCGACCGGGGTCTCGACGCCGTTGACCCGCAGCAGCAGGTGTTCGGCCGCCCGGTGCACGCCGCGCAGCGGCCAGGGCAGCGCCAGGTCGGGGGACCACGACAGGGAGACGGTCGAGCCGTCGGGTTCCTTGAGGAGCAGGGCGTGCTGGAGGGAGCCGTCGAACTCCTCCCGCTGGGCGACCAGCCGTACCCGGAGACCGGGGTTGGCGCGCCGGAAGGCGCCCAGGTCCGCGTCGTCGGTGAGCACGCGCAACGCCTCAGCGAGTGTCTGGCCGTCCACCATCACGTCAATCCGCTCATGAGCAGGTCGCGGATCGCCGCGCCGATGGGAAGTCCCGCCGCGGCCTCGATCCAGAGGAACTGGCCGTTCGGGTTGATCTCAAGGAAGACATGGCGGCCGTCGGGTGTGAGGATCAGGTCGATCGCGCCGTAGACGAGGCCGAGCCGTTCGACCAGCCGCACGCACCGCGTGGCGATCTCGGCGGGCAGCTCGTGCGTCCCGATGGGGGTGGCGCCCGGGTCGTAGTGCCGCCAGTCGTAGCGCGTGTGGTTGCTCACCTGGGAGTGGATCTCCGCGGCGAAGACCTGCCGCCCGACCACGGTCACCCGTACCTCGACCCGCTTGGGCACGTAGGCCTGGACGATGACCGGGCACAGCCGCAGCGCGTCGGCGTGCGCCACGTCCCCGGGGGTGACCGGCGCCGCGAACCGGCCGAACCGCTCCCCGTCCGCCTCGAACCGGTTGCCGTGCACGGGCTTGGTGATCACCCGTCCCTCGTGCCGGTCGTAGAAGTCGAGGAAGCCGTCCGGATCGGTGGTGATCAACGTCTCGGGCAGCTCGAAGCCGAGCAACCGCGCCTGTTCGAGCTGGTACGGCTTGCGCCCGGCCCGGTCGAGGACCGGTCTCGGGGCGGGAACCGTCAGGCAGTCGAGGCCGTCCCACAACCCCTCGGTCACGGCCAGGCACTCCTGCTCGACGTAGGCTCTCACGCGCTCCCGGCGGATGGCCGGGCTCACGGCAGGGGGCAGCGGCCTGCGGTACCAGAGCGAGGTCAGCTCGTCCAGCACGACCCTGCGCTCTCCGGTGTCGAGCACCCTGCGGGTCGAACCGTCACCCGACAGGCCGATCTCCACGCTCGCGCGGACCGGGTAGGAGGCGGGATCGAAGACGACGACGTCCGCGCCCGCGGACGTGAGGAGACCGGTCACGTGGTCGGCGTGGTCGTCTCCGGCGGAGGTCAGTACGAGGATCATCAGGGATCCCGCACGGGGACGCGGTCCCACACGTCCCCGTGGCGGACCGATCAGCTGTCGCCGGAGGTGTGGCTGTGGCCACCGTGGATCACGATGACCTGGCTCTTCGCGCCGCCGCTGACCTGGAGGAGCTGGTTCTCGTCGAGCTCGGGGCCGAGGGCCGCGATGTCGTCGAGCGTGGTACGCGACTTGCTCACGTCGTTCCTGCCTTTCCTGTTTCCGCGGGCCGTCCGGTGCGGTCCGATTCCGGAAGGCTAGGCGGAGGCGGTCGGGCGGGTCGTCCGTCACGCGGATGATCGGCCGTCCCCCTCCCAGGGGACTCCTTCGGTGATCATCGCGATCGGCAAAAGCGGCATAATGCCCGAGTTAGGTAATACCGGCGACCGATGCCTGGCCCGTGACGCTGTGCCAACGGGGGCGACACAGCCGTCATCGGTCCTCTCTGATCGGAGAACCCATGACCCACGATGTCGTCGGCGAAGGCCTGGTCAAGGCCCTCGCCGAAGAGGGCGTCACGGGCAGCCTCATCGGCCCGACGACCGTCGGCGTCAGTTATCCGGGTGTCACCGACTTCACCATCGACATCGGCGAGTGGCGTGCCCGCGCAGCCGAGGTCCCCCCGGCCGAACTGCCGTCGTTCATCTCGCACGTCGCCCAGGGGTTCGCCAGGTCGATCCGCGCGCAGGCACAGCCGTCACCGCTGTCGTCCGACATCGAGCGGCTGCTGGCCGAGGAGTCGCTGCGGATGCGCCTCTACACCGAGGAGGCGTTGTCCGAGCCGCCCGGCCTGCGGGACTCCCTGCTGACCCGCACGCTCGCCCCGGGACTCGTCGAGACGGTGGTCATCGACACTCCCGACTCGATCGTGCCGCTCAACCGCTCCCGGATCGGCGACAGGTCGGAGGAACAGGTCTTCGGCGCCGCGCTGCACGCCTCCCTGACCAGGGAACCCCACTACGCCAAGACCGACGCGATCTGGGGCGTCCCGATCACACACGTCGGGGAGACCCACCGCTACATCGGCTCCCACATCCACGTGCTCAGGCGCCACGTCGGAGCCGCCAGGTACGGCGCGCTGGTCTCCTTCCCCGTTCCCGAGTACCTGATCGTCCACGAGATCGGCGACACCCACATCGTCGCCGCCCTGGAGGCCATGCAGGAACTCGCCAGGACCCACGTCGAGAAGGGGGAAAAGGCCCTCACCGCGCAGGTCTACTGGTGGTTCCCCGGGGCCTACGAGCAACTTCCCGAGCCGGCCGCGCTCGCCGGCGGGCAGGTCCCCGACCTGCGGCCGGTCGAGGTCGAGGTGAACCACCAGGAGAAGAGCGTCACCCCGCTCACCGCCGACACCGGACGACTCATCGAACTCTGGATGAGCGACCGTGCCTGACCCGATGTGAAGCCCTCACGGCGGACGTTCCTGCGGCTCGGCGGGACGGTCGCGGCAGGAACGCTGCTCCTCGCGGCCGACGCCAGGCTCAGGCACCTCGGGGAGCGAGCCGGAGCCCGGTGGGACGAGCGCTTCGCCGGGTTGCGCCGTACCTGGCGGGACGTGACGGCGGGGGCCGGGTTCCACCCCGAGGCGGAGCCGTACCGGGCGGCGCTGGCACGGCTGGGCGCCATGGCGGCCCGGCACCGGGACGCCATGGCGCCGACCGACGCCTCCCTCTGGCCCGACCAGGTCTTTCCCTCGTTCGTCGCGACCCCGGCACGGCTGCGGACCATGGCCCGCGCCTACGCGTCGCCGGGAACCGGCCTGACCGGCGACGCGGACCTGGCCGAGGCCGTCGCCGCCGGGATCGACCACTACCGGCGGCGGGTGTACGCCGAGGACGCCGGGCAGACCGGCAACTGGTGGCACTGGCAGATCGGTGTCCCCAGGGCGCTCCTCGACGCGGCCGTGCTGGTCGGCCCGCACCTGACGGAGGCACGGAGCAGGGCGCTGCGCGACGCGGTCGACCACTTCGTCCCGGAACGCCGCCTGGCCGACTACAGCGGCACCAGCACCGGGGCCAACCGGGTGGACCTGTGCACGGTGACACTGCTGCGCGGTGTGCTCAGGTCGGACCCGGACCGGGTGGCGCTGGCCGTCTCGGCGCTCTCCCCGGTCCTGCGCCACGTCACCGAGGGCGACGGCTTCCACCGGGACGGCTCGTTCCTCCAGCACACCACGGTCCCCTACCAGGGCACCTACGGAGCCTCGCTGCTGAACGGCGTCGCCACCCTGCTGGCCGTACTGCGCGGCTCGCCATGGGAGATCACCGACCCTAATGTGCGGATAATTCATGACATGGTGGAACGATCGTTCGTCCCGGTCGTCCACGACGGTCTCTGCATGGACCTCGTCAGCGGCCGGGCCGTCGGCAGGCGGCCGTACGGTGACCACGACCGGGGACGCGCGATCGCCGCCGCGATCCTGCTGCTCGGGGAGAGCGCGCCGGCGGCCGACCGGGACCGCTGGCGGGGCACGGTCAAGGGATGGGCGCTGCGGGACACCGTCAGGCCCATGCTCACCGCCGCCGAGCGCGACGACCTGGCCTTCCACACCCGCCTTACCGCCCTCCTGGACGACGAGACCGTCCCCGCCCTGGCCGAACCCGCCGGGCACCGGCTCCTGGCGTCGAGCGCCCGCGCCGTCCACCGGGGGGCGGGCTGGTGCGCGGGGCTCAGCATGGCCTCCTGGCGGGTCGGCCACTACGAACACGGCAACGGCGAGAATCTCCGCGGCTGGCACACCGGCTCGGGAATGCTCACCTGGTGGGCCGAGGGGCACGGCGCCCAGTACTCCGACTCCTTCTGGCAGACCGTCGACCCCTACCGGCTACCGGGAACGACCGTCTCGACCCGGCGCCTGGCCGACGGCGAAGGACAGGGGTGGGGTGACACCTGCCCGCCGAGCCGCTGGGTCGGCGGCGCGAGCGACGGCGGGTACGCGACCGTCGGCCAGCACCTGTACGGCTTCGCGAGCACGCTGGAGGCCTTCAAGTCCTGGGTCTTCCTCGACGACGCCGTGGTCTGCCTGGGCGCCGGGATCACCTGCGCCGACGGCGTTCCGGTGGAGACCGTCGTGGACAACCGCAGGACCTCGGGCGCCCTCACCGTGGACGGCGACGCGGGCTGGGCGCACATCGAGGGACACGGCGGTTACGTGCTGCCGTGCGCCAGACTCCGCACGCTGCGTGAGGAACGCTCCGGCGGCTCACCCCGGGTACGGCGAGACTACGCGACCCTCTGGCTCGACCACGGTGTCGATCCCCGCTCGGCCGGTTACCTCTACCTCCTCCTGCCGGGAGCGAGCATGGCGGAGACCCGGGCCAGGGCCGCCGACCCCGGCTGGGCGCGCGTGCTCGCCAACACCGTCCTCCAACAGGGTGTCCAGGTCGCCTCACTGGGCCTGACCGCCGTCAACTTCTGGGCCCCGGGCACCGCCGGACCCCTGACCGTCTCCGCCCCGTGCGCGGTCCTCGTCAGGGAGACGGACGACGGTACGGCCACGCTCACCGTCTCCGACCCCCGCTGTGACCTGGACTCGTTGACCGTCACCTGGGACCGCGCGGTGGCCGAGGTGCTCGACGTCCCCCGGTCGCTGACGGCCGCCGTGACCGGCCCGCGTCTCACCCTGTCCTTCGGCCGCCTCGCCGACGAGGAAGGCGCCTCACACCCGGTCACCGTACGGCTCGCCCCGCGGGTCAGGGGGTGAACAGCCGTCGTGGCCCGGACCCCTCCTCGCCCATGACGTCGCCGGGATTGACCAGCGCGCACTCCCCGAACGACAGGCAGCCACAGCCGATGCACTCGGTGAACCGGTCACGCATCCGCTCCAGCCGTTCGATGCGCTCGTTGAGCCGATCGCTCCAGCACTCCGAGGCCCGGACCCAGAACTCCTTGCCCGGGGTGTGGTCGGCGGGCAGCAGGGCCAGGACCTCGCCGATCGCGGAGAGCGGGAGACCGACGCTCTGCGAGGCGCGGATGAAGGCCAGCCTGCGCAGCGTGCCCCTGTCGTAGCGGCGCTGGTTTCCCGTGTTGCGCCTGCTGTGGATCAGCCCCTGACGTTCGTAGAAGCGCAGGGCGGAGGCGGGGACACCGCTGCGAGCGGACAGCTCGCCGACGGTGAGTTCCCCGGCGCGTGTCATGCGGCCCACCCTAGCTTGACTTGAACTCTTGTTTAAGTTCCAGGTTTGTTCTCACCCCACCGTCTCGGGGTTCCCCGCTTCGGGGTCCCCAAAGGAGGACATGTCATGGAACCTTTGCGGCTCGCGGTGATCGTGGGCGGCGTCTTCCGCGCGTCCCTGAAGAACGCGATCACCCAGTGGCGGGCCGAACCGGTCGGCTTCGTCTCCTACGGTGGTACGTTCGGGGGCCCGCGGGCGACCGAGCACAGGAAGCAGGCGGCATGACGAACCTCGTCCGGGACCTCCACCCCAACCTGGGCCGCTCCGACGCCGGTGTCGTACTGGTCGGCCGGTGGCCCCTGCGGCACACGCCACCGGAGGTCGTCACCACGGCCTGGGAGAACAGACCGTGGCCCGAAGACCTCGTCTCGGTCAACGTCTACGTCAGCACCGACGGACAGGACGTGCTGGTGTACGAGCAGTGGGCGGGCGAACCGGACGGCCCCCGCTCCCCGATGGGGGCAGAACCGGTCGCCTACCGGGTCTACCGCAGCGGGACCAGGGAGAACGCGCCGGTGCCGGGATGCGTCGTCATCGTCTCCGTCGAGTTCGAAGGCCCCGACCGGGAGCGGCAGGAACGGTGGGTGGACACGGTCTTCGAGGCGCTGGCCGCCGAGACCGACCCGCACCCCGGAGGGATCTCCGGTCACTTCCACGCCAGTCTGGACGGCACCCGGGTGCTCAACTACGCGGAATGGACGGACGAGGCGTCCCACCGGGAGGCCCTGGACAACAGCGGGCGGGGAACCGTCGGCTCCGCACCCGAATGGCAACGGGTCGTGGAGTTTCCCGGCGTGCGGAAGAACGAGTTCAGGCGCTACCACCTCCACGCGAGCCTCGCCAGAACCGGTCCCACCGGAACAGGAGTAACCGGATGACGGATCCAGAGGTCCACGACAGCGGGACGGGCTGGGTGGCCGAGCACATCCGCCGGTACGTCGAGTCCGACGGCGCGGACGGCCACATGTACCAGGGATGGCCGACCCTGCTGCTCACCACCCGGGGCAGGAGGAGCGGCATGCTGCGCCGTACCGCGTTGATCTACGGCAAGGACGACGACCGCCATCTGCTGGTGGCCTCGAACGCCGGCTCGGCGGAACACCCCGCCTGGTATCTCAACCTGAGCGAGGACCCGGCCGTCGCGGTGCAGGTCGGCCCGGACAGGTTCACCGCGAGGGCCCGCACCGCGACCGAGGAGGAGAAGCCCCCACTGTGGCGGCTGATGACCTCGATCTTCCCCCTCTACGACAAGTACCGGGCCGAGGCGTCCAGGGACATCCCCCTGGTGATCCTGGAACGCGACTGACCGAGGACGCTCGACGCCCTGCCCCGGCCACACCGGGGCAGGGCACCCTCGGCGGCGTACCACCCCGACCGCCCCCCGGGCAGTGAGGCCGAACCTCTTCGAAGAACACTCGTTGGACCATGCGCGGTGTGACCCGGGCCCTCGCGTCCACCCTCACCCTGGGAACCGCCCAGGCCCTTCCCAGGGTCTACCGGGGAGGCACCCCCAAGGGCACATGGACCCACTGCGCACCTCACCCGCCGGGCCGCGTCACCTTGTCGAGCCACAGGCGGCGGTTGAAGCCGCCTCGCGCGGCTCGCTTACGGTGAGCCGCCTCCCGAATCTGATCATCGGAGAACCCGAGTGTCTCGGTGAGGGTCGTCAACACCTCGTGAATGTCGGCCAGTTCCCCCAGACGGTCGTCGGGGCTCGCCTGACGTAGCTCCTCGGCCTCCTCGACGAGCTTGGCGGTCAACGCCGGGACCAGCTCCGATTCGTCGAGCACCCTGATCTCGGCCGTCAGCCCATCGGCCTCGATGACCTCAGGAATCCGGTCACGGACCAGCTTGCCATAGGTGATTGTCCGGCTTTGGCGCAAAATGTCGCCCCCTTGATCGATACTGCACGGGTGGATTACCGACGCGGCGTGGTCACCGGTGAGAGCGTATGGCGTGCCATCGTCCTGTACGGCGCCAACTCGGCCACCTACAAGTTCGCCTTCGGCGCGACCCTCCTGAAGGTCGCCGCCACCGGCCGCACCCATGTGACGCTCGAAGAGCTGGCGGTGCCGTACGCGGAACTGCTCTGCCAGGCCCTGCGCCATCAGGACCGGCAGGGCACCGCCGCCCGCAGCAAGTTCCTGGACGCCTGCCGCGCGTTCAACGCGGGCGAACTCGACCGGGACACGCTGCACCGGCGCACCGTCCAGTTCGGCTTCGCCAACGTCGTCGACGCCTTCCCTCAGCTCGGCGGCGGCCCGGCGCCGGTGCGCTACTACGAGGACCGGCGCCGGGACTCCACCGCTCCGGGCCTGGTGTTGCGCGACGAACTCCGCGAACTCGCCCTGTCCGCCCACGCCCCGGACCTCGGCGCCGAGATCACCGCCCGCTGGCGGCTGGTGGAGACGGCGTGGGCGACCGGTGTGTCCGACGCCGTACTCGGGCTGGTCTACGACTCCGGAACCCAGGAGCTGGTTCTGCGGACCAGACGGCGTCGCAAGTCCGTGACCGGGGTCGTCGCCGCCCTCAGCGGATACCAGGACGGCCGTTGCGCCTACTGCGACCAGGTCATGACGGGGCCCGTCGTCGAACACGTCCTGCCGTGGAAACTGCTCACCCGGCACTGGAACGGCCCCGACGTCGACGCCATCTGGAACCTGGTCCTGGCATGCAGGCCCTGCAACGACGCCAAGCGGGACCGGGCGCCGTACGAGAAGTGGATGCCCTGGCTCGAACAGCGGAACAACGACCTCATCGAGTCGCGTCATCCGCTGCGCGAGGTCCTCATGGCCCAGACCGGCGAGACCGCGGCCATCCGGCACGCCACCCTCAAACTCGCCTACCAGAGGGCCACCGAACTCCTGCCCGCTGTCTGGACACCTCCCACGGGACGTACGGCCACCACCTTCCTCCGATGAGGGGGAAGGTGGTGGCCGCCCCCGTCACGTGGTCAGTTCGTCAGGGCGCCACCACCGGGCTGTTGTGGTAGGCGGCGATCAGCCATCGGCCGTCCCGCTTCTCGAAGACCCAGGTCGCGTTCACCTTGCGCCGGTCGTCCGGGACCTCGGTCTCGCCGGGGAACAGGATGGCGGACTCGCTGATGACGATCGCGCCGTCCCTGCCCACGAAACGGATGCCGAGCTGCTTGTTGTGGGTCCAGCTGCCCTTGAGCGGGCCCTCGAAGCCCAGGGCCATGTTCTTACGGATCACCTCACGGCTGCCGCGGAGCGAGCCGGTCATGATGGCGGTCGCGTCCTCGGTGTAGTCGGCGACCATGCCGTCGGCGTCGCCCGCCGCCCACGCCCTGTAGGAGGCGCCCAGCACGGCCTGGATCGCGGCCTCGTCTTCCACACGACTGTCCGACATCGGATTCTCCCCTGTGAACGGCTCGCCGGGGTGTTCCGGCGAGCTCGTCAGTACATACCGGCGGTGAGGTCGGAACTCATCGCGCCGGCGCGCAGAAGACGCCGAGACGTTTCGATCAGGTCCCGGCGACGGCGCGTCCCTCGTCGTCGAGCCTGGTCGCCAGGCCGAAGGTCGCGTAGACGGCGGGGTCCTGGAACACCGAGTTCCGGGTGACGCCGCCGTCGACGACGGTGAAGATCTGGAGCGTGTGCAGGCCGTACCCGTCGCCGACGCGCTGGTAGGCGGCGAAGCCGGGCTGGCCGCCGTTGGCCGTGACCTCCCTGAGGAGCCAGTCCTTGCCGGCCTTCTCGAAGACCCACTCCATGAACAGGCCGTAGTTGCCGCGGCCGGAGAACCAGTTGAGCATCGGCGGCATCTCCATGATGACGTCCTCGGTGAGCAGCCGTTTGAGGCCTTCGACGTCGGCGAGTTCGAAGGCCTTCATGTAACGCTCGATCCAGGCGCGCTGGTCGGTTGCGGACGGCTCGCTGACCCGTTCCCGCAGGTCGCCCATCTCCTTCATGCGGGTACGCGCCCGCTGCAGGGAGCTGTTCACCGACACGACGGTGGTGCCGAGGATCTCCGCCGTCTCGGCGGCGGAGAAGCCGAGCACCTCACGCAGGATCAGCGCGCCGCGCTGCCGGGCCGACAGGTGTTGCAGGGCGGAGGCGAACGCCAGACGCAGGCTGCTGCGGTCGATCACGGTCCCGGCCGGGTCACCCGTGTCCAGCAACAGGTCCGGCAGGGGCTGGAGCCAGGTCGCGTGCTCTCCCTGGACGAACGGCGCGAGCGGGTCGGAGGCGGCGACCAGCCCCGAGGGCAGCGGCCGACGCCCGCGAACCTCCAGGGCGGTCAGGCAGACGTTCGTCGCGATCCGGTAGAGCCAGGTGCGCAGCGAGCTGCGAGTGTCGTCGTACTGCTCCCGCGCCCGCCACGCCCTCAGGTACGTGTCCTGGACCAGGTCCTCCGCATCGTGGGCCGAGCCGAGCATCCGGTAGCAGTAGGCCAGTAGTTCCGCCCGGAACGGTTCTATCCGACGATCGAAGCCCTCTTCCCCCACCACGCCACGCCCCGTCCCGCTGCCGCCGCAATCGCCGTACCTGGCGACTGCGGCGACAATACGCCATGGGCGGATATGTCACCATTTAGTGGTCACTCTTCGGAGTGATGGTGTCCGTCGCAGTGCTTGGCCGTGTTGGCGGGCACGTTCAGCGTGGGGTTGCGGTCGAAGAACCCGTACGGCGTCAGCGAGAATCCGGTGTGGTCGACCGGCATCACCGGCCAGTCCTCGGGCCGTGGGAAGTGGGTCACGCCGAAGGTGTGCCACAGAACGACGTCCTCGCCGTCCAGAGGCCGGTCACCCGCCACGTACGCCGGCAGGCCGTCGCCGCCGGGGTTCTGGTTGACGAACTCGCCGGCCGGGTACCGCTCCTCGGGCGCGTACCGGGTGATCCACAGATCCCGGGTGGTGAACGCCGCCCGCGCGGCGATCGACGAGGACGCGTCCGCCAGCAGGGTCGGGTGCTGCTCGGCGCGCAGCACGTAGCCGGTCGGCTGTCCGAGCCGGTTGGTGCGCTCGGTGCTCACCACGTGCCATGACCGCCCGACGGAGGCGTCCGCGCTGCGCACTCCCTCGGCCTCGCTCGCGATCCGGGTCCGGGTGTGGCCGAAGGCGTTGCCGTACGGATTCTCCGGAGAGACCGGCACCCGGACCGCGTCGACCTCGTCGACCGCGTTCCGGACACCGTCCACCATCATGTCGAGGCGGGCGCTGAACAAGTGCTGGTGGAACGGGGCGCCCAGACCCGGGGCCACCTCTCCGGCGTAGGGCCACTCCTGCAGCCCGCGGTAGGCCGAGGTGAAGAGGATGCCGGTGAGCTTGGCCTCACACTCGATCCTGCCGTCGAGGTAGAGGTACCAGTAGAAGCCGTAGTCGTAGTTGCCGATCGTGGTGAAGAACGAGATCACCAGGCGGCGCTGGCGGCGGACCTCGGCGGAGTTCGGGGTGTAGATGTCGGTGTGCTTCCACAGCGTGCCGTGGTCCTCCTCGTGCAGGCAGATCGCGTTGGGGATGCGCCGCACGTCGCCGGTCTCGTCGGCCAGGTCGACGTCGACGTAGTGGATCTCGCCGAGACAGTCGCAGCCCAGAGTGAGCGAGTTCGCGAACCGGCCGAAGAGGTACTCCCCGGTGTCGAAGTAGTTCTGCCAGAACCGGACCGGCGCCGGATCGCCGTACGGCACGACCATCTCGGCGATGGAGGCGCGGTAGACGATCGGCCGGACCTCGCCGTCGTGGTCGGGGTCGGCGTAGGACAACTGGTGGAGCACCAAACCCTCACGGGCGTCGAACCCGAAGGTGAAGGACCAGTTCGCCCAGGTGATCCGGTCGCCCTCGACCTGGAACGACGGCCCCTCCGGCTGGGTGATCTCGATGGGCCTCAGGGTCTCCAGCGGCGCCGGGCGCCCCTGCGGAAGGTGGAACCTGCTCCGTTCCTCCGGCAGGGGGAAGACGCCGATGTCGATGATCTCGGTCGCCTTCTTCGCGATCAGGTCGACGTAGGCGCTCAACCCGTCCACCGGATGCGCCCAGACATGAGTGTCGGGGTCGAGTACGGCGAAGCAGAGCACCCGGATGATCCGTCTGCCCTCCTCGCCGGGCAGGCCGAAGACGCCGGCCGAGAGCGGGGCGCACACCACCTGCTCGGGGGTCAGGTCGCGCTTGGCCAGCGCGTCGACCCAGGCCGGGTCCTGGGCGAGGATCCCGTCGACCGACATGAACTCCTCGACCAGGATCGGCATCCCGCCGTGGGAACCGTCGACGTCGACGATCGCGGCCACCACGTCGGCGGTGAGGTCGACGGTCACGTCCCGGGCGTCACCGGTCGCGGTGTCGAGCAGCAGCACCCGTGCCCGGCGGTCAGGCCTGGGCCCGGTGCCCGCCTGGAAGGCGAGCACCTCCTGCTTGTGCGGTTCGAGCAGGCCGACGTAGACGAAGCGGACGCTCTCGCCGGCCAGACCGGCTTCGCGTACCAGGGCGGTGGTCCGCTCGATCTCGGTCGCGGTGAGGCTGGAAACCGGGGTGGTCATGGTGGTTGAGGAATCCTCTCTGGGGTGGTTCGCGTCGAGCCGAGCGGCTCGACGCCCTCGACGTCTCGTGTTCCGTCGCAGGGAGCGCACGCGTGCATTCCCGGGCTGCCGCGTTCAGTGGGAAGAACCCGCCTCCGGCCTGTCTCTGGGCTTCTGGAACGGCTTCCAGGGGGCGATCCACATGGCAGGCCCTGGAAAGAGCGGCCTGGTGAGCAACATTTATCAATGGGGCGTGATGGGCGCCAGTGCCAAAAATGTGGCTGAACTGACAGGATTGTTGTGGGCGGATTGAGTGCACCGAAAAGGAAAATGCCCATTGATATCAGCCGTTTTTATGTGAAAAGTCCTATTCGCGATGGTTGGCTGATCGAGGTTCCGGTAGGGATTCCCCTCTCTTTCGCCGGGCTGTCCTCATGGCCGTATGCGGACAAAGAAGGCCGGGCGTCGGCCGCCCGGCCCCAGGGGGTTCGGCCGGACACGAAGGCGCCGAGGGCGCGACCCTCACGAGTGCTCGCTTTGTCCCAGACGAGCACGATCGGAGCGCCGAGTCGCAGGTGCGCCATGGGGGTAGGTCCCGGCGGCCCGGCACCCTCACCACCGGCGTCGCCCCGCGCCGTCCCCAGGTGCGGGCCGTCGGCGGCCTCATCGTCCGGCCGCACTCGTCCTCGAAGCAGACTCACGCCCCCAGGTCCGCCGCGGTGGTTCCACGAGGGGCCAGACCTTGCGTCTTCCACACCGCGATCGCCTCTTCATCGCGCTCGCTCGCCCGGCGCGCCGGCACCTGACACGACCGGCCGCGCCGCCACCGCGGGTCCATGCTCTGCGCCACCGGTTGGCCGACATCCGCGTGACCCGCAGGTCCCTGGCCACCTGCTCATCGGTGTATCCGCATGTGAACAGCTCGGCCGCGCGCAGCCGTATCCGTTCACGCCTGGCTCGTTGCTCGGCGGTCAGCCCGCCGCCTTGCGCATACCGCATGGCCTGGGCATACCGCAGCGGCCCGGCACATTCACATGATCGCTGAACGCCACGAATTAAAGATCGGCACCGACCGGCGAACCGCACATCGGCGAAGGCTCCGCCGTTGGCGCCGAGACAGGAACAGGCACCGATACCCGGTGAACGCCCTCATTGTCTGGGGTGCCGTCAAGCGAACTACCGCTCCGAAGATGTTAGTCCTCACAGGACAGGGGCAACGCGGCCGAGGGACTTTGGCAGAAAACCTTGAATATTTGGCAGGAATTACGGTGGAGCAAACCCAAATCCCAATAGATACTGTGGATGAAATTACGCACGACACGAAGGGCAGTGAAATACGAATGCTTAACCGGATCCTCAAGACGGTTGGCGGCACGCTGGCCGCCCTGGTGCTGACCACTGCTCCGGTATACGCCGGCACCAACACGACCGCCGGCGGCCCGGGCGGCGCGAGCGCGCTCGTCGGCTGCGGTTACGACGAGGTCGGCGGGAGTGCCTACTACACCCACTGCAACTCAAACGTCAATGTCCTTATCCGTGTCGAACGGTACTGGGACCTGCCCGGATACGACCAGTGCGTAAGTCCGGGGTCAACCTTCCTTGGTCTTACATACGAGATCAAGTTCGCGTGGTATAAGGGCGTTCTTTGCTGAACAGGTCATTGAGATGATCTCAGCGAAATAGCTCGAACGAATGGATTTATTGGACGCGCTTCCGGCCTTCGAGAGGTGTTACCGAAGGCCGGAAACAGGTACGGAGTCCGAGCTGGAAGAGGGTCGTCTTCACGGAGGGAAGGCTTACCGCCCGGTTGATGACGGCCTTGGAACGCACGGCCCCGCTCGTACGCCTTGTCCACGTCGATGCCGTAGTTCTGGGCGACGATCTAATTCGTGGGGTAGGCCGGTCCCTGCCAGGGAGGGACCGGCCTGCTCCTCAAGCGCCGTAACCCCATGAATTAAAGACCGGTAAGCGGAGAGTCCGGAGTCACCCGTGGCCCGTCGGCCGGTCAACGGATTTGTCGTACCTCTCTGCGACCCTCCCAGGATGCTGAACGCGGAACTGTTGCGGCCGTTGCTGAGAGCCGCATGGGGACCTGACACCTGTGATCCGGTGGGCCGTGAACAGTGGCGGCCGGACAACCCGGCGAGGAGCCAGTGCGGCACGACGGCGCTGGTGGTTCAGGACCTGCTCGGCGGAGACCTGATCCTTGGCGAGGTCCATGTCGACGGGGTCAAGGCCTGGAACCACTACTGGAACCGGCTGCCTGACGGCACCGAGGTGGACTTCACCTCCGACCAGTTCGGCTCCGGCGAGGTCGTTGTCGGCGGTCGTGTACAGCATCGGCCACCGGCCCTGGGTAGTACGAGGCCAATAAGGAACACTGCGATGAGTATCCCTTCGCCAGCACATTGGAAGGGGCGGCCAGTGACGATTTCGACTTCTCGGTCAAGCCGATCCCGGAATGCGCGAACTGCGCGGCCGGTTCAACGCAGAGCATCTTCTGGATGCGGTACCGAGTGCTCCCTGGAGACACGTTCTATGTGAAGATTCATGACGGGCAGCCACCCGCCCAGTAAGCGCTGAGCCGGCGGGTGTTCCAGGACGCCCGCCGGCTCCTCACGATGGAGACCATGGCATGAGGGAAGACGACCCCACCCATTACGAGGGACTCGTCTCCGCGTGGTTCTCCGATCCCACCTGTCTGACCTGGTGCGAGGGCTCGGGGCTGGACGACGTGGCGCGAGCCTTCGGCGCCGACCTCGCCGCGGCCGAGTCACTGAGCTTCGAGGACGCCCAGCTCGAGCAGTACAACGCGGACATTCCCGGCCTCTTGCCCAGCCTGGTGGCCGGGATGATCGGCGACTGGACGCTGGTCGTCGAACCGAACGGGTGCGAGGGCGCACGACCCGAAGTGCTGAAGGCGTTGTCGGCCCAGGGGCGGGCGGTGAACGTGCTGCTCAACGGAGGCCGGTACGACCGGCTCAGCTACGCCGCCGCCGGGCGGTTGCTGGCCGTCCGGTTGACGTCCTCCCCGTCCGGCTCCGACCGCCTTCCGGGTGACGCCGACGCGGTCATCGACGCGGTCGGCACCGATGACGTCATCGGGCTCCAAGCCGCCGCACTCCTGGCGGCGGAGCACATCACCGGTGCCCGCCTCACGGAGGAGTGGCTGCTGGGTGGCGGTCTCACGCGTCTGCTCGTCGAGAATCCGCTCCCCGACGACATCGTTCCCGATCAGTTACGCGACCACCGCGTACTGAACCGACCCGAAGTACGGGCCATCCTCGATGATCTGTCGCCCGGCAAGGCGGCTTCCATCCGCTATCTGATGACGGAGGCGGTGGTCCAGGGTTCGCAACTGTCGCACCCCGCAGTGGCCGAGGCGCTGGAGTTCCTGCGCGGCGACGACGACGCCATCCGGCGGCGGGAGGTCCGCCGCCAGGTCGCCCTACTGCGCGACGAGGTCTCACGAGAACCCGGTCCGGACTGGACACCACGCCGTGCGGCCGTGAAGGTGCTGCTGGACGCGCTGGGAGACGACCTCACCGAATCCGCGGACGCGGTCGCGGGCCACGCCTACATGGGACATCTCGCCGACGATCAAAAAGCCCTCGTGGTCATCATGAAGCGGTGCCTGCAGCGCATCGGCCGCACCGCGCCATGAACGCGCATCAGAGCTGGTGACAAGCGGCAGGGCCGGTCATCGACGCGATGTGCCTCTGATCGCTCGTCCCGTCGCCCAGGGTGTAAGCCGGGCGGCGGTCGATGCGGCGACGGACCTCGTCGGTGCCGAAGTGGTAGTCGATGCGCTGGGTGGCCTCGGCCCAGTCCTCCATCGAGCGGACCGCTGACAGGGCCTCCACGACGAATGGGTCGCTCTATCGTTCCTTGACGCGCTCCCACAGCGTGCCGGCGTCCTCAGTGAGGAGACTGCCGACGGTGCCCTCGTAGACGGGCAGTGGTCCGTGGCCAGGGCGTTGCCCAGGGGAGCGACGACGCCCCCAATGGGGATGGCCGGTTGCTGTTCCGGGTTATACGCACGTATTTGGCACGATCGACGACTGCGTCGCCCGCAGGCGGAGGCGGTCGTAGCGGGTTGTCGCTGCGTGGATGACCCGAAATCAGGGGTTGACCTGGGGGAATGCTTCCAAGATTATCCCCCGTATGTCCCCTGATCATGGTCGTACGGCTGCGTACGGGCACTGTCCGCTGCCTATCGAGGATGACCAAACGAAAGACCTGCGGCTGTGAAACCGCAGGTCAGGGGCCGAATATGGCGATCTAGGTGAGTGCCCCCGGCATGATTCGAACATGCGACACCCGCTTTAGGAGAGCGGTGCTCTATCCCCTGAGCTACGGAGGCAGGGACTCTCCATAAGAGTAGCGAAAGTGTGGAGTGGATGCGCGCCCGGAGGGGGAGTTGGCGACGATCGCCGGGTTATCGGTTCGCTGAGCTGCGGTAAAAGGGCGGCAAGTGGACGAGTGCCGCCGGAGTGACGACGCTTAGTGTCACACTCCGTGACGGACGGGCAACGCAAGCGAATCCACGGGCACCGAGCGTTGCAGCTGCTCGTGCTGTGCGGGGCGATGCTGGCGCCCGTGCTTCTGGCGATAAGCCTGCTGGTGGCGGAACTCGCCGGATACCGGGCAGGCTCTCGCGGAGTCGCCGGGGGACAGTTCCGTGACGGTCTGCCTCGTGGACCTCGTATCCCACACGAGTCCCACACCCAGGGGTTTCATGGCATCCGTAAGGGTTTCGAGGGCTTCGACACGCAACCCGCCTTTCGAGGGCTCGGTGACATCGGTAGAGCCTTGAAGCACGAGAAGGACTGGGCTCTCGCTCGAGCCCATGATCGTGGCCGCCGTGAGTCCTACAGGGAAAGGGTGAAAACGGCGAGGCAGGCACTTGGGGTTTGGGGAGTGACGGAGGAGGAGGGAAACGGTGGTTCGTCGCGGGCCATCGCCCTGGTGCCCGTCACGATCGCACCGGTGCGGGATGTGGTGCGGAGGGCCGAGGCCGTTCCTCCAGGCACGCTCCAACGGCCGGAGACCGTCTCGCCGAGTACGGTCCTGAGACCGAAGGGCGTCCCGCATCGGCATGGGCTCGTCCGCGTCTACGGGAGGCGGGTGCCACCGGTGGCCGTCCCGAAGGCGCGCTCCGCGGGGGTCGCCAAGCCGCCTCCCCCGACTCGTGTGATCAGAAAGAAGCGTCCGGCTCCGCCGGTGCGGCGGCCTGTCCAGAAGCCTCCGCGCCCCGAACCGTCGAACGACAGATTCGAGTGCCCCAAGGAGTGGCGGAACACCTGGTTGTGGGAGGTCTGCATGGAAGAGATGCGTAACAAGACCTGAGCCACCAGATGGTCAAATGGGGTGTTTGGCGCATATCAGCTGTACTGAGTCCGACCCAGGCACTTGGTTGACTGTAGTAACGTGCGTGCCTGACCCAGGTCACGAGTTCGCAAACGGAGGGGTCGAACGTGCCACCTCGTCGATCGGCGGGCCTGATCGTCGTCGTCACGGCGATGTCTTCCCTCGTCCCGGGGGTGGCTGCCGCGAAGCCGACGCAGACGAAGGCCCAGTCGGTCGCCGCCGGTAAGTCGATCGCCCTCGCAGAGAAAACGCAGGTCGCCCCGACTGGAACCCTTCGTGACCCCGTCAACCTCACCGAGCTGCGGCGTGAGGCGGAGAAAGCCGCCAAGGAGCTGGAGAGCGCGACAAAGGCGTTGGAGCAGAGGCGCGCCAAGATCCAGGCCTCGGAGAAGGAGCTGGCCGCCAAACTCCGTGAGTTGCAGGTCGCGGAGCGGGCCTTCGCGCAGCTGCGACAGCCACTGTCGGACCTGATCGGCCAGCTCTACCAGCGTCCCCTCGGGGGCGACGCCCTCTTCTTCCTGGCCGGTGACGCCGACGCCTCCACCCTCAGAGCCATGGCCGACATCAACCAGATCGCGGCCGAACGCAACCAGGTCCTCGGGGACGGCGCCCGTCTGCAGGCGGAGAAGGAGCGCCTGGCGGGGGAGGCCCAGGAACTCCGGGCGAGCACCCTTCTGGCGGAAGCCCAGATGAACGCCGAGATCCAGACCCTCAGGGACCGCTCCTCCAAGATTGTGAAATCGCTGACGCAGGCACTGGTGAAACTGGGGGTCAAGGTCAACAGGTCGGGTAACCCCGTAGGAGGGTGTGATCCGACGAGGGCGACCTCACTGGAAGACTTCCCCAACGGTCTGATCCCCAAGGCGTATCTCTGTCCGCTTCAGCAACAGGGCAACCAGCTGAGGGCCGACGCGGCGTTGGCGTTCATCAGCCTGAACGAGGCCTACCGGCAGAGGTTCGGCAAGCCCATGTGCGTGACGGACAGCTATCGGAGTCTGGCCGAACAGCAGTCCGTCTACTACCGCAGGCCCGGATTCGCCGCCGTGCCCGGTCGCAGCAACCACGGTCTCGGGCTCGCCGTGGACCTGTGCGGAGGCGTGGAGCGGTTCCGGTCGGCCGAGTTCAGCTGGCTGGAGGCCAACAGCAAGAAGTACGGCTGGATGCATCCGAAATGGGCGTATGTCAGTCCTTTTGAGCCTTGGCACTGGGAGTACGACCCGAAGCTTGGCTCCCTGCTGTAGAGCTGCGACGCGGTCGCGAAACCAGGGCGCGTCTTTCGTGGCCGGCGCCTTTCGTGATCAGCGGACAGGGGTGACCTGGGCGGTGCACTGGGAACAGCGGACGGCGGCCCGGGGGATCTCGGAGAGGCATTCCGGGCAGTCGCGCAGGCTGCTCTCCTCCCGCCTGGCGAACCTGGAGGAGAGCTTCTCGTAGGGGCTGACGATGAGGAAGTAGATGACGGCCGCCACGATCAGGAACGAGATCAGGGCGTTGAGGAAGAGGCCGTATTTGATCTCGCCACCGCCGATGCGCAGGGTGAGCGCGGAGAAGTCGGGACGCCCGCCGATGGCGGCTATCAACGGCGTGAGGATGTCGCTGACGAAGGAGTTCACGATCGCCGTGAAGGCGGCGCCGATGATCACCGCGACGGCGAGGTCGATCACGTTGCCCCGCAGCAGGAATTTCTTGAATCCGTTGATCATGGTTCCCCCTCGTCCATGCGCTCAGCCGGCATTCGTTTCATCACCATGAGTATCTGTCACATTACTTTATGTGAGGGTTGATGGTGATCGAGAGGTGGCCACCAACCTGGGCGGACGCCAGCTCGGCGGCCTGTGCCGACGAGGTGGCCAGCACCACGAGCGCCCCCTGGTCCGCCTCGCCTCCAGGCGTGGCCAGTACGGTGACCCCCTCGGCCACGGTCCGGGCGGGGGCGGAGCCGTCCCAGGAGGACGGGGTGGCGAGCACGTTCACGACGTCACCGGCGGACAGCAGGCGCGCCGTCTGAGGGTCCGCGACCCGGACAGGGGTGGCGACCGTCCCCGGCCCCCGGGCGGACAGCAGGCCGGGACCCAGCAGACGGACGTTCGTCAGCGGCTCCCCTCGACGCACGGGGCCGGTCAGGACCCTGCCGACGATCGGCGCGCCGGGTTTCAGCGCGCCGTCGGGGACGGTCTCGGGCCGCATGGCGACCGCTCTCAGGTCGGAGGCGCCCAGTGCCCCTCCGGCGAGATCCCTGGCCGCGGTGAGCACGGTCACCGACGCGCTGCCGGGCCGTAACCCGACCAGGGCACAGGCCATCGCCAACGCGGCGACGAAGGTCGCCACGATCCGATGACGACGCCCTCCGAAACGGAGCAGGGCATCCACGCCACGGACAGGGGAGCCGGGAGCGGAGGGGGCACGAGGACGGACGGAAGACCGGGCCGGGGGACCGGCCGGATCGCGGAGGACGCGCATGTCTGGCTCCAGGGGTGGTCGAAGATCCGGTCGTCGGAACGGCCGGACATCGGTGGGTGGGGCGGCGGGGGAGAACGCCGGAAGGCGGGAGGCGTCGACGCGATGGAACCCGGTGAGGGGCCGCGGGAAGAAAGGCCTTCTGAGACACCGGAGGCCTGGAATGCGGCCTCGGGAGTGGTGAGGGGGCGCCTCTCGCGGAGCGAGGCGATGCTCGGCGGACTGAGGAGCACGCGGGTAGGTTGAGCGGCCGGATCCCGCCGTACGGAGATACGTCGTCTCGGGCGGTGGTATCGGGGACAGCCGAACAGAGCGGACAGGCGGTGCCGTACGGCAGGCCCGGCGCGGAAGCCGGGCGCCTGCCGTAGGAGAACTTGGTCAGCCGGGGAGTTCGAAGGGGAGGGACAGGCCGTTCAGAGTGTTGGGGCAGGGACAGGTGCGCTCTTCGGGCAGGGCGGTGACGACGTCGGCGACCAGGGAGCGCATCCGGTTGATGTTGGTGGAGAAGAAGGCCAGGACCTCCTCGTGGGTGACCCCTTCACCCACCTCGACGCCGGCGTCGTGATCGGTGACCAGGGACAGCGTGGTGTAGCACATGGCCAGCTCACGGGCGAGGACCGCCTCGGGGGAGCCGGTCATGCCGACGATCGTCCAGCCGTTGGAGGTGAACCAGCGGGACTCGGCGCGGGTGGAGAACCGGGGGCCCTCGATGACCACCAGCGTGCCGTCCTTCGCCAGCTCCCACCCGGAGGACTGGGCGGTTTCGATGGCCGCCGTGCGCCCCAGGGGACAGTAGGGATCGGCGAAGGAGACGTGAACGACGCCGCCGGTGTCGTAGTAGGTCTGGATGCGCCCGAGGGTGCGGTCGACGAGTTGGTCGGGAACGACCAGGGTGCCGGGGCCGAGCTCGGGACGCAGTGAACCGACCGCGCTGGGGGCCAGGACCTGGCGGACACCCAGGGAGCGCAGTGCCCACAGGTTGGCGCGGTAGGGGATGAGGTGAGGGGCGAAACGGTGGTCGCGGCCGTGCCTGGGCAGGAAGGCGACCGACCGCGATCCGATCCGGCCGACGGTGATGACGTCGCTGGGCGGGCCGTAGGGGGTGGTTACCTCGATCTCTGCCGCGTCGTCGAGCAGAGAGTAGAAGCCCGAGCCGCCGATGACTCCGATGTCCGCTTTGGTGACCATGGCGCCGAGATTAGCGTTATCGACGAGCCGTTGAGGAGGCCCATGCGCGTCCTGTGGATAACTGAAGAACAGCACATTCTCCCTGTGGAAAACCAGGTCGTAATCCTGGACAACCGCGTCATGGCTCGTGAAACCCGCTATGGGAATGGTCAAGGGCGGTGGGTCACGTAAAAGCCCATGATCCATGGGAAAGCGGTGCGGAAACGGTTCACCAGGGACGACGGCTCCTGTCGTAAAGGAATCGTCATCCGCTTCCTCCGGGGCGATCCGACAACCGTGAGAGCCGGACACGACGGGCGCCGCCGGGACAGACATGGCCCGGATGAACATGGTCCAGGCGAAGAACAAACCCGGTTGATCCCTGCCGGAGCAGGCCGTCGGAAACAAGGGCCGTGGGTAGGGGAACGGCATGGATGTCGCGCGCCGTACGGGGGCCGGGGTGGGGCTCGTCATCGGGGCGCTCATGCTGGGCATGTTGCTCGCCGCCCTCGACCAGACCATCGTCGCCACCGCGCTTCCCACGATCGTGGCCGACCTCGGCGGCCTCGGGGAGCTTTCCTGGGTGGTCACGGCCTACATGCTCGCCTCGACGGTCTCGACGCCGTTGTGGGGCAAACTCGGCGACCAGTACGGCAGGAAGGGACTCTTCCAGGCCGCCGTCGTCATCTTCCTCGTCGGCTCCGCGCTGTGCGGCCTGTCGCGGAACATGGGACAGCTGATCGGCTTCCGCGCGCTGCAGGGGCTCGGCGGGGGCGGGCTCATGGTGCTGGCCCAGGCGATCGTCGGGGACGTCGTGCCGGCCAGGGAGCGTGGGAGATACCAGGGGTTCTTCGGCGCGGTCTTCGCCGTCTCCAGCGTCGCGGGGCCGCTGCTCGGCGGCCTGTTCGTCGACCGTCTGTCCTGGCACTGGGTCTTCTACGTCAACCTGCCGGTCGGGGTTCTGGCGTTCGCCGTCATCTCCTCCGCGCTGCCCCAGGACACGGAACGGACCCACCACGTCATCGACCACCACGTCATCGACCACCTCGGCATCGTCCTGCTCGGTTCGGCCGCCGCCTGCCTGGTGCTGGTGACGACCTGGGGCGGCACCGTCTACCCCTGGACCCATCCCGTCGTCGTCGGCCTGGTGCTGGTGGCGGCGCTCCTGCTGGCCCTCTGGTGGTGGGTGGAGAACCGGGCAAGGGAGCCCGTGCTGCCGCCCCATCTGTTCCGGTCGAGGGCCTTCGGCGTGGCGTCGCTGATCGGCTTCGCCGTGGGCTTCGCGATGTTCGGCTCGCTCACCTACATGCCGCTGTTCCTCCAGGTCGTGCAGGGGGTGTCGCCCACGTGGTCCGGCATCCACCTGCTGCCGATGATGGCGGGCATGCTGGTGACCTCGATCGTCAGCGGTCAGATCATCACCAGGACCGGGAGGTACAAGGTCTTCCCGATCGCGGGCGGCGCGGTCACCACGCTCGGGCTCTGTCTGCTCTCCCGGGTCCGGGTGGACATCCCGGTCCTCGAACTGAGCGTCTACCTGCTCGTGCTGGGCGTCGGCATCGGCCTGGTGATGCAGGTGCTGGTGATCGTGGTGCAGAACGCCGTCGGTTTCGAGGACCTGGGGGTGGCCACCTCGGGGGTCACCTTCTTCCGCTCCGTCGGCGGCTCCTTCGGCGTCGCCGTCGCGGGCACGGTCTTCGCCTCACGGCTGACCGACGACCTCGTACGGCTGTCGCGGACCGTACGGCTCCCGCCGGGGGTCGCCACGGCGGTCCAGTCGGATCCGACGGCCGTCAGGAGGCTGGAGCCCGGGGCCATGGCGGCGTTCCTGGCGGCCTACTCGGACGCGATCGCCGGGGTGTTCCTGTACACCGCGCCCGTCGCGCTGGTGGCCTTCGCCGCGGCCTGGCTGCTGCCCGAGGTGCCGTTGCGCGAGACCACCAGGCCCGTGGACCTGGGGGAGTGCTACGGCGCGGTGTCCGCGCAGCGTTCCTCGCTGAGCGAGGTGGAACGCGGGCTGTGGCGGCTGGCCGACGCGGACATGCGCCGGGACTACTACCGTCGCCTCGGGGAGGCGAGCGGTCTCGACCTGCCACCGGGTTCGGTGTGGCTGATCGCCAGGTTGGGCACCGGGGGCGGTCAGAAAAGCGTGGAACTCGCCGAGCGGGCGGGGGTCACGGTCGAGAGGGGCAGGCCGTACGCGGATCTGCTCGTCACGCGAGGGCTGGCCCGCCGTACCGACGGCGGCGGGCGCCTTGAACTGACCCCGGCCGGTGAACGGGTGGCCGGGGTGCTTGTCGCCGAGGCCCGTGAGGGGCTGCGGCGGATGATCGACGACTGGGACCCCGCGCGGCATCCCGGGCTTCGTGAGCTGCTGGACAGGCTGCCCCACGAGATGCTCGGCTCAGCCTCCGACCGCCCCCGAGGAGCCGCCGGAGCGTGATGGGCGCCGCGTTAGGAGGCCGCGGGGGCCGGGGTGCCGGCGGCGGCGGGCTTGGACTCGCTCGACTTGGACTCGCTTGACTTCGATTCTCCGGACGAGCCGGAGGAGGCGGACGCCGAGGACGAGCTCACCGTGCTGGTCGAGGAGGACCGGCTGTCGGTCCGGTAGAAGCCGGAGCCCTTGAACACGATGCCGACCGCGGAGAACACCTTGCGCAGCTCACCGGCACAGGACGGACACTCGGTGAGCGCGTCGTCTGAGAACTTCTGGACGATGTCGAACTCGTTGCCGCATGCGCTGCAGGCGTACTGGTAGGTGGGCACCGTTCCTCCTCCTTCGATCCGCGCCGTCTGGCACTCTACTGACGCGACTGCTAATGATAGGCAGCCGACAAGCATAAACGCGAGTCGGATCTGTCGCATTCCGGGTAGGAATGGATGGATCAGCTGCCCAGCTCGCCGAACCAGCCCGCCAGCTTGCCCCGGCGGCTGATCGCCTTCATCCTGCGCTCGACCGTTTCCCTGCAGGCCGCGGTCGTCACGATCAGGAGTTGGTCGTCCATCTTGATCCTCGTCGAGTCCGAGGGAACGAACGTTCTGCCTTCCCTGACGATCAGGGTGACCTGGGCGTCGGTCGGCAACCGTAGTTCGAAGACCTCGACGCCCTGGAGCTTGGAGGTCGGCGGCACCTTGATCTGCAGCAGGTCGGCGTTGAGCTCCTCAAGGGGAGCGGACTCGACCTCGAGGTCACGTGCCTCGTCCGGTGTCGACAGGCCGAGGGCCTTGGCGACGAAGGGCAGCGTCGGCCCCTGCAACAGCGTGTAGACGACGACGATCACGAAGACCTCGTTGAACACGAGTTTCGCGACGCCGTTGTGCACCGAGTTGGCCGCCCAGGGGATGGTCGCCAGCACGATGGGCACCGCGCCGCGCAGTCCCGCCCAGGACAGGAAGGCCTGTTCCCGCCAGTTGAGCCGGTCGATCCGCGCGCTCCTGACGATCAGGGCGGAGACCACGATCGAGAGCGGTCTGGCGACGGCGACCAGGATCAGTCCGGCGACCAGGCCCGGAATGATCGCCGACGGCATCTCGGAAGGGCTGGCCAGCATGCCGAGCATGACGAACAGGCCGATCTGGGCCAGCCAGGCGACGCCCTCGGCGAAGCCCCTCGACGAGGCGCGGTGGGGCATCCGGGAGTTGCCCATGACCAGGGTGGCCAGGTAGACCGCGAGGAAACCGCTGCCGTGCAGGAGTACGGCGCCCGCGTAGGCGACGAACGCCAGCGCGAGCACCGCGATCGGATACAGGCCGGAGACCGGCAGCGCGATACGGCGCAGCGCGTAGACGCCGAGCGGCCCGACCGCCAGGCCGACGACCGCTCCGACGGCCAGTTCGACGACGACCATGAGCAGCGCCTCTCCCAGGCTGGGGGAGGTGGCGGCGCTCAGCAGCATGACCGCGATGACGGTCGGCGCGTCGTTGAACCCGGACTCGGCTTCGAGGATGCCCGCCAGCCGGGAGGGCAGGGGCAGGCGGCGCAGTACGGAGAACACCGCCGCGGCGTCGGTCGAGGCGAGGACCGCGCCGAGTAGCAGCGAGGTCCGCCAGTCCATGTCGAGCAGGGTGTGCACCGCGGCGGCGACGGTGGCGATGCTCACCCCGACTCCGACGGTCGCGAGCACGAGCGCGGTGGGAATGGAGCGTCGTACGTGGCTCCAGTTGGTGGTCAGGCCACCTTCGGCGAGGATCACCGCCAGGGCGATCAGGCCCATCTGCTGGGCGAGCACCGGGTTCTCGAACTGGAGCCCGAGGCCGGACTCACCGATGAGCAGACCGAAGGCCAGGAAGATCAGGAGACTGGGAAGTCCGCTGCGGTGGGCGACCCGTACCGCGATGATCGCCGCGATGACGACACCCGCACCGAGAAGCAGCCAGACATCCAACCCCATCCGGTCCCCTCTCTGATTCCAGGGACCATTGTGTCGTATTGGACAGAGTCGTTAGGCACATCAAGGGACAATTCGGGTGATTCCATTTGGTTGCGCGACGTAACGAACCGGTATGTCGTGCGGTTCTCCGGGGACGTCCTCCCACAGCTCATTCGCATAGAGCAGGGCGACCGTGGGCACATTCGGGCCGACCCTGGCCAGGGCCCTGTCATAGGAGCCGCCACCGCGGCCGAGTCGTACCCCGGTGGAGCGGTCTACCGCCAGGGCGGGCACGATCACCAGAGCCGCGGTTTTGACGGCGTCCACGCCGCGCCGGGTGTCGACCGGCTCCATGATCCCGAAACGCCCGGGGGTGAGGGTGTCGGGGCCGTCGTAGACCGCCCAGTCGAGATCGTCGTCCTCACGCAGCACCGGCAGCATCACGGTGGCGCCGTGCTTCCACAGCGCGAAGACAAGCCCGTGGGTCGAGGGCTCGGTGCCGATCGACCAGTAACACGCCACCAGCCCCGCCATCTGGACCCACGGCTGTTCGAGCAGCGACTCCCTCGTCATGACGGAGGCGGTGTGCCTGTCGTCCTCGGAAACCGCGGCGCGCGCGGCTCCGATCGCCGACCGCAGCCTCGGCTTGTCCACAACCCCTCCACTATCGTTTTCGTATGGCCGACTTCGATCTCGTGACCAAAGCCGTCGTCCCTGCCGCGGGCCTGGGCACCCGCTTCCTACCGGCGACCAAGGCGACTCCCAAGGAGATGTTGCCGATCGTCGACAAGCCCGCAATCCAGTATGTCGTCGAGGAGGCGGTCTCCGCCGGTCTGCTCGACGTCCTCATGGTCACCGGCAAGAACAAGCGCTCCATCGAGGACCACTTCGATCGAGCCATCGAGCTGGAGGAAGTCCTGGAAGCCAAGGGCGACGACGAACGGCTCTCGCAGGTGCGCGAGCCCGCCGACCTGGCCACCCTCCACTACGTACGGCAGGGCGAGCCGAGGGGTCTCGGCCACGCGGTGCTGTGCGCCAAGCAGCACGTCGGAGACAACCCCTTCGCCTGTCTGCTCGGTGACGACCTGATCGACTACCGTGACGAACTGCTCAAACGCATGATCGAGGTCCGCCAGGCCCACGGCGGCAGCGTCATCGCCCTGATGGAGGTCCCCAAGGAGCAGGTCTCCCTGTACGGCTGCGCGGCCATCGAGCCGACCGAAGAGGACGACGTGGTCCGGGTCACCGACCTGGTCGAGAAGCCCCCGGCGGAGGAGGCTCCGTCCAACTGGGCGATCATCGGCCGTTACGTGATCGACCCGGCCGTGTTCGAGGTCCTTGAGAACACCCCGCCCGGTCGCGGGAACGAGATCCAGCTCACCGACGCCCTGCGCACCCTGGCCGCCCGCGGCGGCGACGAGGGTGGCCCGGTGCACGGCGTGCTGTTCCGCGGCCGTCGCTACGACACCGGCAACAAGCTCGACTACCTGCGCACGGTGGTCCAGTTCGCCGCCGACCGACCCGACCTGGCGCCCGAGTTCCTGCCCTGGCTGAAGGAGTTCCTGGCCAACCGATGACCTCGATGAGATCGGTCGACGAGCACCTCGCCGACATCCTGCTCGCCGTACGGCCGACGGCCCCGAGGGAGACGGGGCTTCAGGAGGCGCTGGGCACGGTCCTGGCCGAGGATGTCGCCTCTCCCGTCGCGCTGCCGCCCTTCGCGAACTCGGCCATGGACGGCTACGCCGTACGGGCGTGTGACATCGCGGAGGTCCCGGTGACGTTGCCGGTCACCGGTGACGTCGCGGCCGGCGAGGGCGGACGGCCGGTCGTCGCGCCGGGAACGGCCATGCGCATCATGACCGGCGCCCCCATGCCCGGGGGCGCCGACACGGTCATACCGGTCGAGTGGACGGACGGCGGTAGGGAACAGGCCAGGTTCGAACGGTCCGCGCCCGCCGGGAACGCGATCCGCCTGGCGGGCGAGGACGTCATGGCGGGCGACGTCGTGCTCCCCGAGGGAACGCTGATCGGACCCGCCCAGCTCGGCATCCTGGCCGGGGTCGGCCGCGCCCACGCGCTGGTACGGCCCCGCCCCCGGGTGGTGGTCATCTCGACCGGCTCCGAACTGGCCGAGCCGGGCACGCCGCTGGGGCCGGGGCAGATCTGGGAGTCCAACAGCTACGCCCTGGCCGCGGCGGTGCGGGAGGCGGGCGGTGAGGCCTACCGGGCCGGGATCACCGCCGACGACGCCGCGGGCTTCCTCGACCAGCTCAACGCGCACCTGCCCGAGGTCGACGCCGTGATCACCAGCGGCGGGGTCTCGATGGGCGCCTACGAGCCGGTCAAGGAGGCGCTCGGCGATCTCGACACCTTCCGCTTCGAGAAGGTCGCGATGCAGCCGGGCATGCCCCAGGGCTTCGGCGTCGCGGGGGAGGGCCGGATCCCGGTCTTCGCCCTGCCGGGCAACCCGGTGTCGTCGTTCGTGTCGTTCGTCCTGTTCGTCGGGCCCGCGCTGCGGAAGATGCGAGGGCTGGCGCCGGGGCCCACGCACACCGTACGGGCCGTGACCCTCGCCCCGCTGCGCTCACCCCAGGGCAAGCGGTCCTACCTGCGCGCCGTGCTCATCGGGGGGTCCGTCACCCCGGTGACCAGGCAGGGCTCCCATCAGCTCGCCGCGCTCGCCACGGCGAACGCGTTGATCGTGGTCGACGAGGACGTAACCGCGGTGTCCGAGGGAACGGAAGTCGAGGTCATCCCGCTATGAGTGGCTTCACGCACATCGACGAGACCGGCGCGGCGCGCATGGTGGACGTCTCGGCCAAGGACGTCACGGTCCGTACGGCCCGCGCGACCGGCAGGGTGCTGCTGTCCGAGCAGGCCGTCGCCCTGCTGCGGTCGGGCGAGGTGCCCAAGGGCGACGCGCTCGGCACCGCGCGGATCGCGGGCATCATGGGGGCCAAGCGCACCCCTGACCTGGTCCCGCTCTGCCATCCGATCGCGCTGCACGGGGTGAAGGTCGAGCTGGCCGTGGCCGACGACGGGGTGGACATCGTCGCCCTGGTCAGGACCGCCGACCGGACCGGCGTCGAGATGGAGGCGCTGACCGCCGTCTCGGTCGCGGCCCTCACACTGATCGACATGGTCAAGGCGGTCGATCCGGCGGCCGTGATCACCGACGTCCGGGTCGAGGAGAAGACCGGCGGCAAGACCGGGACGTGGACCAGGACATGAGAGCCTTGGTGATCACCGCCTCCAACCGGGCCTCTGCCGGGATATACGAGGACAAATCAGGAAAGCTTCTGGCGGAGCTGCTCGCCGAGGCCGGATGCCAGGTGGACGGCCCACGGGTGGTCCCCGACGGGGAGCCGGTCGAACAGGCCCTGCGCGCCGGGATCGCCGAAGACTACGACGTGATCGTCACCACCGGCGGCACCGGGCTGACCCCCTCCGACCTGACCCCGGAGATGACCGCGCGGGTGCTCGACCGCGAGATCCCCGGCATCGCCGAGGCCGTACGGCAGGCCAACCGTGACCGGGTGCCCACCTCGATCCTGTCCAGAGGGCTCGCGGGACAGGCCGCCGACACCCTGGTCGTCAACCTCCCGGGCTCCTCCGGCGGGGTCCGCGACGGCATGGCGGTGCTCGCGCCGATCCTCGGCCACGCGGTCGACCAGATCAGGGGAGGCGACCACCCCCGATGACGCCCTCCTGCCGCACACGCTGACAGGCCGGGGGACTCCATGGCACGTCGGCGCGTCTTGGGGGGATGATGGGGAATGTGGATCGACTTCGTGGCTGGCCGGTGACCTTGACGGAGGGCCCGGTGGGACTCCGGCCGCTGCGCCTGCGAGACGTTCGTGTCTGGCGCGAGACACGGCTGCGCAACGCCGGCTGGCTGCGCCCCTGGGAGCCGAGCAATCCGGAGACCCCGCTCTTCAGGACCGGTCTCGGCCCCTACGTCTCGATGGCGGGCACCCTGCGTAGGGAGGCCAGGCAGGGGCTCGCCCTGCCCTGGGTGATGACCTACCGTGGCGCCTTCGCCGGGCAGCTCACCATCGGCGCCATCGTCTGGGGCTCGGCCAGGTCGGCTCAGATCGGCTACTGGATCGACGGCGCCCTGGCGGGCCGGGGCATCACCCCGACCGCCGTGGCGATGGCGGTCGACTACTGCTTCTTCACCACCGGTCTGCACCGGGTTGAGGCGAATATTCGCCCGGAAAATCACGCGAGCCGACGGGTGGTTGAAAAACTGGGGTTTAGGGAAGAAGGCATAAGACGGCGCCAGCTGCACATAGATGGCGCTTGGCGCGACCACATTTGTTACGCGCTCACGGTTGAAGACGCACCGAGAGGTTTGCTGGTGCGTTGGCGCAGGGCCCGGGAGGCGGCGGCCCATGGTGGCCCTCCCCATGAAGAGGCTTGAAGATCTCGCGACACACCGCACTGAATACTCGTCAAATAGTGACACGCGGTCTTACTGTGCGTGACGTGAGCACATTGGAGACGCCAAAGGACCCCAGGCGTTTCCATGCTGCCCGGAGGTGGCCGTGAGCAGTGTTCTTCTGTACCTGGCCATTGTCGTCATGTGGTTGTGCGTGCTAGTGCCCATGTGGTTGCGTCGCGACCGGGCCGCCTTCACCGAACTCACCGAGCCGTACGTTCAGGATGAGGAGGAACTGCCCTCAGAGGACTCGATCGAAACGCAGCGTGACATCGTCCTCCCCTCGACGTCGTCGGCCCCGGTCGTTCGGGAAAACCTGGACAGACCGTCCGACCCCCATCCGGCAGGGACCTCCGACCCCCGTCAGGCTGGAGCGTCCGATCGTCCGGCAGGGGCGTCGTCCGGCTTCCGGGAGACCTCGGCGGAGGCGCCCGCGCCTCGTGGGACCTCCGTCCCGCCTCCCCGGCCCCTACGGCGCTCCGCCATGGAACGCAGGCGCGCGGAACTGCGCGGCCGGGCCAGACGGGTGGCCAAACGCAGACGGTTGACCCTATGGTGCTTTCTCCTGGTCGTCGCCTCAACGGTGACGGCCTCTGTTCAGGTCATCCCCTGGTGGGGCGTGGCGCCCTCTGTGACCCTTCTCGGCCTCTATCTGGTGGTCCTCAGGAGCGCCGTACGGCTCGACGCCCAGCGTCGTCAGGCCGCGGCCCAAGCGCGTGCGGAACGCGTCAGACGGGCCCGCAGGCGGGCCGAGCTTGAGACGCGGCGCCCGGCCGCCGAGATCATCGACCTGTCGGCCCACCGCGACGAGATCTTCGACCAGTACGCCGAACCGAACCGCCGCGCGGTCGGCGACTGATCTCCTCCACACCCTGATGCACGGATGGCGCGAGCGCCTCCGGATGTTTGCTAATCTAGGGGACGTCTTCGGGGATGTAGCGCAGTCCGGTAGCGCACTTCGTTCGCATCGAAGGGGTCAGGGGTTCGAATCCCCTCATCTCCACCTAAGGCCGTTCTTGAGACGGCTGGACTGAGGTTGACGGGATCCCGTCCGATCATCGCGATCGGGCGGGATCTTGTCGTTTCAGGGGTTTCCGAATCTGGTTCGTCCTGGTTTAGGGACCGCAGAGCAGGTGTCCGGGTGGTGTCAGGCCGCTGGTGGAGGACCGAGATCCGGCCGTTGGGCATGGCGAAGCCGACGGTGGGCTGGGCGCTGCGGTGGGGTGGCGGGTTTTGCGGCTTATGGGCCGGGTGGTGGTCTGCTCTGGCCTGCGGGTGGCGTGCCGTCGAAGGGCTCGACCGGGGCCCGCGTGGTGTCGGCGGGTGTGATCGGCTCGTTTTGGGGCTGGTGGATGTGGCGCCACTGGTCGAGGAAGTGGTCGTTGGCGACCGTGACGAGCAATGCGACCAGGATGGTCTGGGCGACGCGTCCGTGGGCGAGCCGGTTCTTGGGATCGCCGAGGTCGAGGTCATGTCCCTTGAGCCTGCCGTTGATGCCTTCGGTATTGGCGCGGACAGACTTGTAGGTCCTGATCCAGGCAGGACTCAGGTAGGTCAGGTCCTGGCGGAATTTGTCGAGGTGGCCCAGGTCGCCGGTGTGCAGGGTGATGGTCTGCTGGTGGCAGATCTTCGGCAGTTCGCCGGTCTTGTGGTCGGGTGTCGGGGGCAGGACGCGGGGTTTAGCCGCCGGGGTGGGCGGCTCGCTGCCGGGCGTCGGTCAGGTCGACCGCGGTGGGGCGGCTGGGCCCGCGCTGGTGGAGGCGGTCGAAGCGGGGGCAGGTGAGGGACGGGGAGGGTCCTGCTGCCGGGCACTGCAAGCGGATGGCGCCGTCTGCGTTCGCGCTCTGTTTGAGGCGCAGCAAGTACGGCTCTCGCGCAGCGATCAACGCGGTGAGTTCTTCCGATGGTGTGCGGACGGCGGCGTCGTCCAGGCTGGTGGTGGCATTGGCGAGTCGGCGGGGCATCAGCGGGCAGGCCAGAGAGCCGTCGATGAGCAGGGCGCCGTGGGCGCTGCCCTGCACTCCCCGCTGACCTACTTTGTAGTCGAGCGCCAGCTTGAAGCCCAGAGCCCGGGCGGGCCGGGCGAAGTGATCGGCGGCCTGGTCAGTGTAGGCGCGGTCGACGACGGCGAAGGCGGTGGGCAAGCCGAGCCGGGCCAGTGGGCGCAGAGTGGTGATGGCGTTGGCGCCGATGCGCTTGTGTGGGGTGTCGAGGACCAGGCCGAGCGCCAGCTGCGGGAAGGAGCCGAGCATGGAGCGGGTGCAGGCGGCGACAGTGAGCGTGGCCGAATAGCCGTACTCGGGTGGGTCGTTGCCGGCCGAGTGGTGCCAACCTGCGGTGATCTCGGTGGAGGCGATCAGTTCGCCAGTGGAGCGGCTCATCCGGAGCTTCTGCATGGCGTCCGGGACGCGGTAGAGCTGGCTGTCATCAGCCATGGCGAACCTCCGGCGCAAAGGAAACGGCCAGTGCGGATTCGCCACGTGTGAAGCCCTGTCCGGCGTACTGCCAATGGCCGAGGACGAAGGTGGTTTCCGGGTCATACGACAGGCGGGCGCGGGTCCAGTCGATGCGGGCCTGGCGCAGGTCGCCGAGGGTGGTGGAGTAGGCGCGGCTCTTGGTGAAGAAGTACCGCAGCAGTACGTCGAGGTGATCAACGATCAGGTACGGGCGGCGCCGCGCTGGCGCGAGCTGACCTGGGGTGAAGGTCCACAGGTACGGGCGCACAGTCCGGCGGACCTGATAGCGACGGCCCGGGCGGAGATCGCCCAGCAGGCCGTCGACCTGTTCGGCGGCCCCGGTATCGCCGAGCTGCGAGCCTGCCACGCCCCGGACTGCGGCTGTACTTCCTCAAGCGGGGCTTGATCACTGCCGATCGGTTTCCTCGCCGGTCACCGCATCCTCGCGGCCGATGAACGTGGCCCTGCCGCTGCGGACGTCGTGGTCGGTGCCGGGCGCGGCGAACTCCAGCAGCCGGGCGCCCTCGGCCTCGACCTCGGCGCGCTCGGTGGTGGCCAGCGGCCGGAACGGGTCGATCTCCAGAGTCGCTGATGCTTTGCCCAGATGGAGCTTCCAGGCGCCCGTCACCTGCCCGTCCACCAGGAAGGTGGCGCGCATCCCGTTGCGCGTCATGACCCGTTTGCGGTCCTGCTCCGAGATCACGCGGGTGCGGTCGGCGTGGGAGGCCAGCAGGTTGTCGTATTCGGGCAAAAAGCGAACCGGCGCGTGGGCGTCGGCGCCGGGGCGTGGCGCATCCGGCAGGTCGAACAGCTCGATCCCGTGCTCGTCGTGGAAGACCGCCAGTTGCGGCCGTAGTCTCTCCAGGACGGGACGCAGCCGGGTTCGGCCGGCCCATGTCTGCACGTCGGTGACCGAGGCCGGGCCGAACGCGGCAAGGTAGCGCAGCACGATGTGTTCGGAGTCGGCGGCGGGGGCGGGCTCGGCTCCGGTCCAGTCGGCCGCCGTCGCGTACCGGGTGGTGCCACCGACGCCCCAGACGGCGCGTGGTGGCACCTGCACCAGCGGTACCAGGTTGCGCACTACGGTGGCGAGCGCGTGGGGCTCGCGGTCGGGCCACCGCTCGTGCAGCGCCGCCCTGAGCTCCTTGGGGGTGAGGTGCCGTGCGCCGAGCAGCGCCCGGCCCGACTCCGCCACGGCCACACGGTCCAAACCGGTCAGGATCGTCTTGAACGCGGTGTCCAACTCACGGTCGAGCGCGGGCTGCGCCCATGGCCGCAACGAGCGGTAGTCCGCCGTGGTGACCAGGTGGATGGTGCTGCGCATCAGCGCGACCCGCACCAGGCGGCGCTCGGTCAGCGCGTCCGCCAGGTCGGCGGTGCCGAACTTCCGCAACCTGCTCCAGAGCCCGAAGTAGGGCGCGTACGGCGCCTGCGCCTGCATGCCGACCAGCCGGGTGACCGCCTCCTCGGCGGTCGCCTCGGCCCGTTCCAGCAGCCACTGACGGGCCAGCAGCGCTCGCCCCAACTCCCGTCGCCCCAGCATCTGTGCCACCGTGCCGTCCTCTCCGTCCACACCGTTGGGGCGGCGGATGCCGCCCCAGCCTCGTTGATCAGCCGCCGAAGTCGGCCCGGTGATCCGCGGCCCACCGGGCGTAGGCGCGCGCGGGGTGCCCTGTGATCTGCTCGATGACGTCGTTGACCGGCGCGGGCTTGCCGACCGCCTGCGCCATGAGACCGAACAGCGCCGCCAGAAACTCAGGGTCCATGAACCGGCTCATCTGCTCCAGCACCGCCTCCGGGTCGAGGTCCTCGACGGTGAGCGGGCGCCCCAGCATCTCGCCGAGGATGCGGACCTGCTGTGTCTGGGTCAGCGACTCGGGGCCGGTCAGGTCGTAGGCCCGCCCTGCGTGCCCGCCGCCGATCAACGTCCGCGCGGCCACCTCGGCGACGTCCCGCTCGTGCACGGCGCTGAAGGCCGCTTCGGTGTACGGCGCGCGAATGACGTCACCGCCCTGGAGCTGCATCGCGAACGTCAACGAGTTGATGGCGGGGAACAGCAGCCGCAGGAACGTCCACTCGATCCCGGACGCCTCGATGGCCCGCTCGACATCGCGGTGGTACTGGGCGATCACGTCGGGCTGCCGCTCGGCGCCTGGGACGACCGCCCCGGAGGACAGGAACACCAGCCGCCGTACCCCGGCCTGGCCCGCGGCCGCCAGCAGCGGAGCGACATCCATCCCGTACGGCAGAACCAGGAAGGCGGCCTCGACGCCGGCCAGCGCCGCCGGCAGCGTCTCAGGCTTGGTCAGATCGCCCCGGACGACGTCGACTTCCTCCGGAAGCTCCGCCCGCTCCGGAGTACGGGTCAGCGCCCGCACCGGCGCACCCGCGGCGACCAGCTCCTCTACCGCCTGACGTCCGAAGTGAGCCGTGGCACCGATGACGAGATACATGAGTGTTTCCTTTCGCGCGAAGACATGGGGGCTGAGGGGAGTCCGCCGAAAAACCGGCGGCGGTCAGCGAACCTTGCGGAAGAACTGCCGTATGTCGTGGACGAGCAGATCGGGGGCGTCGTGAGCGGCGAAGTGGCTGCCCCGGTCATAGACGTTCCAGGAGAAGATATTTTTGTGGTCGCGGTCGGCGAACGTCCGGATCGACTGAAAGTCCCAGGCGAAGTTGGCCAGGCCGAGGGGCACGGTGGTCGGCTCGGGCACGGAGGTGCCCCGGCCGTTCGACTTCTGCTGTACAGGGGCCGCCGCCGCGTCCTCGTAGTAGAACCGGGCGGCTGAAGCGGCCGTGTTGGTCAGCCAGTAGATCATCACGTTCGTGAGCACGAAATCCGGGTCGAGCGAAGCGCCGAGCAGCTGCGCGTGCCAGCCCAGCAGGCCGGCCGGTGAGTCGGCCAGTGCGTGCGCCAGATTCTGCGGCTCGGTGGACTGGAGCTTGTCATACGCTCCCCGGTTCTGGGTGAACCACTCGGCGAACGCGAGCTTTCCGCGCTCCTCCTCAGACAGACCGGCCGACTCGGCGGGGTCGCCCGACGGGAACGAGAAGACCTGCGTCACGTGCACTCCACAGACGTGCCCAGGGTCAACCCGGCCCACCTCGGGCGAGATCAGCGATCCGCCGTCGTTGCCAGCCGCGCCGTACCGGTCGTACCCGAGCCGGCGCATCAGCTCGGCCCAGGCCCGGGCCACCCGGTACCGATTCCAGCCGCGCTCCCGGGTCGGCCCGGAGAAGCCGAAGCCCGGCACCGACGGAATGACCAGATGGAACGCGTCCGCCGGGCCGCCGCCGTGCGCACGCGGGTCGGTGAGCGGGCCGATCACGTCCAGCCACTCGACCACCGAGGTCGGCCAGCCGTGGGTCAGGATCAGCGGCGTCGCGTCCGGCTCCGGCGACAGCACGTGCAGGAAGTGGATGTTCTGGCCGTCGATCTCAGTGGTGAACTGCGGGTACGCGTTCAGCTTCGCCTCCCAGGCCCGCCAGTCGTACCCCGTGCGCCACCGCTCGACCAGTTGCTTGACGTAGCCCACCGGGACGCCGTACTCCCAACCCGGCGGCACCGGGCCGACCGGCGCCGACTCGCTCGCGGGCAGCTCCTCCGCCCACCGAGTCCGGGCCAGCCTCTGCTGTAGATCGTCGAGCTCGGCCTGAGGGATGTCGATCCGGAACGGGGCGATCGTGCTGTCGTTCGTCATGGTCATCAGCGTAGGAACCAATTAGGTAAGAACCGTTCCTAATGAACGGGCAGACTCGAAGAATGTTGGAAACCTCGGCGCGGCTGCTGCGCCTGCTCTCGCTGCTCCAGACGCCCCGCGAGTGGACCGGCGCCGAACTGGCCGAACGGCTGTCGGTCAGCACCCGCACCATCCGCAACGACGTGGAACGCCTGCGAAACCTCGGCTATCCGGTGCACGGCAACCGAGGCGCGGTGGGCGGCTACCGGCTCGGTGCCGGGGCCGCGCTGCCGCCGCTGCTGCTCGACGATGAAGAGGCGGTCGCGGTGGCGATCGGACTGCGCACCGCCGCCGGAGGCACGATCACCGGAGTCGAGGAGACCTCGCTGCGCGCGCTGGCCAAACTGGAGCAGGTGCTACCGACCCGGCTCCGGCGCCGTGTCAACGCCCTCCAGCGGTACGCCGTCGCGGTACCCCGGGACGACCTGGGCCCACGGGTGGACGCGGACACGCTGAGCGCCCTCGCCGCCGCCTGCCGGGATCACGAGCGCCTGCGATTCGACTACCGAAGCCACGACGGCTCCGAGAGCCGGCGCGAGGTGGAACCATACCGACTGGTCAACTGGGGACGACGGTGGTACCTCGTCGGGTTCGACGTCGAGCGGGCCGGCTGGCGGACGTTCCGGGTGGACCGGCTCCACCCACGCACCCCGACGGGTCCCCGATTCACCCCCCGCGATCTCCCCGAGGAGGCCATCGACCAGGTACGCCGGGGCGTGTCGTCGGCTGCCTGGCGATACCGGGCCCAGGTCGTCGTGCACGTACCAGCCGAACAGCTCGCCGAACGAATCAACGCCGCCATCGGCACGATCACGCCGGTCGACGACACCCGCTGCCTGCTGGACACCGGCGCGGACAGCATCGAGGCGCTCGCCGTTCACCTCGGCCTGCTCGGCGTCGATTTCACCGTGACGGAGCCCGCGGAACTCGTCGAACTCGTGCGTGCACTCGCCGACCGCTATCACCGCGCCACCGAGCCACAGCCGCAGCACACCTGATATGGCGGGCGTCCTTGTCAAGTGGGCCTGCGGTTATCTGGGGTAGTCAAGCGAACTGGCTGGTCAGCCGCCTGAGGGTCGTTCAGACACGTAAGGCAAGTAGGTTGCTCGCGTTCGGCGCGTAGATGGATGGTCGAGAGGTCTATCAGCCGCTTGAAAGGACCCCCACCGGGCGCTCGAGGACGTGCCCGAGGGCGGCGTCCACACCTTTGTGACGGACGGGATCGAAAGCGCCCTGCGGCAAGGCCAGGGAGGTCGCCGGCGGCAAGAACGTCGCCGTGATGGGCGGCGCGGACCTCGGGCGGCAGTTCATGAGGGCGGGGCTGGTCGACCAGATCGGGATCCATCTGGTGCCTGTGCTGTTCGGCGGGGGCCAGCGGCTCTTCGACCACCTGGGGGCGACCACATCCAGCTTGAGGTGGTCAACGTGGTCGACACCCCGCTGGCCACCCATCTGCTCTACCGCATCGTGAAATGACCCGTCATCGCTGAGCGGGCCTGTCCGGAATCGCCTTGGCCGGGGCATGGAGCTGGACGCTCATCTCTCGGTCGTCGCGGAGCCGCCGAGCCCGGCCTGGCGGGCTTTGACGATGGCTTCGGCACGATCGGTGGTGTGGAGCTTGGCGAAGATGTTGGAGATGTTGTTGCGAATGGTCTTCTCGCTGAGCACAAGTCGTTCGGCGATGGCGGTGTTGGACTTCCCGCGGGGCCATGAGGTCGAGGATGTCGCGCTCCCGGGACCTGGCCGACAACCCGCAGGCCTGGCCCCACGCGAACCTCGCCGGCCATCCCGCCGCCGCGGCGGCAATGCCGTAGGACTGGACCCCATGGCTCCGTCATGCCAGCGGACAGTCGGCCTGTTTCCCTGCCGATCAGATTGCCGCGGTAGGCGCGCGGAGTGTGCCCGGACCTTTCCCGTCTTCCCTATCGAGGATCAGCCGGCCTGTCGAGCTCCATCTCGAGATCCGGCGCGGTCACGAGCTCACCGGTTTCACCTAGGGCGCGGATGGCGTGACCCTCCAGGTCAGCGGGCCGGACGGGCCGTACACGATCGAAACGCGCTACCTGATCGGCGCCGACGGCGGGCACAGCATCGTACGCAAGCTGGCCGGGATCGCCTTCCCCGGCGTGACGACCGACGAGACGATCGCGCGCACCGCGCACGCCGTCGTGCCGGCCGAGCTCGTCGATCCGGTCACCGGCCGGCTCGACATTCCCGGGTACGGACCCATCCCGCCGTTCCTGCACCACCGGACCGAGCGCGGGTTGTTCGTGTACGCGGCCCTCCCGGGCGCCCCCGCACCGTTGATGTATTTGCTCGGAAAGGTGGCCGGAATGCGGCGAAACCCACATGCAGGACCCGCCGATGACGCCCGGCCGTACCCGACAGCCCGGGAAACGATCAACTCCTGTCCGGGAAGCGATCTCTGACGACGCCACTGCTCCGCAGGTCAGCTGTACTCGTGAACACCCCACCAGGACAAGAGGCCCGGTTCCAGAACATGGAGTCGGGCCTTTTCGCTGTGTCACCGGTCAGGTCCACCAGTCTCGCTCGGGCAGCCTGAGCCACATGTCAGGTTGGTCGGTGATCGATCGGGCGTCGGTCGGCCGCAGGGCCGCACCGGCGAAGCAGTAGGCCACGGCTTGGCGGTGGTAGAGGTAGGTGGCGAGGATCTCCTCGGCGGGCTCGTCGGCGGAGACGCCGCCGCCGCCGGGGTGCGTGTCCCATTCCTCGATGACGCCGTTGCGGGCGACGGCTCCCTGATTGCCGCTCTTGGGGTTGGCGTACATCCCGTGGCAGACGGTGCCGGTCGACAGGCGCTTCATGACGCCAGGGGTGGATGCGTTGTACGCCCACGGTTGGAAGACGACGCACCCACCGGGCACGTCCGTGACGCCGATGACGGCCAGGCTGTCGTCCTCATCTTCCCAGGGATCCTCCATGAGCTCTTCGACGTCGGCGTCATCGGCCGGTACGGCCTCCAGTCGCTGCGCCGCCTCGGTCGCGGTGACGCTGGCCACACAGGCGAGGCTGAAGCCGTTGTGCTCCAGGCGTCCCAACGTGGTGATCAGGTGCCTGGCCTCGACCGCGGCGGCGGTCTCGGCGGAGGACAGGCCGGCCTCGCCGTCGGGAAGAGGGAACAGGTCAGGGGTGAGGGAAGCCAGGCTGAGCCGTCCGGGGGACCAGCTGTTCATCATCGGTCGCCACGGGTCGGCTCCGGCGGCGACCAGCGCGCGGGCGTTGCCGGGGCGGTTGTTGAAGACGGCTTCCCAGAGCGCGGTACGGTCCTCGTGCTCCGCGTCGATGTCGTCAACGTGCCGGGCCAGTTCCGCGACCACCTCGGGCGAGCCACGCTCGGCCGCCACGTGCAACGGCCGTCCGAGGAAGGACACCTCTGAATTTGGGTCGGTACCCGCGTCGAGCCGGGCGCGGATCAGATTGAGATTCGTCCAGCCATCCCAGCCGATACCAGACCATCCGGTTTCGTCGTTGACGACCATGACACTCCTTGGGGACATACGGGATATATGAGTGCTGATCATGGCGTATGGCGCTGACAGATTCGGCTGGGACCGCAGTCGCCACCTGTTCGAGGGCTACGAGGGCGGTTCCTCACTCAGGTGGACCCTCTGGCTGTCTTGGCGATCGGTAGTCCTTGGCGGGGGTAAGCATGGGTGACGGCGAGTCGGGTCGCCGTCTCCCATGCGCCGGGATGCTACGCGGGCGGCTGGAGGACGGTGACCACGTGGGTGGTGCTCGCTGACTTGATGGTCGAGTTGCCGAGCAAGTTGACGGTGTACGTGTGTTCGCCGGCCGTGGTCGGCGTATCGGAGAAGCTGAACGACCCGTCGGCGGCGGGCATCAACTTCACCAGGCTCTTCGAGGTGACGGTGCCATCCGGGCTGACGACCTTGCGCGAGACGGTGATGATTGTCCGCGGGAAGATGATGCCGTCGGCGCCGAAGGTGCCGCTGAAGTCGAGTCGCTCACCGATGTTGCCCGTCGCCGGTCCGGTCACAGTGAGCGTCGGCTCATATAAGGCCACCGTGACGGTCACCGAAGAGCCGCTGCCCCGGAACCATGAGTTGCCCGGCCAGTACACCTGATATTTGAAGGCCCCGACGGACGGCGGGGCGTCGGTGAATCGGTAGGTCCCGTCCGCTGCCGTGGTGATCTCCTGGAACGGCCGGGAGGTGCCGTCGGGAAGCCAGCGGTGCAGTTCGAGCGTCTGTACGCCGGGCGGCAGCCCGCTGCTCAGCGTGAGCCGTCCGCCGAAGGTCGACTGCTTGAGCGCGGTCACCTTGGCGGGAGCCGTCAAGGTCAGCGTGGAGGAGTGGTAGGGCGAGGGTGGCAGCCGCCAGAGGTGCATCCGCCCGGTGCCGGGCTCTTTCAAAACCGCGAAGGTGAGCGTGCCGTAGAACTCGATGCTGCCCGCCACCACCGTCTTCCCCTGGTGGGCGGCCGTGTAGATGACCTCCGCGGTGGTCGCGTCGTACACCACGAGCTCGGCCGCGTCGCCCGCGGAGGAGTTCCAGCCGCCCACAACGTAGGCGTCGTTCGGGCTGGCCCCGACGGCGGTGGGGATGCCGTGCTCGCCGAATCCGCTGCTGTCGTAGACGCGGCCCCGTGTCAGGGCCGTCGTGTCCCAGGCGTCGAACCGGCGGGTGTCGTCCAGCGCGGACAGCGCCGTCGCCCCGTGCTCGGTGAGTGCGAGATCGCGCAGGGCCGGCAGTTCGTTCGCGTCTCCGTGGATCTCGCCACGCGACGTGGCGGGCGTGGTGCTGATGTCGTACACCCTGACCGTGGCGGGGCCGACCCCGGGCTCTCCGGCCACCAGCGTGTTCCCGGAGACGGCCACGAGCGGGGCCTGGGTCGTGGCCGGCCCGACCCGGACGAGGGTGGGGGTCGCCGCCGACGTGATGAGGCCGAGAACGCCTCCCCCTCCCGCTTCGCCGCAACCGAACCCGATCCACAGCCGGTCGTACTCCTGCGCCAGGCTCGACGGGCACGGGTATGCGGTGAGGTCGATGCGCCTGGTGACGGCGAGCGTGGTGCTGTCGATCTCGATCACTTCGTTCGAGTCGCGCAACGCCGCGTACACCTTCCTGCCGTCCTCCGGCGAGGCAAGGGCGACAGCACCGGACAGGCCGGGGATCGTGCCACTGACCTTGCCGTCGGTGGACGCGACCACGATCTGGTCGTCGGCGGCGACGAAGACCTTCCTGTTGCGCGCCACCACGTCTCCTCCCTTCCCCGCGACGCCGAGGTCGGTGACGGTCGCGGCGGCCGCGGTGGGCGCCTGGGTGACGAACAGGGCCACCGTCAGGAGGAGGGTCCCGGTCCAGGCGACTAATCGGCGGGATAGAGAAGCAGGGGCAGAGGTCGATGGGCGCACAGGCACTCCGTTCCGGAGGAGAAGGGGAGCGTCGAGCGTCCCGGCATGACTACGGGACCCGCTCCCCTTGGTGATCTTCATCAATCGAACATATATTCGCATAACGTGAGATCGTCGTCCAGGGCGGCTGTCGGGCGTGGTGCGGAAGCAGGCCGGGACACATCGAGACCACCCGCGGTGACCCCTCGTCGTCGGCGTGGGATCGCCGACGGCCGCGCAAATGCCGCAACGGGTGCCCCTGGTTTCTCACGGCTGTCTCGGTTCGACGCGGTGTCCATCGCTCACGGAAGCCGGGGAGGCCCGCCGACAGGTCGTCCGGGTGGCCCGGCCTGGGGTTCAGCTGGATCCGGTGTCCACGACGCCGACGACGTCCGAGACCGCGATCGTGCCGTGCTCGGCGGTGTCCTGGTAATAGCGCGAGTCTGCGGATATATCGCGGTTGTCGCCCATGATCCAGAGTCGGCCCGGCGGCACGTCGCGCTCGAAGGCCGCGGCGGAGGCCGGATGCGCGGACACGTATGGCTCGGACAGCGAGCGTCCGTTGACCACCACCTTCCCGGTGGCGTCGCAGCAACTGACGGAGCTCCCGGGAGTGCCGATGATCCGCGCTACGCGGAAACCGGCGTCCGGCTGGGAACCCGGGTCGGTCCATGACGCGGGTGGCCGGTAGAGGATGACCTCGCCGGTCTTCGGAACGAAGTCTTCGCCGACCATGCGGGCGATGAAGTGCTGGCCTTTCTTGATGGTGGGCTCCATCGCGGCGCTTCCGGCTCGGAAGCCTCTTCTTCCCGTGGTGTCCTCCACCATTCCGCAGGCGGTCGTGGGGGCGATGAGTAACACCGCGATTAGGGCCCTCAGTCTTCTGAACACCACCCGGGCATTGTCCGAGTCACACGCGGTTCTGAACTGGCGATTCTTGTCACGATCTCATTCCACCTCCACGGCGCGTCGGAAGGCGGCCGGTTTCGTTCCCGAAGGGAAAGCCCGGAACGCGAGTTTCGGTTCCAGGTTATGGATTCGTCGCCGCGAGGCGGAAAGAGGCGCCTTGTGAACGTTCAGGACCTGAAACTGTAGGCGCGTTCGACCCGGGCGATCTGAACGTCGTAGTACTCGTACCAGCGCTCGCGTCCGAGTCGTTGCGCCTCCAGGTGCTCGACGTCAGCCTTCCAGCTGGCGATCGCCTCGGCGTCGGCGTAGTAGATCACCGTCAGTTCGTGGCCGTCGGCTCTGGCGACGGACTCGCGACCCAGGTAGCCCGGCCACTTGGTGCCGAGCTCGACCATCCGGGCCGCCATCTCGTCATACCCCTCCAGGCCGGTGTCCTTCAGCTTCTGGGTGATGATCACCGCGTAGTAGGGGGGGTGTAATAGGCGTCATGTGTCTATGCTACTGACAATCCCGTTTCGGCGCGCTTGATATTAGAGGGGGTCCCGCTCGTCGGAGTCCCTTTCGGCCAGGCCGAATGCGCCTGCTGACGGATAAGGCGCCGCCGAAAAGAATCGTGTGATCACCGACCGTTATCGTTTCATTCGGGCGCGCCTTACTTCGCTGACCGTCCTGGTTCTTGTGGCGCTGCCGGTCCGCGGAACGGCTGGGAGACGCCCGCTGCTGTCAGGGCGAACGCGGTGCCGGCAGGACGGACAGTTCGCAGGCGTAGGCGTCGGGGGGCGCGTTCAGAACCCAGACGATCATCGCGGCCAGGGACTGCGGCTGAATGCACAGTCCGGGGTCGTACGGGCGCCCGAAGGCGTGCCTGACCTCTCCCAGCAGGTCGGTCGCCGTTCCCCCGGGGAAGACCGTGGTGACACGCACCCCGTGGGCCGCCTCCTCCGCGCGCAGCGACTCGGCCAGTTCCCGCAGCGCCGCCTTGCTGGCGACGAAGGCCGACCAGCGGGGGACGGCGGTCATTCCGGGCGAGGCGTTGACGAAGATCACGTGACCTCCGGACCGACGCAACGCGGGCAGCGTCAGCCGTACGAGCTCGGCGGCCGAGGCCACGTTCACCGCCAGTGTCCGCCGCCACGTCTCAGGGTCGGTCTCGGCGACGGCCTCGACGGGGGAGACACCCGCGCAGTGCACCAGCGCCTGGATATCCTCCAACCCTTCCAACGCGGCGGCCAGGGTGGTGGGTTCGGCCAGGTCGGCCTCGATGCCACGGACGTCGAGCCGCCCGACGTCACGCCCCACGGCGATCACCCGATGTCCCGCCTCGGTGAGCGCGTCGACCAGCACCCTCCCGATCCCTCCCGTGGCCCCGGTCACCAGTACGTTCACGATGCCAGCCCATGGGCGAGGTCGAGCAGGTGCGGCAGGCGCAGGACCCGGCCGCCGCCTCCCGGGAGCGGGACGTGGAGAGGTTCGGTCCAGCGAGTCGGGATCGCGGTCAACCCGTGGACGGCCCCGGCCAGGCCGCCGGTGACCGCGGCGACGGTGTCGGTGTCGCCGCCCAGGTCGATCGCGGCGCGGACCGCGTCCTCGTAGCCCCGGGTGGTGCGCAGAGCCCATACCGCCGAACCGAGGCAGGCCCAGACGGCGCCGTTGGACTCGGTGGCCTGGCTGGGATGCCAGTCCGGCGCCAGGACGACGGCGTATCGCTCCCGGTGATCGGGGTGAACGGCGGAGAGAGTCAGGGAAAGGGAGTCCAACGGGTCGGCACCGCTCAGGGCGGCGCGAACCAGGTCGTGGAAGATCGCGGTGCCCTCCCAGGCCGCGGGGTCGCCGTGGGTGAGGGCGGCGATGCGGCGGGCGGCGTCCATGGTGGCGTGCCGTCCCCTGGGGGCGAAGTACACCGCCGAAGGGGTGGCCCGCATCAGCGAGCCGTTGCCCGCGGCGCGGTGACTGCTGCGGTAGTGGGCGACGGCGGCCTGATCCCAGGGCAGGCCACGCGTCAGGACGTCCTCGGTCTGCAGCCCGATGTCCTTGGGGTCGTCGGCCGCCCAGCGCAGGAAACGCGTGAAGATGTCCGGCAGGTCCAGGCCGTCGCGTTCCAGGAGCGACTCGGCGACGTGAACGGCCATTTGTGTGTCATCGGTGGCCTCCCCGGCGTTCCAACCGCCGCCTTCGCTCATCTCGTTTCCAGAGCCGGGTGCCGGAAAGCGGGCGGAGAACGCGCCTGGCGGACCGAACTCGAAGGGCGCGCCCAGAGCGTCACCGACCGCCGAACCGACGATCGCCCCGGCGGCACGCTCCATGTGATCCACAACAGCAGGGTACTGACCGGCCCTGCGGACCGCGTTAGTCTCATTCGCAGACGACTCGGATGGAGGCGGGTGTGGAGGTTGATCCGCACGTCCACGTTGAGCGGCAGGTGTTGCGGTCCGGTGCCGACTTTCGCAATGTGATCGTTTCGTCGTTCGGGCTCGTGCCCGACAGCCCGGGTGTCGTCACCGCCGGGTGTGGGCTTCAGGTGCCCTACGCGATGACCTCGATCCGCCCGGAGAGCGTCACCTGTCTGCCGTGCCGGGAGCACGCGCACCGGGAGTATCTCGGCTTCGCCGAGCAGGTGGAGCGTCTGAGCCGGATGCCCGGCGCGCCCGTCTCCAGCGACCAGGCGGCAGAGGCCGCACGACGGGCCCGAGACCTCGCACAGCGATTCTCCGGTTGAGCCACGGCGGTTCTCCCACGCTGGACCACCGTGGTTCTCCGGTCGGGTCACGGCGGTTCTTCCGCTGAGCCGTGGCGGCTCTCCTGTCGAATCGCGGTGGTTCTCCCGCCGGGTCACGGCGACCCTCCGGCCGAGTACGGTGACCACGCGTCGGGACGGGGGCCCTCCGCGCGGACGGCCGGAAGGCGCCTCGAACCGATCGGCCGGGCGACGGATCCTGCCGGCCCGGCTCCATCGATCTCTGAGCAGGGCGGATACGGCGACCACGCCCCCGATCAGGACGGTCGCGAGGTGGCGGGAGCCGTACGGATGACCGGTGAAAGCTCAGCCGGGGAGGACCGAAGGCTGCCGGGGTTGTGGGGGTTGAGCATGTAACGCTTCTTTTGGCTTCTTCCAAGCACTGACGTGTTCGGGAGGACGACGAAGGGAGCACGGCCAGTGCGCCTCAAACACACGGGATCGGTGGCGATCTCCACCGATCCCGAGGCTTTCGAAGCCTTCTACAGGCGCCACGTCGAAGCGGTCACGCGATTCATGGCCCGCAGGGTGGACGATCCGCACACGGTCGCCGACCTGGTCGCGGAGGTCTTCGTCGCGGTGCTCGACTCGGCGCACACCTACCGCTCTGGCCTGGGCAGTGAGATCGGCTGGCTGTACGGCGTGGCGCGCAACACCCTGTCGGCGGAACGGCGGCGGACGGCGAGCGAACTGCGCCTCACCAGCAGGATCAGCGGACGGAGGCTCCTCGACGCGGACGACCTGCTGCGGCTTGAGGAGCGTCTGGACGCGGAGAGTCCGGCCCGGCGGGCCTTCGAGGCCATGGCCGGTCTGCCGGAGAGCGAACGCGCCGTCCTGGAACTGGTCGTCGTCGACCAGCTCTCCATTCCTGAGGCGGCGACCGCGCTCGGCATCCGGCAGGGGACCGCCAGGGTCCGGCTGTACCGCGCCCGCCGCGCGCTGCGCCACGCTCCCGGCGTCATCTCCCCCACGGTCATGGAAGGACTCCGATGAATTTCGAGGAGAGACTGCTCATGGAACTCAAGGCAGAGATGAGCGAGCGGATGGCGCGGGGGCCCGTCCGCAGGCCCCTGCGCAGGCGCCTGCTGACAGGGGTGGCGGTGGCGGGACTGGCCGCCGCGGCGCTGGTGGCCGTACCGATGATCACGGGGACGGAGAACTCGGCGTACGCGCTGACCGAGAACCCGGACGGATCCATCACGTTGAAGATCAACGAGTTCCGGAACCCGGACCAGGTCGAGCGGGACCTCGCCGATCTGGGCGTGAAGGCGGACGTCTCCTACGTCCAGCCAGGCAAGAGGTGCGCTCCGGAGCGGTTCACCACCATCGGTGAGCCGTCCTTCACCCCCGAGGAGCTGCGGAGTAAGGACCCCAAGGTTAGGAAGCGGGTCCTGGAGGCGACGGAGGGCACACCCTCACGTCAGGTGTACGACACCGTGCCGGGGGGCGGCCTGAAGATCTACCCGGAGAGGATCAAGCCGAACTGGACCGTGGTCATGGAGTTCACCGAGAACGAGGACCAGACCTCGGGCCCGGAGAAGCCGAGGGCGCTGTGGCAGTTCCTCTTCCAGGTCACCGACGGCCCCGTCAAGCCCTGCGTGGTCGTCGACGATCCGTCCTGGGACGTGATCGGCCCCGAGGGGCTCCCGCCCGCGGGTAGCTGATCCCCGGTAGGACGAGCCATCGCGGAGCACGGAACTCACCGACGAAGTTCGTTAGGTAGCGCCACTATCGAATATTGGATAACATCACTATCCAAGGAAGGTGAGTTCTATGACCGTGATCGTCCTTTTCGTGGCCACGCTGTGCTTCCGTCTGTCGGGGGCGGTGTTCGGCGTGGCGCGCTTCGCCACCTGGAGGGTGAGCGCCGCCTGTGGGCTGGCCGTCATGCTGGTCATGACGGCCAGTGCCCATTTCGTCCCGCCGAGCGTGACGTTCATGCCGAACCACGCCGACATGGTGGCGATGGTTCCGCCGTTCGTCCCGTTGCCCGCCTTCGTGGTCTATCTGACCGGTGTCCTGGAGCTGGCCGGGGCGGTCGGGCTGGTGCTTCCCGCCACCCGGCGGGCGGCCGGGATCTGCCTGGCACTGCTGTTCGTGCTCATGCTTCCGGCCAACGTCTACGCCGTGCTGGCCGGGACGACCCTCGCAGGGGAGCCCGCGACACCGCTGTGGCAGCGGGTCCCCGAGCAGGTCCTCTTCATCGGCGTCGCACTGTGGGCCGCGGGCGTCGCGGCGCGCGGGACGCGGGAGCCCTCCGCCGTGCGTTGATCAGCGCGCGACCCTGGTGCCGCCGAAGATGAGGCCCAGTGGCATCGGGCTGGTCAGGAACGCGTGCGGGAAGCCGAGATCGACGGCACTGGCCTCGTCGAGGGCGGTCACCTCGTCCTCGGTGAGGCGCAGTTCAAGGGCGCCCAGGTTGTCCTCAAGCTGCTTGAGAGTCCTTGCTCCGACGATCGAGGACGTGACCGCCGGGTTGAGCAGCGTCCAGGCGAGCGCGACCTGCGCGGGAGTGGCCCCCTTACCCGCGGCGACCTCCTTGACCACGTCGGCGATGGCGAGACCACGCTCGGTCAGGGAGCCGTTGGACACCGCGATGTTCTTCCGCGTCCCCTCGGCGGTGGCCGACACCGCTCCGGTCTCCAGGTCGGCGCGGGTGTACTTGCCGGTCAGCACGCCGCTGCCGAGCGGGGACCAGGGGATCACCCCGAGTCCCATCTCACGCGCCATCGGGATGAGGTCACGCTCGACGGTCCGCTCGATCAGGCTGTACTCGATCTGTAGCGCGATCAGCGGACTCCACCCGCGAAGGTCGGCGATCGCCTGCATGCGTGAGACCTGCCAGGCGGGGGTGTCGGAGATGCCGACGTAGAGCACCTTGCCCGCCCTGACCAGGTCGTCCATGGCGCGCAACACCTCCTCGACCGGAGTGGTGCCGTCCCAGGCGTGTAGGTAGAGCAGGTCGATGTAGTCGGTGTTCAGCCTGCGCAGGCTCGCCTCGACCGAGTCGACCATGCTCTTGCGGTGGTTGCCGCCCGAGTTGGGGTCGCCGGGGCGGGTGGCCAGCGTGTACTTCGTGGCGAGCACCAGACGTTCGCGGCGGCCGTACGCGAACTCGCCGAGCAACCGCTCCGCCGTACCGTTGGTGTACTGGTTGGCGGTGTCGACGAAGTTGCCGCCCCGGTCGAGATAGGTGTCGAAGATCTGCCGTGCCTCGTCCTTGTCCGATCCCCAGCCCCAGTCGGACCCGAAGGTCATGGTGCCCAGGGAGAGAGGGGAGACGCGCAGGCCGGAACGGCCGAGCAGCCGGTAGAGGTCGAGGGAGACGGGTTCGGACACGATGGCCTCCTGTGTGCCGGATTCGTTTCTCCCATGCTGGAACGATCACGTACGGCCAACCAGTGAAGGTCCTTCCTGGGACTGGCTCTCCCAGGCAATGGGACCGGCTCTCCCAGGCGACCGGAGGCCTCCGCCCGTTCAACGGCGACACCGGATTCGAGGCCCGGGGACCGGCTCGGCCGCGGTGCCTGAGCCCGGCCCTTGCAGAGGGCCGGAGGTAGGATCGAGACGGTGAACGGCAACGCGTACGTGACCAACGAGCTGGCGGTGTTTCTGCGCACCCGCCGTGAACGGCTGGCACCTGACGACCTCGCGCTTCCGCGAAGCGGACGTTCGCGCCGCACTCCCGGCCTCAGGCGGGAGGAGGTCGCCGAGCTGGCCGGGGTGAGCGTCGACTACGTGATCCGCCTTGAGCAGGGGCGGGGGTTGCGCCCCTCACCGGAGGTGCTGGACGGCCTGGCCGGGGCGCTACGGCTGAGCGACGACGAGCGGGCCTACCTGTTCGACCTGGTCGGACAGCGGGCGGTGACCCGGGTTCCGCCGTCGAGGCAGGTTCCCCCGCCGGTCGCCCGGCTGGTCCACGACCTGTCACCGCTGCCGTGCATGCTGCTCGACCACCGGTTCGACATCCTCGCCTGGAACCGTGAGATGGCCGCGCTGATGATGGACTTCGGCGCCGTGCCCGCCCGGCAGCGCAACTCGCTCTGGCTCTGCTTCGTCCACCCTGGGCTGCACGACTTCTACCGCGACCGCGAGCGGGTGATGCGCGAGGGCATCGCCGACCTGCGCGCGGCGTGGGCCGCCCACACCGACGACGCCGCGCTCGGTGACCTGGTCACCGAGTTGCAGGAGCAGAGCGAGGAGTTCGTCCGTCTGTGGGCGCTCCGCGACGTGAAGGTGAACGGCCGGGGCCGTAAGCCGCTCATGCATCCCAGGGTGGGGCCGCTCACCGTCGACTTCGAGGTGCTGAACCCGTTGCAGGACCCCGGTCACCGGCTCGTCATCTACCGGGCCTCCGACGCGGCCTCGCAGGCAGCCCTGGACGCCATCGCCCGTGAGGCCGAGGACGGCCCGCGCACGCTCCACCGGGCCGCCGGGTAGGGCCTCGAAGACCGCGGCTCAGCGGGGCCTCGAAGGCCGCGGCTCAGCGGGTGGGAGGCGTGACGAACTCGGGCTGGTCGAGCAGGCGCAGCCAGCTCCCGTCGGGCTGGCGCCGTACGACCTGGGCCCGGGCGCCCGAACCGTCCTTCGGCGGGGTGGAGGTGAGGGCGATGTCGTCGCTCACCAGGGTCGGCAGCGGTTCCTCCGCCTCGAAGCGCGGTCGGTTGGCCAGGACCTTCTCCCACAGCACGCGGATCGCCTCCCGGCCGACGGTCTGGCCGCCGGGCGGGTAGGCGAGGACCGCGTTCTCCTCGTAGAGGGCGGCGACCCCGGCCGCGTCGCCGGCGTTGGACCGCTCGACGAACAACCGGGTGATGTCCTCGGGGCGCATGGCCTTCTCGTACTCCGTCATGGGGTCCTCCTGGTCGTCGGTTCGGACGTTCTCCAGTCTTGTCACCCTCTTTTCAGAAGTCCAACAGATTGTTCTTCTCATAACTAGAATCTGTGGTTATGGAGCTGAGGCAGCTGGAGTACTTCGTCGCGGTCGCCGAGGAGCGCAACTTCACCCGGGCGGCCGAGCGGGTCCGCATCAGTCAGTCCGGGGTCAGCGCCCAGGTCCGGCAGCTCGAACGGGAGGTCGGGGCGGAGCTGTTCGACCGCTCGGCGCGTGTCGTGACCCTCACGGTCGCGGGCAAGGCCGCCCTCGGGCACGCCCGTGCGGCGCTCGCCGAGGCCGCCGCGTTCGGCCGGGCGGTGGGGGAGGTGACCGGCCTGGTCAGGGGGAGCCTCACGGTCGGGATGGTCGTCGGCTGCACCGTCACACCGCTCTTCGACGCCCTGGCCGCCTTCCACCGGGCCCATCCCGGGGTGGAGATCTCACTGTTCGAGGCGGGTTCCGACCGGCTCGTCGAGGAGGTGCGCGCGGGCACCGCGGACCTGGCCCTCGTCGGCAGCGCGGGCACGACCCCCGAGGGGCTGGAGGCGTTGACGGTCATCAGGGAGGGGCTCGTCGCGGCCGTGCCGTACGGTCACCCGCTGGCGGAGCGGCCGAGTGTCACCCTGCGGGACCTGATCACCCACCCGATCGTGTGCATGCCGCCGGGCACGGGGCTGCGCACGGTGTTCGACCGGGCCTGCGCCGTCCGTGGCCTCACCCCGGTGGTCGCGTTGCAGGCCAGTGCCGCCGACGCCGTGGCCGACCTCGCCGCCCGCGGCCTGGCGGTCGCCGTCCTCAGCGCCTCGATGGCCGCCTGGCACCGTGACCGGCTCGCGGTCCTCACGATCGAGGACGCCGAGGTGCCCGCGCTGCTCGCGCTGGTCTGGCGGGACACGCACAACCCCGCGGTGCGTGAGCTGCTCGCGTACGGCAGGCGGGCGTTCGCCGGCTCGGGCCCCTCGGAGGACGGGGGCTGACCGCCGCCGTCAAGGTCTCACGTGTGCGGGCACCGGGGCGGGCTCCACGCCTTGGAGTTCGCGATGGCGCCCAGGTCGAGCTGGGCCCAGAGCGCGCGCTCGGCTCTCGTGGCCCTGACCTGCGGGATCAGCCGTTCCGGGTGGCCGGGCGGCGGGCCGGGGGGCGACGGGCAGCGGTCGCAGGGCTCGGCGGGCAGGGCGTAGGCCTCGCGCGGAATGTGCCAGTGCATCGAGGCGAGCGAAGGGCCGATGTGCTCCGCCACGTTGAAGGCCAGGCGCAGCAGTCTCCGGCTCAGCTTCCATGACGGCGCGGGTCTGTTCGGTCGCACGGCGATCGTCGCTCCTTGTCCGGCCCTGGTGTCGCATTGACGGAGATCATGCCCACGACGGCGGCACCTCCCACATCTTTCGCTCCGGCTGTCTTCGGAAGTGCCCGCGAACGTCGCGGGAGACGGCGCGTGCCATCGTGTTCCATGAACAGGGGTCGTTTGGAACGAGCCCGTCAACGTCCCACAGAGGAGTCGACATATGTCCACAGACGCACCGACGCCGAAGAGCCGGAACGAGGCCGTCATCGAGGAGTTCCGCGCGAACAAGGGGAAGGTCGGAGGCTTCTTCGAGGGGACCGACCTCCTTCTGCTCACCACGGTGGGGGCCAGGAGCGGCAGGCCGCACACGACCCCGGCGGTCTACGTCAGGGACGGTGACACGGTCGCCGTGGCGGCCTCCTACGCCGGGGCGCCGAAGCATCCGGCCTGGTACCACAACCTGGTGGCCAACCCGGAGGTGACCGTGGAGATCGGCGCGGAGAGGTATCAGGCGACCGCGGTTCCCGCCGAGGGCGCCGAGCGCGACCGGCTTTTCGCCCTGATGGTGGCGGGGACCCCGCGTTTCAACGACTACGCGGAGAAGACGACACGGGTCATCCCCATGGTCGTCCTGCGCGCTCTCTGAGCTTCGACCCGGACCGGGCCGCCTTTTGTGAAAGGCGGCCCTCCGTCTCATGCGCGGGGGGAGTCGTCCAGGAACAGGGCCGCCAGCCGGGGCAGGCGGCGGCGCATCTCGGCGGGGTCGTCGAAGTCGAAGTCCTCGCCCATGTCCGGCTCGTCGAGTCGCTGTGGGTGCCGCTCCCTCTGGGCAGCGAAAAGGCCGTCGTCGCCGGTGACGCGCCTGTAGGCGTTGGCGGGCGCGTAGGTGAAGTCCTCGTAGAAGAGGTCCTCGCCGTCGCCTGCCAGGACGAGCGGGAGGTCCGCGAGGCGGTCCGGGCCGGTGAGGGCGATCCGGTGACACTCGCGGCCTTGGGCGATGACGCCGGCCCGGAAGTCCATGAAGGAGTCGTCGCCGCAACCGCCGCCGATCAGGTAGGCGGCGGCCCAGACGTCCCAGCGGTTGAGCGCCGTCCTGTGCTCGTCGTAGCGCTGACGGTAGTCGACGATCGCCTCGGCCGGCATGTCCGCCAGGACCGTCTCCAGGGCCTCGTGGAGAGGGCCGCCCAGAGCACGGGCTCGTTCGATGGTCGCCCAGAAGTCGTCTTGGTCCATGGCTGGATGGTGCCAGAGGGGGGCAGACGAAAAAGAGTCCATGGCGTCAACTTCGGGTTGACGACCATAGAGCGTCAACCTATGGTTGACGTATGACGGATTCAGTTCGCATGACGAACCAGGTTCGCCTCGACGATCTGATCGAGGCCATCAAGAAGTCCCATTCCGACGCGCTCGCGCAACTCTCCGGGGCGGTCATCGTCGCCGACCACCTGGGTGAGCTGGCGGATCACCTGATCGGTCACTTCGTCGACCAGGCGAGGCGTTCCGGCGCCTCCTGGACGGACATCGGCAAGAGCATGGGGGTGACGAAGCAGGCGGTGCAGAAGCGTTTCGTGGCCAAGGGCGACGCCTCCGGCGACCCCGGTCAGATGTTCGGCCGGTTCACCGACCGGGCGCGGAACGTCGTGATGGCCGCGCACAACGAGGCCCACGCCGCGAGCAACGACGAGGTTCTCCCCGAGCATCTGGTGCTGGGCCTGCTGGCCGAGCCCCAGGGGCTGGCGGTCAAGGCGATCGGCAAGCAGGGGGTCACACCGGAGGCCCTCAGGCAGGCGGCGGTCGCCCTGCTGCCCGAGGCGGCGGCCGAGGTGCCCGACCTCATCCCGTACGACGCGCGCTCGCGCAAGGTGCTGGAACTCACCCACCGGGAGGCCCTGCGCCTGGGTCACAACTACATCGGAACCGAGCACATCCTGCTCGCCCTGCTCGAATTCGAGGACGGACAGGGCGTGCTGTCAGGCCTGGGGATCGACAAGGCCGCCGCCGAGGCCGGCATCGGGGAGGACCTCGCAGCCTTCCTCGCCGCCCGGAAGGGCCAGGGCTGACCTCTCCTCCGGAACGCCGCGGCCGTGCGACGGCCGCGGCGTTCCCCCTGGTGGGAACGCTGCCAAACCCCACCAATCACTCTGTTATCTAATCGTTGCATGATCCGGTACGCATAACGCGGTTTTCGGTTGTCTCACATATGGAGCGCGCCAGTAGCTCAAACGGGCGCGGAAGCATGCATATGAGGAGCAGACCGTGAAGACCATCAGGCGGACGGCCCAGGCCTCGCTCGCCCTCGTGGCGCTCGCCGCCGTTGCGGCCTGCGCCGGGGAGGGCGGCTCGGTCGTACAGGCGGCGCCCGTGTCCGTGTCCAGCGCCGCCTCGGCCACGGACAAGGCGGCGGTTCCGCCCCCGGCGGCGGGTAAGGCCGCCAAGGCCGCACGGCGCGGCAAGCCCATACTCGGCATCGCCGACATCACGCCCATGGGGGAGAAGGTCGAGCGGATCGGTGTCGGCGCGCCGATCATCGTCACCTTCGACAGGTCGGTCGCCAAGCGGGCCGCGGCGGAGGCCGTACTCCAGGTCCAGGCGGACAAGCCGGTCCAGGGCGCCTGGCGCTGGGTCTCCGACCGCAAGGTCATATACCGCACCAAGACCTACTGGAAGCCGCACCAGAAGGTCCTCTTCACCGCCCGGCTGAGCCAGATCCCCGGCAACGAGGCGGCCAAGGACGTCAGCCGCCGCTTCGCGATCGGTACGGCCAACATCTCGACGGTGAGCACCACCAGGCACGTGATGAAGGTCTACCGGGACGGCAAGCTCGCCAAGACCATCCCGATCAGCGCGGGCCGGGGCGGTCTGGTCAAGAACGGGGTCGACGTCTACCTCACCACCAGCGGCGTCCACCTCACGATGGGCAAGAAGGCGGTCGAGACCATGACCTCCTCCTGGCTCGGCGTCACCGACCCCAAGGACCCGCGCTACTACAAGGAGGAGATCCCCTGGGCGGTGCGGATCTCCGACAGCGGTGAGTACGTCCACCAGAGCGCGGGCTACTACCAGTACCTCGGCCGCTCCAACCAGAGCCACGGCTGCGTGCGCGCCACGCCCGAGGGTGCCAAGTGGTTCTATGGCATCGCCCAGCGCGGTGACGTCGTGAAGATCGCCGGCACCAAGCGCAAGCTCGACTGGCGCAATGGCTGGGGCTTCTGGCAGCTCAGCTGGACCGAGTGGAAGAAGGGCAGCGCCCTGCCCGCTACCGGGGTCCCCACGCCGACCCCCACGCCCAGCGCCCCCGCGACGCCCCCGGACACGGGTGAGGAGCAGGCGGGCCAGGAGAGCGGCGTCTGACACGCCTCCCTTCCCGTACGGCGGGCCCGGTTCTCCGTGACACGGAGAGCCGGGCCCGTCCGGTCAGGGGAGGTTGACGTACTGGCGGGGGCGCAGGGCGTGGTTGCGCAGGGCGGCCAGGGCGGCGGAACGGCCCGCGGGCGTCAGCCTGCCCCCGATCCTGAGCCCGAAGGCGTCCAGACGCCGCCCGAGTTCGGCCAGCGACGCCTCGACCTCGGCCGCCTGCCACTTCTCACAGTCGATCACCGCCGTGACGTGCTCGCGCTCGGCGGGGGAGCCGTCGACCAGCAGCATCAGTGCGACCTCCCGCGCCGAGGCGCCGAAGTCGTTCTCCCCCGGCACCGGCGTCAGCAACGCGGCCGCCGCGGACTCCCAGAGCAGGACGGGGTCGGCCAGCAGGCGCTGCCCGATCGAGGTGGTCACCAGGCGCCTGCCGACCCGGTGCAGCGCGCCCAGCTGGGTCTGCGCCATCTCCCTGGCCGCGGCCAGTTCCCCGGCGCTCCAGGTGCTCTCCGCGAGCACGGCGCGGGCCAGGTTGTGGCGCTGGGTCAGGGAGACGCCGCCGGGCCTGTCGCCCACCCTCAGCAGCCACCGCAGCGCTTCGAGGTGGTCCTTCTCCGGAGCGGGGATCGGGGCGTGCAGGCACACCTCGAAGGGCTGGGCGAGTTCGCGCCACGCGGTACCCCTGCCCAGCACCCAGCGGTTGAGCCGTTCACCCTGGACCCGGTGCAGCCAGTTGTCCCCGCCGAGTTCGGCGCGGGGCGTGGTGAGCCAGCGGCGGGTCAGCGCGATCCGCTCCCGCGAGTCGGGACTCAGCTGCCCCGAGACGATGGCCAGTTCGAGGGCGGCCGAGCAGGCGCCGTGCGCGCCCAGCTCCTCGGGGCCCATGATCGAGCTCCACCGCAGCTCGGGGACGTCGGGCGGGAGCACTCCGGTGGCGTCGAGCGCGCTCTGGTAGGCGGCCATCCCGGCCTCCTCACCGGCGTGGGCGTAGACGCGCAGAATCCTGGTGGTGGTGGGGGAGACGCAGATCGCGGCGTAACGTTCGAGGCCGCCGAGACGCAGCAGACGGCTCAGGGCATGGGCGATCGCGGCCCGGTCACCGCGGGCCTTGGTCGGCAGCGTGTACCAGAGGAACTCGCACACGTTGAGCTCGGTGATCGTCTCCAACGGCTCGCCGCCGGTCAGCCAGTCGACCGCGTTGCGGGCGCGCTCGGCGCAGTCGGGTTCGGACCGCTCAAGCTCGGACAGAAGCGCGGCCACGTCCGGTGCAGGCATGCTTCGAAGTCTGCCGTATGCGGGCCTGCCCTGACGATGAACGTGACGTAATGGATCGCGCACGTCGCCTACCCTAGGAAATCGGTGCTAAGCGGATCGTGAGCCGGAGCTCAGATCCACCCCTTCTTGAAGAGCATGCGGGAACTCCAATCCGCGTAGGGAATGATCTCGGCGGTCAGCACCGGGTAGAGCCACCAGAAGTTGATGATCGAGATCACCGCGAACGCGCCGACCACCACGGAGCCGAGCAGCCGCCGCGACGGTATGGCGTCCGCGGGGCCGATGATCAGCCCGGCCGCCAGGGTGATGGCCAGGATCATGAACGGCACCATGGGAATGGCGTAGAACATGAACATGGTGCGGTGGTCGGCCAGCGCCCAGTAGAACCAGGGCAGCCAGCCCGCGGCGTAACCGAGCAGGACGGCCCCGGCCCGCCAGTCCCTGGTGGCCACGTACCAGGCGATCATGGCGACCAGGGCGGCCAGCCCGCCGTACCAGATGACCGGGGTGCCGACGCCGAGGACGGCCTGTGAGCAGGTCTCGGCTCCGCAGGCGCTCTTGGGGCCCTCGTAGAAGAAGGCCACGGGGCGAAGCAGCAGCGGCCAGCTCCACGGCTCCGACTGGTAGTTGTGCGGGGTCGACAGGCCGGTGTGGAAGCTCAGCACCTGGAAGTGGTAGTTGAGCCACGACCGGATGGAGTCGAAGACGAAGAACGCCGGTCCCTGCGAGGTGGCCTGCGCCCAGTTGCGGCCCCAGCCGGTGGCGCTGATGAACCACCCGGTCCAGGAGACCAGGTAGGTGAGGGCCGGCAGCAGGCCGACCGCTCCGAGCAGTGTCGGCAGGTCCTTGCCCAGCGCCCCGCTGTACGGCCTGCGCAGCCCCACGGCACGGCGGGCTCCGGCGTCCCACAGCAGTGTCATCACCGCGAAGGCGATCAGGTAGAACACTCCCGACCACTTCACCGCGCAGGCGGCGCCCAGGAGCACTCCGGCGGCCATTCGCCAGGGCCGCAGTCCCAGCCAGGGCCCCTGGTCGCTGATCGGGGAGTTCTCGTACCAGTCGACCAGTCTGCGCCTGGCGTGGTCGCGGTCGGTGACCAGGCAGGCGAAACCGGCCAGCACGAAGAACATCAGGAAGATGTCCAGCAGCGCCGTACGCGACAGCACCAGGTGCAGGCCCTCGACCGCGAGCAGCAGACCGGCCAGGCATCCCAGAAGGGTGGAGCGGGTCATCCTGCGCGCCACCCGCGCCAGGATCAGGATCGACAGGCTGCCCAGCACCGCTCCCGCGAAGCGCCACCCGAACGGCGTCATCCCGAACAGCTGCTCGCCGATCGAGATCAGCCACTTGCCCAGCGGCGGGTGGACCACGTAGGAGGCGCACTTGTCGATCTCGGCGGGCGCGCACTTCTGCCAGATCTCGGTGCCGCCGGACATCAGGACCTTGTCGGCGTCCTTGACCATGGTGCGTTCGGCGAGGAAATTGACCAGGGACCACGCGTCCTTGGCGTAGTACGTCTCGTCGAACATCACCGCGTTCGGGCGACCCAGGTTGACGAAGCGGAGGAACGCCCCGAACACCGTCACCAGCAGCGGGCCGATCCAGCCCCACATGGCGCCGCCGGGCATCGGCGGCACCAGCCGGTCACGCACGGAGACGGCCGAGTCGGTGCTCGGTTCTGACTCCGGCTGTTCGAACGCCTGGTTGGGGAAGTCGGTCACGGCCACCCGGCCATCGTACGGGCCTCCTCCCCTCACGAACCTAAGAAACACCGCCTACATGTCCAATTACGGAACTTCTCCCCTTGTTGGGACCCCGTGTCGGATGCGGGAGGATGGAGCCGTGAACGACAACGGCAGGCTGGTGCTCGCTGGAGCCCCGATCGGACAGACGGGCGACGCCTCGCCGAGGCTGCGCGAGGCGCTGGAGACCGCCGACGTGGTCGCCGCCGAGGACACCCGCCGCCTGCGCCGTCTGGCGGCCGACCTGGGCGCGGAGATCGGCGGCAGGGTCGTCTCCTACTACGACGCCAACGAGGCGGGCCGGGCGGCCGAGCTGCTGGGCGAGCTGCGGGACGGCAGGACCGTCCTGATCATCACCGACGCCGGGATGCCCGGTGTCTCCGACCCGGGCTACCGCCTGACCCGCCTGGCCGTCGAGGCCGGGATCACGGTCACCTCGCTGCCGGGGCCCTCCGCGGTCACCACCGCGCTGGCCGTCTCCGGCCTGCCCAGCGACCGCTTCTGCTTCGAGGGTTTCCCGCCGCGCAAGCCGGGCGAGCGCGACCGCAGGCTGCGGTCGCTGGCCGCCGAGGAACGCACGATGGTGTTCTTCGAGGCGCCCCACCGGCTCGCGGCCGCGCTCGGCGCGATGGCCGAGGCGTTCGGGGCGGAGCGCAGGGCCGCCGTCTGCCGCGAGCTGACCAAGACCTACGAGGAGGTACGGCGCGGCGGTCTGGGCGAGCTGGCCGCGTGGGCGGCCGACGGGGTCAAGGGCGAGATCACCGTGGTGGTCGCCGGGCACGACCCGCAGGAGGTCGAGCCGGACATCGAGGACCTGGTCGCCGAGGTCGCCAGGCGCGCGGAGACCGGGGTGCCGAGGAAACAGGCGATCGTGGACGTCGCGAAGTCGGCGGGGATTCCCAAACGAGATCTTTACGATGCTGTCCACAGAGGGTGATTTTTCTCCATACTTCCCTAAATGGGATTAACCAGAGATCGACTTCTGCCCCCCATGCCGGGAAACGTCCTGCTGGGCTGGCTGGGACCGTTGTTCGTCGCCGCACTCGGGGCGTTCCTGCGGTTCGACCGTCTCGGGCTGCCGAAGGCGGTGGTGTTCGACGAGACCTTCTACGCCAAGGACGCCTACTCGCTGAGCCTCTTCGGCGTTGAGCGGGCCACACTCGGTGACGCGTCGAACCCGATCTCCGACCGGATGCTCATCGCGGGGAACACCGACATCTGGATCGGCTGCTCCCCGCCGGAGGCCGCCCCCTGCCCGCAGTACGTCGCACACCCGCCGCTGGGCAAGTGGCTGATCTCGATCGGCGAGCAGCTGTTCGGGATGACGCCGTTCGGGTGGCGCTTCGCGGGAGCGGTGCTGGGCAGCCTGTCGATCCTGATCCTGGCGCGGGTGGCGCGCAGGATGACCCGCTCCACCCTTCTGGGATGCCTGGCCGGTCTGCTGCTCGCGGTCGAGGGCCTGCACCTGGTGCTGTCGCGTACGGCGCTGCTGGACATCTTCCTGATGTTCTTCGTGCTGGCCGGTTTCGCCTGCCTGGTCACCGACCGCGACCACGCCAGGCGCAGACTGGTCGACTGGTACGAGAACTCCCCGATCAGCGACCAGGGCCCCTGGCTGGGACTGCGGCCCTGGCGAATGGCCGCCGGAGTGCTCCTGGGCGCCGCCTGCGCGGTGAAGTGGTCGGGCATCTTCTACCTGGTCGCGTTCATCGTCATGTCGCTGCTGTGGGACGCCGGAGCCCGCAGGGCGGTCGGTCTGGGCAGGCCGTACAGCGGGGCGCTGGGCAAGGACCTGCCGACGTTGCTCGGGGCTATGGGCCTGCTGCCGGCCCTCACCTACCTGGTCTCGTGGACCGGGTGGTTCATCAGCGCCACCGGCTGGGGCCGCAACTGGGCGCAGGCCACCTCGCAGGGACCGGTCTTCTTCGTCTTCGACTCCATCCGGTCGTGGCTGAGTTACCACTTCCAGGTGCTGGGCTATCACACCGGCCTGTCGGCCTCCCACCCCTACCAGTCGGAGCCGTGGAGCTGGCCGCTGCTGCTTCGCCCCGTGGCCTTCTTCTACGAGGGCACGGACAACGTCTGCGGGGTCAAGACCTGCGCCTCGGCCATCCTCGGGGTGGGCACCCCCATCATCTGGTACGGCGGGCTGGCCGCCCTGGTCGCCATGATCGTCTGGTACGTCTCGTCCCGGGACTGGCGGGCCGCGGCCGCCCTGCTCGGCTACGTCGCGGGCTGGCTGCCCTGGTTCTACTGGGCGCTGGCCGACCACCGCACCATGTTCAACTTCTACACGATCCCCATGGTGCCGTTCATGATCCTGGCCATCACCCTGGCGGCCGGGCTGATCATCGGCCCCGCGGACGCCACACCGAACCGCAGGGCCGTGGGAGCGGGCGTGGTCGGCCTCTTCACCCTCCTCGCGATCATCAACTTCTGGTGGCTCTACCCGGTGCTGACCGCCGACGTCGTTCCGCACGAGGAGTGGTGGCGGCGGATGCTCTTGCGGAGCTGGGTCTGAACCCGTGCCGCAGCGCGATCGCCGCCGCCAGGCACGCCAGCGGTACGGCGGGCAGCACGTAGCGGTAGTCGAACTCGGCCGTCGCGGCGGGCGCCAGGATGAGCCCGAAGGCGCCCAGCCACGGCAGCAGGACCGGACCGCCCAGGGTGCGCCAGCGCGCCACCACCCCGGCGAGGCCGATCAGCAGCAGCACGCCGACCACGATGCCGGGCAGCCTGACCGTCTGCTGGTAGCCCTGCATGAACCTCGCCCACGGGTCGTGGACCGCGGTGCCGATCACACTGGGCTTGCCGCGGATCTGGGCGGTCGCCAGGCTCGGGTCGTAGATCTGGGCGTCACGGTCGCTGGTGCCCCTGTACGACGGCCAGGTGGGCAGCACCTTGCCCTCCGGCAGGAACTCGTACTGCCGGTAGGTGTTGGCGTCGGGGAACTGCGGCCGGTCCCAGCGGAAGGCGCGGAAGAAGTCTCCGGCCATGACGCCGAGATAGTCGAGCGGCTGGGCCAGGATCGCCCGCCTGGCGAACGCCCCCGCGGCCCGGTTGATGTCGGGGGTGAAGGTGGTGTTGGGCCCGAAGGCGTGGAACCGCTGCCCGGGCTGTGCCCACCACAGGTACTTCTGCCCGGAGAAGTGACGCTCGCTCGGCGGGGCGCTGATGCACAGCAGCGCCAGTTCGAGCTCCTTACGGGGATCGACCCTCATCGTCCTGCAGTCGGCGAACAGCGCGGTCCGCATATAGAGGATCGCGCCGTCGCTGCTGGTCATCGCGAAGTTGCCGTACGTCGCGGCGAACCAGGCCATGTAACCGGCCACCGGCACGCCGCAGGCCGTGATCATGGCCACGATCGGCTTCCAGCCGGTCCGCTTGACGAGCATGTAGACCGCGACCAGGGCCAGGATCGGCAGGCCGATCGACCTGGTCAGCGCGGTCAGCGCGAGCAGCAGGCCCACCACGGCCCCGACCTGCCAGGACATCTTCCGATGCCAGAGCACCAACGTCACGACGCCCACGACCAGCAGCATGAACATGGCGTCCGACATGATCAGGTGTTCGAGCTGGATCTGGTAGGCGTCGAACAGCACCGGCAGCGTGGCCAGCGTCGCCCCCCACCCGGGCAGCCCGAACCTCCTGCGCAGCAGGACGTAGATCAACAGCGCCACACCCAGGCCCATCAGGTGCTGGGTGAGGACCACCAGGGAGAAGCTGTGGAAGGGCCGCAGAAGGAGCAGCCAGAAGGAATAACCGTTCGGTCGCAGGGCACTGGGTCTGCCAGGATTGACCGCCCCCGAGACGTACTCGAAGGAGTCGTTGAACCACAGCGCCGGACCGTATCCCAGCATCGTGACCACACGCAGCGCGAACGCCAGCGCCACGGCCACGGCGAACAGCCGGTGGCGGCCGAGAAGAGCCAGCGCGCGCGAGAGCACACCCGTCGCGGGTGAGTCGAGGCGCGGTGCTTCGGTGACGGTCACCATGCATTACAGGATGCCAGCCGTTTGGTGGAGTTGACCCGCACAGTAGACGTTAGAGGGCATCATGATGAGGTTGGGCTGTGCCGTAACTGAGAGGTTGAGACGTGGAACTAACCGTGGTCATGCCTTGCTTGAACGAGGCGGAGACCGTGGAGACCTGCGTACGCAAGGCACTGGCCTGCATGCGGGAGCACGGGATAGACGGAGAGGTGCTGATCGCCGACAACGGCAGCACGGACGGCTCCCAGCAGCTCGCCCGTGACGCGGGCGCCCGCGTCGTGCACGTCGACGCCAAGGGGTACGGCAACGCCCTCATGGGGGGCATCAGGGCCGCCCGGGGCAAGTACGTCATCATGGGCGACGCCGACGACTCCTACGACTTCACCGCGCTGCTGCCGTTCGTCGAGCAGCTGCGCGACGGAGCCGACCTGGTGATGGGCAACCGCTTCAAGGGCGGCATCGCCCCCGGCGCCATGCCTCCGCTGCACCGCTACCTCGGCAACCCGGTCCTGTCCTTCATCGGCAGGCTGTTCTTCCCCAGCGCCATCGGTGACTTCCACTGCGGCCTGCGCGGCTTCCGGCGCGACTCGATCCTCAGGCTCGGCCTGCAGACCGGGGGCATGGAGTTCGCCAGCGAGATGGTCGTGCGCTCGACCCTGTCCGGTCTCGACGTGCGCGAGGTGCCGACCACCCTGTCACCCGACGGCCGTTCCCGCCCGCCGCACCTGCGCTCCTGGCGTGACGGCTGGCGCCACCTGCGCTTCCTGATGCTGTACAGCCCGCGCTGGCTGTTCTTCATCCCCGGCCTGATCCTGATGACCCTGGGCCTGGTCGCGGGCGCCGCCCTGAGCTTCGGGCCGATCTACATCGGCAAGCTCGGCTTCGACGTCGACACCCTGGTCGGCGCCTCTGCCGCCGTGGTGATCGGCTTCCAGGCGGTCCTGTTCGCCCTGTTCACCAAGGTCTACGCGGCCGAGGAGGGCTTCCTGCCCGAAGACAGGCGCGTGCGCAAGCTCGTCGACATCGTGACCCTGGAGAAGGGCCTGATCGCCGGAGGCCTGCTGGCCCTGGCCGGTCTCTTCGGCCTGGGCGCCTCGCTGGTCCACTGGCAGACGCGCAGCTTCGGCCCGCTGATCCCGTCAGAGTCGCTGCGCCTGGTCGTCCCCTCGGCGACCGCGCTGATCATGAGCTTCCAGACCATCTTCGCCGCCCTGTTCATCAGCATCCTGGGCATCCGCCGCTCCAAGGAGACGCCGATCGACGTGGCCGCCTCCGCGGCCGAGGAGGCCGCCCAAGCCGTCAGCCTGGACGGCGAGGAGCAGACGGCCCCCCGAGAGAGCACCAAGGCCTGAGCCCCTCCCGGGAGAGCGGCACGGCCCGATCCCCGGGAGAGCACCAAGGCCTGAGTCGGCGTCCCTTAGGCTTGGCTACATGTCCCAGCACATCCTGACCGCGGTCGCGTGGCCGTACGCCAACGGCCCCCGCCACATCGGGCACGTCTCCGGATTCGGCGTGCCGTCCGACATCTTCAGCCGCTACCAGCGGATGGTGGGCAACAAGGTCCTCATGGTGAGCGGGACCGACGAGCACGGCACCCCGATCCAGGTCCAGGCGGACAAGGAGGGGGTGTCCGCCCGTCAGCTCGCCGACCGCTACAACCGGGTCATCGCCGAAGACCTCCAGGCGCTCGGCCTGTCCTACGACCTGTTCACCCGGACCACGACGGACAACCACTACGCCGTGGTCCAGGAGGTCTTCAAGGGTCTGCACGCCAACGGCTACGTCTTCCCCAAGACGACGATGGGCGCCATCTCCCCGTCGACCGGGCGCACCCTGCCCGACCGCTACATCGAGGGCACCTGTCCCATCTGCGGCTACGACGGCGCGCGCGGCGACCAGTGCGACAACTGCGGCAACCAGCTCGACCCGATCCAGCTGGTCAACCCGGTCAGCAGGATCAACGGTGAGAAGCCGGTCTTCGTCGAGACCGAGCACTTCATGCTCGACCTGCCCGCCTTCGCCGAGGTGCTCGCCACCTGGCTGCAGTCCAAGCAGGGCGACTGGCGGCCCAACGTGCTGAAGTTCGCCCTCAACCTGCTGGGCGACCTGCAGCCCCGGGCGATCACCCGCGACCTCGACTGGGGCGTGCCGATCCCGCTCGACGGCTGGAACGACCAGGCGAACAAGCGGCTCTACGTCTGGTTCGACGCCGTCATCGGCTACCTCAGCGCCTCCATCGAGTGGGCCCGCCGATCCGGCGACCCCGAGGCCTGGCGGCAGTGGTGGCAGAACCCCGACGCCCGTGGTTACTACTTCATGGGCAAGGACAACATCGTCTTCCACGCCGAGATCTGGCCGGCGCTGCTGCTCGGCTACAACGGCCAGGGCGCCAGGAACGGCACGCCGGGGGCGCTCGGCGCGCTGGACCTGCCCTCGGAGGTCGTCTCCAGCGAGTTCCTGACCATGGAGGGGCGCAAGTTCTCCTCCTCCCGTCAGGTCGTCATCTACGTCCGTGACTTCCTGGCCCGCTACGACGCCGACGCGCTGCGCTACTACATCGCGGTCGCCGGGCCGGAGAACCAGGACACCGACTTCACCTGGTCGGAGTTCCTCAACCGCAACAACGGCGAGCTGGTCGCGGCCTGGGGCAACCTGGTCAACCGGTCGATCTCGATGGCCGCCAAGAACTTCGGCGCCATCCCCGAGGCGGGCGACCTCACCGACGCCGACCGCGCCATGCTCGAACGCAGCCGGGCCGCCTTCCCCAAGGTCGGCGCCGAGCTCGGGCGCTCCCGCTTCAAGAACGCCACGAACGAGGCGTTCGACGTCATCCGCGAGGCCAACAAGTACCTCGCGGACCAGGAGCCGTGGAAGATCAAGGACGACCCCGAGCGGGTCAAGTCGATCCTGCACGTGGCCCTGCAGGTCGTCGACGACGCCAAGACGCTGCTGACCCCGATCCTGCCCTCCTCCTCCAACAAGATCCACGAGATGCTCGGCGGGGCCGGCGTCTGGTCGGGGATGCCGGAGATCAGGGAGGTCGAGGAGAACGGCAGGCCGTACCCCATCATCACCGGCGACTACGACGGCCAGGCGCGCTGGGAGCACACCCCGATCCGGCCCGGGGTCCCGCTCGCACCGCCGACCAGGCTCTTCACCAAGCTCGACCCGAAGATCGTCGATGAGGAGCTCGCCCGGTTGGGGTGACGCGACAGGCTCGATAGGTTGGGGCGGGTGAGCACGACGAAGCTTCCCGCCCCTCCCGAGCCCCTGGCCGCGGAGGTGTTCGACAGCCACTGCCACCTCGACATCATGGTGGGCAACCGTCAGGCGTCCTCGGGTGACCCCGTCGCCCAGGCGGCGCAGGCGGCCCAGGCGAGCGTCGAGAGCATCCTCGACCAGGCCCGTTCCGTCGGGGTGACCCGGCTGGTCACGATCGGCTACGACCTGCCCTCCTCCCGGTGGAACGCGGAGGTGGCCGAACTGCACCCCGACGTCTACGCGGGGGTCGCGATCCACCCGAACGAGGCGCACGCCTCGACGCCCGAGGTGCTCGCCGAGATCGAGGCGCTGGCCCGGCTGCCGCACGTCAGGGCGGTCGGGGAGACGGGCCTCGACTACTACCGCGACTGGGCGTCGAAGGACGACCAGCACGCCAGCTTCAGGGCGCACATCGAGATCGCCAAACGGACCGGCAAGGCCCTGGTGATCCACGACAGGGAGGCCCACGACGACGTGCTGGACGTCCTGGCCGACCAGGGGGCGCCGGACGTCGTGGTCTTCCACAGCTTCTCCGGCGACGCCGAGATGGCCGCCAGGTGCGTCCAGGCGGGTTACTACATGTCCTTCTCCGGCCCGGTCACCTACAAGAACGCGGGCTACCTCCGGGAGGCCGCCGCGGTCGCGCCCACGGAGCTGATGCTGGTCGAGACCGACGCGCCCTACCTTCCGCCGACGCCGCACCGGGGCAAGCCGAACGCCCCCTATCTCATCCCTCTCACGCTGCGCTGCCTCGCCGAGGTCAAGGGGATCGACCCGGGCGAGCTGGCCACGGCCATCAGCGCCAACGGGGAGGCCGTCTTCGGCACCTGGTGAACAGCCGGAACACAGCCAGGCCACACGATGGCCCCGCCACAACGGCTTTCGGCCACGGCGCCGTTTTAGCCCGCAGCGCCTCGGCCCACGGCTTCACCTCGCGGAGACTTTGACCTCACAGCGTCTTCAGCCCACGGAGGTTCTCAACCCACCGAGGCGCCGAACTCCGCAGGCTCCCCGTCGTCCCGGGCGGGGGGCAGCGGGGTTCCCACGGTGTCGTTGCGACCGAGGACCGTCACCGCCCCCGAGCCGTCGCGGTCCGGAGCGCCGACCACGAGGCGGTTGCCGCCGAACCCGACCGCCCAGCCGAACCGGTCTCCCGCCTCCCCCCGCTCGACCACCCGGGCCGCAGACGGATCTCGCACCGGGACCACCACGACCCGGCCCCGTCCGCCGGGACCGCCGAACGGGGCGCCGACCGCCAGCCGGGCGCCGCCCTCCCCGGTGAGGGCGAGCGAGAAGCCGTACCCGTCACCGGTGGTACCTCGGGAACCCTGGCTGAGGGTGGTCAGCGGGGTGATCTCCTCGGTCGCCGAGGAGCGGAAGAGCCGCACCAGCCCCGAGTCGCGTACTCCACCGCCGTCGCCGAGCGGCGCCCCGACCGCGAGGTAGCCCGCCTCCCCCTCCTCCGCGTAGGCCATGGCGTAGCCGAACCGGTCGCCGGCGTGGGTCTCCACGATCCGGCGCAGGTCCCACTTCCTGCTGGTGTAGGCGTCCCTCGTGCCGGAAACGTCGTAGATCACGGCGATCGAGCCCGTGTCCGCGGCGCCCCCGCGCTCCTGGCGTCCCGTTCCGTCGTCGTTGTCGTACGGCGCGCCGACCGCGAGGTCGGCCGCGTCCCGCCGGCCGCCCAGCCTGCCGACGGCCACCGACCAGCCGAACATGTCGCCGGGTTCGCCGCTGCCCGGCACCCCCGGTGTGTCCTGGGAGATCCGCCGCCCCTCACCGAACCCCGCGCCCACGTCGAACAGGTGGACCGCGCCGGAGTCCTCGACCCCGTCGGCGTCCTCGTGCGGGGCGCCGACGGCGAGCGTGCCCCGCCACACGGCCAGCGACCAGCCGAAGTGGGCGCCCGCCTCGGGAGAGGAGGGGAGCAGGCGCACCGGAGGGCGGGCGGCCGTACCGTACACGATGTAGACGGCACCCGCGTCCGGCCGCCCCGCCACGTCCGTGTACGGCGCGCCGACCACCAGGTCCGCGCAGCGGTCGCCGTCGAGGTCGGCCAGCCGTACCGACCAGCCGAACCCGTCGCCCGCCGCGGGCGCGGGGGCGCGCACGACCCTTGTCTCGTCGCCTCTGCCGGACAGGACGTGTACGGCTCCCGCCCCGGTCGCCCCTCCCGGGGAGGCGAACGGGTCGCCGACGGCGGTGTCCCGGCCACAGCTCGCGGGGGACGACGGCGACGACGGCGCGGCCACGAGGGTGAACAGCAGCGCGAACGGCACGGCGGCCCGTGGGAGGAACCTCACAGCCGCACCTCGATCCGCCGTCCGCCGTCGGTCACCTGGCCGCTCAGCCGGGCCGGTCGCCGTTCGGGAGGCAGGTCGTAGACCAGGACCTGGTCCAGTCTGCCCCCGGGGGCGAGCGTGTCCGTCAGGCCCGCCACGGGCGCCTCGGGGGTGTGGGGCGTTCCCGCATCGTCGAGCAGGGTGAACGGGTCACGACTGAGGGGGACGCGTTCGCCACCCGGGTTGAGCAGGGTGAGCGTGACCACGCACAACCTGCCGCGCGCCGTCGTGCCCTCGTAGGAGGTCAGGCCGCAGCGCGGAGCCCGTGGCACGATCAGCTGTGGATCTCCGATCGGGGAGCCGATCGGGATCCGCCTGCCCACGTCGGTCGGACCGCCGCCCGAGGAGGTCCCGCCTCCTGCGCCGCCTGTGCTGGCAGGGCTCCCGAGGACGTGGGCCAGCACCGCGACGGTGATCGCGAGCGCGGCGGCCACCACGAGTCCCACCATGATCGATTTGTTCCGCCTGGACCGGGCCGCGGGGGGCGTCCCGGGAACGCCGAGGTCACCAAGGCCACCGAGGGCCCGGGTGGTGTCCGGTTCCACGTTGGCCGGAGGCCGCCACGTGCCGCCGAGCACGTCGACGACCGGCGTCGGCGGGCCTGCGGCCGGCGGATCCACAGAGGCCGGGGCGCCGCCGACCAGCGCGATCAGCAGGTCCTGCGCGGTCGGGCGTGTCCCAGGGTCCATCGCGGTCGCCCTGCGGACCAGGTCGTCGAGCGGGGCGGGAAGCGAGCCAAGGTCGGGCGGGGTGTTCAGCAGCCGCGTCGCCATGGTGATCATGTCGCCTCGGCCGTACGGGTGGCGGCCGTTGCCCGCGTAGGCGATCAGGCACCCCCAGGCGAAGACGTCGGCGGCCGGAGTGATCTCAAGCCCTTTCACCTGCTCCGGCGCCCACCATCCCGGGCTGCCGAGCACCTCGCCGGAACGGGTGAAACCACGGGTGGAGTCCAGCGCCCTGGCGATGCCGAAGTCGATCACGCGCGGTCCGGACAGGGACAGGATCACGTTGGCGGGCTTGAGGTCGCGGTGGACCAGCCCGGCGACGTGGATCGCCGCCAGCGCGGCGGCCACTCCGAGGGCCACACCGTGCAGCTGGGCGGGGTCGAGCGAGCCGTACACGCTGATCTGGCGTGACAGGGGAGTGCCCGGGATGTACTCGGTGACCATGTACGGCCTGCCGTCGTCGGCGTTGCCGTCGCCGAGCACCTGGGCGGTGCAGAACGAGGCGACCCGCCGGGCGTTGCGCACCTCCGCGTGGAACCGTTTGGCGAAGCCGTCCTCGACGGCGACCTCGGGCTTGATCACCTTCACCGCGACCAGGCGCCCCTGCGGGTTCCGTGCCAGGTAGACGGTGCCCATGCCTCCCTCGCCGAGGCGCCCGAGAAGCCGGTGCTCCCCGATCCGTCCGGGGTCGCCGGGACGTAACCCCTCGACGCCGGGCTGGTTGGCATCCATCACGGGGGCAATCCTTCCATCGCCGACTAACCCCCGTACGGATCACGTTATCCGGAAGGGCCGGGCGTCCTCACCGGGGGATTCCATGCGCGACACTTGTCGGATGACATGGGGAGCATGTGGTGAGTGAGGGGCGGCGATGAGCCTTCTCGGCCCGGTCGAGATACGTGAGCTGGCGGAGCGGCTCGGCGTCCGCCCGACCAAGAAACTCGGCCAGAACTTCGTGATCGACGCCGGTACGGTGCGCAGGATCGTCCGGGTGGCCGATCTGCGCCCCGACGACGTGGTCATCGAGGTCGGGCCCGGTCTCGGGTCGCTCACCCTCGCGCTGCTCCCCGAGGTGCGCGGCGTCGTGGCGGTCGAGATCGACCCGGTCCTGGCCGAACAGCTCCCGCTGACCGTCGCCGGGCACGCCCCCGAGCTCGCCGACCGCCTGACCGTGGTGCTCGCGGACGCCATGCGGGTGCTGCCCGAGGAACTGCCTGAGGACAAGCCGACCGCCCTGGTCGCCAACCTCCCCTACAACGTGTCGGTCCCGGTGGTGCTGCACCTGCTGGAGACGCTGCCGTCCCTGCGTGGCGTCCTGGTCATGGTGCAGTCCGAGGTGGCCGACCGGCTGGCCGCGGCGCCGGGTTCGAAGGTCTACGGCATCCCCTCGCTCAAGGCGGCCTGGTACGCCGACGTCCGCAGGGCCGGTCCCGTCGGCAGGACGGTCTTCTGGCCGGTGCCCAACGTGGACTCCGGGCTCGTCGCGATGACCCGCAGGCAGCCCCCGGAGACAACCGCCTCGCGCGAGGAGGTCTTCGCGGTGGTGGACGCGGCCTTCGCCCAGCGCCGCAAGACCCTGCGCGCGGCCCTCGCCTCCTGGGCCGGTACGGCCGCCGCCGCGGAGCAGGCGCTGCGCGCCGCCGGGATCGATCCCACGCTCCGTGGCGAGCAACTGTCCATCGAGGACTTCGCGCGAATCGCTGAAAATCGCACTTGAGCTGATTTGTCGGGGAGCTTTGCGAGGACGTGTGCGGGGACCCCGTTACGATCGGGGACCGTGACGAGCGATGAGAGGGACGCATGAACTCGGTGACCGTCCGGGTGCCCGCCAAGGTCAACCTGCGGCTCGCGGTCGGGCCGCTCCGCGACGACGGCTTCCACGACCTGGTGAACGTCTTCCACGCCGTGTCGATCTTCGACGAGGTGACGGCCGTCGCGGAGACCGGTATGCGGGTCCGCGTCGAGGGTGAGTCGGCGAGTGAGGTGCCGCAGGACGCCGACAACCTGGCCATCCGGGCCGCCCTCGCGCTCGCCGGGCACGCCGGCAGGTCCTATGGTGTCAGCCTCGTCATCCGCAAGACGATCCCGGTCGCGGGCGGCATGGCGGGCGGCAGCGCCGACGCGGCCGCCGCCCTGGTCGCCTGCAACGAACTGTGGGGCCTCGGCCTGCCGGTCGAGGACCTGATGGAGATCGCCGCCGACCTCGGCAGCGACGTGCCCTTCGCCCTGCTGGGCGGTACGGCCGTCGGCACCGGCAGGGGGGAGCGGCTGACCTCCCTTGATGCGGATGGCACGTTCCACTGGGTTTTCGCCCTGGCCGACGGCGGCCTGTCCACGGCGAGGGTCTACGCCGAGTGCGACCGCCTGCGCGCCGAGAGCGGTGACCAGGTCGGCCCGCCCCGGGCGTCACAGCCTCTGCTGGCCGCGCTGCGCGCCGGAGACGCCAAGGCCCTGGGCGCCGAACTGGCCAACGACCTGCAGCCGGCCGCCGTGTCCCTGCGCCCCAGCCTGGCCAAGACCCTGGACGCGGGCCGCGAACACGGAGCCCTGGGCGCCCTGGTCTCCGGATCCGGCCCCACCTGCGCCTTCCTGGCCGAGTCCGCCGACCACGCCGTCACCCTGGCCGCCTCCCTGCGGGCCGCCGGAGTGGCCAGGGACGTCCTGACCGCCCAGGGCCCCACCCCGGGCCCCACGGTCGTCTGAGGTTGTGCGGGGCCGGGCTCGTACGCGCTAGCCGGGGATCTTGTCCTGCTGACGTGGGCACAGGTTGCCGATGGCGAGCGTCGCTATGTACGCGGAAGTCTCCTCGTCGAACCCGCTGCGCCCAAGAACCACGGCCTCGGCGAAACCCTTGCCCTCTTCCAGAGCCTCACACATGTTCCAGCCGAGCCGTCCCAGCTTGTAGGGGTCGGCGTCCTTCAGCGCCTTGCGCTGTTTCACCGCCGCCGTGAACGCCGCCTCGAGTGCCGACGCCGACGGGTCGGGTGCCGCCGTCGGCTCCGTACTCGGCGTGCTCGGCCTGGTGTCCTTCTCCACCGGGGGCGGTGTCCTCATGGGCGTCGGCGTCGAGGCCGCCGGGTTCGCCACGGGTGTCCCGGCGCCGTCGTCGGGCGGGGCGGCCAGGCCACCCAGCAGCCTGAGCACGCCTATCACCGCGACGGCCGCGATGACCACGGAGATCGCCATGATCCTACGACTCCTCCGGGACGGCGATTCCGGCCGCCAACCGGGTGGCGGACCTGTGGGGGAAGGCTGCTCAGGGGGGCGCATCCGCGCACCATATGCCACATGTGCACCGATTGATCAGCAAACAACCGATACGAACACCCCAAAATGATCATCAGGGGAGTCCCAAATCCCACCCCGCTCGCCCCCTGGGTCCCAGCCCTCCAGGTAGCCCCGGTCCCCGGTCCCTGACAAGACAGCGCGACAGGCCGGCCAAGGTTCCAGCTCTCCCCAACCCAACTCACAACCATCGGCATCGGGTACGAAGGGTTTGATCTCGGCCTTACCGGCGCCAAGTGTGAGGAGTGTCGGTTCGGGCGCGCCGACGCTTGGACTGAGGAGTGAGGGAGCGAAGCGGACGAACGACGAGGGAAAGCGTTGGCCCAAGGCGCCCGAACCCGCGACGCCGCCAGGCGGAGCAAAGAGACGCAGTAACCTTATGAAACGATGAATCTGGTCAATCTTGAGTCGGTTTCCCACTCCTACGGTCCCAAGCCTCTGCTGAGGGATGTCTCCCTGGGCATCGAGGCCGGTGACCGTGTCGGGGTGGTCGGCCGCAACGGTGGTGGTAAGACCACGCTCATCTCGGTGATCGCGGGTGCCCTCACGCCGAACGCGGGACGGGTCACCCACAACCGGGGTCTGCACGTGGGGGTTCTGTCCCAGGGCGACGACCTCGATCCGGCGCTGTCGGTGCAGGAGATCGTCGTCGGCGGCAGGCCCGAGCACGAGTGGGCCGGTGACGCGGGCATCCGCGAGATCATGGCCAGTCTGCTCGGCGACATCGACCTCACCGCGCTGGCCGGGACCCTGTCGGGTGGTGAGCGGCGCCGTACGGCGTTGGCGAGGCTGCTGGTCGGCGAGCACGATCTGATCGTTCTGGACGAGCCGACCAACCACCTGGACATCGAGGCCATCGACTGGCTGGCCAGGCACCTGTCCGCACGCCGTACGGCGTTGCTGGTGGTCACCCACGACCGGTGGTTCCTGGACGCGGTCTCCACCAGGACCTGGGAGGTGGTCGACGGCACGGTCGAGCGTTACGAGGGCGGGTACGCCGCCTACGTGCTGGCCAAGGCGGAGCGGGCCCGGGTGGCCGCCGCCTCGGAGGCCCGTCGGCAGAACCTGATGCGCAAGGAGATCGCCTGGCTGCGCCGGGGCCCGCCCGCGCGTACCTCGAAGCCGAAGTTCCGCATCGAGGCGGCCCAGGCGCTGATCGCGGACGAGCCGCCGCCCAGGGAGAGCGTCGAGCTGGTGAAGTTCGCCGCGGCCAGGCTGGGCCGTACGGTCTATGACCTTGAGGACGTCACGCTGCACGCGGGCGGTCCCGGGGCGGGGCCGTTGGTTCTGGAGCACGCGACCTGGCAGTTCGGCCCCGGTGACCGGGTCGGCCTGATCGGGGTCAACGGTTCGGGCAAGTCCTCGCTGCTGCGGCTGCTGGCCGACACGGTGCGGCCTGATTCCGGCAAGGTCGTGCGGGGCAAGACCGTCCGGCTGGCCCATCTGTCGCAGGAGCTGGCCGAGCTGGACCCCACGCGGCGGGTGCTGGAGACCGTCGAGGAGATCCGCAAGTTCATCCAGGTCGGCAAGAAGGAGTGGACCGCCTCCCAGTTGCTGGAACGCCTCGGCTTCCGGGGTGAGGCGCAGTGGAAGGTGGTCGGTGACCTGTCGGGTGGCGAGCGGCGCCGCCTGCAGTTGCTGCGGCTGCTGATGGACGACCCCAACGTGCTGCTGCTGGACGAGCCGACCAACGACCTCGACATCGAGACGCTGAACGAGCTTGAGGACCTGCTCGACGGCTGGCCGGGCACGTTGATCGTGGTCAGCCACGACCGCTACTTCCTGGAGCGGGTCTCGGACAGGACGGTCGCGCTGCTGGGAGACGGCAAACTGTCGATGCTGCCCGGTGGCGTCGACGAGTATCTCGAACGGCGTGCCTCAGGCGGGGCGCTGTCGGCCAGGGCCGCGGCTTCGACGGACGCCCGTGTCACGCCGCAGCCGACGGAGGCCACCGGCCTGTCGGCGAAGGAGGAACGGGAGCTGCGCAAGGAGCTCTCCCGCCTTGAGCGTCAGCTCGACAAGCTGGGCACCCGCGAGGAGAGGCTGCACGCCTCCATGGCTGACGCCGCCGCCGACTACGGCAGGCTGGCCTCCCTCGACGCCGAGCTCAAGGAGGTCCTCGCGGAGAAGGAGACCGTGGAGACCGAGTGGCTGGAGCTGGCCGACCGTCTGGGTGAGTGAAGTCAGAGGTTTGCCCCTCGATGTGAGGGCAGTGGAGTCAGTGCGCTCCGGTGTCGGTCGCGTCAAAAGGGACGAGTAGCGTGCGCAGCAGGTCCGCGAGGGCCTGCTGTTCATGCTTTCCGAGGCCGGCCAGTAAGTCGCGTTCGCGGCGGAGCAGGTCGGCGAAGGCGTCGTCGACCCGGACCCGTCCGGCGTCGGTCAGGGAGACCAGCACCCCTCGCCTGTCCTCGGGGTCGGGGCGGCGCCGTACCAGACCGGCGGCGGCGAGCCTGTCGATCCGGTTCGTCATGGTTCCCGAGGTGACCAGGGTGGCCCTGAGCAGCGAGCCGGGGCTCAGCTCGTACGGCTCGCCCGCCCGGCGCAGCGCGGTGAGGACGTCGAACTCCCAGTTCTCCAGGCCGTGTTCGGCGAAGGCCGCCCGGCGGGCGCGGTCCAGGTGACGGGCCAGCCGGGAGACCCGGCTCAGCACCTGGAGGGGCTCGACGTCGAGGTCGGGGCGTTCCTGGCGCCAGGCGGTGACCAGCCGGTCCACCTCGTCACGGGGCCGGTCGAGGTCGCGGCCGGAGCGGTGCACGGTCATGCGGTGAGTCTATCTGTCTTGACATCGAGATAAATAACCCGTTATGAGTTGTCTTGATGTCAAGAGATATATGGAACCCACGGGTCTACGGCCGGTACGCCGACGAGCGGTCACGGCCCTTCTTCGACCTGGTCGCGAGAATAGCGGCGCGGAGCCCGCGCCGGGTGGTGGACGCGGGATGTGGCACCGGCGAGTTGACCGCCACGCTGGCCGAACGCTGGCCGGAGGCCGAGGTGCACGGCTTCGACTCCTCGCCCGCGATGCTCGCCGGGGCCCTTTCCGGGGCCTTTTCCGGGATCCCCGCGACGGGCGGGCTGAGCTTCTCCGTCGAGGACGTCATCCGGTGGAGTCCCCGCGAACCGGTCGACGTGATCGTGTCGAACGCCGTTCTGCAGTGGGTCCCCGGCCACCGTGACCTGCTGCCGCGCTGGGTGGAGGCGCTCGCCCCGGGAGGCTGGCTCGCCTTCCAGGTCCCCGGCAACTTCGGCGCCCCCAGTCATGCGCTGGTGCACGAGCTGTGCCGTACGACGTGGCGTGATCGGCTCGCCGACCTGGTCAGGCCGGCTCCGGTCGGTGAGCCCGCCGAGTATCACGACCTGCTGGCCGGGGCGGGCTGCCGGGTCGACGCCTGGGAGACCACCTACCTGCACGTCCTCACCGGCGAGGAGACCGTGCTCAGATGGATCACCGGCAGTTTCCTGCGCCCCATGCTCGACCGGCTGTCCCCCGAGGAGGGGGACGACTTCCTGCACGACTGCTCCGACGTGCTCGCGCGGGCCTACCCCCGTGGCCCCCACGGCACCCTGTTCCCCTTCCGGCGGATTTTCGTGGTAGCCCAGAAGATGACCGAAAAATGAACAAATGCTTAACGAAAGGCGTTGTCCGGACGGGGTGGGGTCTGTACCCGATGGGTAATTGCAGGTCGATCGTCCGGAGTTGTGGACGAATGGTGGGGCGTCAATAAATACTGCAGGGACTGAGATAGATATCTGGGCACATCAGGGGACGGCCTGTGGCTATAGAAATAGAAGACAAGTTCGACGTGCCGGTGGACTACGAGCTGCCCGAACTGACCGGTCTGCCGGGCTGCTCGGGGGTCGTCGGTCCCAAGACCCACCAGCTCGTCGCGCTCTACTTCGACACCCCTGACCTGCGGCTCGCGGCCCGGGGCATCACCCTGCGGCGGCGCCGGGGCGGCACCGACCCGGGCTGGCACCTGAAGCTCCCCAAGGCCAAGGGCGTCCGGCAGGAGATCGTCCACCCGCTGACCCGCAGCGCCAAGATCGTGCCCAGAGAGCTGGCCGACCTCGTGCTCGCCTACACCAGGGGCGCCCCCCTGACCCCCGTCGCCGAGCTCGACACCCGCCGTTCGGTGACCCACCTGGTGAACGGGGCCGGGGTGCGACTCGTCGAGATCGCCGACGACCGGGTCAAGGGCACCGTGCTGGGTGAGCAGCCGCACCTCGAACGCTGGCGTGAGGTCGAGGCCGAACTGATCGAGGGCGACGTCAAACTGCTCGCCAAGGTCGGAAAGCGGCTGACGAAGGCGGGGGCCTCGCCCGCCGACTCGTCGAGCAAGCTGGCCCGCCTGCTCAACTCCGCCGCCCCCGTCCCCACGGTACGGCTCGCCGAGACCAAATCCGGTTCGGCGGGCGAGGTCGTCATGGGCTATCTCGGCGCCCAGGTGACCGCTCTCCTGGCCCAGGACCCCCGGGTACGGCGCGCCGAGGAGGACGCCGTCCACCAGATGCGCGTCGCCTCCCGGAGGCTGCGCAGCGCGCTGAAGTCCTTCAAGACGGTCGTCGAGGGAACCGAGACCCTCCAGGAGGAGCTGAAGTGGCTGGCCGGGGTCCTCGGTGAGGCCCGTGACCTGGAGGTCATCAGGGAGCGTTTCGCCCGCAGCCTCGCGACCCTCGACCAGGAGCTGGTCGTGGGCCCGGTCGGGACCCGCCTCAGCTCCGACCTGCTCGACGCCGAGCACGAGGCCTACGACCGGATCAGGGAGGTGCTCGGCGGGGAGCGTTACTTCGCGCTGCTCGACGCGCTGGACGACCTGGTCGCCACGCCCACGCTCACCAAGGCCGCCAAGCGGCCCGCCGACTCCCTCGAAGCCGTCGCCGCCAAGGGCTGGAACCGGGTCACCAAGGCGTACGCGGCGGCCCAGGCCGTTGAGGGCCCGGAGCGCGAGGAGGCCATGCACGAGGTGCGCAAGACGGCCAAGCGGGCCCGCTACACCGCTGAGGTGCTCGGCCTGGGCAAGCTGGCCAAGCACGCCGAGGCCGTACAGGAGGTGCTCGGCACCCACCAGGACGGCGTCGTCGCCCAGGAACGGCTCGCGGCGGAGGCGGCCAACGCCAGGCTCGCGGGGGAGGACACCTTCACCTACGGCGTGCTGACCGGCCTTGAGCGGGCCGGAGCGGCACGGGCGTGGGAGGAGTTCCCGGCGGTCTGGGCCGAGACCTCCAAGGCCGTGGAGGAGCTTCTGTCGGCTTTCAGGTGATGTAGCGGTCCACGCCGACGACCCTGCCGCCTGCGTGGTGCAGCACCATGAAGGCGCCCTTGCGTAACTGCACGTCTCCGGGCCGGTCGGTGATCCCGGCGATCAGCTCGGGAAGCACCTTGCCGTGGCTGCACAGCACCGTCGAACGCTCCGAGTCCAGCACCTTCGACACCAGCCGCAGCGCGGCCCTCGGGTCGTGGTAGGTCTCGGAGAGCAGTCGCTCCTGGCGGATCTCAAGCCCGGCGCTCGCGGCGTACGGCTCAAGCGTCTGCACGCAACGGCTGCTCGTCGAGCTGATCAGTTCGACGGGACGGTAGGCCGCCAGAGCGTCGGTGAGGACCTCGGCCTGGAGCCTTCCCACCTCGTCCAGGGGACGTTCGTCGTCGTCGCCCTCCCACTCCTGGCGCGAACCGGCCATGCCATGCCGTACCAGGACGAGGGGGGTGGTCGCGAGCGGGACCGCGGTGAGGGCGCGCAGCAGGCCCGCGTCCCACTCGTAGGTGAGCCGCCGCCTGGCCTCCTTCAGCGAGAGCCAGACGACCTCGTCGACCTCCTCGACGTCGGTGTACGGCTCGCTGGTGGCGGCCTTGGCCACCCAGTAGTCGACGCGCTTGAGCCGTTTGCCCTTCAGGTAGTGGATCGGCGGCAACGCCCGGCCGAGCAGCGCGGTGATCCCGGTCTCCTCGGCCACCTCGCGCAGGGCTCCGGCGATGACGTGCTCACCCGGCTTCAACTTGCCCTTGGGGAAGGTCCAGTCGTCGTACTTGGGACGGTGGACGAGTGCGACCTCGGGGGCCGTCTCCGGCCCCCGCCACACCACCGCCCCCGCGGCGCGGATCATGTCGGTCGGATGGACGTCCAGTTCAGTCATCTATCGTCCTCCACCGCCGGGTGCTGATCAGATGGTTCTGCAGGTCGTCACCGGGGTGCTGGGCCCAGCTGCCGTCCGCGTTGAGCCACCAGGTCGAGGTCTCCTCCGACATGGCCCGGTCGAGCAGTGAGCTGAGGTACATCCGCTGCTGCTGGCTGGTGACCTTGACCAGTGCCTCGACGCGGCGCTCCAGGTTGCGCCGCATGAGGTCGGCGCTGCCGATCCAGATCTCCGGCCTGCGCCCGTGGCCGAACTCGTAGATCCTGGAGTGTTCGAGGAAGCGGCCGAGCACGCTCCTGACCCGGATGTTCTCGGAGAGCCCGGGGACGCCGGGACGCAGCGTGCACACCCCGCGTACCCACAGGTCGACCGGGACGCCCGCCTGCGAGGCGCGGTAGAGGGCGTCGATGACCAGCTCGTCGACCAGGGAGTTGGTCTTCATCCTGATGCTGGCCGGGCGGCCCGCCTCCTGGTGGGAGATCTCCCGCTCGATCCTGGCGACCAGACCGCCGCGCAGCGAGTGCGGGGCGACCAGCAGCCGCCGGTAGGCCGAGTGGTTGGAGTAGCCGGTCAGGTGGATGAACAGGTCGGTGACGTCCTCGCCGACCAGCGGGTCCGCGGTCAGCAGGCCCAGGTCCTCGTACTGCCTGGCGGTCTTGGGGTTGTAGTTGCCCGTGCCGATGTGGCAGTAGCTGCGCAGCTCGCCGGAGGGCTCCTGCCGTACGACGAGGGCCAGCTTGCAGTGGGTCTTCAGGCCGACGACCCCGTAGACCACGTGGCATCCGGCCCGCTCCAGCTTGCGCGCCCAGGTGATGTTGGCGTGCTCGTCGAACCTCGCCTTGATCTCCACGACCACGACGACCTGCTTGCCCGCCTCGGCCGCGTCGATCAGCGCGTCCACGATCGGCGAGTCACCGCTGGTCCGGTAGAGCGTCTGCTTGATGGCCAGCACGTTCGGGTCGGCGGCGGCCTGCTCGATGAAACGCTGCACGCTGGTGGAGAAGGAGTCGTAGGGGTGGTGCAGCAGCACGTCCCGTTCGCGCAGGACGGCGAAGATGTCGTCCTCGACGTGGACCACCTCGGCGGGCACGAAGGGACGGAAGCTCAGCTCCCCCCTCTCCAGGTCGGAGATCGCGTGCAGCCCGGTCAGGTCGAGCGGGCCGGGTACCCGGTAGATCTCGTGCTGGGCCACTCCCAGCTCGTCGACCAGCAGGTCGAGAACCTCGGGGGTGATGGTGTCCTCGACCTCCAGGCGCACCGGAGGGCCGAAGCGGCGCTTGAGCAGCTCCCGCTCCAGGGCCTGCATGAGGTTCTCCGTGACGTCCTCGTCCACGTCCAGGTCCTCGTTGCGGGTCACCCTGAAGACGTGGTGCTCGACGACCTCCATGCCCTTGAAGAGCTGTCCCAGGTGGGCGGCGATGACGTCTTCGAGGGGGACGAAGCGGTCCTTGGAGGCCGCGACGAACCGGGGGAGCCTGCTGGGCACCTTCACCCTGGCGAACACGGTGTTGCCGGTCGCCGGGTTTCGGACGGTCACGGCAAGGTTGAGCGAGAGTCCGGAAATATAGGGAAAAGGATGGGCGGGGTCGACGGCCAGCGGGGTCAGAACCGGCCGGATTCGCTCCCTGAACAGCTTGCGCATCTCGGTGCGCTCGTCCCGGCCGAGGTCGTCCCAGCGCACGATCTCGATGCCCTCGGAGGCGAGCTGAGGGCGCAGTTGCTCGTGGAAGCAGGCCGAGTGCCGCTGCGCGAGCCCGTCGGCGATCGCGGCGATCCTGGCCAGTTCCTCGCGGGGCTTGAGCCCGCTCTTGGTGCGAAGCAGCAGGCCGGTGGCCATTCGCCGCTTGAGGCCCGCGACCCGTACCCGGAAGAACTCGTCCAGGTTGCTGGCGAAGATCGCCAGGAACCGTACCCGCTCCAGCAGGGGCAGGGACGTGTCCTCGGCCAGCTCAAGAACCCGCTGGTTGAACTGCAACCAGCTCTCCTCGCGGTTGAGGAAGCGTTCCTGGGGGAGAGGAAATCCTTCGGGGGTGGGGTGCGCGGGATCGGCGGACATATGACCAGAATGCCCGCTTTGATTGAACGGAACGTTAATTTGGGATCAACGGCTGCTGTTGGTTACTCGCTTGTTTCCAGGTTTTCCCCATCTCCGGCGGCCGTCGCCGGCCCTCCCGCGGGTGCCCTCGCCCCTCTGGCACGGAGCTTCTCCTGCTCCCGCAGCTCCCGCTCGCGGAGTTTCTCCTGCTCCCTGAGCAGCCGTTCGCGCTCCTTCTGTTCGCGCTCGCGGGCCTTCTCCTGCTCCTTCAGCTCCCGCTGCCTGATCTTCTCCAGGTCGCGGGCGAGCTTGTCGGCCTCGCGTCGTTCCCGCTCGCGGGCCTTCTCCTGCTCCTTCAGTTCGCGTTCACGCGCCTTCTCCCGCTCGCGAAGCTCCTTCTCGGTCGGCACGGGGGCCGTGACGCCGTGGGATTCGGGGCCGCGGGGCTCCAGGCCGTGGGAGAAAGAGGTCAGGCGGGGGGTCGGGGACAGGCCGGTGAGGCCGTTCCAGGCCAGGTTGACCAGGTGCGCGGCCACCTCCTCGCGGGCGGGCCTGCGGACGTCGAGCCACCACTGGCCGGTCAGCGCGACCATGCCGACCAGCATCTGGGCGTACATGGGCGCCAGCTTCGGGTCGTAGCCGCGCTCGGCGAACTGGTCGACCATCACGTCCTCGACCTGACTGGCGATGTCGTTGATCAGGCTGGCGAACGTGCCCGTCCCAGAGGCCGCGTGTGAGTCGCGGACCAGGATGCGGAAGCCCTCGCTGTTCTCCTCGACGTAGGCCAGCAGCGCCAGCGCGGCCCGCTCCAGCTTGATCAGCGCGTGTGAGGCGGAGAGGGCCTCCGTCACCAGGCCGAGCAACTTCTGCATCTCGCGGTCGACCACGACCGCGTAGACGCCCTCCTTACCGCCGAAGTGCTCGTAGACCACGGGCTTCGAGACGTTGGCGGTCGCCGCGATCTCTTCGACCGATGTGCCGTCGAACCCCTTCTCAGCGAACAGGGTCCGGCTGATCTGGATCAGCTGCTCCCGGCGTTCCTTGCCTGACATGCGTCGTCGGGGTTCGCTCACGTTTCCAATGATGGCGCTCCCAGGTTGCGAAACGGGAACCGTATTTCGCCGGACCGGGGCCCGCCGCCCCCTTCTTGAGGGGGGCGCGAGCGTGTTGTCCAAGGTGTCAGGGGGAACACCGGAGGTGCGGCGGGGTGCCATGATTCAGGCGGATATGCGCTTGGCCGCCAGTCGTTCCGGCGTCGGCCAGCGGACGTCGTAAACCCAGCCTGCCTTCTCGAACCAGCGGATGACACCCGCGCTGAGGTCGATCTGTCCCTTGAGCGCGCCGTGCCTGGCGCACGTCGGGTCGGAGTGGTGCAGGTTGTGCCAGGACTCGCCGAACGACGGGATGGCCAGCCACCACACGTTGCGCGACTTGTCACGAGACTCGAAGACCTCCTCGCCGAAGACGTGGCAGATGGAGTTGATCGACCAGGTCACGTGGTGCAGCAGTCCGATCCTGACCAGCGTGCCCCAGAAGAAGGCGGTGAGCATGCCCCACCACGACCAGGTCAGCAGGCCGCCGAGCAGCGGGGGGAGCACCATCGAGGAGATCGCCATCACCGGGAAGAACTTGTGCAGCTTGACGATGTCGGGGTCCTTGAGCAGGTCGGGGGCGTACTTCTCCCGGTTGACCCGGTCGGTCTCGAACAGCCAGCCCGCGTGCGCCCAGAGCAGTCCCTTGGTCAGCGACAGGAAGCCGCTGCCGAACCGCCACGGCGAGTGCGGGTCGCCCTCCTTGTCGGAGAACTTGTGGTGCTTGCGGTGGGTGGCCACCCAGTCGAGCACCGACATCTCCAGCGAGAGGCTGCCCGCGATGCCCAGCGCGATCTTCATCGGGCGCTTGGCCTTGAAGGAACCGTGAGTGAAGTGGCGGTGCAGGCCAACGGTCACGCCCAGCCCGGAAACCGCGTAGAACACGAAGAAGATCGCGACGTCGGTCCAGCCGAGCCCCCATCCCCACGCGAAGGGAACGGCGGCGAGCAGGGCGAGCAGAGGCGCGGCCACGACCACGCCGAAGGTGACGAGTTCGATCGTGGTCTTCGGCTCTGGGTCCGCCTCCGGCTTCGGGCCGGGCGCGGGGCGTTCTTCGATGACGGTCATGCACTACCTCACGGAAGCTGGGAGGAGGTGGGCGTTTGTCGGGCTACGCAACCGTAACCTACGCCATCGTAAGTTAGGAATCCCTAAGTGCTTAATGTGGGGAAGGTGACTCTTGGGGGAACGTCGTCTAGGGGTTTAACGACTTGCGCGCCGCTCGGCCGTCTGCTAGACGGCACTTGGCCTGCGCCTGTCCGGTGCCGTTCCGGCGACCGGCGCGCCCTGTATCAGATGAGGTCTCCAAACGAGGCGCGTTTGATAGCAAGGGGTCGGTATCGTAGGGGAGTCGGGCGATCGGATGTGATCCGAGTCGCCAGGCTGATCCGGCATTGGGTAATTGGCAGCCCGCAAGGTTTTGGTCCTTGTTGTCCAGGTTCGAGTCCTGGTGCCGGAGCTGTCCGTTCTGCCTAGTTTGGCAACCCGGCTGGTCGGCTGGGTGGGTTGGTGGACGGGAAGGTATCCTCGCGTTGTCGAGTGGGTGACGGGACGGTTCCCAGGCGGTAATCGCATCTCATCCCGCTTTGTCATGTCTCAGCTGCGACGCCGAGGGAGCCTCGTCCGTGAGTGTGCCGCGCCCGGCCGCCGTCATCGTCCTCGCCGCAGGCGAGGGCACCCGGATGAAATCGAAAACACCCAAGATCCTGCACGAGCTGTGCGGCCGCACCCTGGTCGACCATATGCTCACAGCCGCCCGAGGCCTCGAACCCGGGCGGCTCATTGTTGTCATCGGTCATGAGAGAGATCGGGTCCAGGAACACCTGTCGAGAACCGGTCCCGATGCGCTGCCCGTGATCCAGGAGGAGCAGCGGGGAACCGGTCACGCGGTCAGAGTCGTGCTCGAAACGGTCGGTGCGATCGAGGGAACCGTCCTGGTGACCTACGGCGACACCCCGCTGCTGAGCACCGAGACCCTCGCCGCCCTGCTGGAGCGGCACGAGGCCGACGGCAACGCCGTCACCGTCCTGTCCGCAGAGGTCCCCGACCCGTACGGCTACGGCCGCATCGTGCGCGACACCACGGGGGCGGTCCTGCAGATCGTCGAGGAGAAGGACGCGACCGCGGAGCAGCGGGCGATCAGGGAGATGAACTCCGGCGTCTACGCCTTCGACGGGACCCTGCTCGCCGACGCGGTCAAGCGTGTCTCGACCGCCAACGCCCAGGGCGAGGAGTACCTCACCGACGTGCTGTCCATCCTGAGGGAGGACGGCCACCGGGTCGGCGCGCACGTGGCCGCCGACCACGTCGAGGTCGAGGGCGTCAACGACCGGGTGCAGCTCGCCTTCGCCCGCAAGGTGCTCAACACCCGGCTGCTCGAAGCCCACATGCGCGCCGGGGTCACCGTGATCGACCCCGCCAGCACCTGGGTCGACGTCGAGGTGACCATGGAGCCCGACGTGGTCCTCCACCCTGGAACCCAGTTGCACGGCCGTACGGCGATCGCGGAGGGGGCGGAGGTCGGCCCCGCCACGACGCTGACCGACACGCTCGTCGGCGAGCGCGCGGTCGTGCGCAACGCGGTCTGCGTCGAGGCGGAGATCGGCCCCGAGGCCCTCGTCGGCCCCTACGCCTACCTGCGTCCCGGCACCGTGCTCGCCAGGAAGGCCAAGGCGGGCACCTACGTCGAGATGAAGAACGCGAAGGTGGGCGAGGGCGCGAAGGTGCCGCACCTGACCTACGCGGGAGACGCGGTCATCGGGGCGGGGGCCAACATCGGCGCCTCGACGATCTTCGTCAACTACGACGGGGTCGACAAGCACCAGACGACGGTCGGCGAGCACGCCTTCGTCGGGTGCGACACCATGCTCGTCGCGCCGGTGAACATCGGCGACGGCGCCTACACTGCCGCGGGCTCGGTCATCGCCGGCGACGTCCCTCCCGGGGCGATAGGGGTGGCCCGCGGGCGGCAGCGCAACATTGAAGGGTGGGTCGCGCGCAGGCGCGCGGGCACCAGGTCGGCGGAGGCGGCACTGCGGGCAGCCGAGGCCGAAAACCAGCAGGGGAGCAAGACGTGAGCGAGCGAAGCAAGCGGGCCATCAGGCGCGGCGGCGTCGCTAATGCAACGGTGGGCCGTCACGGCGGGAGGACGGCATGACCAGCGGTACGAGCAGCGGTATGAAGCAGACCGGCCAGAAGAACCTGATGTTCTTCTCCGGACGCGCCTACCCGGAACTGGCCGAGGAGGTGGCCAGCCACCTCGGTGTCAGGACGACGCCGACGGCCCTGCGGGACTTCGCCAACGGGGAGATCTACGCCCGGTACCTCGAGTCGGTCCGGGGGTGTGACGCCTTCGTGATGCAGAGTCACACCGGGCCCATCAACAAGTGGATCATGGAACAGCTGATCATGGTGGACGCGCTCAAGCGCGCCTCCGCCAAGCGGATCACCGTGATCATGCCGTTCTTCGGTTACGCCCGGCAGGACAAGAAGGGCAGGGGCCGCGAGCCCATCACGGCCCGTCTGATGGCCGACATGTTCAAGACGGCCGGGGCCGACCGGCTGATGTCGATCGACCTGCACACCTCCCAGATCCAGGGATTCTTCGACGGCCCGGTCGACCACCTGTTCGCCATGCCCGTGCTGGTCAACTACCTCAGGGACAAGCTCGACCTGGAGACGACGACCATCGTCTCGCCCGACACGGGCCGGGTGCGCCTGTCCGAACGGTGGGCCGACACGCTCGGCACCCCCCTGGCCTTCATCCACAAGCGCCGCGACCTCGACGTGGCCAACCAGGTGACGGTCAACGAGGTCGTCGGCAAGGTGCGGGGCCGTACCTGTGTGCTGATCGACGACATGATCGACACCGCGGGGACGATCTGCAAGGCGGCCGACGCGCTCTACGAGCAGGGTGCGACCAACGTGCTCGTCGCCGCCACCCACGCGGTCTTCTCCGACCCGGCGGTCGACCGGCTGAAGAACTCCAGGGTCTCCGAGGTGATCGTCACCAACACGCTGCCGCTCGCCGAGGACAAGCGCTTCGACAAGCTCACCGTGCTGTCGATCGCCCCGCTGATCGCCCGCGCGATCACCGAGGTGTTCAGCGACGGCTCGGTGACCAGCCTCTTCGAGGGCGACAGCTGACCCTCCCCTGAGGTACGGCCCGGCGTCCCGGGCCGTACCTCCCCGCGGAACCCACTAAGCTAGTGGGGTTCGCGAGGATGCCGCAGATGTCCGAGACCGCACGATGGGTGAGGACATCGGCTCGAAGGCATCCGAGCCGCCGGGCGTCAGCCCGGCGAAGAAGCACAGCGCTCGTAACGCCTTCCGCTAGGGCGGGTGAGGGAGAGCGCGTCCTTTTCCGCCGACGAAGATCCCTAGGAGATCCACCGTGTCCGAGGTAGTCATCACCGCCGAGTCCCGCAACGACTTCGGCAAGGGCGCCGCCCGCAAGATCCGTCGCGAGCACAAGGTGCCCGTCGTCCTCTACGGTCACGGTACCGAGCCCCAGCACCTGTCCCTGCCGGGCCACGAGCTGCTGCTCGCGCTGCGCACCCCGAACGTCCTGATCCGCCTCCAGGGCGCGGTCTCCGAGCTGGCGCTGCCCAAGGGCGTCCAGCGTGACCCGCTCAAGGGCTTCCTTGAGCACGTCGACCTCCTGCTGGTCAAGCGCGGCGAGAAGGTCACCGTCGAAATCCCGGTCACCACGACCGGTGAGGTCGCCGACGGCATCCTCGACCAGCAGCTCGTCTCCGTCTCCGTCGAGGCCGAGGCCACGCACATCCCGACGGGTGTCGAGGTCGACGTCGAGGGCCTGGAGATCGGCGCCCAGGTCACCGCGGGCGACCTGAAGCTGCCCAAGGGCACGACGCTGGTCGCCGACCCCGAGACGCTGGTCCTGCACGTCACCGCCGCCCCGACCGCCGAGCCGGAGCCCGAGGCCGCCGAGGGCGAGCAGACCGCCGAGGCCGCCGAGGGCGAGTCCGCCGAGGCCGCCGAGTAGGACACCGGGTAAGACCGGTACACCGGGCCGCGCGCCGTACGGGCGCGGGCCCGGCCCGTTCCGCCGTACGGCGGCCGCGGGGAAACCGAGCACGCCGGGGTGCGCGGTCGTCGCGTCGTCCCCTGTCAGGGCAGTCCGGGACCGGGCTGCCCTGACGCGCGTGCGAGACCTGACGCGCATGTGAGAAGGGATGCCGACCGTGGACCGCTGGCTGGTCGTTGGTCTGGGGAACCCCGGTCCCGAGTACGCGGGGAACCGGCACAACGCGGGCTTCATGGTGCTCGACGAGCTCGCCGCGCGGGCCGGGGGGCGCTTCAAGGCCCACAGGTCACGGGCCGAGGCGCTTGAAGGGCGGGTCGCCGGCCTTCCCGCGGTGCTGGCCAAGCCGTTGTCGTTCATGAACCTCTCCGGCGGCCCGGTTAAGGCCCTGGCCGACTTCTACAAGGTCGAACCGGCCCGGGTGATCGTGGTCCACGACGAGCTGGACATCCCCTACGGCGCGCTCAGGGCCAAGCTCGGCGGTGGCGACAACGGCCACAACGGGCTGAAGTCGATCACCAAGTCCCTCGCGACGCGTGACTATCTGCGGGTCCGTTTCGGGATCGGCCGCCCGCCCGGCCGGATGGACGCCGCCTCCTTCGTCCTGCGCGACTTCGCGACCGCCGAGCGCAAGGATCTGCCGTTCCTGGTGGACAAGGCGGCGGACGTGGTGGAGTCGCTGATGAAGGCGGGGCTCGAACCCACTCAGAACGCCTTCCACGCGACGGACCTGAACATCTCAGGGCCGCCCCGGTGATCGACTTCTAGCCGTTCGTACGAACGGCGCGCGTTTCGGCCTTCGAACCTCGTACCTCCCGTTCCTGGCGCTAACATTCGGTCACTGTCCGTTGGTGCCTGGTTACGCAGGGGGAGTGTGTGCGTGACGTAATCGTCGACCGGGCGAGGCCGAGGGCCGCGTGGGCGGTCCGTCCGAGTCTGCCGGACTGGGTCCGTCGTTACCGGGTGCGAGCCGCGGTGGCCGATCTCGGCTCAGCCTCCCTCGCCGGGACGCTCGCGCTGTTCGTCCGGTTCGGCGAGGTCACCCCGTATGTGACCCCGTACGTGTTGCTGAGCCTCGCGCTTCCGGTCGTCTGGGTCTGCGCGATCAGGATCAACCGTGCCTACGAGCCCCGCCTGATCGGGCTGGGGGCCGAGGAGTTCCAGCGGATCTTCCAGTGCGGGTTCACCCTCACCGCGGCTCTCGCCATCGGCGCATACGTGACGAAGACCGACGTGGCCAGGGGATACGTCGTGCTCGCCCTGCCGCTGGCGACGCTGCTGACCATCCTCGCCAGGTACGGCCTGCGCCGCCGTCTGCACCGCAGGCGGGCCCAGGGGGCCTGCATGCGCCGGGTCGTCGCGGTCGGTCACCGCGCCGCGGTCGCCGACCTCATCCGTCGCTTCCGCAGGGAGCGCTACCACGGCATGGAGGTCGTCGGGGTCTGCGTGCCGTACGACGGGGCGGGGGACGTGGAGGGGGTCGCCGTGCTCGGCTGTCTGTCGGATGTCCCGATCGCCGTGCCGCAGGTGTCGGCCGACACGGTCGCGGTCCTGGCCTGTCCCGAGATGGACGGAGTGGCGCTGCGGCGCCTGGCCTGGCGCCTCGAACGCACCGAGACCGACCTGGTCGTCGCTCCGGCGCTGATGGAGGTGACCGGGCCGCGGATCACCATCCGCCCCGCGGCCGGGCTGCCGCTGCTGCACGTGGAGCACCCCGAGCTCACCGGCCCGCGGCAACTGGTCAAGAACCTCTTCGATCGGGTCGGCGCCGGAGTGCTGCTCGTCGCGTTGCTGCCGCTGTTCGCCGTGCTGCCGCTGGCCGTACGGGCCTCGGGACCCGGGCCGGTGTTCTTCCGGCAGCGGCGGGTCGGCAGGGACGGCGCCGAGTTCACGATCTACAAGTTCCGCACCATGACCACCGACGCGGAGCGGCGCCGGATCACCTTGACCGGAGACGGCCAGGGCGTGCTCTTCAAGATCCGCAACGACCCGCGCATCACCCCGGTGGGCGCCCGGCTGCGGCGTCACTCCCTGGACGAGTTGCCGCAGCTTGTCAACGTGCTGCTCGGTCAGATGTCGCTGGTCGGCCCGAGACCCCCGCTGCCCGAGGAGGTCGCCCGGTACGGTGACGACGTCCGGCGGCGGCTGCTGGTAAAGCCGGGCATGACCGGCCTGTGGCAAGTCAGTGGGCGGTCTGACCTATCTTGGGAGGAATCTGTACGGTTGGACCTACGTTATGTGGAGAACTGGTCCCTCACGCTGGACCTGCAGATCCTGTGGAAGACCTGGTCGGCTGTCGCGCGAGGGGCTGGAGCATACTGATGACGATTCGCGACGACCACGTTCTCGCCGCGGACCTGGCGACTCAGGCGGGCGAACTGCTGCTCGCCCTGCGCGAGAAGAGGGGCTTCGACGACCCGGCCGCGCTGCGCGCCGAGGGCGATTCCTCCGCGCACCGCCTCCTGATGGACGCCCTGGCGACCTCACGTCCAGGTGACAGTGTGCTATCCGAGGAGGCGACTCAGGATGAGCGCCTCGACCCCCGGCGACTGACGGCGGAGCGGGTGTGGATCGTCGATCCGCTCGACGGAACCCGCGAGTTCGCCGAGGAGGGCCGCGACGACTGGGCGGTGCACGTGGCGCTGTGGGAGAACGGCGCACTGAGCGCGGGGGCGGTGGCGCTGCCCGCCGTCGGCACGACGCTGTCCACCCTGGAACCCCCCGTCCTCCCGCAGCTCACGGTCGGCACCAGGCCGAAGATCGCGGTCAGCAGGAGCAGGCCCCCCGAGTTCGTCGTCGAACTGGCCCGCCGTACGGGGGCCGACCTGGTGCCGATCGGGTCGGCGGGCGCCAAGATCTCCGCGGTCCTCACCGGACGGGTCGAGGCCTACGTGCACGCGGGCGGCCAGTACGAGTGGGACTCCGCGGCCCCGGTCGCCGTCGCCCTCGCCTCGGGAGCCCACGCCAGCCGGATCGACGGCTCACCCCTGACCTACAACCAGGGCGACCCGTCGCTGCCGGATATCCTTGTTTCCCTACCGGGACTGGCGCCGACCTTGCTCGCCGGAATCCGGGATCTCCACCGATAATCCCCGCTAGGAGAGTCAGATGCTTCAGTGCGACTACACCACGTCGCAGCTCGATGTCCTTGAGGCAGAGGCCATTCACATCATGCGTGAGGTGGCGGCCGAGTTCGAGCGTCCCTGTCTGCTCTTCTCCGGTGGTAAAGACTCGATCGTCATGCTCCGTCTCGCGGAGAAGGCCTTCTGGCCGGCGCCGATCCCCTTCCCGCTGATGCACGTCGACACCGGGCACAACTTCTCCGAGGTCATCGAGTTCCGCGACCGCAGGGCCGCCGAGCTGGGCGCCCGCCTGGTCGTGGCGAGCGTGCAGGACTCCATCGACGCCGGGCGCGTCACCGAGCAGACGGGCCGCAGGGCCTCCCGCAACCGGCTGCAGACCACGACCCTGCTCGACGCGATCGAGGACAACGAGTACGACGCCGTGTTCGGCGGCGCCCGCCGGGACGAGGAGAAGGCGCGCGCCAAGGAGCGGGTCTTCTCCTTCCGCGACGACTTCGGCCAGTGGGACCCGAAGAACCAGCGACCCGAGCTGTGGAACCTCTACAACGGCCGAATTCGCAAGGGCGAGCACATCCGGGTGTTCCCGCTGTCCAACTGGACCGAGCTCGACGTCTGGGACTACATCCGGCGTGAGGGCATCGAGATCCCGTCGATCTACTACGCCCACCGGCGCAAGGTGTTCGAGCGCGACGGCATGCTGCTGTCCGACACCGAGTTCATCCCCCGCGACGAGGACGAGCCGCTCGTCGAGATGATGGTCCGCTACCGCACGGTCGGTGACGTGACCTGCACCGGCGCCGTCCAGTCGACCGCCACCACGGTCGAGGAGATCATCGAGGAGATCGCGGTGACCCGGCTCACCGAGCGCGGCGCGACCCGCGCCGACGACCGGGCCTCCGAGGCGGCGATGGAGGACCGCAAGCGGGAGGGCTACTTCTAGTGCGCGAGGTCCTGCCGCACCGGCCCGTTCCCGCCCGGGAACGGCCCCGCCCGCTCGGCCCGCTCGCCGCGCGGCCTTCCCGTGCCAGCCGTACGATCTCTGGAGAGCAGCTCTGATGGACATTCTTCGCTTTGCCACCGCGGGAAGCGTCGACGACGGGAAGTCGACCCTCATCGGCCGCCTGCTCTTCGACTCGAAGGCGATCTTCGAGGACCAGCTCGAAGCCGTCGAGCGCACCTCCCGCGACCGCGGCACCGAGTACACCGACCTGTCGCTGCTCACCGACGGCCTGCGGGCCGAGCGGGAGCAGGGCATCACGATCGACGTGGCCTACCGCTACTTCGCCACGCCCAAGCGCAAGTTCATCATCGCCGACACCCCGGGCCACATCCAGTACACCCGGAACATGGTCACCGGCGCCTCGACCGCGGACCTGGCGATCATCCTGATCGACGCGCGCAAGGGCGTGGTCGAGCAGTCGCGGCGGCACGCCTTCCTGACCACGCTGCTGCGGGTTCCGCACCTGGTGCTCGCGGTCAACAAGATGGACCTGGTCGACTACTCCCAGGAGCGGTTCGAGGAGATCCGCGAGGAGTTCACCGCCTTCGCCGCCAAGCTGAACGCCCCCGACCTGACGTTCATCCCGATCTCGGCGCTGCACGGCGACAACGTGGTCTCCCGCTCGGAGAACATGCCCTGGTACAACGGCTCCTCGCTGCTGCACCACCTTGAGCACCTGCACATCGCCTCCGACCGCAACCTGGTGGACGTGCGCTTCCCCGTGCAGTACGTGATCAGGCCGCAGCGGGCGACCGATCCGGCCTTCCACGACTACCGGGGCTACGCGGGCCAGGTCGCGGGCGGCGTCCTCAAGCCGGGTGACGAGGTCATGCACCTGCCCTCCGGGCTGACCACACGCATCGCCTCGATCGACACCTTCGACGGCCCCGTGGACGAGGCCTTCCCGCCGATGTCGGTGACCCTCCGCCTTGAGGACGACATCGACATCTCCCGGGGCGACATGATCTGCCGTCCGAACAACCAGCCGCAGGCCGCCCAGGAGCTTGAGGCGATGGTCTGCTGGATGACCGACGCCAGCAAGCTGGGCCCGCGCGCCAAGCTGACCATCAAGCAGACCACCCGTACGGCCCGCGCGCTGGTCCGCGACCTGCACTACCGGCTCGACGTCAACACCCTGCACCGCGACGAGTCGGCCGAGGCCCTCGGCCTGAACGAGATCGGACGGGTCTCGCTTCGCGTCACCCAGCCGCTGTTCGTCGACGACTACGCCAGGAACCGCCTCACCGGCGGCTTTATCCTCGTGGACGAGACGACCAACAACACCGTCGGCGCCGGGATGATCGTCGAGGCCCGATAACGCCCCGTCTCCGGTCCCCTTCACCGCCCGCCGTACGCGGGTGGGGGAGGGGACCTTCGCGTTCACGCGGCCGAGCCGTCCCAGCGGGCCCGGGAGCCGCGCCACGTGGGGGTCGGTAGATCGTTTGACCGTTCCCCACCCCGAATGTGACTCTCCGCGCTAGTCTCGGCACGTTCCGTATCCATCCGGTGAGGATTCGTGCCCGTGTCTGACAGTCCGTCTCCCGCCAGGGTCGTCTTCCTGGGTGGTCTCGGCCGCAGCGGCACCACACTGCTCGAACGGCTGCTCGGTGAGGTCCCCGGCATCGCGCCGCTCGGCGAGGTCGCCCACCTCTGGACGCGGGGCGTGCTCGCGAACGAGGACTGCGGGTGCGAGAGGCCGTTCGGTACCTGCCCCTTCTGGCGCGAGGTCGGCGCCCGCGCCTTCGGCGGCTGGTCGGAGGACCTCGCAGAAAGGGTCGTCACACTCGGCCTGCGGGTCGACCGCACCCGGCGCATCCCCGCCCTGGCCCGGCTCCTGGCCGGCGGCCGGTCGTCGCGGAGGCCCGCCGCGCTGGGCGAGTACGCCGCCGCCCACCGCCGTCTCTACGACGCGGCGAGTGAGGTCGCGGGCTGCCCGGTCGTCGTCGACTCGAGCAAGCACGCCTCCCTGGCCTTCTGCCTGGCCGCCTCCGGGGTCGACGTGCACGTCGTACACGTCGTGCGTGACCCCCGGGCGGTCGCCCACTCCTGGCACAGGCGGGTCATCCGCCCGGAGAGCGGCTCCCCGATGACCCGCTGGTCGCCCGGCCGCACCTCGGTGCACTGGCTGGCGCAGAACCTCGGCATCGAACTGCTGGCCCGTGGCGGCGTGCCGGTCACCAGGGTCCGCTACGAGGACCTCGTCCGGGCCCCGGCGGAAACGCTCGGGCACCTGGCCGCCAGGATCGGCCTGCCCGCCCGCCTCGACTTCCTGACCGGTGAGAAGGCCCTGCTCTCCAGGGCGCACACGGTCGCGGGGAACCCGGTGCGTTTCGCGGTCGGCCCGATCGGGCTGGTCCCCGACGAGGCCTGGCGCACCGCGGCCCCCGTCCTGCACCGGAGCCTGGTCACCGCGCTGACCTGGCCACTGATGATCAAGTACGGCTATCGCGGGAGGCTTGTGTGAGTCCGTCGGTGGGAGTGGTCATCCCCACGAGAGGTCACAGGCCGGAGCACCTGCGCGCCGCGACGCGCGCCGCCCTCGGCCAGGTGTGCTCCGGCTCGGTCGAGGTGGTCGTCGTCGTCGACGGCACGGACACCGCCGAGGTCACCGACCAGCTGGCCGACTTCCTCGCCCGGGGGGCGGGGACGACCTCGCGGAGTGTCCGGGTCGTGGCCAACCGGCGTCTCCCCGGCCTTCCCGGGGCGCGCAACACGGGCATCGAGGCGCTCGACACCGACCTGGTCGCCTTCTGCGACGACGACGACGAGTGGGCACCGGGCAAACTCGCCGCCCAGATGGGCGCGCTCACGGCGCGGCCCGGCGCGGAGTTCGCCAGCTGCGCCATCGAGATCGAGTACGGCTCCCGCCGCGTCCGGCGCCTGGCGGGCACCTCCTCCATCACCCGGGCACACCTGCTGCGCTCGCGGATGGCGATGGTGCACTCCTCGACGTTCCTGTTCAGGCGTGGAGCGTTCCTGGTCGACGAGAGCGCGCCGAACGGTCAGAACGAAGACTGGGACCTGGCACTGCGCGCCGCCGCGCGCCGTCCCATCGTGCATGTGGACCGTCCGCTGGTGCGAGTCCGCTGGGGCGCCTCGCAGTATGCGACCAGGTGGGCGGACCGCATCGCCGGGCTTGAGTGGATGCTCGCCCGGCACCCGGATCTGGCCGTGGACCCGCGCGGCGCGGCACGGGTCTACGGTCAGATCGCCTTCCACAACGCGGCCCTCGGCAGGCGCAGGGAGGCCGGGCGCTGGGCGTTCCGGGCGTTCACCGTACGGCGCGGCGAGCCACGCACGCCCATCGCGCTGGCCGTCGCGGCCGGTCTGGTCTCCGCCCACACGGTACTGGGCGCGTTGCACCACCGCGGGCACGGCATCTGATGGCGACCGGTACGGCCAGGCAGACCCCGGGCCCGGCCCATGGCAGGCGGCGCCGGGACAAGAGCCAGGACAGGGGGCGGGAGGAGGCGGCCCGTAAACGCCGCAGGGTGCGGGTCGCCGGTCTCGTCCTCGACCCGATGACCGAGGGCGAGGTCGTCGAGCATGTGATCGCCTCGCTGAAACGCGGCGAGGGCGGCCACCTGGTGACTCCCAACGTGGACATCGGCTGGGCCGTCGCCCGCGACCCCGAGGCGCGTGAGCTGGTCGAGAAGGCCGATCTGGCGGTCGCCGACGGCATGCCGCTGGTGTGGGCGGCCGATCTGCTCGGCACACCCGTCCCCGGCAGGGTCACCGGCGCCGACCTGATCTGGTCCCTGTCGGACGCGGCGGCCTTCTACGGCTACCCGGTCTACCTGCTCGGCGGCCCGCAGGGCGCGGCCGCGCAGGCGGCGTCCCGGTTGCGCGGACGCCACCCCCGGCTGCACGTGGTGGGGGCGGACGCCCCACCACACGGGTTCGAGACGACCGAGGAGGGCTACACGGAGGTCAAGGACGCCATGCTGGCCGCCGCGCCCCGGGTGGTGTTCGTCGGCCTGGGCTTCCCCAAGCAGGACCGGCTCATCGCGAGGCTCCGCCAGGACATGCCCGCGACCTGGTTCATCGGCTGCGGCGCGGCGATCTCGTTCGCGGCGGGTACGGCCCGCAGGGCGCCCGCGTGGATGCGGCGCTCCGGGCTCGAATGGCTCTTCCGGCTGGTCAACGAACCCGGCAGGCTGGCCCGCCGTTACCTCCTGCACGACCTGCCGTTCGCGCTCAAGCTGCTCACGGTCTGTCTGCTGCGGCGCCTGTTCTCCTAAAGGCGGCTCACCCGCCGGAGGCCAGCTCCAGGACCCGGCGGGTCTCCTCGGGATTCAGCCGGTTCGCGGCGTGGGCCAGGGCCAGGCGGGAGTCCATGGGGCGGTAGGCCGTACGGGACAGGCCGTGCCACACGAAGCCGCCCGCCGGTCCCGTGGCCGCCGTACACGCCCTGAGAACCCTTTCGCGCGCACGGGCCGACCAGGCCAGGCCCAGCCTGCCGTACAGGGCGCGGAAGCCCTCCTCGGGGGCGGCGGCGAGGTCCTCGTAGCGGACCAGGGTGATCCCCGGATGCCCGGCGGCCAGGGTCGTGACGACCCGCCTGGCCGCCCGCCACAGCGCGACGGCCTTGGCGACGCGGTCCTGGCAGCCGACGAACGCGCGCAGCGCCTCCAGGTGGGGGTGGTCCCTGATGAGCAGTGGCTGTTCGAGCAGTTCGTGGAAGTAGACGGTCCAGCCGAGCCGTTGCCAGCTGCCCACGAACGGCACCGCGTCACGTTGCAGCACGACCACCTGGCAGCCGAGGCGCTCTGCGAACCACCCGGCGGAGAACAACGCGAACGGGTCGTCGAGCAGCGCCCGCCGCCCGGTCAGGCGCCCCAGGGTGAAGGCCGTGCCGTACCTGGCCATCCGCGCCAGGTCGTACGGCGAGCGGTTGCGCCGCAGCTCGGCCAGGAACCGGTAGCGCAGCGCGACCGTGTCGGTGAAGGCGGGCAGCCAGAGGTCCTCGTTGTCCGGGCAGATGTACTGGAAACGGTGGGTGACGTGGGCGTTCAGCACCCCGGGGCAGCGGCCGGGCGGGTGTTGGGGGTTGAGCGGCTCGTTGACGTAGACCAGGCCGCCACCCGCCGCCAGCATCTTGCCCGTCCAGCTCGTGCCGCTCCTGGGCAGCCCCGTGACCAGCACGGGAACCCCGCCCGTCATCGGGGCCGCCAGGGTCGCAGCGCCCCCAGACTGTGGGCGCCGAAGGGGCGCAGGCCGAGGCGGCGGTAGATCTGCCACAGCGGCAGCAGGTTCTTGACCAGCGTGCCCGAGGCCCAGGCGAGGGCCGCGCCCGCCGCGCCGTACATGGGGGTCAGGAACACCCCGCAGACCGTGGTCACCGTGATCGCGGCGACCAGATTGGCCAGGCTGGAGCGGGTGTGCCCGGCGGCGGTCAGCACCACGTCCACCATGCCGCAGGCCCCGGCGAGCATCATCGTCACGGCGAGGACCAGCGCCACGGCGGCACCCGAGGCGTACCCGTCGCCGAGGAGGCCGAGCAGCCACGGCGCGCACAGGGCGTACCCCAGCCAGAGCGGCCAGGTCAGCGCCACAAGCCATGTCGTCGCCGACTGGTACAGCACGCGGGCGCGGCCCAGGTTCCCGGCGGTGAGCGCCTCGACCAGCCTGGGCTGCGCCGCCTGGGCCAGCCCCCGGTTGACGAGCTGGCCGACCACCTTGAAACGGGTGGCGGCGGTGTAGACGGCGGCCTCCTCAGGCCCGGCGAGGACCGCGACGACCATGACGTCCAGCCGCTGGAACACCGCCTGGATCGCGGCGGCGGCCGATCTGGGCCAGGTGTGGCGCCACAGCTCACGCGCGGCCTCCAAGGCGTACGACCCGGCGTACGGCGTGTGGGGCAGCCGTCCACGCAGCCAGAGCGCCGCCAGGCACAGCACCGGGACGTACGGCAACGCCCAGGCGGCCACCAGGACCGGGACCGTCCGCACCCCGGATGCGACGGCGAGGGCGACGAGCGCGAGCTGGGCGACGGGCTGGAGCAGGCCGTCGAGCAGCAGGGTCGGCAGCATCATCCCGAAGCCGCGTGTCGCGGAGACCAGGACGTCCGCGCACACGACGGCGGGCAGCGCGACCGCCAGCACCCGGAAAGCCGGGTCGGACAGGCAGGCGAACAGGACCGTCCCCACGGCCACCGAGAGCGCCGCGACCGGCGCCAGCGCCGCACGGATCTGCCCTCGCGCCCGGTCGTGACCGGAGGCGCCGGTCCCGGCGATGACGTGGACGAGCCCGTTGCCCGCGTCGAGCCGCAGGACGCCCGCGACGGTCAGGCACAGCGCGGTCGCGGTGAAGAAGGCGCCCGCCGTCTGCCGATCGGTGCCCCTGGTGACCAGCACGACCGTCAGGAACTGGGCGCCCGCTCCGACCCCGGCGCCGACGAGCCCCGCCAGGCCGTCTCTGGCGGCTCCTCCGGCACGCGGCAGCCTGGTCAGGCCCGCGGAGATCAGCGGCGCCACGAGGGGGACGCGCCGAGCCAGTGGGGCAGCTTGGCGTCCCACTCCTCGAAGTGGTCGGTGAGCTCACGGCGCAACGAATCGGGCATCGGGCCGGGCCGGGGACGGGCGTTGTGCCGTTCGAAGACCGGATCGCCGATGTGCGGCAGCCCCAGAAACTCCAGCACACGGTCGTAGACGATCTCGGGCTCGCCGAAGAACCGTCCGCTGTCGATCACGAGTATCCGGTCCCTGCCGATCAGCGGCTCGAACCGGGCGAGCTGCTCGGCGTAGCGGCCCCTGGCGAGGTAGGCGTGGTGACGGTGCGCGTGACTCGTCGAGTACGGCGCGGCGCACAGTCCCTCCGCGGCTCCGGCGAGCCGTTCCTCCTCAAGCTCGATCGCCCTGGCGAAGGAGGGCTCCGTCTCGAACCCCCTGGCCAGTTCGTGGGCGTGCGCGGAGAAGGCACGCTCGACCGGGTCGCGCACCAGGACGATCAGCTTCACACCCGGCAGGTCACGGGCGATGCGGGAGGCGGCCAGCGGGTGGAACAGGTAGTAGGGGGAGGACTCGAAGACGTGGGGGCGGCAGCCGTACCGGCGGGTCAGCCTGGAGGTCCCGGCGCGCAGCGGGAAGTGCGCCCGGTACCACGACAGGCCACGGTCATAGGCCACGTCGAAGTAGTGCACCCCCTTGTGGAGGCCGGGCTTGAGGATCAGCGGGTGCTGGGAGAGCGCCCGGTAGAGCGAGGTGGTGCCCGCGCGCTGCGCCCCGGCGATCAGGAAGGAGGGCAGCACCCGTCCTCCGGCGGTGAACCGGCCGGCGGTCCGCGCGACGGCGTGCACGGAACGTTTCAGCATGGGCTTCACGACAGGAGCTCCTGGAAGTCGACGGTGGGGTTGAGCCAGTGCTCCGGCGGGCCGAGAGGGGCGTGGCCGTCGGCCGCGTGCCGGTCCGCCAGCGCGATCAGGTAGCGGATCACGGTCAGCTTGGCCTCGGCCGCGGAGAGCCCGAAGGGCGCCAATGCCGGAAGGGCCTGGGCGAGGCAGGCCCTGGCGGTCGTCGCCGGGCCGTTGCGGCGCAGCAGGCGGTGGAAGAGGTGGTGGACGGCGTCGAAGCCGAACGGGACACCGGTGCCGAACCGTTCCCAGTCCCACACCAGCAGCCTGCCGTCCGCCGCACGTGCGATGTTCCAGGGGGCGAAGTCGCCGTGCCAGGCGAAGCCCCGCCTGTGCGGGACGGGCAGGTGACCGATCTCGGTGACGGCCTCGACGAGGAGGCGGCCGGGTACGGGGGTCGCTCGGGCGCTCCGCCGTACGGGCAGGGGGGACAGCGCGAGCACGGACAGGCCTCGCCATGTTCCGTGGTGGAGCACGGTCGGGGCGACGACGGTCTTCAGGGGGATGTCGGCGAGCATGGCGAGCGTGCGCGCCTCGTGCGTGACGAGGTCACGGATCCGGGGCGTGTCGCCGATCTTCACGAAGGCGGCCAGCCCGTCCCGCGCGTGGGCTTCGAGGATCGGCTTGCGGTTGGCGCGCCTGGGGGGACGGACGTGCAGCACGACCCGGATCGGGGTGCCGAGCGCCTGGCTCAGGTAGGTCTCGATGGTGTCGTCGCCCGAGGGCACCAGCACCCTCCTGCCCGGGTGCCACCACGCGCGGGGCGCCAGCCTGCGGGGAAGCGTGCGGTGGGGGAGCAGGCTGTAGGGGCGGGGCTCGCCTTCCGCGGGGAACAGCAGGCCGACCGTCCTGGTGAGGTAGCGCAGCCGGACACGGGTGTCGTTCATGCGGCCCCACTCGTCATCGAGTTCCTCCAGAGCAGCGCGAAAGAGATCAGATACAGGCTGAGCGGTGTGACCAGCCCGTCGTAGACGAACATGTAGAGCAGGGTCAGGATCATCACCAGCACCCCGGCCAGGCCGACGGGGCTCCGGTCGGGCCAGTGGCGGCGGATCGCCCCGACGAAGAACGCCACGTACAGTCCGGCCCCGACGAACCCCTGGGTGATCATCAGATGCCAGAGCTGACCGTCGCTGCCCAGCGGTGGATGGCCGCACCCCTCGCACCAGTCGGTCCTGCCGGTGGTGATCGTGTTGTGGTTGCCCATGGCGTTCCTGGTGTTGCCGTAGCCGATGATCGGCGAGGTGCGCGCCGCGGCGACGGTCGCCGAGACGGTGAAGGCGCGGATGTCGTTGCTGTGCGGGTTGTCCAGCCGTTCGGCGACCAGGGTGCGCAGCGGGCTCAGGAGCAGCAGCAGCGCCCCTGCGGCGATGGCCGAGCAGGCCATGATCCGCGTCCGCGCGCCCAGGCGCAGCAGCAGGTAGACGGCCGCGACCCCGAGGCCGATCCACAGGCCCCGGTTCAGGGAGTAGACGACGGGGACGGCGCACAGCGCGAGCATCGGGGCCACGGCCAGGCGCCTGCGCGGCCCGCCGTACGTCCACCAGCCGACCACGAACCAGACCAGCAGCACCGAGACGTTGCTTCCCCAGGCGTTGGCCCATTCGAAGGGGGCCTCGGGGCGGGGGGAGGCGTGGCCGAGAACCTTCTGCACCTGGGCCGTGGTCGGGTGGATCAGGTTGTGCACGTAGGGGTTGTCGGCGATCCAGTGAGGCAGCACCATCTCGACCGGTGAGGTGAGGTCGGCGCCGGGGACGAGAACCCCGAGCAGGCCGCCCACGACGGTCGTGACGAACAGCGCGCCGAGCATGCGCACCAGGGTGAGCTGGGGGAGCTCCCGCTCGGTCAGGTTGCCCAGGTAGAGGACCATGATCAGCAGGGAGACGTACAGGGCCAGACGCATCAGGTAGCCGAGCACCCGCCCGAGGCCGAAGTCGCCGTAGGTCCCCGGCGGCATCTCCCCGAGCATGAGCGCGCTGATGAGGTAACCGGCCAGCAGCATCAGCCAGAGGCCGAACCCCCGGGGAACCCTGATCGGCCGTCGCCGCCACAGCACCGCCGCCATCGCCGGGGCCAGCACCACGATCGACAGACCGCCGAAACCGAGCGCCCACCAGACGGGGTAGCCGACGAGCAGCGCGGCGATCGGCCAGGCCGCCCGGTCCAGGCCTCTCACGGGGGGAAGGCCGTCTCTGGCGGGGACAACGTCCTGATCGGCACGGTGGGCATCGAGGCCCCGGCGACCCACCTGCCCGGCTCGGGGACGCTCTCCGTGGTACGGCCCGCGGCGCGAGGTGTGGGGCGGCTCACCGGGAAGGAGGTGGGCCAGTCGCCGGGGGCCTCGTCGCGGCGCGGCGCGACGCTGTGCGTCTGGCGCGGTGTGTCCTGCGGGGGGTGTGGCGGGATCTGCTGGGCGGGGCGCTCCACCGTTCGCTGCGGGGGAGCCGGGGGGGTGAGAAGGCCGCCGACCACCGGCATGCCCTGCCGTCCGAGTCGCCGTACGGCCCGCGCCATCCCGCGTGGGGAGATCCCGGCGACGCTGACCAGCAGAACCGCGCCCTCCTTGCCCGCCAGTCTCTCGATCTCCTCGGGGCGTGCCCGCAGGACGGCGCCGGGCCCCGTCCCTCCGGTCGCGGGCGTGTCCGGCCTGGCGGGGCGGTCGCGGAACCAGGCGAGGCCGACCCCGGCCAGGAGCCCGGCCATCAGGCCGCTGCCGAGGTAGAGGGGCGGGCTCGGCTGGCTGGGGGCGGTCGGGGGGACGGCTTCGCTGATCACGGTGCCGGGGGTCACGGCCACCGTCCGCAGCGCGTCGTACTTCACGGTGAGGTTGTAGACCTGGCGGCCCAGGACGTTCTGCCGCTGCGCGGCCAGGGTTCGCTCCGCCGTGCCTTTGGGCAGGCCGGGGAGGGAGGCGACCACGGCGGACAGGCTCGCGTTGACCTGCTTCAGCTTGGACTGGAGCGCCTCCAGCTGGGCGTCCATCGCCCGTGCCGCGGTCTCACGCCGGTTGTCCAGGTAGGCCCTGGCGTAGGCGCCGGCCCCCGCCGCCGCGGCGGCCGGGTCGGAGGCGGTGTAGGAGATGTCCAGGACCGAGGTGTTCGGGGGCACGGAGACCTCCACCGGCCCCGGGGCGCCCCCGAGTGCGCGCCCTGCCTTTCTCGCGACCACGGCGGACTGGGCGACCTGGGCCTCGGTGTCGAGGTTGAGCGCCTCGCGCTGCCGGTTGGTGACCTGGTTCGTCTGCTCCTGCAGGCCCGTCGGGGTGACCAGCACCTGGGCCGAGGCGGTGTAGGCGGGAGGGATCACGCACAGCAGCACGGCGCCCGCGCCCGCGCCACCGGCGAGCAGGAACAGGATGGTCGGCCAGCGGCGGCGGAGGAAGGACACGTAGTCCGTCAGGTCTCCGCCGGAGCGGCGGACCGAGGCGTCCGGCGGAGGGCTCATATGTTTCGAGTCCTTTTCGAGGGGGTTTGATATGGGGGTTCGATGATTTCGAACGCTAGGAACTATAGGTCCGCCTGTTGTTTTCTCGATCCGATACACAAGATTTTCGTGACGGGTGCCGTCGCGGTGGAAAGAAAATAAACACCATTTATCCGATATTTCCTTGCGATTGCCATGCGGGGGTGGCTCGGGAACGTCGAAGCCGGTGACATGGCACGTCCGCGCGGTGGCAGGCTTGGGGCGCGGCGGTGACCGCAGGGCCAGAAACCGGAATGACCGGAATGATCGGAATGTTCGTGAGGAAACGATGGTTCTGACGGTGTATTTGTGTGATGCCGCCATGCGGCTTTTTTCGCGGAAGGCGTTGGTCGCCGTTTCGGGTCTGTCACTGGTGCTCGGAACCGGGGCGTGCGCTCCTTCCGAGGGCGCCTCCCGCGACCGGCCGCGGAGCACTCCGGCACGGGCCGACGTGAAGCCGTCCGCCTGCGCGGTCGACGCCAAGCTCGTCCCCGCCTGCGGCGCCTGGTGGGGGATCGCGCCGGAGATCTTCACCGGCAGGCCCCCGCAGCGGGCGATCGCCCGCGCGGAACGGCGTATGGGCCGCCGCGCCGACATCGTGCACCTCTACCACCGGGGCGCCGAGCTGTTCCCGACCCCTCAGGAACGCCGGATCGCCCGCGACCCGAAGGGTCGCAGAATCCTGCTGGTCAACTGGAAGCCGTCCCTCGACCACACCTGGGCGCAGATCGCCAAGGGCGCGATCGACTCCCGCATCGACCGGCTGGCCGCGCACATCACCGGGAGCTTCCCCGAGAGGTTCTTCCTCACCGTCCACCACGAGCCGGAGAACGACGTACGGCAGCGCCCGGGTTCGGGCATGACCGCCGAGGACTACGCCGCGATGTTCCGGCACGTGGTGCTGCGGCTGCGGCGGGACGGCGTGCGCAACGCGGTCACGGTCATGACCTACATGGGCGCGCCCAACTGGGGGGCGAGCCTCTGGTTCGACCGGCTCTACCCCGGCGACGACGTGGTCGACTGGGTGGCGATGGACCCCTACGCCGACGAGCGGGTGCGGGACTTCGGCGACCTGGTCGACAGGACCCGCGAGGGGTTCGCCCGCTGGCCCGGGGCCTACCGGTGGATGAACGCGCGCCTGCCGGGCAAGCCCGTCATGCTCGCCGAGTGGGGCGTGTTCGAGCGGCCGGGCGACCCCGGCTTCAAGGAGAGGTTCTTCGCCGGGACACGGCGGCAGGTGCGTGACTATCCCCGGATCAAGGCGCTGGTCTACTTCGACTCGCCGCACGCCCCGAGGGGGGACACCCGCTTCGACACCACCCCGGGAGCCCTACAGGCCTTTTCCGGCCTCGCGCACGACCCCGACCTGCGCGCCCCCGCGGTTCCGCAGAAGTGACCAGGCCACGGCGCCCACGACGGACATCCCGCCGACGCTCCACAGCAGGGCCGTGTTGCCGACGCCCAGGAGCTTCAGCGCCGAGGCGAGCAGCACGACCGCGAGCAGCGCGCGGATGACGCCGCCCGGCGCCCAGGCGGAGATCCTGGCACCGATGTAGACACCCGGGATCGAGCCGACCAGCAGGGAGGTGGTGATGGACAGCTGGAAGTCGCCGAACAGCAGGTGGCCGAGGGCGGCCGAGGCGACCAGCGGCACGGCCTGGACCAGGTCGGTGCCGACGAGCTGGTTGGCCTTCAGCGCCGGATACAGCGCGAGCAGCGCCACGATGATCAGCGAACCCGAGCCGACCGACGAGATGCCGACGACCAAGCCTCCGACCATACCGACCAGTAAGGTCGGAATAGGGCGCACGACGATGGACGACAGCTCCGCCGCGTCCTTCCCCCGGTCGTCACGTGACATCCAGGCCTTGGCGACCAGCCCGACGACCGCCAGCAGCAGGGCGACACCCAGGGCGTACTTGACCACCTCCTGGACCTGCTCGCCGTCCCCGAAGGCCCTGGCGGCGAAGACCCCGCAGAAGGCCGCGGGCACCGAGCCCGCGCACAGCCAGCCGACCAGGCGCAGGTTCACCGTCCCGCGCCGCATGTGGACGACCCCGCCGACCGGCTTCATGACGGCGGAGGCGACCAGGTCGCTGGAGACGGCGGCCAGGGGAGGGACGTTGAAGAACAGCAGCATCATCGGCGTCATCAACGCGCCGCCGCCCATGCCGGTCAGCCCGACGATGATCGCGACGATGAAGGAGCCGGCTGCCAGGGGGAAGTCGATGGCCATCGGTCGCTCACCATTTCTCGGTCATTCTGGGTCATTCTGGGTCGTTCAGGGTCACTAAGGGTCACTGTGGGGCGGGCGGCGCGGGGCCGCCCGTTGCGGGGGCCCGGCGCCCCGGGCCCCGGGGTCAACGGACCCACCCTCCCCGGATCAACGGGTCGAGCACCTGCCGTACTGCCTGGTCCACGCTGATCGAGGTGGTGTCGACGACCAGGTCGGCGTCGTCGGGATCCTCGTAGGGGTCGGAGATCCCGGTGAACTCGGGGATGAGACCCGCGCGCGCCTTGGCGTAGAGCCCCTTGCGGTCACGGCGCTCGCACTCCTCGAGCGGAGTGGCCACGTGGACCAGCAGGAAGTCGGCGCCGACCGCCTCGACCATCTCCCTGACCTCCTCGCGGGTCGCGGCGTAGGGCGCGATGGGCGCGCAGATCGCCAGCCCGCCGTGCCTGGCCGCCTCCGCGGCGACGAACCCGATCCTGCGGATGTTCAGGTCGCGGTCCTGCTTGGAGAAGGTCAGCCCCGCCGACAGCAGCCGCCTGACCACGTCCCCGTCCAGATAGGTGACCGTACGGCCGCCGCGTTCGAGCAGCGCGTCCCGCAGCCCCCTGGCCACGGTGGACTTCCCCGAGCCGGACAGGCCGGTGAAGAAGACCACCAGGCCGCGCCGGTGCGGCGGGCCGGGCAGCGTCACCGGCTCGGGGCCCGCCAGGTGCTCGGTGGCGCCGTAGGCCTCCGCGACACGCTCACGCAGCTCCAGATCGATGCTGGGGTCGTCCCTGCGGGCCAGGGGCACCACGGCCAGGAGGGCGTCCTCGCCGAGCCTCTCGCGCGCCTTCAACGCCGCGCGGACCACCGCGGGGCCGCCCTCGCCGAACGCCAGCGGCAGCAGCAGCACCACGGCGCCCAGCTCCCGCGCGGTCGCTGCGATCTCGCCGAGGTCGTCCAGCGGGCCGCGCATGGTGACCGCGAGCGCGGGCCGCTCACCCAGCTCCTTGCGGATCTCCGCCGGGGTGAGACGCAACCTGGCGAAGGGACCGTGCTCCGGGGCGTCGAGCGCCTCGACCGGACCGGCGACGAGGCCGTCGTGACGGTCGGTGACGGTGAGCACGGCCAGCGCGGCGCCCTCGGGGTCTCGCAGCGTGACCTGGTCGCCGGGGGCGGCCGGGTGGTCGTCGGGCAGCGCGAACGTGACCGGCGCGGGCCAGCTCGTGCCGTCCGTCAGGACGCCGTGCCCGTCGACGGAGTGCGCGTCGGCCGAGCTCATGAAGCCCGTCAGAGGCTGGAAGGCGCCGGAGAGCAGCAGCTCCAGGTCGGCCAGCTCATGGGCGTCGGGGGTCCACTCGAAAGGGGCCGTCATTTGCTCCACAATCCCGATCAACTTAGTCGGATTTCATCACCTTACCTACTCCAGTTGTCCCACACCAACCCCTCCGGCTCATATCAACCGGGCGAAGTGGTTCTGCGGCTTGCGGACGACCATGATGATCTCGTCGTGCGAGGCGGGCCGCCGCCCCCGGGAGGCCGTCTCGACCGTGGAACAGGCGAGCCTGACCAGGGCGTGCTTCGGCCCGCTCAGCGCCGGGCCGCTCGTGGCCGACATGTCGTCGGTCACCATCAGGCCGCGCGTCAGGCAGAAGGAGTGCATCCCCTCGCGTGAGGTGATCTCGCCGTAGAAGGCGCGCAGCGGGCCGACCGCGCCCTCGGGGGCCAGTTTCGGCCACAGCAGCCGCCGCAGCACGGAAGGCAGCAGCCGGTCGCAGGTTCCGTAGGCCGAGGCGCGGTCGCGCATCCGCAACAGCACCACGCCGCCGGGGCGCAACCCGGCGAGCAGCCGGTCGAGCACCAGCTCGGGGTGCTCGATCCGTTCGAGCAGGAACGGCACGTGCAGGACGTCGAACGCGCGGGGCGGCACGGGCACCGAACGCAGATCTCCCAGCGCCAGCGCGTCGAGGTCCTTGCGGGAGCCGGCGCTCACCCGCAGCGCGGGCAGGTCCTCGTCGATCCCGGTGACCCGCGCCTGGACCCCTTCGAGGTCAAGTGGTTCCGGCCATCCGCATCCGGCGACCAGGATGTCCAGCCGCCTGCCGGGCTGCCCCGCCGCCTGCTCTCGAATCCGCCTGCTGAATATGTCGTCCCGCGAGACGACCGACCGTACCTCAGACATGCAACCGACAGTAGTCAATTGTTCACCGATAGTCGCGCATTGGCCACCGCCCGACGGTGACGATTGCGGTCCCGGCCCTCAGGGGTCCCGCGTGTCCACCGGGCGGACGGCGGGCGGACGGCGGGCCGGAACACCGTGGACGAACACCGGTAGCCTGGGAGAGCCCCGTGCCGGACCCGGCCCGGGGCCTGCCGTGTTGCCGTCGTGGGGCTGTGGGCGAATCTGATGAGCCTTTCCGGACTACTTGACCTTGTCGCTGGAGAGCCGAAGCTGGCCTCCGTCCTCCGTGACGTGCGCGGGGGCGACCTCTCCGACGTCGCGCTGATCGCGCCGCCCGCGCTGCGGCCGTTCACCGTGGCCGCGCTGGCCAGGGACGGGGCCGAGGACGGCGCGCGGACCGTTCTCGCGGTGACCGCGACCGGCCGCGAGGCCGAGGACCTCGCCGCGGCGCTGACCAGCCTCATCAACGGTGACTCGGTCGCGGTCTTCCCCGCCTGGGAGACCCTGCCGCACGAGCGCCTCTCGCCGCGCAGCGACACGGTCGGGCAGCGGCTGGCCGTACTGCGCAGACTGGCGCACCCCGTCGCGGGCGACGCCGCCGCCGGGCCGCTGCGGGTGATCGTCGCCCCGGTCAGGGCCGTGCTCCAGCCGATCGTGCGGGGCCTGGGCGACCTGCGCCCGGTACGGCTGCGCGCCGGTCAGGACGCCGACCTCGACGCCGTCGTCGCCCAGCTCGTCGAGAACGGCTACAGCCGGGTCGACATGGTGGAGAAGCGCGGCGAGGTCGCGGTCAGAGGCGGGCTGCTCGACGTCTTCCCGCCCACCGAGGAGCACCCGCTGCGCCTTGAGTTCTGGGGCGACACCGTCGAGGAGATCCGCTGGTTCAAGGTCGCCGACCAGCGCTCCCTGGAGGTGGCCGAGGGCGGTCTGTTCGCGGCCCCCTGCCGGGAACTGCTGCTGACCGAGGAGGTCAGGGAGCGGGCACGGCTGCTGGCCGAGGAGCACCCGGCGCTGACCGAGATCCTCGGGCAGCTGGCCGAGGGGGTCGCCGTCGAGGGCATGGAGGCGTTCGCGCCCGTGCTCGCCGGGGAGATGGACCTGCTGGTCGACCACCTGCCCGCGCGCGCCGCGGTGTTCGTCTGCGACCCCGAGCGCATCAGGGGACGGGCCGAGGAACTGGTGCGCACCAGCCAGGAGTTCCTCGAGGCGTCGTGGATCAACGCCGCCTCGGGCGGCGAGGCGCCCATCGACCTCGGGGCGGCGGCCTTCCGCAGCCTTGAGGAGGTCCGCGACCACGCGCGGGAGCTGGGCCAGCCCTGGTGGTCGATCGCGCCGTTCGGCGGCGACGACCTGGGCGACGGGCTGCTCCTGCCCGCCAAGGAGGCGGAGAGCTACCGGGGCGACACCCAGCGGGCGCTCGGCGACATCAAGGGCTGGCTTGAGGAGGACAGGGCCGTCGTGCTGCTCAGCGAGGGCCACGGCCCCGCCGAGCGCATGGTCGAGCTGCTCAAGGGCGTGGACCTGCCCGCCCGTCTTGAGGCGGGGCTCGACACGGCTCCCGACCCCAAGGTCGTGCACGTCACGACCGGCCTGGTCGAGCACGGTTTCGTCGCCCCTGGGCTGGCCGTACTGACGCATCTGGACCTGGTGGGGCAGAAGGCCTCGACCAAGGACATGCGCAGGCTGCCCTCCAAGCGGCGCAACATGGTCGATCCGCTCCAGCTCAAGGTCGGCGACCACGTGGTGCACGAGCAGCACGGCGTCGGACGCTACGTCGAGATGGCGCAGCGGACCGTGCAGGGCGCGACCCGCGAGTACCTCGTGATCGAGTACGCCAAGGGCGACCGCCTCTACGTGCCGACCGACCAGCTCGACGAGGTCACCCGCTACGTCGGCGGCGAGGCCCCCACGCTCAACCGGATGGGCGGCGCCGACTGGGCGAAGGCGAAGACCAAGGCCAAGAAGGCGGTCAAGGAGATCGCCGGGGAGCTGATCCGCCTCTACTCCGCCAGGATGGCCTCGCCCGGGCACGCCTTCGGGACCGACACCCCCTGGCAGCGGGAGATGGAGGACGCCTTCCCCTACGCCGAGACCGGCGACCAGCTCGAGGCCATCGACGAGGTCAAGCGCGACATGGAGCGGGCAGTCCCGATGGACAGGCTGATCTGCGGCGACGTCGGCTACGGCAAGACCGAGATCGCGGTGCGGGCGGCGTTCAAGGCCGTCCAGGACGGCAAGCAGGTCGCGGTGCTCGTGCCCACGACGCTGCTGGTCCAGCAGCACCTGTCGACCTTCACCGAGCGTTTCTCCGGGTTCCCGCTGAACGTCAGGCCGCTCTCGCGCTTCCAGACGGACGCCGAGGCCAAGGCGACGATGGAGGGACTGCGCGAGGGCTCCGTCGACGTGGTGATCGGCACCCACAGGCTCTTCTCCCCGGAGATCAGGTTCAAGGAGCTCGGCCTGATCATCATCGACGAGGAGCAGCGCTTCGGCGTCGAGCACAAGGAGGCCATGAAGCACCTGCGGACCCAGGTCGACGTGCTGGCCATGTCCGCGACGCCGATCCCGCGCACACTGGAGATGGGCCTCACCGGCATCCGGGAGATGTCGACGATCCTCACCCCGCCGGAGGAACGGCACCCGATCCTCACCTTCGTCGGGCCGTACGACGACAAGCAGATCGCCGCCGCCATCCGGCGCGAGCTGATGCGCGACGGCCAGGTGTTCTTCGTGCACAACCGGGTCTCCAGCATCAACAAGGTCGCGGCCATGCTGCACGAACTGGTGCCCGAGGCCAGGATCGCCGTCGCGCACGGCCAGATGCAGGAGCACCAGCTCGAACGGATCATGGTGGGCTTCTGGGAGCGCGAGTTCGACGTGCTCGTCTCGACCACGATCGTCGAGTCGGGCCTGGACGTGCCCAACGCCAACACGCTGATCGTCGACCGGGCCGACAACTACGGCCTGTCCCAGCTCCACCAGCTGCGCGGCCGGGTCGGGCGTGGCCGTGAGCGCGGCTACGCCTACTTCCTGTATCCGCCGGAGAAGCCGCTCACCGAGACCGCCCACGAGCGCCTGGCCACCATCTCCCAGCACACCGAGATGGGCGCGGGCATGTACGTGGCGATGAAGGACCTGGAGATCCGCGGCGCGGGCAACATTCTCGGCGCCGAGCAGTCCGGGTTCATCGCGGGAGTCGGCTTCGACCTGTACGTACGGATGATGGCCGAGGCCGTCCAGGAGCAGAAGGCCAAGCTGTCGGGCGCCCCCGTCACGCAGGAACGCGCCGACGTCAAGGTCGAACTGCCGATCGACGCGCACATCCCGCACGACTACGTGACCTCCGAGCGGCTGCGCCTTGAGGCCTACAAGCGCATCGCCGCCGTCGAGTCCGACGAGCAGGTCGCCGCGGTCCGTGACGAGCTCCTCGACCGGTACGGCAGGCCGCCCCAGCCGGTCGAGAACCTCCTTGAGGTCGCCCGCTTCAGGATCCGGGCCCGTACGGCGGGGCTGACCGACGTCACCCTCCAGGGGCAGAACATCCGCTTCGCCCCCGTGGACCTGAGGGACTCCCAGCAGGTCAGACTGCAGAGGCTGTACCCGAAGGCACTGCTGAAGCAGGCGGCCGGTACGTTGCTCGTACCCGTGCCGAAGACCAGGCCGCTCGGCGGCCAGCCGCTGCGCGACCTGGACCTGCTCAGGTGGTGCGGTGACCTGGTCCAGGCGATGTTCCTTGAGAACCAGCCGGTAAAGTAAACGGCGTCTGTCGTGAAGGGATCGCAAGTGAAGTCGACTCGACTGCGCGTCATCCTGGCGGTCGCCGCCGCAGGAGCCGCGCTGACCGCCTGCTCTCCGGGGCAGGCAGGCACCGCCGCCATCGTCGGCGGTGAGCGGATCAGCACCGGCGAGCTGGACAGCAGCGTCAAGGAGTACGAGGAGGCCCTCGCCAAGGCCAACGTCTCCCCCGCTGACCTGCAGTTCCCCGGTAGCGTCTCGCAGGTGGTGCTGTTCCAGCTGGCCACCGCCAAGCAGTACACCAAGGCGGCCGAGCGGCAGGGCATCACGGTCACCGAGGCCGAGATCGACCAGGTGGTCGCCGCCTCCGGTGGCGAGGCCCAGCACGAGCAGCGGATGCTCCAGCAGGCCGTCGCGCCGTCGCACTCGCGCGAGTTCACCAAGGCCGGTCTGATGCTCACCAAGCTCATGGCCAAGTACGGCGGCGGCGCCGACCAGGAGGCGCTCCAGCGGGGCCAGGCCCAGGCGATCAAGGACCTGCAGGCCGTCAAGGTCACCTGGAGCCCGCGCTACGGCGTGCTGAACGACAACCGCAGCGAGCAGTCTCCGCAGCTGTTCGTGGACGCGGGCCGTTTCGGCGCGATCCCTCCCGCCGCACGGGCCCAGTAGTCTCGGGGGCATGCCCCTGATCGTCGTCACCACCTCGCCCAGGGTCGCCCCCGGGCTGCTCAGCCACCACGCGTGGCGGGTCCTGCGGGAGGGGCCGGTGCGCACCGGCTCCGCCGGACATCCGCACCTGCCCCATCTGGAGGAGGCCGGCGTCACCGTCGAGGTCGTCGAGCCCGATCCGGCGGCCCTGGTGCGCGAGGCCCGTGACGGGACCGTGGTCTGGCTCGGAGCCGACGAGACGTTGATGCGCGCGGTCGGCCACGCGGCGCTCGCCCTCGACGACCCGCCGGTGATCGAGGTGGTGCCGGGGTCGTACGACCTGCCGGGCGGGCGGCTGCTCGACCTGGTCGAGGTGATGGACCGTCTCAGGACGAACTGTCCGTGGGACGCCAAACAGACTCACGAGTCGCTGGCGCCGTACCTCCTTGAGGAAGCCTACGAGGTGCTGGAGACCATCGAGGAGGGCGACCACGCCGCGCTGCGTGAGGAACTCGGCGACCTGCTCCTTCAGGTGGCCTTCCACGCCAGGCTCGCCCGTGAGCGCTCCGCGGGGGAGGGCGGGTTCGACATCGACGACGTGGCCGACGGGATCGTCGCCAAGCTCGTCCGCCGCCACCCGCACGTGTTCGCGGACGTCAAGGTCACCGGCGCCGAGCAGGTCGGTGACAACTGGGAGGCCATCAAGGCCGCCGAACGCGCGGCCAAGAACGACGGCGACGCCGGGTCCGTCCTCGACGGGGTCCCGATGGGTCAGCCCGCTCTCTCCCTGGCGGCGCAGCTCATCCGGCGCGCCGGGCGGGTCGGCGCACCGGACGGCCTGCTCGTCGACCCCGAGGCCGCCGGAGACGACCTGGGGGCGCGCCTGTTCGCCCTCGTGCGGCGGGCGCAGGAGGCCGGTCTCGACCCCGAGGCCGAACTGCGCGCCACCGCCCGCCGCTACCGCGACCGGGTCCGGGCCTGGGAGGCGGGGGAGACCGGGGAGGCCTGAACCGGGTCAGACGAGGCGGCCGTTGACGAACTGGACGAGGCCGTAGGCGCGGTGGCGCAGGCCGGAGAAGCCGAGCCGGGCCAGGGCCTCGACCACCTCCTCGTCCCCGAACAGGCGCACCCCCGAGGCCACGCCGACGAGGGCGTTGAGCGGCCCGCCGTACGGCACCCGCCTGGTCGTCATGACGGCGATCCTGCCGCCCGGCCTGAGGACCCTGGCCATCCCGGCGAGAGCCTGGAAGGGGTGTTCGAAAAGGTAGAGCGCCGCCAGGCAGGAGACCGCGTCGAAGCTGCCGGGCAGGAACGGCAGGTCGGCGGCGTCACCCCGGACGTAGCCGATGTTGCCGAGATCACGCGCCCGGGTGTCGCGCACCGCGCGGGCGAGCATCGACGCCGAGGCGTCCAGGCCGACGGCCAGGCCCGCGGGGCCGACGCCGTCCGCCAGCGCCCGGGTCACGTTGCCCGGCCCGCAGGCGACGTCCAGCACCCGGTCGCCGGGCCCGAGTTCGAGCATCCGGCCGACCAGTGCCAGTTCCTGGCGGGTGCCCGGCCCGAAGGGGCCCTTCATCGCCCCGAGGACCGCCGGGCGCCAGACCCGCTCGTAGATCCTCGGCAGGAAACCCGAACGCATCAGCCACTGCACGGGCGATCCGGCGGGCTCCGCGCCGAGCAGGTCCAGGTAACCGCCGGCCGTGGCGTCCCGTCCCGCCAGGTCGAGCAGGGTGGGGTCCAGCAGTTCACGGACCCGGTCGAGTGCCGTGGCTTGGCTCATGGTTCTGATTTGAGCACATCCGGAATTCGAAGGGGGAAGCCGCCCACCGTACTGGGAGGTAGGCCTCGATAGGCTTCTGCGGCAAACTGTCCTGCGACTTTAGGAGCGCTTCGTGGCTTCCATCGAGGGTGTCACCGCCCGCGAGATCCTTGACTCCAGGGGCAACCCGACGGTTGAGGTCGACATCCTGCTCGACGACGGCAGCGAGGGGCGTGCAGCGGTGCCGAGTGGCGCCTCGACCGGTCAGTTCGAGGCCGTCGAGCTGCGTGACGGCGGCAACCGCTACGGCGGCAAGGGCGTCGAGAAGGCCGTGCTCGGGGTGACCGACGAGATCGCCGACGAGATCCTCGGGTTCGACGCCGCCGAGCAGCGCAGCATCGACCAGGTGATGATCGACCTCGACGGCACGCCGAACAAGAGCCGTCTTGGCGCGAACGCCATCCTCGGCGTCTCCCTCGCCGTGGCGAAGGCGGCGGCCGAGAGCGCGGAGCTGCCGTTGTTCCGTTACCTCGGTGGCCCGAACGCGCACGTGCTGCCCGTGCCGATGATGAACATCCTCAACGGTGGCGCGCACGCCGACACCAACGTCGACATCCAGGAGTTCATGATCGCGCCGATCGGGGCCGAGTCGTTCCGTGAGGCCGTGCGGATGGGCACCGAGGTCTACCAGGCGCTCAAGGTCGTGCTCAAGGAGAAGGGCTACGCCACCGGGCTCGGCGACGAGGGCGGCTTCGCGCCCAACCTGCCCTCCAACCGTGACGCGCTCGACCTGATCCTGGTCGCCATCGAGCGGGCGGGTTACGTGCCCGGTGAGGACGTCGCCCTCGCGCTCGACGTCGCGGCCTCGGAGTTCCACTCCGACGGCGTCTACACCATCGACGGCAAGGGCCTCTCCTCCGCCGAGCTGGTGGCCTTCTACGAGGACCTGGTCGCCAACTACCCGCTGGTCTCCATCGAGGACCCGCTGAACGAGGAGGACTGGGAGGGCTGGAAGGCCATCACCGAGGCGCTTGGCGACAAGGTCCAGATCGTCGGTGACGACCTGTTCGTGACCAACCCCGAGCGGCTCGGCCGGGGCATCGCCGAGGGCACGGCCAACGCCCTGCTGGTCAAGGTCAACCAGATCGGCACCCTGACCGAGACCTTCGACGCGGTCGACCTGGCGCACCGCAACGGCTACCGCTGCATGATGAGCCACCGCTCCGGCGAGACCGAGGACACCACGATCGCCGACCTCGCCGTGGCCACCAACTGCGGTCAGATCAAGACCGGCGCCCCGGCCCGTTCCGACCGCGTGGCCAAGTACAACCAGCTGCTGCGCATCGAGGAACTGCTCGACGACGCCGCCCGCTACGCGGGTCGCGCCGCTTTCCCGCGCTTCCAGCGGTAGTTTCGCCTGTACGGCTTGCGCCCGATTTGCTCGGGCGCAAGCCGTACGGCGGGCACCCAGGGCCCGGCCGTACGGCGAGGCGGGCGAAGCGAGCGGGGACGGGGAGGCGCGGGTGGCGAGACGGCCGCAGTTGACGGGACGGGCCGCGGTCCTCGCGATCGTGGTGTGCGCGATCGCCATGAGCCTCGCCTACCCGATCAGGGAGTACGTCGCGCAACGGCGCTACATCGCCCAGCTCGAACAGCAACGGGCCAAGGAACTGGCCGAGATCAAGGAGCAGGAGGACCGCTACCGCCAGCACTTCGACCCCGGCTACATCAAGCGGCAGGGCAGGGAGCGGCTCTTCTACTGCGACCCGGGCCGCAAGTGCTACGTCGTCATGCGGGAGCGGCAGGGCCAGAGCCAGGGACAGGGCGGAAGCATCCCGGCCGGGGGGAAGAAGGCCGTGACGTCGCCGTGGTACCAGACGCTCTGGGAATCGGTCGAGGCGGCGGACTCGGGAACCGGCGCGAAGGTGGCCGGGACCGGCGGATGACCCCGATACCCTGGATGTCGTCTTTCAGGGGGTGTCACAGATGGTTGACGACCGCGACGTCGCGGCTGTGGAACGGCAGCTCGGCCGGACCCCACGGGGTCTGCGGGCGGTCGCGCACCGCTGTCCGTGCGGACTGCCGGACGTGGTCGAGACGGCTCCCAGGCTGCCCGACGGCTCGCCGTTCCCGACGCTGTTCTACCTGACCTGCCCCAAGGCGGCCTCGGCCATCGGCAGGCTCGAAACCTCGGGGATGATGCGGGACATGCAGGCCAGGCTGGCCGAGGATCCCGAACTGGCCCGGGCCTACCAGGCCGCGCACGACGACTACGTCGCGCGCCGCGACAAGGCCGCGGCCGAGCTGGGCATCGAGCCGCTGCCCAGGGACATGCAGAGCACCGGGGGCATGCCGGTCAGGGTCAAGTGCCTGCACGCCCTGGTCGGGCACGAACTGGCGGCGCCGGGGGTCAACCCGTTCGGCCGCGAGGCGCTGGACGCGCTCGGCGAGTGGTGGGCGGACGGCCCCTGCTGCGCCGAGGAAACCCAGTCTTCAGACACGACAACCAACGAGGAGACCATGTGACCCGTGTCGCCGCGATCGACTGTGGCACCAACTCCGTCCGCCTGCTCATCGCCGACATCGACGGGGGCGTCCTGACCGACGTCGAGCGTCAGATGGAGATCGTCAGGCTGGGACAGGGCGTCGACAGGACCGGCAGGCTGGCCCCGGAGGCGCTCGAACGCACTTTCGCCGCGATGCGCGGTTACGCCGGGCTCATCGAACGGCACGGCGTCTCGGCGGTGCGGGTCGTCGCCACCAGCGCGACCAGGGACGCCGCCAACCGTCAGGACTTCGTCGGCGGTGTCAGGGAGATCTTCGGCGTCGAGCCCGAGGTGATCACCGGTGCCGAGGAGGCCGAGCTGTCCTTCACCGGGGCCACCCGTGACCTGGTACGGCTCTCGCCGGAGACCGGCCTGCCGACCCCGGAGGGGACCAGGCCGCCCTACCTCGTGTTCGACATCGGCGGTGGCTCGACCGAGTTCGTGCTCGGTTCGACGCACGCCGAGGAGGCGATCTCGGTGGACATCGGCTGTGTCAGGCTGACCGAGCGGCACCTGCGGGGTTCGACGGCGCCGCCGTCCCCCGAGGTGGTCGAGGCCATCACCTCCGACATCGACGACGCGCTCGACCGGGTCGCGGAGAAGGTTCCGGTAGAGCGGGCGCTGACGCTGGTGGGTCTCGCGGGCTCGGTGACGACCGTCGCGGGAATAGCGCTTGACCTGCCGGAATATGACCCGGATAAAATTCATCACTCGCGAATTCCGGCAAATCGGGCACACGAGATTTCCCGTCGACTGCTGGGGATGACCCACGAGGAACGCGCGGCCATAGGGGTCATGCATCCCGGCCGGGTGGACGTCATCGGCGCCGGCGCCCTCATTCTCGACCGCGTCCTGCAGCGGTACGGATTCGACGAAGTCGTTGTCAGCGAACGTGACATCCTCGATGGAATCGCATGGCTGACATCTAAACTTTAATGAGATCTAGACATTTGACTTGTTGATGGGGTATTGAGAGATCGTTCCGTTCATGATTAGGTAAAGGGGCTTTAGCGAGGCTTTGCCGTGGGGCCCGGCACAGCTGGTGTCGGGGCGGCAACCGTCTCCGGAGCGCATTCGCTTCCTAACGAAACGGAGCAACCCCTCATGAAGTCCGGACTAGCACGCAGGCTAGCCGCGGTGAGCGCCGGCACGGCCATGCTGGCGACGATGGCGACGGCCCTGATGGCCTCGCCCGCGGCCGCTGCGAGCGCATCCACCCAGACGGCCGTCTCGGCCGTCGCCAAGCCGAGGCCCGCGGTCTCGGTCGGCACCCCCAAGGCGTCTCCCTCGAACTACAAGGGTGACTGCCCCGTCAACGTGACCTTCTCCTCGACCGTCAAGGTGAAGGCCGTCGCCTCCCGGACCACCGTCGCCTACCGCTGGCTGCGCGGCGACGGCTCCAAGAGCAAGGTCAAGACCCTTGTTCTGAAGGGCAAGGGCAACAAGTCGGTCACCGTCAAGGAGACCTCGAAGTTCAAGGGTGACGTCAAGGGCTGGCAGGCCCTGCAGGTCTTGGCCCCCAGGGGCGCGACCTCCAAGAAGGGAAGCTTCCGGGTTTCCTGTGGTGGTGGCGACGAGGGCGGCGGCAAGGAAGTCATCCAGGTCGGCGTCGGCGCCCGCGCGTGGGTCAACGAGGGCAACTGCCAGGCCACGCTGGTCGGCCGCATCACCGCCTCCAGCCCCACCTGGGTGCGGTACCGCTGGGTCGTCAACGGTGACGTCGTCGACCGTGACGTCGTCCGCGTCAGCAGCTCGACCAAGGTGTTCCACGTGATCAGGCCGCGTCACAGCCTGAGCGGCTGGGCCGTTCTGGAGATCGTGGACCCGGTTCAGAACTCCTCCAACCGCGTCGGCTTCAGGGTCTGGTGCAAGGACGAGTCGCCGAAGGTGACCGCGTCCGTCAACGCTCCCGACTCCTACACCGGCAACTGCCCGGTCACCCGTAACTTCACCGGCACGATCTCGGTCTCCGAGGGCCGTGGCAGCGTCAAGTACCGCTGGATCCGTGACGGCGTCGCCGGCTCCTGGCAGGACGTCTACTTCGGTGGCCACGGCTACCAGTCCCGCACCGTGACCGACTCCTGGAGCGCCTCGGCCTCCGGGACGAGCAAGCGGGCGATCGAGCTCTACCGTGGTTCGACCACCGGCACCGTCGAGGGCAAGGTCACCTGTCAGGCCCCCGCCCCCGAGGTGAAGGTCTGGGTCGTGGGCGAGAGCGTCTCGGCCACGCAGACCGCGGGCGCCTGCCCCGCGGCCTCCCTGTCCGGCTCCGGCCAGATCTACGCCAGTGGCGCGACCACGCTCAACTACCGCTGGACCGTTGACGGCGTGACCGTCTCCTCCGGCCCGCTGGTCTTCACCGAGGCCGGCACCAAGACCGTGACCTTCACCAAGGCGACGAACGGCACCCACGGCGGCAGCGCGAAGCTGGCGATCGACGGGGCCGGCTCGCAGTCGGTGAACTTCAACGCGGTCTGCCAGGCCTGAGCGCGTGCCGGGGGAACCCTCCCGGCTCCGTGACGGCCCGCCCCGCGTCTGACGCGGGGTCGGAAACGAGTTGAGAGAGCGGCGCTCGCCTCAGGCGGGCGCCGCTTTCGCGTGCCCGAGGTTAAGGGCGTGTTTCCTCCTGGCACGATCGAGGACATGACATTCGTTCCTCCAGGGTCCGGCTGGCCCGAAGACCCCGCCCTGCCGGACACCCCCGTCGCCCACGACCCCGCCCAGGTCGTACGGCTGGCGGCGGCGAGCCGTTCGCTCGGTGAACTGACCGCCAGGCAGTCCGTCTGCCGGGCCTGCCCACGCCTGGTCGCCTGGCGGGAGGAGGTGGCGACGGTCAAACGGCGGGCCTTCGCGGAGGAGACCTACTGGGGCAGGCCCATCGCCGGGTGGGGGGAGGACAGGCCGGAGGTCCTCATCGTGGGGCTCGCCCCCGCGGCGCACGGCGGCAACCGCACCGGGAGGATCTTCACCGGTGACCGCAGCGGGGACTGGCTGTTCGCCTCGCTGTACCGGACGGGGCTGGCCGTACAGGAGACCAGCACGCACGCCGGGGACGGGCAGCGGCTCGTCGGTGCCCGGATGCTGGCCTCGGTGCGCTGCGCCCCTCCGGGCAACAAGCCGGAGCCCGCCGAACGTACGGCCTGCTTCCCCTGGCTGGCCAGGGAGATCGAACTGGTCGCCGACGACGTCCGGGTGATCGTCGTGCTCGGGGGCTTCGCCTGGCAGGCGATCTGGCCCGCGCTGCGGGAGGCCGGGTACGTCCTGCCTGCCCGCAGGCCGCCCTTCGGGCACGGCGCCGAGGTCGAGATCTCCCGTGGCGGGAAAACGGCCCGTCTTCTCGGGTGCTACCACCCGAGCCAGCAGAACACGTTCACCGGCCGGGTGACGGCCGAGATGCTTGACACCCTTCTGAACAGGGCAAACGCGCTGCGGAGCTTGTGAACTCGATCACAAAGAGAAGATCGTCAAAACTTCGCTCTGAAATGTCCGGATTTTCTCGCCGTTCTGGAAACTATGGCGAAAGTTACACGGGGGGTGCCTGGTCTGGTTTTCGGGGGAGACGTATGCTTGTGAAAGCTTTCACAAGGCATCGACCTAAGGATGGCGTCGAAGTGAACCGTACCGCCAAGCACATCGTGGTCGTCGGCGGAGGTTACGTCGGGCTCTACACCGTGCTGCGTCTGCAGCACACCCTTCGTAAGGAACTGCGCGACGGTAGCGTCCGGATCACCGTTCTCACCCCCGAATCCCACATGACCTACCAGCCGTTCCTTCCCGAGGCGGCGGCGGGAAACCTCTCGCCCCGGCACGTCGTCGTCCCGCTTCGGCGGGTGCTGTCGAAGGCGACGATCCTCAACGGCAAGGTCACCAAGGTCAACCACGCGGCCAAGACCGTGGCCTTCGAGCCGAACGTCGGCACCCCGCACGACATCGGCTACGACATCCTCGTCATGGCGGCGGGATCGGTTTCGCGCACACTGCCCATTCCGGGCCTGGCCGACGCCGCGATCGGCTTCAAGACGGTCGGTGAGGCCATCGCGCTGCGCAACCGGGTGCTCGAACTCCTCGACCGCGCCGAGACCGACGAGGATGAGGCGCTGCGCCGCAGGGCGCTGACCTTCGTCGTGGTCGGCGGCGGCTTCGCGGGCGTCGAGGCGCTGGCCGAGCTTGAGGACATGGCCGTCGACGCCGTCCGTTACTACCGCAACGTCTCCCGCAAGGACATGCGCTGGGTCCTCGTCGAGGCCACGGACCGCATCCTGCCCGAGGTCGGCCCCGAGATGGGCAAGTGGACCGCCGAGCAGCTGCGTGAGCGCGGCATCGAGGTCAAGATGAACACCCGCCTCGACTCCTGCGAGGGCGGCCTGGTGAAGCTCTCCGACGGAGAGGAGTTCGAGGCGGCCACCATCGTCTGGACCGCGGGGGTCAAGCCCAGCCCCGTCGTCAACGCCGGGGACCTGCCCCTGGACGAGCGCGGCCGGATCAAGACCACCACCCGGCTGACCGTGGCCGGCGTCGAGGACGCCTTCTCGGCGGGCGACGTGGCCGGTGTGCCCGACGTGACCAGCCCCGGTCAGTACTGCGCGCCCAACGCCCAGCACGCCGTACGGCAGGCCAAGGTGCTGGCCGACAACATCACCCGGCATCTGCACGGCCAGCCGCTGGTCGACTACCGCCACAAGTACGTCGGCTCGGTCGCCGGGCTCGGCCTGCACAAGGGCGTCGCCAACGTCTACGGGATCAAGCTCCGTGGATTGCTCGCCTGGTTCATGCACCGCACGTACCACCTGTCGCGGGTGCCGACCGTCAACCGCAAGGTCCGCGTGACGATGGACTGGACCCTCGCGCTGTTCTTCAAGCGGGAGACCGTCTCGCTCGGTGAGATCGAGGCGCCCCGTGAGGAGTTCCGCAGCGCGGCCAGGACCTGACGGCCACCTGGCGGTCACTGAAGGTGGCCACCGTCCGTCGCGAGCCCCTTCCCGGTCCGTTCCGGGAGGGGGCTCGTGCGTTCACGCCGTACGGCCGGGACCGGGGGCGGTCTCGGAGATCGGAACGCTGTGGCATGGTTTGTGTGACGCCTGATACAAAGTTGTGCTCCTCTGATGAGTGGTCAGTTACGTATGATTACGGCGTCCCCGTAGCCCAATGGCAGAGGCAAACCCCTTAAAAGGGTTCGAGTGAGGGTTCGAGTCCCTCCGGGGGCACTCGTAGTGATCCGCGAAGTTCGGCCCGTGACCAGGAAAAATCGGTCACGGGCCGCTCTGTTGTGTGGGAAAACCCCGGGTCAGGGCGTTTCGTGTTGGCCCGTCGTTTGTGTGCCGATCGTATGTGGTCCTGTCGGCCAAATTATGGCGCGGAAATCCCGGTCTTCCAGATCGGCCGGATGTCGTGATCTGTTCAGGGCGTTTTCGGGGCGCCGTTGCGGTGCCGTACGGCACCTCATATAGTCGGTTCCTGATATCAGGAGGCGACTATAGCTGGAAGTGTGGACAACCCTCTGGCCCTGGGAGTGCTCAAGCCGCTGCTCGAAAGGCCCATGCACCCCTACGTGCGGGAACGCGGCAAGGACGCCTTCGCGCGTCGGCTCGACGGGCAGATCCGCGCCCCCGGCGCGAATATCCCCTCCTCCCCACCGCCGTCGCCCACCTCGGCGCCCTCGGCTCCGAGCGCGCGCGGGCGGCGCTGCTGGAGCGGGCCGAACGGCTGCGCGCCGCCATGGCCGAGGACCGGCGGGCCCTCGACGACGCGTCGGCCTCGGGACAGGCGCCCCGCCTGTTCGCCAGCGAGGCCGAATACGCCCTGCACATGACCCGTGGCGAACTCGACCGGGTCACCGGCACCGCGGAGGAGATCCGCACAGGAAGCCTGACCTGGCCCGACGACCGAAAGGACCTCACATGACATCGGACGGCCCTCTCTTCGGGATCTACCCCGGCGGAGCGGTCGGCGACGAGAACGGCGGCGTGCTCCAGGGGCCGCCGGACGACCCGCGACGGATCACCGAGGCGCTCACCCACCTGCGCCCTGACGGCGGGCCCTTCCTGGTCCGCGGCTATGTCAGCTTCGCCGATCCCGGAGACGTCTACCCGCAGGCCCCCGAGGGCGTCGAACGGTACGCCACCGACGGGCGCGCGCTCGACCTGGTCGCGCAGTACCGCTCCCACAGCGGCGACGTCGCGGGCTACGTCGCCTTCGTCCGCGACCTCGTCCGCCGTCACGGGACGCGTGTCGCGACCCTCCAGGTGACGGAGGAGCCGAACCTGCCGCTGTACGACGGAGGCCATCCCCGGGTGCTCGAAGCCCTCGTCGAGGGCGTCGTCGCGGCCAAGGAGGAGGCGCGCCTGCTGGGCCTGGACCACCTCAGGGTCGGGTTCAACACCACGCCCCTGTTCGGCCCCGCCGAGGGCTTCGTCGCCGCGCTCACCGCCGACGGCGGACGGTGCTTCGTCGAGGCCGTCGACTACGTCGGCCTCGACCTCTTCCCCGACGTCTTCCAGCCCGCCCCGGCGGCCGGGCTGGGGGAGGCCGTCACAGGACTGCTCGGCCACCACCGCGACCGGTGCCTCACCCCGGCGGGCATCGACGAGTCGGTCCCCCTGTGGATCACCGAGAACGGCTGGCCGACCGGGCCGGACCGGAGCCCGCAGCGACAGGCCGAGGTCCTGGAGACGATCGTCACGGCGGTCGTGGACCACCGCACTCGGCTCAACATCGGTGGCTACACCCATTTCGCCCTACGGGATGCCGACAGTGCGAAACCCGGCCTGTTCCACAGGTTCGGCCTTCTCGGTGATGACTACCGGCCTAAACCCGCGTTCGACACTTATCGGCGACTTGTCGAGCGCTTCGGTTGATGGAGCGGAACACGCTTTCGACGGTGCACGGTTGTTTTCCCCGCTGTGACCGTGTCGTTTTCCTTACCGGAGACGCCGGGTAGGGAAAACAGCGCGACAAATCCACGGGCGGCCGGTTTCCGGGAGCGGACCGGCTGATTCCGGGAAGCGTTTCCCGCTCCCACTCCGGCCGTTTCCATTGACCCACCGGCGACCCGCCGGCCCCTTCCCGGTCCTCCTGGCGGGGGAGGGGCCTGGCGTGGACCCGGCGGGCGGGCCATGATGCCTCCATAGGGCCGGGAACCCGGCGCTGCGGCCGTTCGTTGGAATCCTCGGCGGTAGCCGTACGGTCACCTGACCCTAAAACGGACAACAACACGATACGGCCGTGTGACAACCGATCTATACGCCGATCGCGTAGGTCGCAGCGTGGAGGCTAGCGATGGAAAGCAAGAATCCCGTGTTCAGCAGGCAGGCGCCCGGGAGCCAGCAGGCCTGGGGCACCCCGACCCCCGAGCAGCTCAGGGGAATGTACGACGCGCCCTCCTACGCGCCGCCCGCGCAGCGGAGGATGACCATCGACGACGTGGTCGTGCGCGGCTTCATCACCTTGGGCACGCTGGTCGTCTCCGCCGCGCTCGCCTGGGCGCTCAACCTCGGAAGACCCGCACTGATCGCCGGCGTGCTCGTCGGTCTGGTGCTCGCGTTGATCGTCTCGTTCAGGCAGAGCACCAACCCGGTGCTGATCCTCGGCTACGCGGTCTCCTACGGCGTCGCCATCGGTGTGATCAGCCACGCCTACAACGACCTGTACAACGGGGTCGTCTTCCAGGCGGTCGTCGGTACGGCACTGGCCTTCGGCGCCATGCTGGCGGTCTACACGTTGCGCATCGTCCGGGTGACGCCGAAGTTCACCAAGTTCGTCGTGGCGGCCGGGCTCAGCCTGATGGGCCTCATGCTCGTCAACTGGCTGGCGACCTTCTTCATCGAGGACGGCGTCGGCATCCGCTCCGGCGGCCCGCTGTCCTACGTCTTCAGCATCGCGGCGATTCTGGTCGGCTGCTTCTTCCTGCTCCTCGACTTCGACTCGGTCGAGCAGGGCATCCGCGCCGGAGCCCCCGCGAAGTACTCCTGGCTGATGGCCTTCGGCCTGACGGTCACCCTGGTCTGGATCTACCTGGAGATCCTCCGTTTCGTCAGCTACTTCACCAGTAATGACTAGCTGCCCGACCACCCCGAACACCCCGCGCCACCCCCGGTGACGCGGGGTGTTCGCTGTCCGCCCCCGGTTACCCCCGACGCCGTGCGTAAGAGGTTCGCCGGTGCCTCAGGCGCCAAGCGTGAGGGGCTTGGTCTGCGCTTTACGGTGCCGTGCGTGAGGGGTTTTCGGCTTGGGCGCGTCGGTGCTTGGACTGAGGAACGCAGGAGCGCAGCGACGGAGTGACGAGGGAAAGCGCCGACTCGAAAGCGCCCAAGCCCGCGACGCCGTAGGCGGAGCAAGGAGACACAGCGACGAGGGAAAGCGCCGACTCGAAGGCGCCCAAGCCCGCGACGCCGAAGGCGGAGCAAAGGGACACAACCCGCGACGCCGAAGGCGGAGCAAAGGGCCACAGCCCGCACTGCCGGAGGCTACGCAAAGAGACGACAAGGCGACGAAGAATGATGGATGGGCAGGTCCGGAGGGCTTGCTATCTGGGGACACGTGAGGCACTGTCAAGCAAAGGAGCCTATCCGTGGAGGTGCCCATGTCGTTGAGCCACTCACTGGAGACGCAGAGCAAGCTGATCGCTAGAGTCACGGATATCACCGGCCGCGCACTCCCAGAGTGGTTCCAAGCCATCGACAACGGCCCGTCCTTCCTGCGCTGCGAGGAGCGGGCCAACTGGCTCGCCCAGGAGCACGGGCTGTCCCACGGCTATGCCGCCGCCATCGTGCGTGAGCACGAGCGTCGCCGCCACAGCCGCCGTATGTAAGTTATCCGTCTTCCGCGAGCCCGCGCCTCCCATCGGGGGGTGCGGGCTTCTGTGTGCCCGGTCCATGATGGGGATCATGGATCTCGACAAGGCACGTGACTTCATCCGCGTCAATCACCGTGCGGTTCTGCTGACCAAGCACGCCGACGGACGTCCGCAGCTCTCCCCGGTGACGGTCGGGCTGGACGCCGAGGGGCGCGCGATCGTCAGCAGCAGGGAGACCGCCGCCAAGGTTCGCAACCTTCGCAGGGACCCCCGGGCCACGCTCTGCGTGATGAACGACGCCTTCTACGGTGACTGGATCCAGATCGAGGGGGAGACGGAGGTCCTCTCGCTGCCTGAGGCGATGGAACCGCTGGTCGGCTACTACCGGGACATCTCCGGCGAGCACCCCGACTGGGACGACTACCGGGCCGCCATGGAGCGGGATCGGCGGGTCCTGTTGCGCGTCACCATCACCCGCGCGGGCCCCGACATCCACGGCTGAGACGCCGCCGCGCCGTACCCTCGTGCCGGAGGGGTACGGCGCGGCGTTTCCCGGCTCAGCTGAGGCGTTCCAGGATCATGGCCATGCCCTGGCCGCCGCCGACGCACATGGTCTCCAGGCCGATCGTCCTGTCGTGGAAGCGGAGACCGTTGACCAGGGTCGAGGTGATGCGGGCGCCGGTCATGCCGAAGGGGTGTCCGACCGCGATGGCGCCGCCGTTGACGTTGAGCCGGTCGAGGTCGACGCCGAGGTCGCGGTAGGACGGGATGACCTGGGCCGCGAAGGCCTCGTTGATCTCGACGAGGTCCACGTCGCCGATGGCCATGCCCGCCCTGGACAGGGCCTGCCGGGAGGCCTCGACCGGCCCGAGTCCCATGATCTCGGGGGACAGGCCGGTCACGCCGGTCGAGACGATCCTGGCCAGCGGGGTGATGCCCAGTTCCGCGGCCCTGACGTCGCTCATCACGATCACCGCGGCCGCGCCGTCGTTCAGCGGGCAGCAGTTTCCCGCCGTGACGGTCCCGTCGGGCCGGAAGACCGGCTTGAGCTGGGAGACCGCCTCGTAGGTCGTTCCCTGGCGGGGGCCGTCGTCCCTGGTCACCACGGTGCCGTCCGGCAGGGTCACCGGGGTGATGTCGCTCTCCCAGAAGCCGTTGGCGATGGCCCGCTCGGCGAGGTTCTGTGACCGGACGCCGAACTCGTCCTGTTCCCGGCGCGAGACGCCCCTGAGCGCGGCGACGTTCTCCGCCGTCTGGCCCATGGCGATGTAGGCGTCGGGCAGCTCGCCGTCCTCACGCGGGTCGTGCCAGACCTCGCCACCGCCTTCGGCGGCCCGCGCCGTACGGCTGCGCGCCTCGGCGAACAGCTCGTTCTCTGTCTCGGGCAGCGAGTCGGAGTTGCCCTTGACGAACCGGGAGACGCACTCGACGCCCGCCGAGACGAAGACGTCGCCCTCGCCCGCCTTGATCGCGTGCAGGGCCATCCTCGTGGTCTGCAGGGACGACGAGCAGTAGCGGGTGACGGTCGTGCCGGGCACGCCGTCGAGTCCGAGCAGCGTGGCGACCACCCGGCCCATGTTGAACCCCTGCTCACCGCCGGGCAGGCCGCAGCCCAGCATCAGGTCGTCGATGGTCGTGGGGTCGAGCTGGGGCACCTTGGCCAGGGCGGCCCTGACGATCTGGACGGTCAGGTCGTCAGGGCGGATGTCCTTGAGCGATCCCTTGAAGGCGCGTCCGATGGGCGAGCGCGCGGTCGCGACGATGACTGCCTCGGGCATGGGCTCTCCTGGGTTGTCGGGCACTCCTGAGCGGAGGCTACTCCCCGGTAGGGCGAAGGTCGCGAGTGGGGCGGCCCGGAACAGAACTTTGTACGGGGGCGTCAGCCGTACATGCCGGGGGCGGTCGGGGTGCCGTCCTTGACGCCGTGCAGCCCGCCCAACTCGTCGCGCCATATCCGCCAGCCCCCCTGGCTGCCGGTGAACCACGCGGGCGGAGCCTCGGAGCCGTTCGTCCTCTTGCCGCTGGCCAGGTCGAACTCGCACAGGGAGGCCACCGGGTAGAAACCCGCCGCCTGGTGTTTGAGGGGGAGCGGCCTGGGGTCGGTGACGCAGAAGGACCAGCCACGTTGGTCCCTGATCTCGGTGCCGCGGCCCGTGGCCAGGTCGAAGACGTTGCCCTGCTGGTCGTGCTTGAGGAAGCCGAGGGTGTCCATCCGGTCGGGGAAGGCCAGCCACCAGCCGGAACCGGGGATCTGGGCCGCGGAGATCTGACCGAGGACCCGCCCGTTGCTCGCGTCGAGCCTGGCGAACCCGCCGTACTGGCCCCGTGGGTCGACGGGGCGCACGACGGGGGCCAGGCCGGGGCTGCCGCTGGGGTAGACCCGCACCACGGAGGGCCGCAGCCAGTTGACCGTGCCGTCGGTGAGCTTGACGGAGAACAGGCCGAAGGCGGAGACCCGTTTCTTCGAGGGGCCGGTGTAGGGGGCGACGTAGCCGACGAGGTCGTCGGCCGTCGAGCCGAAGGCCCACCCGCCGGACAGGTCGACCCCGGGGCCGAGCGCCTCCTCGACGGGCAGCCGCCACGGCCGCCTGCCCGAGGCCAGGTCGTAGGCCTCAAGGACGGGGTGACGGGCCATGCGCAGGAGCACGGCGTGGGAGGCGCCGGACCACTCGACCTCGGCGATGCCGGGCAGCTGCCACATCGGTTTGCCGGTCTCCGGGGCCAGGACGGACATCCGGGCCTTGGACAGGGCGGTGTCCTCGGAGACGCACACGAACGCCCCACAGCGCTGCGGCCCGAAGGTCGAGTGCAGCGGGCGTGTCCACAGCCGGTTGCCGGTGCGCGCGTCACGGCCGACGAGGACGGCGTTCCAACGGCCCTGGCGGACAGGGTCGACCGTGACCGCGACGAGCCGTCCGCCGGAGGACTGGACGATCGCCGGGGCGGGGACGCCCATGCCCGGCAGCCGACCGGCCATGGTCGCGGGGTGGGTCCACAGCTTCCTGCCCGTGGCCAGATCGAGGGCGATCGTCTCCAGCGTGCCGTCCGCTCTCATGGAGGTCGTCATGGCGACACCCGCGGCCGAGGTGGTACGGCTCACCGCGTTCACCTCGCCGTTGTGCCAGGTCGGATGGGCGGGAACGGCCGCCTCACTGCCGGAACAGCCGGTCAGGGCGAGCACTCCGGCGAGGACCGCAGCCTTCTTCACGTGGGGCCGGATCGCGGGCATTGCACTCCAAAAAGGCGAGACGTCACGGCCTCACCGCGGAGGGTAACCGTGGTCAGGCGTCGTTGGGCAGCACCCCGTGTCTCCGACGGAGCAGTGTCGCCCACCGTCCGTGGGGTCCGGTTGCTCGGCCGGCGACGCGAGTCGCGGAGACTTCGGCACCGGGTTCCTCCGCGGCCTTGGCCGCCACGAGGTAGATCGACTCACCGCGTTCGGAGCGCGGCTCCGGCCACAGTCCAAGCGCGGTGCACACAGAAGGTAGCACCGCGTAAGCAACCTGTAGATAGCCTTGGACAGATGGGTGGAAACGATCGGGTCCGAACATCTCGTCCGGATTTGCGGAGAACTCACCGCCAAGCAGGTCGGCGAAGGCGACCGTACGGCCACCCGCCTCGACCACGGCCACGGTCTGCGCCGCGGCGAGCTGACGACTCCAGCGCCGGGTCACCCAGCGCAGCGGCTGCGCGATCGGCCTGACCGTCCCCAGATCGGGACAGGTGCCGACGACCACCTCCGCCCCCGCCTCACGCAGCCGCCACACCGCCTTCTGCAGGTGCCGTACGGCGTGGGTGGGCTTGGTCTGGGTGGTGACGTCGTTCGCGCCGACGAAGATCACCGCGATCTCGGGGGAGGCTTCGAGCGCCAGATCGGTCTGGTCGTCCAGATCGGCGGAGACCGCGCCGGACCTGCCGGCCACGGTCAGCCGCACCGGACGCTCGGCGACCGAGGCCAGCCCCGTGGCGATCAACACGCCCGGGGTCTGCGCCGCCTCGGAGGTGCCCAGGCCGACCGAGGTCGAATCGCCCAGCATGACCATCCGGACCGGCTCACCGGTGAAGTCGCCGTAAACCCCGTCGGAGGGCGGCCCCTCCATGCCGTGCGGGCGGCCGACGATGCGCCGGGCCAGCAGGGCCTCACCCATCAGCAGACCGTACGTGACCGCGCCGAGCGCGGTGAGTCCTCCTCCGCCGACGGCCGCGGCGGCGGCGATACGACGGGCGGCCCGAGCCGCCCCCGGTGTCCAGATCACCTGGCGTTGCCCCTTCGGTACCCCACGACGGGTAGCGTTGCCTTGAACCTAGCCGAGAGTCCCACCAACCCCCTTGGGGGCACGGCGTTCAGCACAACAAGCCGACCTGGCTCTGTATTTCGAGGTGATCGTCGCGATGCGTGTGTATGACTCGCTTGTGGAACTGATGGGAAACACGCCGCTTGTCCGGCTGCGGAAGGTGACCGCCGGGGTGTCCGCCCAGGTGCTCGCCAAGGTGGAGTATTTCAACCCCGGCGGCTCGGTGAAGGACCGGATCGCGGTGCGCATGATCGACGCGGCGGAGCGGTCGGGCGCGCTGGTGCCCGGCGGCACGATCGTCGAACCCACCTCGGGCAACACCGGCATCGGCCTGGCCATGGTGGCGCAGCAGCGCGGCTACCGCTGCCTGTTCGTCGTGCCGGACAAGGTCGCCCAGGACAAGATCGCGGTACTGCGCGCCTACGGGGCCGAGGTCGTGGTCTGCCCGACGGCGGTCTCCCCGGACCACCCGGACTCCTACTACTCGGTCTCCGACCGGCTGGCCAGGGAGACGCCGAACGCCTGGAAGCCCGACCAGTACTCCAATCCCGGCAACCCCGAGAGCCACTACCACTCGACCGGGCCGGAGATCTGGGAGCAGACGGAGGGGCGGATCACCCACTTCGTCGCGGGCATCGGCACCGGCGGCACGATCAGCGGCACCGGACGCTACCTCAAGGAGGTCTCCGGCGGCCGGGTCAAGATCATCGGGGCCGACCCCGAGGGGTCCGTCTACTCGGGCGGCACCGGCAGGCCGTACCTCGTTGAGGGCGTCGGAGAGGACATCTGGCCCTCCACCTACGACACCACGATCTGCGACGAGGTCATCGCGGTCTCCGACAAGGACTCCTTCGGCATGACGCGCCGTCTGGCCCGTGAGGAGGCGCTCCTGGTCGGCGGCTCCTGTGGGATGGCGACGGTCGCGGCGCTTCGGGTCGCCAGGCAGGCCGGCCCCGAGGACGTGGTCGTCGTGCTGCTGCCCGACGGCGGCCGGGGCTACCTGTCGAAGATCTTCAACGACGAGTGGATGGCCGACTACGGCTTCCTGACCACCTCCTCGGAGGAGGGCCTGGTCAGGGACGTGCTGGTCCGCAAGGGCGCGGGGATGCCCGAGTTCGTGCACACCCACCCGCACGAGTCGGTCGACACGGCCATCGCCATCATGCGGGAGTACGGCGTCTCGCAGCTGCCGGTGATGAAGGAGGAGCCGCCGGTCATGGCCGCCGAGGTCGTGGGCTCGATCGTGGAACGCGACCTGCTCGAAGCCCTCTACCGGGGCCGCGTACGGCCGACCGACCCGCTGGCCGAGCACATGTCCCAGCCTCTGCCCATGATCGGCGCGGGAGAGCCCGTCTCCATCGCGATAGAGGCCCTGGAGAAGGCCGACGCCGCCGTGGTCCTGGACGACGGCAAACCCGTGGGCCTGGTGACCCGTCAGGACCTGCTGGCATTCCTGGTCAACAACTAGTCGCGCTCCCCTTCCCCCTCGCGGCGCCTTCGGTGCCGCGAGGGCTCGGGCGCCGCGGGCCCATGCCTTCCCCTGTCGCTCCTCGGCCCGAGCTGTGGGCGATCACCGGACCGTTGTCGCAGGCCGGACAGGCTTCCGCGACGGACCAGCGGCCCGTCACGATGTGGCGGGCTCGCCGACGAGGTGGTCCTGGTTGTCGGCGGCCCACCGCGCGAGCTGCGCCAGGGGCCGTTCGCGAACGATTCGCCCAGTGCGGACGCGCGAAAGCCGGAGGTAAGGACGCTGTCATCTGTACAAAAGACGGCAGCCGTCAGCTCCCGATGTCGATCACCTGAGCGTCAAGGACGTCATCGGGCCGGCCGAAGGCGCGTTCAAGGCCGTCTTCCGCCCATCCTCGTCAGCGGCGGCCCCGAGCCCTTCTCCCGACGTCGGAGGCCGAAGCCGGAGGTGTCCGCCTCCAGGGGCCTCGCCCGGGTCGGGGTCGTCGGAGAAAAACGGCTCCGTTGAGAACCTTCACCACCGTTCCGCAGTCGAACAGATCATGATGAAGACGATGATCGGGGCGTCGCTCCTCGCCGGTTCACTGCTGGTCCTCGGCACCACCGTGGCCGACGCCCAGACGAAGCCCACGCTGGGCCCCTACGGTTATGGTGCCGTCAAGCTCGGTATGACCGTCACGCAGGCCAAGAAGACGGGGGGCGTCGTCAAGAAGCTGTCCGGCGACGGCGGCTGCTCCGGCTGGGACCTGAAGAACTTCCCCACTCCCAAGGACTCGGTCGGCGTCTACATCTCGCCGAAGGTGGGACTGGCCGCCATCTTCGCCGCGAAGGGCATGAGAACCCCGGAGGGCATCGGGATCGGCTCCACCGCCAAGCAGGTGAAGACCGCCTATCCGCACGTCAGGAAAGACGTCCACGACTTTTACGTGATCACGGTTCCCGGAAACAAGAAGGCCTACTACACCTTCGGCGTCACGCGCGGCAAGGTCACCCAGTACGGCATCGCGCTCAACAAGCAGGACTGTTTCAACTGAGCGGCGTGACGTCGCGGACCGAGGCGGAGGGGCGCCCACCCCGCTGCCGGCGCCGAGGGGCGATCCACGGGCCGGTGGGGTGAGGCCCCCGGCCGGTCCGGGCCACTGTCGGGCCAGCGGTCATGGACGGCCCCTCGCCATCACAGGCGATCGAGGTCAGCCGAAGGAGGCACGGAGAAACACGGCCCTAGGCACCGCCAAGGAACACAGGGAAGCCCGCCACCACTTCCCAGGCCCCCGTGTAGGTGTGGCCCGCGGTCAGGCGGCCGCCCAGGGCCTCCACTCGTTCGGACATGCCGACCAGGCCGAATCCGCCGCCGAGGCGGGAGATCCTGGCGTCGGTCGCCGAGCCGTAGTTGCGTACGCGCAGCCACACCCAGTGTGATCCCTGGTGCTGCTCCCTCCTGGGAGGCCCGGGGGGAGATCCGGCGGGGGGCCCGTCGGGAGGGCCGCCGAGCCGTAGGTCGGCCTCGACCCAGCCGGTGCCCGGGGCGTGTCTGCGCACGTTGGTCAGGGCTTCCTGCAGGACCCGGTGGAGGGTGGTCAGCACCTCGGGGGCCATGGTCTGGTCGTTGATGCCCTGGCCGATGTCGAAGGCGACCTGGGGGCCGCCCGCGGAGAACCGTTCGACCAGGGTGCGCATGTCCATGAGCGTGCTGCCGGGGGAGCGGGCGGCCCCGTCCTGGGCGCGCAGCACGCTGACCAGACGGCGCATGGAGGTCAGCGCGTCGGCGCCGGCCCCGGCTATCGCGTCGAGCGCGGGGACGACGGCCTCGGGCTTTTGCTCGGCCACGATCTTGGCGGCCTGGGCCTGGACGACGATTCCGGTGATGTGGTGGGCGACCAGGTCGTGCAGTTCCCTGGCGAGTTCGAGGCGTTCGGCGCGCCGTACCGAGTTGACGGCCTCCTTGCGGCGTTCGAGCTGGAAGCGCAGGTAGGCGCCCACCCCGGCGGCGATCGACCAGCCGACGAAGACGAGGAAGCCGACCGCCAGGGACGGGGTGTCCTCGCGCAGCCGTCCGGCGGCGCTCTCCAGTACGACGACGGACGCGATGGAGAACATCGCGGCCCTGCTGATGGGTTCGATCCAGCGCAGGCCCGCGATGGTGAGGATCAGCAGTGACCCGGTCTCGGCGAAGGAGGGCAGTCCGCTGACGTGGCTGGAGCCGATGATCAGGGTGGTGACGAACGACGCGACGAGCAGGGTGGCGTATCCGCTGATCCTGTGAGTACGGCGCAGCAGCACCGCCAGGACGCCGATGGCGCCGCAGACCGGGCCGAGCCAGACCACGGGGTTGTCGGGCCGGGTGAGCACGACCATCACGTCGAGCAGCAACAGCAGGGTGAGCCAGCCGATCAGAGCGATCTCGCTGAGCCGTTGGATCCAGTAGACGATGCGATGTGTCTCCCCCACGGCCACTGAGCCTAAGACTCTTGGCCAAATCGGACATCAGCCATTCGGTGGAGCGGCGTCACGGGGAACCGGTCCTTCAGCGGAGGCGCCCGCCGGGGTCCGCGGCCGATGCTTGAGGAGTCGAAGGGGGGACGGAGATGACCGTCATCGGAGTCCTGGTACTGATCGTTGGGTTCGTGGTCGCGCTGGCTCTGGCGCTCGCGGACCCGGTCGTGCTCTCGCGGATCAACGGCCAGGGCGGCGAGGGCGCCAGCGGCCGTCACATCGAGGTGCCGCCGGTCGAGGCGGGGGGTGAGGTCGTGTGGCTGCCGGGGCGTCACACGGCCGGCAGCGGGCACCGGGCCGCCTGACGGCGAATCCGCCGGCGGGGGGCCGGCGGGCCTGATGGTGCGCCCGTGGTGGCTCTACCTGGGGGTACGGCCAGGCGGGCCGGTCGTCGGGGGACGGTCCGGCACGCCTGGCCGGGTGGACGCGACATGTGCCCGCCCGGGTGCGAGTAGCGTTGCCCTATGACTGAAGGATTCGAAACTCTGGCCATCCACGCAGGTCAGGAGCCGGACCCGTATACGGGGGCCGTCGTTCCGCCGATCTACGCGGTGTCCACGTACAAGCAGGACGGCGTCGGCGGTCTGCGCGCCGGATACGAGTACAGCCGTTCGGCCAACCCGACCAGGACCGCCCTTGAGGAGGCCGTCGCCGCGGTCGAGGGCGGCGCGCGAGGTCTTGCCTTCGCGTCCGGTCTGGCGGCCGAGGACACGCTGCTGCGCACGGTGTGCAGGCCGAGTGACCACGTTCTCATCCCGAACGACGCCTACGGCGGCACCTACCGGCTGTTCTCCAAGGTGAACCGGCCGTGGGGCCTGCACTACGACCCGGTGGCGCTGGGCGACCTCGACGCGGTCGCCGGCGCCATGACGCCGAAGACCAGGATCGTCTGGGTCGAGACGCCGACGAACCCGCTGCTCGGCATCGCCGACATCGCGGCGCTGGCCGAACTGGCCCACGACAACGGCGCGCTGCTCGTGGTGGACAACACCTTCGCCTCGCCGTACCTGCAGCAGCCGCTGGCGCTCGGCGCGGACGTCGTCGTCCACTCGACCACGAAGTACGTCGGCGGGCACTCCGACGTGGTCGGTGGCGCGCTCGTCACGGCAGACGCCGAACTGGGCGAAAGGCTCGCCTTCCACCAGAACGCCATGGGCGCGGTCGCCGGGCCGTTCGACGCGTGGCTGACGCTGCGCGGGCTCAAGACGCTCGCGGTGCGGATGGAACGGCACTGCGACAACGCCGAGCGGGTCGCCGATCTGCTGCTCGCCCACCCGAGGGTCTCCTCGGTGCTCTATCCCGGTCTGCCGGACCACCCGGGGCACGAGACCGCGGCCAAGCAGATGCGGCGGTTCGGGGGCATGGTCTCGTTCCGGGTCGCGGGGGGCGAGGCGGAGGCGGTCGAGATCTGCAACCGGACCAAGCTCTTCACGCTCGGTGAGTCACTGGGCGGTGTCGAGTCGCTGATCGAGCACCCGGGGCGGATGACACACGCCTCGGCGGCCGGGTCGCCGCTTGAGGTGCCGGCGGACCTGGTCCGCCTGTCCGTCGGCATCGAGTCGGTCGACGACCTGCTCGCCGACCTCAGCCGGGCGCTGGGCTGAGGCCGGGCGCTGGGCTCTGAGGCTGAGCGGCTGGGTTGAGGCCGGGCCGGGCGTGCCCCTTCCGCCCGGCTTCGTGTGCTCTGTCGCCTGCTCCCGTGCGTTCCGGTGAACCGCCCCGGCACGGGAAAAGGGGAATGGCAGTGAATCGGAAACTCCCTGCCGGAAAAGGCGCTTTTCGTGGTGCTCCCGAAAAGATCCTTTCCTGGCTGACGGCCGGGCGGAGGTGATCTCGTGCCCGCCGTCTTCCGGGGCGGCCGTCTCCGCCGTCGTCAGAGGTCTTCGGTCTGCCCTCAGGCGGGGCTGCCCCAGACCATCAGCACCAGGATGACCAGCCAGATCAGGGCGATCACCCCGGAGAAGGCGGCGATCCGGCCGCGCTGGGCCTTCGCGTCGTCGGTCGAGGGCTCGGCGCTGAGCAGTTTGATGGCGGCGGCCTGGTCGCGGTCCACGATGACCAGGAGGACCGCGGCGACGATGAACAGCGTCATGGAGATCGACAGGTACGGCCTGCCGAGGTACTCGCGGCCGAGCAGCAGGCCGGCGATGAAGACGCCGATGGCGCCGATGGCGTAGATCCGGGTGGTCCTGTGCAGGTAGCGCAGGACGTTGAGGTCCCTGGAGCGGATGAACTTCGGTGTGGACATCGTCACCGCGGTGAGCGGTCCGAGCGTGAAGATCGCGAAGCCGATGTGCAGCCAGAGCAGCAGTTGGGTCATGAACCAGACATTAGCCCTCGGTGATCTCGGTCAAGGAAGGCACGCCCTGGGAGGCCGGGCCTGCGGCTCCGCTGGATCGTGAGTGTCCGGGAGCGTGGAGGCCCGCAGGAGAAGTTTGTGGACAGAACATCACAATTTGGATAATCCGCATTTATGGTGATGTGCGATGGTAGATCTTCTTATTAACGCGCTAAGCATCCCATTGAAGTGAGTAGGATCACCGGTGGGTTCGCTCTTGGGCGCTGGGGCCGTCGGCAACGAGATCACGGCCGTGCCGGGCGAGCAGTCAATCAGATCATGCACGACGGCACAAGGGAGTGCCCCCTGTGGGTGTGAGACATGTGGAGCCGTACACCGAGGAGTGGCGCGGTCAGCCGTCCTCCTACGTGAGCCGCGTCGTCGAGGCGCTGGGCGTCCAGGCCACCGGCTGGTGGGCGGGACCCTGCGACCCGAGGGCCGCCACGATCCTGCTGACCGGCGGCGACGCCCTGGTGTGGGACGAGGAGAGCGGCTGGTGCCGGGGCCGCTACGTGTCCGGCGACCGTGAGCGCTGCACCGTCCTGGCCGACCCCCGCTATCTGGGCGGAGGCCTGCTGCCCAGCCCCGAACGGGTTCCCGCCGCGGTCGAGGACGCCCGCGCCGGAGTCGGCAACAGTACGGCCTGGCGGCCCTGCTACCGGTCGTACCGCCACTACCGCGACGGTTTCGACCTCGCGCTCAACCACTACCTCGCCTACGCCGACGCCTGACGGGCCCTTCGAGGAAGGGCTCAGCGCTTTCTGCGGGTCCGCAGGAAGTCGCTGACGACGTACTCGCCGAGCCGGTCGGCGTTCGAGGAGAAGACCCGGCCGCCGTTGCGCCTGGCCACCTCGTTCACGAAGTCCCTCAGCCGCTCGTCGTCGGCGAGCATGAAGACGTTGAGCGTCGCCCTGCGCCGGGTCATCTTGTCCACCTCGGCCAGCGTCAGGTCGAGCGTCTCGCGCGTCGGCGGCCACTCGAAGGCGGCCGAGCCGTTGCGCCGCAGGTGGGCGGTCGGCTCACCGTCGGTGACCACGAGCACGACCGGCTCGAAGTCCGGATGGCGGTCCAGGTGGCGGCCCGCGATCAGCAGCGCGTGGTGCAGGTTGGTGCCCTGGACCATGTCCCATTCGAGCCCGGCCAGCTCGTCGGGCTGCAGGACCCGGGCGTAGTTGGAGAAGCCGATGATCTGCACCGAGTCCTGGGGGAACTTCGAGGTGACCAGCGCCTGCAGGGCCATCGCGGTCTGCTTGGCCGCCGCCCAGGTGCCGCGCAGCGCCATCGAGTAGGACAGGTCGACCAGCAGGCACACCGCGGCCGCGGTGCGCCGCTCGGTCTCGGCCACCTCGAAGTCGTCGACCGACAGGGTCACCGTCCCCGCCGCTCCGCCGCGCCGTACGCCGTTGACGACCGTGCGGACCACGTCGATGGGCTGCTCGTCGCCGAAGCGCCACGGCCGGGTGGAGCCGGTCAACTCCCCGGCGGAGCCCGCGTCCACCTGGTCGTGGTCGCCCCTGCGACCGGAGTCCAGGGAGGCGAAGACGCGGCGTAGGGCGGTCTCGCCGAGGCGGCGCACCGCCTTGGGGGTGAGTTCGAGCTTGCCGCGCTGGCGGCGCAGGTATCCCTGCCGTTCGAGTTCCCGTTCGATCCGCTTGAGCGCGTCCAGGTCGTCGACGGCCGAACGGCCGAGGGCGCGGCGGATCGCCGCCTCGTCGATGTCGTCGAGGCGGGCGCCCGGGTAGTCCTGGCGCAGCGCGGCCTCAAGCTGGGTGAGGTCGGCCAGCTCCTCAAGGGCGCTGACCGCGTCGCCCATCCCCAGGGGATCCTCGCCGGAGAGCCGTTCCGGGGTGTTCCAGGCCAGGTCGGGCCGGCGGGCGTAGAGGGAGTCGCCGAGGCGGCGCATCTGCTCGCCGAGCCCGGCCTGGTCGAGCGTCTGGTCGACCAGGCGGCTGAGCTCCTCGCGCTGGCGGGGGGTGAGCGAGGCCATCAGGCGCTGGGTGGCGGCCGCCCTGCGGGCGAGGAGGTCGACCAGCTCCTCCAGGTTCCGTGGCGCCTCCGGAAACATGTCCCCATATTTCGACATGAAGGCGTCGAAGTCTTCTGGGGTGTGTTCGCCCCGCGCGTCCCGGTCCAGCATGTCGTTCAGCGCCGACATCATCTGCCTGACCCGCTCCATCGCGGCCGGATCGGGGTTGGCCAGCGCCTCGCGCATCCCGCGGAACTGGCTGTCGAGCACCTCCCTGCGCAGCAGGTCGCGCAGTTCCTCGAAGGTCTGACGCGCGGCGGCCGAACGCCAGCGGTAGCCGCTCAGCTCCTGGATCGCGCTGGCCGCGTCGGAGGGCAGGCCGTCCAGCTCCGCCTCACGCAGCCTGGCGTCGTCGGACGGGTCGGGGAACAGCTCCGCCCGCTCCTGGCCGATCGCCTTGTCCAGCAGCGCCCTGGCCCGTTCGAGCGTCCCGTCGAGACGGCCGCGCTCGCGCAGCTCACGCCTGCGCCGCCGTACCTCGCGGAGCAGGTCGTCCAGGCCGCGCCGGTCGCCCGCCCCCGGCAGGCCCTGCTTGAGCAGGTCACGCAGGGCATGGGACGGGTTGGCCCCGGCCAGCACGGAGTCGCCCATCTGGTCGAGCGCCGAACGCACGTCGTACGGCGGCGCGAGCGGGTCGGGCCCTTCCCGGTACTCGCCATAGCGATAGCTCATCGAACGCCCTCCAACACGCGCCGCCGGGCCTCAGGTGCGGTAGACCGTCGTGCCGTCAACCTCGTCCTTGGACAGACGCCGCAGGAGATACAGGCCCTCAAGGGCGAACTCAAGGGCCGCTGCGGCGTGCCCGGGGGACTCGTCGCCGATGCCGAGCCCCGACATGATCTTGGCGAGTCCCGGCACGGGGCCGATCCCGCGCAGCAGGTCCGCGGCGGGGACCATGGCCCCCGACTCGACCTGGGTGCCCTCGGAGAACCGTTCGAGCAGCGGGGCCAGGTCAAGGCCGCCGATGGTGCCGCGGAAGGTCTCCGCGACGGCCCTGCGCAGCAGGTGGGACAGGACCTCGGTCTCCCGGCCCTCCTCGCTGACCTCGAACTCCACCTTGCCCCGCAGGGTGTGCACGATGCCAGGCAGGTCGGCGACCCGGGTCACCGCGCGCTCCTCGCCGGTCAGCGCCGCCCGCCGTACGGCTGAGGCGGCGGCGGTCTCGGCGGCGGCGATGGAGAAGCGGGCCGAGACCCCGGAGCGCGCGTCGACCGCGGTCGACTCACGGACCAGGCGGGTGAAGCGGGCGATCACCTCGACCAGGTGGTCGGGCAGGTCGGCGCCCACCTGGTCGAGCGCGGCCTCCTGGCGGATGAGCCGGAGCTCGGTCTCGACGGACAGGGGGTAGTGGGTGCGGATCTCGGCGCCGAAGCGGTCCTTCAGCGGGGTGATGATCCGGCCCCGGTTGGTGTAGTCCTCCGGGTTGGCGCTGGCGATCAGCAGGATGTCCAGCGGCAGGCGCAGGTTGTATCCCCTGACCTGGATGTCGCGCTCCTCAAGCACGTTGAGCAGCGAGACCTGGATCCGCTCCGCCAGGTCGGGCAGCTCGTTGACCGAGAAGACACCCCGGTTGCTGCGGGGGACCAGGCCGTAGTGGACGGTCTCCGGGTCGCCGAGTGTGCGCCCCTCGGCGATCTTGATGGGGTCGATGTCACCGATCAGGTCGCCGACGGAGGTGTCCGGGGTGGCGAGCTTCTCGCCGTAACGCTCGTCCCTGTGCCGCCAGGAGACCGGAAGCTCCTCGCCCGCCTCGTCGGCGAGCCTGCGGCAGCGGGCGCAGGAGGGCGCGTAGGGGTGGTCGTTGATCTCACAGCCGTCGACGACCGGCGTCCACTCGTCGAGGAGACCGGTCACCGTGCGGATGAGCCGGGTCTTGCCCTGCCCCCGCTCGCCGAGCAGGACCAGGTCGTGCCCGGCCAGCAGGGCTGTCTCCAGGTGTGGCAGGACGGTCTCGTCGAAACCCACGATGCCGGGGAACCTCGGCTGCCCGGCCCGTAGCCGGGCCAGAAGGTTCTCGCGGATCTCGGCCTTTACCGTGCGGTGGACATGGCCGCTCTCGCGAAGATCGCGCAGAGTACGTGGCTCTGGGATTTGAGGCACGAGATTGAGCCTACGTCCCCGAAGCCGAAACCGGGACTGTTATCCCGCTTTCGGATCTTGGACATCGTGTGCCGTCCGGTGCGCGTGCATGTCCTCACAGTGGGGAGAATCGCTGCAAGGCAAGGCTTCGGACAAGAAGGGGAGGTGAGACGAGTGGCGCTGTTGACGAGCTGCTTCTCCGACGGTCTCGCCGTGGGCTCCGACCTGGTCATGGCGGCGGAGACCGCCGTGCGCCAGGCCATCTCCGGCCTGACCGGGCCGCCTCACCTGGTCTGTTTCTTCATCTGCGGCGACGACCCCGACGAGGTCGCCCAGGCGGGGCTGCGCGTCATGCGGATGACACCGGAGGCGGCGGTGATCGGCTGCAGCGCGACGGGCGTGATCGGCGACGGGCGGGGCGTGGAGGTCACCCCCGCGGTGAGCGCCTGGGCCGCGACCCTCGACGGAGCCCGGCTGACGACCTTCGCCCTGGACACCCTCAGGGCCGATGACCGTTTCGTGGTCGTCGGCCTGCCGGAACCCCAGGCCGACGACCACGCGGCCATCCTGTTCGCCGACCCCTACAGCTTTCCGACCGACGGCTTCGTCGAACGCTCCGACGAGGTTCTCGGCGACCTGCCGTTGATCGGCGGCCTGGCCAACGCGCTCAGGGGAAGGGGGGCCGTACGGCTGTTCGCCGACGGCGAGGTCTACACCGAGGGAGCGGTCGGCGTTCTGCTCGGCGGAGCCGTCGAGGTCAGGACCGTGGTCAGCCAGGGCTGCCGTCCGATCGGCCCGACGATGGCCGTCACCGGGGTCGAGGACAACCTCCTGCTCGAACTCGCGGGCCAGCCCGCCCTCGCCAGGCTTGAGGAGGTGGTCAGCGCGCTTGACGAGGACGAACGGGAGCTGGTCGCCTCAGGACTGCAGATCGGCGTCGCCATGGACGAGTACGCCGAACGACACGAGCACGGCGACTTCCTCATCCGGGGGGTGCTCGGCATCGACCCGGAACGGGAGGCCGTCGCCATCGGGGACGTCGTCGAGATCGGCCGTACGGTGCGCTTCCAGGTGCGTGACGCCGCGACCGCCGATGAGGACCTCTACGAGCTGCTCGACGCCCACCGTGAGGAGTTCGGCGGGGTGGACGGCGCGCTGCTGTTCTCCTGCAACGGCAGGGGGTCGGCCATGTTCGGCAGCGCCGACCACGACGCCGTCGCGGTCAGGGAGACCCTCGGCCCGATCGGCGTCGCCGGGTTCTTCGCCGCGGGTGAGGTCGGCCCCGTCGGGGGCCACAACCACGTGCACGGTTTCACCGCCTCCGTCCTGGTCTTCTCCTCACGCCCCGGCGGCGACAGACCGTATGATCGCTAGATGTCCGGATCGGTGCTCGCCGTCGACATCGGCGGGACGAAGTTCGCCGTCGCCCTGGTCGGCAGTGAGGGAGAGGTCCTCAGGGCCCGCAGGACGGCGACACCCCCGGGTGGCGACGCCCAGACGCTGTGGAGGACGCTCGACTCCCTGATCGACGCGCTGCTCACGGAACCGGCCGAGGTCGTGGGCGTCGGGGTCGGCTGCGGCGGTCCGATGAGCTGGCCGGAGGGCGAGGTCTCACCGATCAACATGCCCGGCTGGCGTGACTTCCCGCTCAGGGCGCGGCTGGCGGAGCGCTTCCCCGGCGTGCCGGTGCGCGTGCACAACGACGCCGTCTGCCTGGCCGTCGCGGAACACTGGCGGGGTGCGGGCCGGGGCAGCGCCAACATGCTCGGCATGGTCGTCTCGACGGGGGTGGGCGGCGGGCTCGTCCTGGACGGCCGGTTGATCAACGGTGGCAGCGGCAACGCCGGGCACGTCGGGCATGTCGTGGTCGAACCCGGCGGGCCGGTCTGCGGGTGCGGGGCCAGGGGCTGCCTTGAGGCCGTCGCGCGGGGCCCGGCCCTGGCCGCCTGGGCGCTGGGACGCGGCTGGCAGCCGGGCGCCGCCGTACGGGAGATGCCCGCTCCGGGGGAGGCCGTGCCGTACGTGGAGGCGGCGACGGCGAGCGGGCGGCAGCTCGCCCTGGACGCCGCGGCGGGCGACCGGCTGGCGCTGGCCGCGATGGAACGGGCGGGACGGGCCCTCGGTCTGGCCGTCGCCGCCGCCGTCAACCTCTGCGACCTCGACCTCGTCACCGTCGGCGGCGGCCTCTCCCAGGCCGGGCGCCTGCTGTTCGACCCGCTTGAGGCCGCGCTCGGCGAGCACACCCGGATGGGCTTCGCCCGTCGCGCCAGGGTGGTGCCCGCCGCCCTCGGCCAGGACGCGGGCCTGGTGGGCGCCGCCGCCCTCATCCTCGCCGCCTCCCACTACTGGCCCCGCTAACCGACCTTGAGCTGCTCGTCTCCGAAGTCGGCGATCAACCTGAGCGTCCCGCCGAGTGCGGCGACATACCGATCCAGAACCTCGCGCGTTGAAACGTCGCCTTTCTCGATCTGGGACACTCTGCCCACCGAGATCCCCATGCTCTCTGCGACGTCGTTCTGGGTGAGTCCACGTCGTCTGCGCATGTCGGCCAGACGCCATGCCTGAGCTTCGTCGCACATGTGCTGGACCTCGGCCTCGAACCGGTCGGGCCCGCCTGCGGTCTCGACCGCGCGCTCCAGATGGCCGCTATCCCGCCACCGACGATGGCTGCTCATCGCGTCACCTCCTTCTGCCGATCCACCAGGTAGGTCTCGTACAAACGCTCAGCGCGCGGGATCGCCGTTCGGTACCAGCGTTCCCAGCTAGCAGCCTTGTCTCCCGCGACCAGCAGAATCGCTGCCCGCCACGGATCTAAGCCGAACAGTCATGTTAGAGATCTTGGATCCTGTGATGCTGTCGACCAGTGGTCGTCCCTCGGCTGGGCCGTTGCGTTCCAGGATGAGAATGGCCTGATCGACCAGTTTGTGCGACTGCCGATCGGTCTTGTAGAGGGTGTCGAGAAACTCTTCCACCTCGTCGGTCAAGAAGATCTCCCGGTCGTTCACGGCACCCCCGGGCTTGGCTGAAGTTTAGAATATTCTAAACTTTTCGGCTATGCCTCGGAGGGAAAACAAGGGTCTGACGTGGTGCTCGCCGCGCTGGCGGGTCGTCACCTTTTCGCGTGGCCGAACGCGGGGGACGGTTGCGACGGTTGTGTCCCCGGTACGGCGGGGCCGTACCGGGGAAGGGGGTCAGGGGGTCTTCCAGAGCCTGACCTCGGGGTTCTTCGGGGAGGGGCGGTTGAGCAGGGGGGAGGGGACACCGCGCAGGTGCAGGTCGAAGAAGGCCCGCACGTAGGAACGGGTGATCGGCACCGCCCTGGCGGAGGGGAGCGCGCCCGGCGGCATGCCGAGCTGCTCGCTCAGCACCGGGTAGTCGGTGAACGACTCGTGCTCGGCGCCGGTGACCGTCGCCCAGCGCTTCCAGCCGGTCAGCCGGGGCCAGTTGTCCCGCCAGGACGTCTCCTCGTCGGGACCGCCCGGCAGGAACGACCCCTCGGTGCCGAACAGCATGAACGGCCTGGCCAGGCCGCTCGCCGGGAGCGGGACGATGAACGAGCCGTCCATGACGAGGCCGGCGTCGATCCTGGGGTCGTCGACCATGGCCTGGGCCGCGCTGTTGCCGCCGATGGAGTGGCCCGCCATGCCGATCCTCGACGCGTCGATCAGGCCGGGCGGCCCCCACACGGGATGAGCGCCGGTCAGCCTGCCGATGAGGAAGGACACGTCGGCCGAGCGGATCGTCGGGACGAGGCCGGGGGAGTCCTCGATCTCGCAGGCCGCGCAGGTGACGGTGGTGCCGTCGGGCAGGGTGGTCGCCGTCGCCTCGTACGGGTGCCCGACCGTGGCGACCGCGTAGCCCCGGCTGGCCAGCTCCTCACTGAGCGTGGTGAGCGAGGAGCGCGGCAGGCCGAACCCCGGTGAGAGGACCACCAGGGGCAGCCCGGAGCGCAACGGCCGCGCCCCGGTCCTGGCGTTCGTCCTGATCCTGTTCAGCAGGTCCGGCGGGGCGCCCTCGACGCCCTGCCCGGCCAGCAGCAGCGCCGACTCCGCAGGGGTCACGTACCGCGTCCTGACGCCGGTCTTGGCGCGGGCCGGGTAGCGGAGCGTGACCATCAGCTCGCGCCGCCGCTCCGGTTCCCACGGGTCGGCGCGGGAGGAGTCGACCAGGTGCAGGTCGACGGCGCCGACCGGGTGGGGGCCCGTCGGCTTCGGCAGGACGGGGGCCGTGAACCGGGCGGCGCTCACGGACGCGGGAGCGGAGGAGGGAGCGGCGTGGGCAGGGGCGGCGACCACGGCCAGAACGACGCAGGCCGCCAGCCCTCTCACGAGAACTTTGATCATTCGACGAACCTAATTCCGGCTTTTCCCGCGGGCGTGGGGCCGCACGCCAAAGGTTGCCGGTCCCGCGTCGTCCCCGGCGCCAAAGCGGTGTCGTCAACTTTGCGTCCACGGCCAAAAGGTTCGTGGCACCGTGTCGTGCATAGTGAAGCCATGGATCTTGAACTGGTAAAACGCGAGGTGGCGGCCCTGGTCGGGCCCGACGCCCCGGGGCTCGCGGTCGGCGTCTACGCCGACGGCAAAGCTCTGCTCACCACCGCCCAGGGGATGGCCTGCGTCGAGTTCGGCGTCCCGATCGACGCCCACACCCGCTTCGACATCGCCTCGGTCAGCAAGCAGTTCACCGCCGCGTGCGTCATGCTGCTGGCCAGGGACGGCAGGCTCAGCCTCGACGACGACATCAGGAAGCACATCCCGGGCCTGGCGCTGACCGTACCCGTCACACTGCGGCAGTGCCTGCAGCACACCGGCGGGCTGCCCGAGTGGTACACGCTGCAGGCGTTCACCGGGACGCCGTTCACCGCGCTGACCGAGGAACGGCTGCTCGACGAGGTCCGGGGGATCCGGCACACGGCCTTCCCGCCCGGGACCGACTTCAGCTACTCCAACACCGGCTACGTCCTGGCCGCCGTGGTGGTCCGCACGGTGACCGGGCAGTCGATCGCCGAGTTCGCCCGCGAGCGGATCTTCGGTCCGCTCGGCATGGACGACACCCTGTTCAGGGACGACACCACACTGCCGCTGCCCAGGCTGGCGTACGGCTACGGCAACGCGGACGGCGAGCCGAAGCGGGCCGACACCCTGGAGAGCGCGGTCGGCGACGGCGGAGTGGTGACCAGCGTGGCCGACCTGGCCCCCTGGTTCGGCTTCCTGGCCGACGGGCGGGTCCTGGGCGACGACCTGCGGCGGCAGCTGCTCGAACCGACCGTGCTGGCCGACGGCACCCCCCTGCGCTACGCCAGCGGCATCTACCACACACCGATGGCGGGCAGCGCGGGCTACGGGCACGCGGGAGGCGTCCCCGGCTACCTGTCGAACCTGCTGTACCTGCCCGAGGCCGGCTTCGGTGTCGCCGTGCTGTCCAACCAGACGGCGGTCGACCCGGTCAGGCTGAGCGAACGCCTGGCCAGGACGCTGCTGGGCGAGGCGCCCGGGGAACCCTTCGAACCGGCGGAGACGGTGGACCCGGCGGTCGAGGTGCCGGCCGGGTACTGGCACGACCCGGTGGGAGACGCCTTCCTCACGCTCGAAGCCGCGGAGAACGGCCGGGTCAGGCTCGACAGGAGCGGTGACGTCGCCGAGTTCGCCCTCGCCAAGGACGGCCGCTGGTACGGCCTCGGCGACGCGGACGGGCTCTGGCTTGAGCGCCGGGACGGCGGGCTGGCGCTGGACAGCGGTCTGGGGGCCCGGCGTCCGATCGCCTACCGGCCGTGCGAGGCGCCGGGCACCGAGCCCATGCCCGGCGGGACCTACCACAGCGAGGAGCTGGACGTCCGCGTCACGGTCAGGGACGGCGTGCTGCGCGCCGGACGTGAGCTGCGGCTTCCCGTCGAACCCGCCCCGGCGGGGGTGTGGGGGGCGGGGCCGTTCACGCTGCGGCCCGACGGAGGCGACCTGCTGATCAGTGGGGGCGGCCTGCGCCGGATGCGCTTCACGGGCGAGCCCGGAGGCGACCTCCATGGATGAGCCCGGAGACGGTCTTCCCGGGTGAAGTCCGGAGACGGCCTTCCCGGCCAGCCCGAGACGGCTTTCCGGGGTGGCCCGGGAGCGCTGGAGGGCGGGGCCGAAGCGGGGGAGCGGGGGCCCATGTTGGCCTGCAGCACGAGGGCGGGACCGAGGGTTTTGGCTGCGGGGTCAGTGAACGAGGGCCGGACGGCTTCTAGCGTCCCACTATCCCGCTCCCCTCCCGAGGTGGTCACCATGAAAACGCCGACCATCAGGGCCGCCGTGGTCGCCCTGCTCCTCCTTCCCGTCGCGGCCTGTGCGGGCTCCCCGCAGAAGGGCGCGACCGGCGCCGACCGCGACACCCTGGTCTGGGCGTCCTCCGCGGCACCGAACAGCCTGGACATCGCGCACGGCTTCAACAACGCCTCGACCACCATCCAGCTCGCGGTGCTGGACACCATGGTCACCCTCGACGCCAAGGGGGCGCCCGCCCCGGGACTGGCCACGTCGTGGACCCAGCCGACGCCGGACAGCTACGAGTTCACCCTGCGCAAGGCCGTGACCTTCACCGACGGCTCCCCGCTGACCGCCGACGACGCCGCCTACTCCCTGAGCCGTCACCTGGACCCGGCCGTCGCCTCCCAGGCGGCCAGCTACTTCACCACCGTCAAGAAGGCCGAGGCCGTCGGAACCGACAAGGTCAGGGTCACCCTGGCCCGCCCCAACCCGGCCTTCCTGTCGGTGGCGGCCATCGCCTGGCAGGTCGTGCCGCGCAAGCTGGCCGAGGCGCACCCCAGGGACCTGGGCAGTCCCGAGGTCGGCACGATCGGCACTGGCCCCTTCAAGGTCGTGAAGTTCTCCCTCACCTCGGGCACCGTGCTGGAGCGCAACGAGTCCTACTGGGGGCCGAAGCCCGCGCTGCGCCGGGTCGAGATCAAATCCATCTCCGACGCCGAGACGCTCAGGATGGCCGTCAGGTCGGGGGAGGTCGACGCCACCGACGGTCTCAACGCCCGTGACGCCCGCAAGTGGACGAACCTCCCCGGTGTCACCACGAGCTTCTATCCCGGCAACAACATCGCCTACCTGTCGCTGGCCGTCGGCAACGGCCCGCTCAAGGACGTCCACGTACGGCGGGCCATCGCGCACGCCGTGGACCGCCAGGCCCTGACCACCCTGATGACCGGGGGGCACGGCACCACGGCGAGGGCGATGCTGCCGATGCCGCAGATGACCGCCCTCTACGGCGACGACACGCCGAAGTTCCCCGACCACCCGTTCGACCTGGCCGCGGCCAAGGCCGAACTGGCCAAGTCGGCCTACCCGGACGGGTTCACGATGGCGGTGCCGTACTCCTCGGGGTCGGACGGCGCGACCGTCATGCAGGCCGTCTCCGCCGACCTCGCGAAGATCGGCATCAAGCTGACCATGGAGCCGAGCCCCGGTGACAGGTACATCGCCATGCTGATGGACCACAAGGGACTCGGCGTGCAGTACGTCAACCTCTCCTACGGCACCCCGGAGCCGATCGAGGTCCTGCCCGACATGGTCGGCCGCGCCGCCGCCAAGCCGCAGGGCTTCAACTTCTCCGGGTACGGCTCCGCCGAACTGGACGCCCGGCTCGACGCCCTGAGCGAGGCCACCGGTCAGGAGCGCCAGGACCAGGTGACCGCCCTGCTCACCGAGATCGGGGAGCAGGTGCCGTACGTCCCCCTGTTCCACATGGACAACGGCATCGCGCTGCGCGACGGGTTCACCGCGACGGGACTGAGCGTCTGGAACCCCAACTTCTTCGTCGTCATCCGCCCGGCGGGCAAGTGACATGGCCGTCCTCACTCTCGTCGCCCGCCGCCTGGCCGCCGCGCTGGTCCTGCTCGGCGCGCTCTCGGTGATCACCTACGGGCTGCTCGTCGCCTCACCCGGCGGTCCCGAACAGGTGCTGCTGGGCACCCGCCCCTCGACGCCGGAGACCAGGGCGGCGATCAGGGCCGAGTACCACCTCGACGACCCGTTCCCGCTGCGCTACGCCCGCTGGCTCGGCGACGCCGTACACGGTGACTTCGGCGTCTCCATCTACTCCAGGGAGCCGGTCGCCGACGTCATCGCCGACCGGCTGCCGGTCACCGCGGGCCTGGCGGGCTACGCCCTGCTGATCACCTTCGCCGTCGGCGTCCCCGTCGGGCTGGTGGCCGCGATGGGCCGGGGCGGTCTCCTCGACCAGGGCATCACCCTCGGCTCCCTGGTCCTGCTGGCCGTACCGCCGTTCGCGATGAGCATCCTGCTGCTGTACGGCTTCGCGGTCACCCTCGGCTGGTTCCCCGTCTTCGGCGCGGGCGAGACGTTCGCCGAACGCGTCACCCACCTGACGCTGCCCGCGCTCGCCCTGGCCGCGGCGCAGGGAGCCATGGTGGTACGGCAGATGCGGGCGGCGGCGCTCGACCTGGCCGGGCAGGACTTCCTGACCTTCGCCAGAGCACGGGGGCTGCCGCGCGCGCGTGTCTGGATCGGCTACGCGCTGCGCAACGCGGCCCTGCCCGTGCTGACCGTCGGCGGACTGCTGCTGGCGGCGAACCTGACCGGCGCCCTCTTCGTCGAACAGGCCTTCGGCCTGCACGGGCTCGGCGCCCTGCTCATCGCCGCCGTCAGCCAGAAGGACATCCCCGTGGTGCAGGCGCTCGTCCTGTTCAGCGGCGCGATCGTGGTCGTGGTCAACCTGCTGATCGACCTGGCCTACCTCGTGGTCGACCCCCGGGTACGGCACGGCGCGGTGGCGCTGTGAGGGGCGTGCTGGCCGGGGTGCTCGGCCTGGCGATCCTCGTCGGGCTGTTCGGCTCCCACCTGGCTCCCTACGACCCGGCGACGCAGGACCTGGCGCTCGGCGCGGCCGGTCCGGACGCGGCCCACTGGCTCGGTACCGACGACCTGGGCAGGGACGTGCTGTCCCGCCTCCTGACCGGGGCCGGGTCCGCGCTGCTGTGGCCCGTCCTCGTCGCGCTCGGCACGACCACGCTGAGCACCTTGCTCGGCCTGTTCGCCGGGTACCGGCTCGGCTGGATCGACGCGCTGATGATGCGGACCGTGGACCTGGCCATCGCGATGCCCGGAATGCTGGTGCTGATCGTGCTGGTCGGTGTGCTCGGCGGCGGGTACGGCTGGTCCGTGCTGGCCATGGCCGTACTGTTCACACCGGGCGACATCCGGGTGATCCGCAGCCTGACGCTCGCCCAGCGCGACCTGGCCTACGCCGAGGCGGCCAGGACCCTGGGGCTGCCGCCCCGGCGGGTCATGTTCCGCCACCTGCTGCCCAATCTCGCCCCCACGGTCGTCTCCAACGCCCTGCTGAGCTTCGTGGCCGCCCTGGTCTCGCTGGCCGGGCTCTCCTTCCTGGGCATCGGCCTGCCCGCGGGCACCCCCGACTGGGGGCTGATGGTCGAGGAGAACCGGGACCTGCTCGACCTCAACCCCTGGGCCTCCGTCGCCCCGGTCGTCCTGATCACCCTGATCGCGACCTCGGCCACCCTGCTGGGCGACCGGCTGTTCGACACCCTCTCCAAGGGAGGCGCCCGATGACCCTCCTCGACGTCACCGGCCTGACCGTCACCGGCCGTCACCTGGTCGTGGACGGCGTCGACCTGACCGTCTCCGCGGGGGAGACCGTCGGGCTGGTCGGCGAGTCGGGCAGCGGCAAGTCGCTGACCGCCAGGGCCGTGGCGGGACTGCTGCCCAAGGGCATGACCGCGACCGGCTCGGTCACCCTGTCCGGCCTGCAACTGCTCGGCGCCCGTGAACGCGTGCTGCGGTCGGTGCGCGGCAGCCGGGTCGCACTGCTCATGCAGGACCCCTTCGCCATGCTCAACCCGCTGATCACGGCCGGCGCCCACATCGCCGAGTCGCTGCCCAGGACCGGGGCGGCGCGCCGGAACCGTGCCCAGCGCGGGGAGGAGGTGACGCGGCGGCTGGCGGAGGTGGGCATCGACGACCCCTCGGTCGCGGGACGCTACCCCTTCCAGCTCTCCGGGGGCATGCGGCAGCGGATCGCCCTCGCCGCGGCCCTGGCCGGCGACCCCGAGCTGCTCATCGCCGACGAGCCCACGACCGCGCTCGACGCGACCACCCAGCACGAGATCCTCATGCTGCTGCGCGAGGTCCAGCGGGCGCGCGGGATGGGGGTGCTGCTGATCACCCACGACCTGCGGGTGGCCTTCGAGATGTGCGACCGGGTCGCGGTCATGTACGCGGGCCGGATCGTCGAGAGCGGGCCGGGCTTCGACGTGGCCAAGGTACCCGCCCACCCCTACACGTCCGGGCTGCTGGCGGCGCTGCCCTCGGTGAGCGTGACGCTGCCCAGGCTTGAGGGCATCCCGGGCGCCGTGCCGTCCGCGGGGGACGTCACCGGGACGTGCGCCTTCGCCGACCGCTGCTTCCAGGCCGAATCCGGGTGCGGGCACGCCCGCCCGCCGCTGCGCGAGGTCACCCCGGGCAGGAGCACCGCCTGCCTGTACGAGGTGCGCCCCCGCCCCCGGCCCCATGCCGGGTCCCATGTCGGGCCACAGCCCGCCGCGCTCCGCGAGACCCCGGCGGGCGGCCCGCTGCTCACCATCGACGACCTGCGCAAACGGTACGGCGGGCACACCGCCCTCGGCGGTGTCTCGCTGACCGTCATGGAGGGCGAGAGCGTCGGCGTCGTCGGCGAGTCGGGGTCGGGCAAGACCACCCTGGCCCGGTGCGTCCTGGGCCTGTCCACCCCGGACGGAGGCCGCGTGGAACTGGCCGGGCTCGACCTGACCCGGCGCGGGCGGCGGGGAGACCGGGCGCACCGGCTGGTGCAGTGCGTCTTCCAGGACCCCTCGACCTCGCTCAACCCCTCGCTGACCGTGGGTTCGACGCTCGCCGAGGCCGCCGCCCAGGGATCACGCGAGGGACGGCTCTCCGTTCCCGAACTGCTCGACCTGGTCGGCCTGCCCGCCTCCTACGCCGAGCGCCGCCCCAGGGCGCTGTCCGGCGGCGAACGGCAACGTGTGGCCATCGCCAGGGCCCTGGCCGTACGGCCCGCCCTGCTGATCTGCGACGAGCCGGTCGCCTCGCTGGACGTCTCGGTCCAGGCCCACGTGCTGGAACTGCTGCGCACGGTGGGCCGCGACCTGGGCACCAGCCTGCTGTTCATCACCCACGACCTGGCCGTGGTCAGACAGATCACCGACAGGACCGTGGTCCTGTTCAAGGGAGAGGTGGTCGAGGAGGGCCGAACCCCCCAGATCCTGGACGTCCCCACCCACCCCTACACCCGGAAACTCCTGGCCTCGGTCCCCCCAACCCCCTAGGCCCCGTTCCGGCCCTCCCAGCCTCGCGCGTGAGGAGTTCGATCTTTGCCTTACCGGTGCCGTGCGTGAGGAGTGTCGGCTTGGGCGCGTCGGTGCTTGGACTGAGGAACGCAGGAGCGAAGCGACGGAGTGACGAGGGAAAGCACCGACCCGAAGCGCCCAAGCCCGCGACGCCGCCAGGCGGAGCAAAGAGACACTGCATACTTTGGTCGCTTGTGGCCGGAGTAGCGAGAAAGGAAACCTTGCATCATGCACGACCTGCTGCTCAGCCATGGAAGCGTTCACGACGGGTTCGGCAGCCCGGAGAAGGACGCCGACGTCGCGATCTCCGAGGGCCGGATCGTCGCCGTCGGCCGTGACCTCGGACCCGCCAGGCGGGTGATCGACGTCTCAGGGATGGTCGTCGCCCCCGGTTTCGTCGATCCGCACAGCCACTCCGACACCGTGCCCTTCCTCGCCGAACCCCAGCCCTTCAAGCTCCACCAGGGCGTCACCACCGAGATCGTCGGCAACTGCGGCTTCTCCTGCGGACCGGCGAACCCGGAGACGGCCGGGTTCATGCCCGCCGTACTGGCCGAGCAGGCGTTCACCACGTTCGGCGAGTACCTTGACGCGGCGCGGGCGGCGGGGCCGAGCAACAACCTGGCCGTCATGGTGGGGCACAACACGCTGCGGCTGGCGGCGAGCGGGATGGAGGCGAAGCCGACGGGCGAGGCGCTCGACCGGATGCGTGTCATGGCGGCCGAGGCGTTCGAGGCGGGCGCCGTCGGGCTGTCCAGCGGCCTTGAGTACGTCCCCGGCGCCTACGCCGGCACCGACGAGCTGGTCGCGCTCGCGCTGGTCGCCCGGCGGTGGAACCTGCCCTACGCCACGCACATGCGCAGCGAGAGCGAGGGGCTGGCCGACGCGCTCGACGAGGCGATCGCCGTCGCCACCCGGGCCGGGGTGCGGCTGCAGGTCTCACACTGCAAGGCGTCGGGCCGGGCCGTACACGGGTCGTCGGCCATGCTGCTGGCCAAGCTCGCCGAGGCGCGCAGGTCGGGCCTGGACGTGCGCGCCGACGTGTATCCGTACCTGGCCTTCGGCACCGGCCTGGTCGCCGTGCTGCCGCCGGTCGCCTGCGAGGGCGGTCAGGAGGCACTGCTGGCCAGGCTCGCCGACCCCCTGACCAGGGCCGCGCTCCGCGAGATGGCCGAGGACCCGGTGACCGGCACCGGGGTCGGCCTGTGGCGCGAGCTGCACCCGGCCGACGTGCAGATCCTCACCCACTCCGACCCCGCCGTCGAGGGCAGACGCCTGGCCGACCTGCCCGGGGATCCGTGGGAGGCCCTGTGCGACCTGCTTCGGCGGGACCCGCACGCCTCCGGGGTCTTCCACACCATGCACGACGACGACGTGACCGCGATCATGGCGGATCCGCTGGTCTCCATCGGTTCGGACGGCGGGCCCCCGGTCGGCCCCAACCACCCGCGCACGTTCGGCACCTTCCCCACCTTCCTGGGGACCTACGTCAGGGAGCGGAAGGTCGTCCCGATGCCCGAGGCGATCCGCAAGGTCAGCTCGGCCGTCGCCGCCCAGTTCGGGCTGACGGACCGGGGCTGGCTCGGTCCCGGCGCGGTCGCCGACGTCTGCGTCTTCGACCCCGCGACCGTCGGCCACGACGGCACCTACGAGGTCCCCGACGTGCGTCCCCACGGGGTGCGGCACGTGTTCCTCGCCGGGCGGGAGGTGGTCGCCGAGGGCGAGTTCACCGGGGGCAGGCATGGAACGGTCCTGCGCCGGGGGATGTCATGACGGCGCGCGGCCGGGTCACGCTCGGTGTGCTGCTGGACAGTCTCGGTCCCGAGATGGTGCGTCCGCTCGCCCTGCCCGGCGGCAGGGAGCCGTTGATCGGCACACCGGTCATCTACGACCCCGAGGAGGCCATGACCGGTCTCGACGGCGCCGTGCTGCTGGTCACCGGGCGCCCGTCCGCCGAGGCGCTGGCCCGCGCGGGTGAGGCGGGTGTCGCGGTCGTGGTGGTCAAACCGGGCATGAGCGACCCGGAGTCGCTGGCCGAGGTGGCCGAGGCGGCCGGTACGGCGTTGCTCGCCGCCGCCCCCGACCTGTCCTGGGGGCAGCTCTACACGCTGATCGACGCCCTGCTCGCGGTGGTAGCGCCCGTCGAGTCGCTGGGCGACGCCAGGGCGGCCGACCTGTTCGCGCTGGCCAACCAGGTGGCGGTACGGCTCGGTGGGGCCGTGGCCATCGAGGACCTGGCGATGCGGGTGCTGGCCTACTCGACGGTCGAAGGGCAGCAGATCGACGACCTGCGCAGGGAGGGCATCCTGGGCCGCAGGGTGCCCGAGCACCCGACCAACACCGAGGAGTACACCGCGGTGCTGCGCGCCGAGGACGCGGTGTGGAGCTACGAACCGCGCGAGTACTACCCCCGGCTGGCCATCGCCATCCGCGCGCACGGTGAGGCGCTCGGCACGATCTGGGCGCTCAGGGCGGAGGAGCCGCTGGCGGCCGACGCCGCGCAGGTGCTCGCGGAGGCCGCACGCGCCGCCGCGCCCCACCTGGCCAGGATCACCCTGGCCGCGGACGAGGCCCGCAGGCGCCGTGACGAGTGCCTGGGCAACCTGCTGCGCGGCATCGGGCCGGTCAGGGAGCTGGCCACCTCCTTCGGCCTGCTGCCCGACGAACCGGTCACCGTGGTCACCATCGGTCCGCACGGCCGTACGGCTGACGCCTTCGCGGCCACCCACACCGGTGACCTGCTGCGCACTGCCTACGCCGCCTACCGGATGCGCGCGGCGACCGGGGCGGTCGACGGGCGCGCCCACGCGATCGTCGCCACGGACTCGGTGACGCCGCTGCTGCGCAGGATCACCGCCGACGTCCTGGCCAGGATGCGCGACCGGCTCGGCGGGCAGTGGCGGGCGGGGATCGGCCGGGTGGTCCCCGCGGCCGCGCTGGCGCCGACCAGTGCCCGTCAGGCGGAGGAGGCGTTGCGGGCGGTGTGCGGGCCGTACGCGAGGGCCGAGGTCGGGCACCACGAGGAGTTGTCGGCGGCGCTGTTCCTGATGGACATGGACGCCTCCGTCCGGGCCAAGCCCTCCCTGCACGGCGAGCCGCTCGGGGTGGTCGCCGCGCACGACGCCAGGCACGGCACCCACTACGTGCGCAGCCTGCGGGTGTGGGTGACCGCGCACTACGACGTGCCCAGGGCGGCCGACACACTGTCCCTGCACCCCAACACCCTGCGCTACCGGCTACGCAGGATCGGTGAGCTGATCGACCTGGACGACCCGGACACCCGCCTGGTCCTCGCGCTCCAGCTCCGGCTGAGCGGCGCCGCGGGACCGGACGGCTCCTGAACGGCTCCCGAACGGCGCCGCCGGACCGGGCAGGCTTCGAGCGGCGCCGCCCCGGGCCGTACGGGTTCCGGCGATGTCGCGAGGTCGTGCGAATGCCGGACGGGTGAGCGTGGCGCTGAGCGGGACCACAAATCCGGGCGGGTGAAGTTCGGCGTGTGCGCCAACGCTCCGGCGGCCTTCCGGCAGGATGCTGTCTGCCATGGTCGAACTCCTCGCCTCGGCTCGGGCCGGGGTACGTCTCCTCTCTCTGCACGGCACCGCCGACCTGCAGCGCGCCGACCGGCTACTCCGCCAGATCTGGGGGACCAGGCCGGGTGACGATCCGCCCATCTCCCTGGACGTGATGTGCGCGCTGGCGCACGTCGGCGGTTACATCGGCGGCGCCTTCCTCGACGAGGAACTGGTCGGCGCCGCCGTGGGGTTCCTCGCCGCGGACAGGAGCCTGCACTCCCACGTCGCCGGGGTCGCCTCCCAGGCACGAGGACTCGGCGTCGGCCTGGCGCTCAAGGAGCACCAGCGAGCCTGGGCGGCCGAGCGCGGCCTCGTCGCCGTCTCCTGGACCTTCGACCCGCTCGTACGGCGCAACGCCTACTTCAACCTGGTCAAACTCGGCGCGAAGGTCGTCGAGTACCTCCCTGACTTCTACGGCCCGATGAGCGACGGCATCAACGACGGGGACGTCTCCGACCGGCTGTTCGTCAGCTGGCCCGTCACCCCGGACCCCGCCCCGGCCACCGAACGGGCGGCAGGGCCGTCCGAAACCGCCGCCGTGACCGTTCTCGACGAGGCGGGGACCGTACGGCCCGGCGGAGGGGCGCCTCTGCTACGCTGCGCGACTCCGCCGGACATCGAGCGGCTGCGCGTGGACGAGCCCGGCGAGGCCAGACACTGGCGGGCCGCCCTGGGCGGGGTGCTCGGCGCGGCGTTCGCCGACGGTTACCGGATCACCGGCTTCACCCGATCCGGGTGGTACCTGCTGGCCAGAGGAGGCACGGCGTGAAACTGACAGGTGTGGAGCTGCGTAAGGTCGCGCTGCCGCTGGTCACCCCGTTCAGGACGTCCCTGGGCACCCAGACGGTGCGGGACGCGCTGCTCGTGCGGGTGGTGACCGACGAAGGCGAGGGCTGGGCGGAGTGCGTCGCCGAGGACGAGCCGAGCTACTGCCCCGAGTACCTTGAGGGCGCCGCGGACGTGATCCGCCGGTTCCTGCTGCCTGCGCTCCTCCCCCTCGACCTGGACCCGGCGGTCGTCGCCCCCGCGTTCGGCCACGTGCGCGCCCATCAGATGGCCAAGTCCGCCGTCGAGACGGCCGTGCTCGACGCCTGGCTGCGCGCCCGGGGCGTCTCCCTGGCCTCCTACCTGGGCGCGGTACGGCACAGCCTGCCCGTCGGCGTCTCGGTCGGCATCGCCGAGAGCATCGACGCGCTGCTCGACACCGTGGACCGGCACCTGGCCGCCGGATACGCCAGGGTGAAGCTGAAGATCGAGCCCGGCTGGGACCTCGAACCCGTCAAGCGGGTCAGGGAGACCTTCGGCTCCGGCGTGATGCTCACCGTGGACGCCAACACCGCCTACGAGGCCGCCGACATCCCCCATCTGACCAGGCTCGACGCCTACGGCCTGGCGATGATCGAGCAGCCCTTCGCCCCCGGCGACCTGCACACCCACGCCCGGTTCGCGGCCAGGTCGAACACCCCGGTCTGCCTGGACGAGAGCATCACCTCGGCGCGTGACGCGGCGGCGGCGATCCGGATGGACGCCTGCTCGATCATCAACATCAAGCCGGGCCGGGTGGGCGGCTACCTGGAGGCGCGGCGCATCCACGACGTGGCCCGCGCCAACGGGCTGCCCGTGTGGTGCGGCGGCATGCTGGAGACCGGTCTCGGCAGGGCCGCCAACCTGGCGCTCGCCGCGCTGCCCGGGTTCACACTGCCCGGCGACATCTCGGCGACCGCGCGCTACTACGAACGGGACGTCACGGCGCCGTTCGTGCTGACCGGGGGAGAGATGACCGTGCCCTCAGGGCCGGGGATCGGCATCACCCCCGTCCAGGAGGACTTGGACGCGCTGACCACCGAGACCGAGTGGATCGCCGCCCCCTGACCTCGGGTCCGTGGGTCAGAGAAAGATCAGGAGGGCGATCAGGACGAGGAGGACGGCCACGGTCACGGTCACGACGGCGCTGAACCTGGCGGGTGAGAAACGCTGACGCAGCAGTTGCCGTCTGACCGCGTTGTAGCGCAGCGTGCCGTACACGATCAGGGTCAGCCCCGCCGTCAGCAGGGCGAGGCCGGAGACCGTGGCGTGCATGCCCTTGCCGGGGGCGAACTTGGCGACGGCGACGCCCAGCGCCGCCGTGCTCAGTCCGGTCCGCAGCCACGCCAGGTAGGTGCGCTCGTTGGCCAGGTGGTCCGAGGCGTGCCCTCCGGCCTGAGCCCCCGATTCGTCATCGCTCACTCACCAACGGTAACCGGCGCCTACCAGACGTCACCGTCACGCCAGTCGCAGGTCAGCGTGCCCGACAGGGTGAGCGGAGCCGTCACGGGGAGGACGTGGACCCCCTCGTCCTCCTCCTCGGTGCGTTCGAGACCGTCCGGGGTGAGCGCGAACGTCTCGCCCCGCCACTGCCGCCAGCCGCGTCCCCGGTAGAAGGGCACGGCCTCGTCGGACGCGCTGAGCGCGCCGAGGTCGTAGGCGCCGTGAACGACCCGTTCCAGCGCGTCCATCAGGGCGGTGCCGTACCCTTCGCGGCGTAGGTCCGCGCGGACCCCGACGGCCTCGACGTAGCCCGCGCGCAGCGCCCTGCCGCCGTGCAACATCCGCCGCTGGACCACCGAGGCGTGCCCGACCAGTTCGGCTCCCCGCCAGGCCAGGGCGTGCACCCCGCCCAGGGCGTGCTCCCAGTCGTCGTCGCTCAGGTCTCCGTCGAAGACCTCGACGAGCAGTCTCCTGGCGGTTTCGAGGGTGGCGGTGTCCAGTTCCGAGGTGTGGGCCGTACGAACGTCGATCATCTCTCCATCCTGGCAGCCGTGATCCGCTTGTAGTAGTGGTTGTTTTGGATGTAGTAGGTGTACTACATTCGAAAGCATGGATGCTGTGATTAGCGTTCGCGGGCTGCGAATGTCGTACGGCCGGAACGAGGTGCTGCGCGGGGTCGACCTTGAGGTGCGACGCGGGGAGACCGTCGCGCTGCTCGGGCCGAACGGCGCGGGGAAGACAACCACCGTCGAGATCCTCGAAGGCTTCCGCCTCCCGTCGGCGGGCGAGGTCGAGGTCCTGGGCGTCGATCCCGCGCGGGGCGACGACGCCTGGCGGGCCAGGCTCGGCGTCGTCCTGCAGAACTGGCGGGACCATCCGCGCTGGCGGGTGGGCGAACTGCTCGGCCATGTCGCCGCGCACTACCCGGCGCCGTGGAACACCGGAGAGCTGCTCGACGCCCTCGGCCTGTCCGGGAAGGCCACCGCGAAGGTCGGTCAGCTCTCCGGCGGCCAGCGCCGCAGACTCGACGTGGCGCTCGGCGTCGTCGGCAGGCCCGACCTGCTCTTCCTCGACGAGCCGACGACCGGCTTCGACCCCGAGGCACGGCGTGAGTTCCACGACCTGGTCCGCGGGCTCGACACGACCGTCCTGCTGACCACCCACGACCTGGCCGAGGCGGAACGGCTCGCGGACCGCATCGCGGTGCTGGTCGAGGGACGCGTCGCCGTCTCCGGCACACCCGCCGAGCTGGCGGCCGCCGTACGGGCGCCGTCGCGGGTGCGCTGGCAGGACGGGTGCGAGCTGACCGACGACCCGTCACGGCTGGCCTGGGAACTCCACCAGAGGTACGGCGGGCCCGTCCCCGACCTGGAGATCCGGCGCCCGACGCTGGAGGAGAGCTACCTGAGCCTGATCGATCGGAGCGCGGCATGAACGGCACGTTGGGTCTCGGGATCCGTCGAGGACTGATCGAGCAGGGCACGCTCCTGCGGGACAGGAAGGAGGTGACCGGCCAGCTCGTCGGCGGGGTCGGCGTCTTCCTGCTGCTCACGCTGTGGATAGGCGGCAACCCGGCCGGTGGCGGGGTCGACATGGCGACGTTCATGGCGGTCGGGTTCACGGCGTTCATGGTGTTCTCCACCGGGGTGACGACGTTGCCGATGCTGATCGCGGCCGACCGGGAGGAGGGCGCGCTGCTCCGGCTGCGGACGCTGCCCCGCGGCATCCCGGTCTACGTGACGGGACGCGCCGTCTCGGTGCTGTGCCAGATCCTGACGCAGGCGACGCTGATGCTGCTGGCGGGCGTGCTCGTCGCGGGCGTCCGGCCCCCCGCGACCCCGCAGGCGTGGATGACCTTCGGCTGGGCGCTCGTGCTCGGGGCGCTCTCCGTGGTGCCCATCGGGGCCGCGCTCGGCGCGATGCTGTCCAACCCCAAGAGCGCGGCGCTGATGCTCGGGCTGCCGTCCATGGTGCTGATGCTGATCTCCGGGGTGATGCTCCCGCTGCGGACGCTGCCCGAGGTGGTGGGCCGGATCGCCCAGGTCTTCCCGCTCTACTGGCAGGGACACGCCCTGCGGGCCGCGTTCCTGCCGCCGGGCGCTGCGGCGGCCGAACTCGGCGGCGCCTGGCAGCTCGGGACCGCCGCGACGGTGATGGGGGTCTGGGCGATCGCCGGTATGGTTCTGGCACCCTGGCTGCTGCGCAAGGTCACCCGCGGGGAGCCCGGGACCCGGCAGGCCGAGCGGCGGATATGAGGCTCCCGAATGTCCAGCGAGATCGTCTACAACCGCATCTCGATGCTGCGCGCCGAACGCGGGATCTCCCGCAAGGACCTGGCGACGGCCCTGGGTGTGCACTACCAGACGGTCGGCTATCTGGAACGCGGCGAGTACAGTCCCAGCCTGTTCCTCGCGCTGCGGATCGCCGAGTACTTCGAGGTGCCGGTGGAGGTCGTGTTCTCACTGACCCCCTTCGCCCGGCTGGGCAGCGGGGGTGGGGCATGAGGAAGGGAGGACCGATGCGTCGCTGGGCCGACCGTGTCGTCCGCGAGCGTATGGCCGTCATCGAGAACAGCCCGGCCCGCCGCGTCTGGACGGGCAGGCGCAACCGCAGGCGGCTCGTGATCGCCGGGGGCGCGGCCCTGCTGGTGCTCTGGGCGGGCCTGGTGGTCATCGTCAGGCTCGCGCCGAGCGACCTGGCCCGCAACGTCTACCTGTCCATGTTCGCGCTCGCCGTGGCCGTCCTCTTCCCGGTGCACGGCTGGCTCACCCTCGCCACCAAGGGCGTCACCGCCATCCCCGCCGAGTATCTCGACGAACGGCAGCGCGGCGAACAGCAGCGGGCCTACACGGGCGCGCACACCCTCACCACGGTCGTGCTGGCCGTGCTGGTGGTCCTGGCCGGCCTGTGGAGCGTGGGAGGCCGGCTGACCCTGAACGTGCCGACCGCCCTGCTGCTGCCCCTGGCCCTGACCCTGCTCGCCACCCACTACACCCTGCCCCTCCTCCTGGAGGGCTGGCGGCTGCCCGACCCGCCCCCCGACGAGGACGACTGATCGATCCGCTGTGGGCCCTCTCAGCCCGGCTCAGCTTCGCCACAGGACCACCTGTGTAGGTTCCGGAGCCGAACGGGGGTCGGCTCATGACTGACATCGCACATCCATCGTCACCCGATCGGCGGTTGGCGTGGACCGGATACGCGGCCTTCGGCTGGGCGGTGGTTTACGGGGGGTTCGGCCTGGTCACGGCGCTGACCGGAACCGCGATCTTCTACCGTGCCGCGCATCCGCTGCCGGTCGGCCTGAACTGGGCCGCCGTGACCGCCGCCGCCCTCGTGGCGGTGACGACCCTGACCGTGGCGCGGCCCCGGGGCCCGCGGCTTCCCCGGCGGGTCGTTCTCGCCGCCCTGGTCGGGTTGTGCGCGCTGATCGGCGTGGCCGCGTTCGGCCTGCTGATGGACGTGGTCACGCTCGTCTTCAGCCAGACCGTCGACAACTGGACGGGAACGGCCAACCGGGCGCTCGCCGGGCTCGGAGTGGTACTGCTCGCCGCCACGGCCCTCTCCTACCGCTCCTCGACCTCCGGCGTCTGCCCGCGGTGCGGTGCCGTACACACCTCCTCGACCGTGTTGCGCAGGCCGGAGCCCACACCCGCTCCACGGCGCGTCCGGGCGTCGGCCTACGTGGGCGCCGCGGCCTTCCTGCCCTACGTGGCCATGAAGACGACATGGGTGCTCGGCGGGACCTTCGCGGGGATCACCGGCGAGGAGATGACGGCGATGCACGAGCGCAACGGCGCCTCGGGGCTGTGGCTCACCCTGGACCACTGGGGCATCGACCCCACGGCGCTGCTGGCGGCGCTCGGAGTGTTCCTCCTCCTCGGTCTGGTGCGGCCCTGGGGCCAGGTGTTCCCCCGCTGGACGCTCGTCCTGCGGGGGAGGCGGGTGCCCCGCTGGCTGCCGCTCACCCCGGCGGTGATCGGCGCCGCCACGCTCGCGCCCTACGGGGCGGCCGGAGTCGTCTACGCCACCCTCGGCACGGCGGGCGTGATCACCGTCTCCAGGGGAGACTTCCCCAGCGTGGGCGACGCCCTCCTGGTGACCTGGTTCGGCCTGGGCGCCTTCGCCGCGTACGGCCTGGCCCTGGCTCTGGCCGCCTGGTCCTACTGGCGCCGCACCCGGCCGACCTGCGCGGCCTGACCGGTTCTCGTGCGGGCCGCGCGCTCGTGTTCGTGCCCGGTCGTGACCCGGGCGGGGACACAGGGTCGGAGAGCGGTTGGACGGTTCACGACGTCGTTCCGGTGGCGTCACGGCCGAAGAGGGCCAGCAGGCGGGTCTGGTCGTCGGCGTCGTCGGCCACGGCGCGCTCCGGCCCCAGCATGCCCGCCTCCCGGCCCTGCGGAGCGAAGAGCCTCGCCGTCTCCAGGGCCTGACGCGTGAGGCCGGGGTCAAGGACGACGTCCTGCCCGGTGGCCCGCGCCAGGTCCCAGGTGTGCACGAGCAGCTCCAGTGGATACTGTTCGAGCCACTGGCCCAGCGTCACCTCCAGGTCCAGGGCAAGTGGAATCCGGCGAGCCAGCGCCTCAGGCTCCAGCGCGGCCGTCATGTCGGCGCGTACGGCCCGCCACGTCGCCACCGGATCCGGGCCCGCGACCTCCCGCCAGTCGGGGTCGGCCTCGGGGAGCGCCTGGCCGACGGCACGGGCCTTGACCACCGACAGTCCGGCGATGACATGACCGGCCACATCGACGGCGCGCCAGCCCTCACACGGGGAGGGCGAGTCCCACCGGCCGGAAGGCACGGCGACCAGCACCGTCTCGAACCCGTCAAGAGCGCGAACGAAACCCTCGGGAACCACGAACGGACCACCTTTCCTGGAAATCAGGCGACGAGCCAATGATGATCAAATTTCCAGCTATATGAGTACGCCTTGGGCTGAGCGACATCGGGAAGGTGGGGAAATGACGACCGGGTGGTCTCGGGAGGAGGTCTTCGCGGCGCTCAGGGGGTGTCTGCTGCGGGTGAGGGTGCTGACGGAGGGGGCCTTCGTCGTCGATGTCGTCGCGGAGCCGTACGGCATGCTGGTGGTCTTCCGCTGGAGGAAGGACCCGAACACCTACGCCGTCGAGGTCGCGTTTCCCTCGGGGCCACAGGACTCCGTGATCGGTGAGTTGATGACCTCGCCGGAGGAGTGGGCGGCGGACGCCGGTTACCGCCTCGCGGAGGAACTCGTGACCGGGCTGGTCCGCCGGGGGCGCAGGACGGTCAGGGACGGTTATGTGGTGCTGGGCGTTCGCGGTGCCCCGGACCCCTGGCCTGCGGGGTTCTATGTCAGTGAGGTCCCGCTCATATCCCTGCGAAGGGGATTCCGTCTCTCGCGGAGGCGGACGGTGGTTCCCGTCGCCGCGTCCGAGGCCGGTTCCTGGCTGGCCGAGGCGGGGATGGACGTGACCGTTCCCCGGAGGCTGGTCGCCGAGAACAGGCTCGTCCGCTGGTTGCAGGCCTACGCCGACAACGAGCGGGGAGAGCCTTTCTTCGGTCAGGCCGCGGCCTCCTGGGAGGACGCGGCACGCACCACCGCCCGCCTGGAACTGGCGCACGTCCAGCCCGGCGTCCCCACGGAGGTGCGTGCCGCGCTGGTGCGTGCCGTGATCCGCGAGGCGGCCGAGGCGGGTGCCCTACGGGTGGTCACCGCGCTCGACGTTCCCGAACTCCACGAACTGGGGTTCCGGCCCCTGGACGGCGGCGGCCTCGCGCTTCACACCACCGTCGCCGAGCCGCCCTCCACGCCCGGAGGCTGACCCGGCCCACCGGGGAGGACGGCCGCCGAAAGACGGCCACCGGGGAGGACGGTCTGGGGAGGACGACCCCGGAGGACGGCCTGGGGAAGGCGGTCAGCGGCGGCGGATCTTCACGTCGCGCATGTCGACGGCCGAGACCGACAGGTCGCCGTGACCGTACTCGCCGAGTCTGGCCTTCACGGCGGCCAGGGCCAGTTCGACGGCCTCGGCCTCGCCCTCCTCGTCGTCGACCGCGATGACGTAGCGGAAGCTGAACGGCCCGATGGCGGCGTCGTAGGCGAAACCGCCCTCCCTGGTGAAGCCGTTGAGCAGCATGTCGCGGTCGGCCAGTTGCGCGGTCAGCTCGGCCCGCTGGTCGTCGGTGAGACCGGCGAACCTGCCTCTGATGGTCACCCGGTAGTCGTGCATCAGTCCTTCTTTCGCGTGTCGAGTGCCGCCCAGGAGTCGACGAGGAGGGTGACGGCGTCGGTCGCCGTGCGATCGTCGACGTCGTCGGGGGTGAGCAGCCTCTGCACGAGCAGGCCGTCCTCCAGGGCGTGGACGATCATGGAGAGCAGCTTCGGGTCCGCGGGCGGGCCCGCGTCCCGGCGGACGAGCTCCCGCCGTACCCCCTCGGTGATCGCGTCCCTGGCGAACAGCTCCCGCTGGGCGAGCAGCGGGCGGATCTCCGGGTTGCGCAGGGCGTAGAGGAGGAGCTCAAGGCGTAGCGCCAGCCAGCTCTCCTGGTGCTCGGCGTGGTCGCGGTGCCAGGCGTACAGCAGGTTCGTCAGATCCTCGGACGAGGCGGCCTGGCCGAACATCTCGGCCATCTCCTCCCGCGCCCGCTCGGTGCGCCTGGTGAGCAGTGCGACGACCAGCTCGTGCTTGCCGTCGAAGTTGCCGTAGAAAGCCCCTCGGGTGTAGCCGGCCCGCTCGGCGATCTGTTCGATGGAGGTGCCGTTGACCCCGCGTTCCGCGAACAGCTCCGAGGCCGAGGCCAGCAGCTTGCGCCTGGTCTCCTCACGGCTCTGCTCCCTTGACAACCGCATCCACATACCTCCGCGCTCAGATACAGAAGTGTATCTGAAAGAGATCAGTACGGGCGCGCGCCGTGGAACCGGGTGGAACGTGCGATCTACCCAGGGTCGGATCGCTCAATCCGCACAGTCGGGACGGTACGGCCGGCGGCGGCGGCGCCCGTGGAGGAGTGGGAGGCAAAGACCCGTCCATGGGACGGCACCGGGACGGGCGAGGTTTCTCCGGCGTCGGTGACGACTCACCGGTCGAGGGGCAGCAGATTCATATGGCACAGCACCATATGGCACACAACACGCGGATGACGGGCTGGATCGGCTGGATCTGGTTCGCGGGCGTGGTCATGATCGTGGACGGCTTCTTCAACGCCATCTCCGGTCTGTACGCGATCTTCAACAACGATCTCTACGTGCAGATCCGCGACAAGCTGCTGGTGCTCAACCTCACCGGATGGGGCTGGGTCCACCTCATACTCGGCATCCTGCTCGTGGCCGTCGGCATCACCCTGCTGATGGGTCAGGAGTGGGCGCGGATGGCGGCCATCGTCCTCGTGGCGATCAACGCCATCACCCAGATGGCCTGGCTCGCGGCCAATCCGTGGTGGTCCATCGTCGTCATCGCGGTCGACGTCGTCATCCTGTACGCGCTGATCGTGCACGGGCGCGAGGCCGCTGCCGTGCGGGACTGATCCTCTCGCCCGGCTCGGACGGCGGAGGCAGCGGTGCCTCCGAGGGACGGGTCCCGTCGAACAGAAGCGCCAGGTATCTCCGGTGGCCGTCGAGACCCGTCGGGCCGATCGTGGCCAGGGTCATCACCACCATCGCCGCCAGGTCGCGGACCAGCAGGTCGGCGCGGACCAGCCCGCGCCGCTGGGCGTCGGCGAGCACGTCGCCGAGCGGCGCGCCGAACCGCTCGAACAGGGACTCGGTGAACGCGCCCGCCTCCCGCGCCGCGGTGAGCAAAGCGCGGTGCGAGGCCAGCGTGTCCACGATGGCGCCCAGAGCCTCGGCGAGCCCCTGCCGAGGGTCGGTCGCCCGGCGGGCCGCCAGCGCGTGCGGTTCGACCTCCTCGGTGAAGTACGTCTCGAAGCAGGCCCTGATCACGCCGTCACGGTCGCCGAACCGCCGGTAGACGGTGGCGATCCCGACCCCGGCCCTGCGGGCGATCTCATCGAGGGGCACGGCGGTGCCCCCCTCCCGCAGGGCCGTGATCGCAGCCCTGACGATCCTGTCGGAGTTGCGCAGGGCATCGGCTCTGTGTCGTTGCTCTGGCACACACCGAACGCTAGCAGTCCGGATGCGGACGGTTACCAGGCGACCTGCAGGGAGGTCAGGCCGTACACCACGTGGAAGGTGCGGAAGTGCGCCTCGGGATCGACGACGCGCAGCCCGGGGAAGCGCCGCAACAGCGCGGGGAAGGCGACCCGCATCTCCATCCGCGCCAGCGGGGCCCCCAGACAGTGGTGCACGCCGTGCCCGAAGGCCATGTGGCCGTAGGCGCCCCTGGTGATGTCCAGCCGTCCGGGGTCGGGTACGAACGCGGCGTCGCGGTTGGCCGCGGGCAGGGAACACATCACCAGCTCACCCGGTTCGATGACCTGCCCCGCGATCTCGGCCTTCGTCGTCGCCATCCTGAAACCCCCGGAGTGGACGATGCTGAGCCAGCGCATCAGTTCCTCGATCGCCGCCTCGACACGCTCGGGCTCCTTCCTGAGCAGGTCGAGCTGGTCGGGGTGGCGCAGCAGGGCCAGTGTGCCGATGCCCAGCATGTTGGCGGTGGTCTCGTGCCCGGCCACCAGCAACAGGCTGCCGATGCCGGCGAGCTCGTCGTCGCTCAGCTCGTCGCCGTGCTCGCGCACCAGCATGCCGAGCAGTTCCTCACCCGGGTCCGACTTGACGTGGGCGACCAGCTCGGCCATGTACTGACGCGACTCGCGCTGGGCCGCGATCCGCTCCTCCGGCGCGAGGGACAGGTCAAGCAGCCTGCCGGTCCTGCGCTGGAAGTCCTCCCGATCGGCGTACGGCACGCCGAGCAGCTCGCAGATCACCAGCGAGGGGATCGGCAGCGCGAAGGAGGAGACCAGGTCGGCGGGGGATCCGGCCTTCTCCATCGCGTCCAGGTGGTCCTCGACGATGCGCGTGATCCGGGGTTCAAGCCTGCGCATCCGGCGCAGCGTGAACTCCGGCGTCAGGATCCGGCGTATCCGGGTGTGCTCAGGAGGGTCGAAGGAGAGCAGGTTGCCCGCGCGCAACCTGGCCCTCTCCTCCTCGGTCCGGTACGGATCACCGGGCACGGGATAGTGGCTCTGCCAGTCGTTGCTGAAGCGCTCGGCGTCACCGAGCACGGCCCGTACGTCGTCGTGGCGGGTGACCAGCCAGGCGTCGAAGCCCAGCGTCGTCGTGATCCGCCTTATGCCCTCCTCGTCCCGCAGTGTCTCCAGCTCGGGAGCGGGGTCGAACCCCGCCCGCCACATGTGCAGTGGCAGCGCAATGGACTCGGTCATGCGACCCCCCGGTTGACTCACCTTCCGGCCGTTCTGTTCCTTCCAAAAACGATAGCAACCTATCGATTAGTGGCAAAGAATCACTCACTGGTTGTCAGTCCAAATTGGGATTTGTCCTGCTCTTCCCCGCGAGGGCGCAGGGATTTTGGGTATCGGTGCTTCCTTCCATGTATGCCCGCTTGAGCAGGCAAGATGGTGGTTTGGTGATATTTCGGGTGCTCTGCGGAGGCAAAATTGCCATGCCCGTTTCGTTCTCCACCCGCGAAGCGCCGAACCGGAACGTGCCGATCACCCCGGGCGGGGTTTGTCGCGGGACCGCTGTGTCGCCGTGACCCTTCGGGGCGTCCGCCCGCGTGCCGTCCGGTCCGTCACGCGGGCGACAAGTGAGGGCGGCCCCTGCCTCCCCGCTTTCGCCTGCCGGGCAAGCGGATGATGGGCGGTGTACGGCGCGCTGTTCCTTGTCGCGTGTGATCGGATCGTGAAACGGGGCCCGCGCGAGAGTCGGCAAGAAGGGTCATGGATCGTCCTTGCCGGGACGGTCGGAGAACCTGAGGTGTTCGTGTTGTTCCGGCGGAGTGCCGACGGCGTGAAAACCAACCCTGGGGCGACGCCGGGGGTCATCGGCCGGCGGGGCCGGTCGGTGAGGATTCGTGGTGTTGACGCCTTCGGCGCAGTGCTCCCGGCCGTTTCCCGCTTCAGGGGGAATCCGCAGAAAGGGCGTCGGCCCGACGTCCCGTAATGCCGGACCGAATCCCGCTCTGGCGCATCCCGCGAAGAGAACGCATCGTCAACGCACGACTCCCCTCCGCTTATATAGCTTTTTATCATAACGGAGGGTTATATTTCCGTTTAGCATCCCCATTGGGATGTCCAGGGGATTTATCTGGCTGTTTCGGTCAGTCGGGAGCCCCGATACGGACCACGTCGGTGACGAAACTGACCTTTGTCTCGCCGAGAGAGGCGGACACATGCCAGCAGCCCAGATGAGGAAGCGGCAGCGAGATGGGCTGCACACCGGGCACCGGGTAGGGACCGGGGCTCTCCCCCCGTACGGTCTCACCGGTCTTGACCGAGACGGCCTCGACCGTCAGCGCCTCGTCGCGATCCCGCCACCACACCGTCTTGACGGCCACCGTCTCGCTGGAACGCTTGTAGGCGACGTCGGTCGTGTCCAGCAACGTCCACAGGCCGCCCACGCCGTACCAGTCGCCGGGGGTCAGCTGTTCCTGCCGGAACTGTTCGCCCACGTCCTGCGGCATGTCACCCCGGCTGCGCAGCTTGGTCACCGGGCACCCCTTGGTCTTCCTGCCGGGCACACCGGGACCAACCGTCATGGAGGGCCGGGGAACGGGCGACGACGGAGCAGAGACCGACGCGGTCAGGGACGAAGACGGCGAGGACGACGGCGCCGGAGCGGGGATCTGGGCGCTCACGGCGCTCTGACCACAGGCGGAGACCGTCGTCAGCAGCACGAGGACGCCGGCGACCCGGCTCCCGCGCATCAAGTGAGCCGGGCGAGCTCGGGGGCCCCGGTGCTTCCTCCGGAGAATGAGGACTTTCGCCATGCGGTGGTGCTCAGGTCCATTCCTGTTTACCTTCCTCTGGCATGAGATGACACCGGTCCCCGCGCCGTGAGGGGCGGGCCGGTGTCATCCGACGCGTCGTCCTGTGACCGATCAGGAAAAAACCCTAGACCAACCGGTCGAACTCACCGGTTTTGACGCCCTCGACGAACGTCCGCCATTCGGCGGCGGTGAAGAGAAGGCTGGGCCCTTCGGGGTTCTTGCTGTCACGCACCGCCGTGCCGCCCGTCAGGCCGGCGACCTCGACGCACTGGCCGCCGTTTCCGCCGGAGAGCGAGGACTTTCGCCACACAGTGGTGCTCAGGTCCATTCCTTTTTCACTTCCTCGATCATGCGGAGGGATGCGTGCTCAGGATAGGCCCACAGTCGTATGGCTTCATAGCGTTTCCAGAGGGAGGCGACGGTGTCACGCTCGGAGGAAACCCGTCCCTCCGCCGAAGAATCCACATGGACGATGTCGGGATCGCCGTTCGGAAGTTTTGCGATCATGAAAGCGCCGAGCATTCCCGGCAGGCATTCCGGGGCGACGAGCTGAAGGGAGACGGAGGGGTGTCTCACCGCGTCGAGCAGGTGGTCGAGCTGCTCCCGCATCACCTCGGGGCCGCCGACCGGGCGCCGCAGCACACCCGTGTCCATGAGGACCAGCAGGGAGGGAGGGTTCCGTTGGTCGAGGATCTGCCGCCTGCGCATGCGGGCCTGGACACGCTCGTCCACCTCGGTGGCGGTGATCCTCGGCTCCAGGCTGAAGATCCGCCGCGCGTAGGCCTCGGTCTGCAACAGCCCGGGAATCAGCAGGGGGTCCCAGGAATGCAGGGCCAGCGCATTGGGCTCGATCTCCTCGACCCAGCCCATGAACCACTTCGGGCCGCCCGGTCTGGCCACGATGCGCCGGTGCAGACCGACGAAATGCTGTCTGTCGGCCAGGTTGAAGATCTGGTCCAGTTTCTCCGCGTCCGCCCTCGACGGGGTACGGGTGGCCATCTCCAGCCTGCTGATCTGGGTCTGCGTGCATCCGAGACGGGCGGCGACGGCGGACTGGGACAGGTGCGCCGCCTCACGCAGGCGCCGCATCTCCACGCCGAACCGGACACGAGGGGAGCCGGGGTCAAGGGAGGGGGCGTCACCCATCGTGGCCCCTTCGGGACGCCGGTAACCCGGTTCCCGGTGTCGTCCCGGCATCGGGAGGGGAACGGAAACCAGACCGGGAAAACCAATCAGCTGTCATTGTCCTGCCCACTCTGACCTGGGAATCCTTTTCACGGGAACTCTGACCTCGAAAGCAGTCCGACAAATAATTCATAACTCATGGTGAGGGGGACGGTACCAGGCGTTTTCGTGCCGGGACACCGTCGGACGGAACAGACCGGTACGGCAATTTTTCACTTCATGGGCATGCTCATTCAAGCCATGTTGTGTCTTTTTGCTCCGCCTACGGCGTCGCGGGCTTGGGCGCCCTGAGTCGGTGCTTTCCCTCGTCTCTTCGTCGCTTCGCTCCTGCGTTCCTCAGTCCAAGCACCGACGCGCCCAAGCCGGACACCCCTCACGCTTGGGGCCGGTAAGGCACAAGCAAACCCTTCACGCACGACACCGGAAAGCGCAGGTCGAACCCCTGGGCTTGGCATGGGGAAGGCGCAGGTCCTTGGCATCGGGAAGCGCGGGGCGAACCTCTCCGCGCGGTATCGGGAAGGGCGAAGACAAAGTCCTCACGGAGGGTGCTCGGAAAAAGTGGGCCGAACCTTCACGCGTGGTGCCGGTAAGGTCCGGAGAACCCTTGCGTGTGGTGCGGAAAAGTCCGTGAACCCTTCGTGCGCGGCGCCGGGAAAGCTCGGACTCCCGGTTCGCGGTGCGGGAAGGTACGGATCGAATCGGGTCAGATTGGTTTGCTCAGCCGTACGTCTTCTTCGGTGAAGCCCAGGGAGTGGTAGAAGGCGCGGGCGGGGAGGTTGGCGGCGCCGGTCTCCAGGGTCACGCGGTGCAGGCCGTGCGCGCGTGCCCATGACTCGGCCGCGGCCATCAGGGCGCTTCCCACGCCCGTGCGTTCGGCCTCGGGGGAGACGACGAGTTCGCCGACGTAGGCGTCCCGTGGGCCGGTGAAGTGCGCGCGGGTGGTCACCGTGACGAACCCCGTGACGCGGCCGTCGCGAACCGCCACGAACGCCCCGTGGCCGTCGTTTCCCGTCTGCTCCAGGGACCCGGTCACCCAGTCGAGCACGGCGGTGTTCACGGCGTCGGGGTCCCGCCAGGCCGCGACTCCCTCGGCCAGGCGTGGGGCGAGCGCGAGCACGGCGTCACGGTCTTCGGGCAGGTAGGGGCGGACGGTGATCATGGTCGTGATTCTGGCACCGTACCGGGGGATGAAAAACCCCCGCGGCGCGCCGGGTTCGGGACATGTGGGGGTTGTCCGGAGTCCCGGCGAGCGGCGGGTCACACGTCGGCGAAGGGAGTCCGACGCCGAAGAGCCTCGAACGAGGGGGAACCCTACGAAGGCTGGTAGAGCTGGATCTCGGCGTTCGGCGGCAGGCCGAACACCTTGCGGCCCTCGACCCGGTTCTCCTCGCTCAGCGCGGAGAAGTCGGAGTCGCTGATCTCCAGGGCCCGGGGCGCCCCTTCGGCGGAGAACATCTCCCGCACCGAGGAGCGCACCAGGTCGCCCTCAAGGGCCTCCTGGATGTCGACGACGCGGTAGGTCTCGCCGTTCGGTTCGACGGTCAGCAGTGACAGGTTCTTGTACTGGCTGCTGGCCAGGAGCTTCTGCCCGACCCGGGCGTACTCCTCGCACGAGGCGGCGATGCCGACGAGCTGCTGGCTCTCGCTCTTCTTCCGAACCTCGACGAGGTTCTCGTGACAGAACATCCTGGGCTTGAGTTCCGGCTTCAACGCGGCCAGTACCTGGGGCTTCTCCCGCTTGGGATCGGTCGTCTCCAGGTACCGGTCGACGGCCTCCATCAGGGAGGCACGCGTCTTGTCGCCGACGACGACGACCGGCTCACGCGCGAGGCCCGTCGAGTCCGGTTCCTGTAACTGCCAGATCATCCAGCCTGCGACACCGACTACGAGCGCGCCGCCGATGATGCCCGACGCGAGGGGGAGCGATTTCATCGGAAGATGATTGCCTATCCGCCACCCAGCGTCCATAGGCCGGGAACAGGCCGTTCACCGGCCATTCCCCGAAGGGGTTCACCACCGCGGCAGCCCGTCCTTCCAGCCGAACTCCTGAAGGGTCCTCTCCATGATCTGCCTGCGCCTGGGCAGGAAGGGGGTGTAGAAGTCCCTGCCGCACTCCAGATCCTCAAGGGACGCCCTGATCTCCCGGCTTGGCCGTCTCGGGAGACGGTTCCTCGGGGGACTTCTGGAGTTCGGTCTGGAAGCGCTTCCAGCCGTTGCGCTCCATCAGGCTCGGCTTGGACCAGGGCACCGCCCATCCCTTGCCCTTGAGGCGGTCACCGTAGGGTCCGGCCGGCTTGACCAGCTGGGCGTCACCGTCGATCTCGCCGGTCATGGCCTGGGAGTACAGCTTGTCGGCCTGCCGCGACCGGGAGGGGACGTACGGCAGGTACCTGAATCCCCGTTGCCTCATGCAGTCGACGCGCATCGCCTCCATCTTCCGGCGCTTGCCGTACTGGCCGGTGGACGCGCCGGCGAGCATCTCGGGCCTGTACGAACGGGGATAGCCCAGCGGTAACCGCCGGTAGCGCCGTTCCAAGAGCCCCACGCCCACCCCCGTCGGAGCGTGGGGACCCATGGCGGCGGTCATGAGAACGCCGGTCCGTGCATGGTTCGCCCGGTCACGATCTGAGCCGTCCTCCGCATGCGCAGAGCCTCCGCCGTCACCAGGGACTCTCCCTCGTCGGTGAGCCGGAAGTATCTCCGCGGCCTGTCGTTGACGATCTCCTCGCGGTCCACGGCGATCAGTCCGTTCGCCGCGAGCCGGTCCAGCGCGCCGTACAGCGTGCCGACCGGCAACCTCACCCGGTTCTCCGACAGTTCCAGGGTCTGCTTGATGATCCCGTGCCCGTGCAGAGGTCCGTCGAGCAGGCAGGCGAGGATGAAGTAGGTCGACTCGCTGACCACCGGTGGTCCTTTGACCATGAGAGGCCATACTTCGCCCGACGAAGTATGGTCAGGCCTGGCCGGTCAGGCGGGAGACCGGGTGCCCCCGGGGAGTTTGGTGAGCAGGGCGCGCAGGGCGCGCAGCTCCTCCTCGCCGAGGTCGAGCAGCTCTGGGGGTGTCATGTGCATCCCCCTGGTCATCTCCTCCTTCGTCGTCACGCCCAGCGGGGTCAGGACCACGAGTCTGACGCGCCGGTCACCGGGGCGCGGACGCCGTTCGGCCATGTGGAGGCGTTCGAGCCGGTCCACGGTCCAGGTCGCGGTCGAGGCGTCGCAGCTCCACTCGGCTGCCAGTTCCTTCATGGTGCGGCCGGTCTCCCCGTCGAGGGAGTCCAGCGCCTTGGCCTCGGTGGGGGTCAGTCCGAGTCCGGTGAGCACGGCGTCCCTGCGGGGCCGAGTGTGCATGATGAATCCGAACATGCTGCGCCACACCTGCTCGGCGACGGTGGTCTTGTCACTGTCGTCTGCCATGTGCTGAGCATACTGAGGCGGCGACAGGTATTTAAGCGATCAAAATATTTGATAGCTCAGTTATTTTGACTTGTCCAAGATTTTCCGTGTACGGCACGCGTACGGCAGGGACAGGCCTGTCCGGCGCCCGTCCATGAAACCGGTCCGGCCGGTGTGACACGGGGAAAACCCCGAGATCAGCACCGTCGACACCGGGCGTGATCGGCGAAGCGCGGGGGAAAGCCACCGGGTGGTGGCAGGATGTCCCGCATGTCAGACCGTCAGGTGACCTACGACGACGTGGTCGCCGCCAGCGAATTACTGGCCGATGTGGCCCTGCGAACACCTCTGGTGCACTCGCACGTCCTCTCGGCGGCCATCGGCGGCCCCGTCCACCTCAAGTGCGAGAACCTCCAGCGTTCCGGATCGTTCAAGGTGCGCGGGGCCTACGTCAGGATCGCGGGCCTGACCGAGGAGGAGCGGGCCCGGGGTGTGGTCGCGGCCAGCGCGGGCAACCACGCCCAGGGCGTCGCGCTCGGCTCCGGTCTGGTCGGCACCTCCTCCACGGTCTACATGCCGCACGGCGCGCCACTGCCCAAGGTCGCCGCGACCAACTCGTACGGCGCGCGGGTGGTCTTCTCGGGTGACACCGTGGACACCGCCCTGGCCAGCGCCGTCGAGCACGCCGAACGGACCGGGGCGGTGTTCATCCACCCTTTCGACCACCCGGACGTCATCGCCGGGCAGGGCACCATCGGGCTTGAGATCCTGGAGCAGCTTCCCGAGACGGGCACGATCGTGGTCTCCCTGGGTGGTGGTGGACTGGCCGCCGGGGTGGCGCTGGCCGTCAAGTCGCTGCGGCCCGGCGTGCGGATCATCGCGGTCCAGGCGGAGCGGGCCGCCGCCTACCCGGCCTCGCTGGCCAGGGGCGAGCCGGTCACGGTCCCGCCCGCCACGACCATGGCGGACGGCATCGCGGTCGGCCGCCCGGGAGAGCTGCCCTTCGAGCTGATCCACTATCTGGTGGACAGCGTCGTCACGGTCTCGGAGAGCGAGATATCCCAGGCGCTGCTGCTGTGCCTCGAACGCGCCAAGCAGGTCGTCGAGCCCGCGGGCGTGGCGGGGGTGGCGGCGATCCTGGCCCATCCGCACGTGTTCGAACCGCCCGTGGTCGCGGTGCTCTCCGGGGGCAACATCGACCCACTGCTGCTGTCGAAGATCCTCAGGCGGGGACTGGCGGCGGCCGGGCGCTATCTGACCCTGCGCGTCCCGCTGTCCGACCGCCCGGGGGAGCTGGCCGGCCTGCTGGCCAAACTGGCAGGCCTGGGCGCCAACGTGCTCGACATCGTGCACGAACGGATCGGCGTGCACCTGGGCGAGGCCGAGGTCCAGCTGCAGCTGGAGACCAAGGGCCCCGCCCACTCGGACGAGGTGCTCGGGTCCCTGCGCCAGGACGGCTACCGGGTCGTCTGCGACTGACCCCGGCCCGCCTACCAGGTGGTCGGCTTCCTCGGGGTGAACAGCCACGCGTCGAAAAGGTCGTCGAGCCGCTTGCCGGAGATCCGTTCGGACAGCGCGACGAACTCCGGGGTCGTGACGTAGCCGTACTTGTGCTCGGCGTTCCAGGTCTTCAGCACCCGGAAGAACGCGGGGTCGCCGATCCGCTGCCTGAGGGCGTGCAGCGTCATGGCGCCCCGGGTGTAGACCGAGTCGTTGAACAGGTCGTCCGGCTTGGCGCGGCCCGGGGCGTACTTCCAGATGGCGGCACCGGAGTCGACCGCGTAGCGGTTGCGGAAGATCCGCTCGGCGCTGGCGTTGCCCTTGTGCTCGGACCAGAGCCACTCGGCGTAGGTGGCGAAACCCTCGTTGAGCCACAGGTCCCGCCAGCGCCTGATGCTCATGCTGTCGCCGAACCACTGGTGGGCCAGCTCATGGGCGATGACGTCGTCACCGGGGTTGAAACCGCCGTACATCGGCTTCGTCTGGTTCTCCAGGGCGTAACCCGCGGGGAAGTCGTCGATCACACCGCCGGTCGAGGAGAACGGATAGGGGCCGAACACCTTGCTCCAGTAGTCGGTGATCTTGGCCGACTGGTTGTAGAGCCGGTTGAGCGAGCCGCTGTACCGCGGATCGACGGCCGCCACGTTCTTGGTCCCCAGAGCCGTCCTGCCCTCGCGCAGCTCGAACCTGCCCATCGTCACGGTGGCGAGGTAGCTCGCCATCGGGTGGCTCTCCCGCCAGTTGTAGGTCGTCTTCCCGTCCGAGGTGACCGGGCTGCCGACCTGCTCGCCGTTGGCCAGTGCGGTCACGCCCTCGGGAACGGTGATCTCGAAGTCGTAGCGCGCCTTGTCGGCCGGGTGGTCGTTGCCGGGGAACCAGGTCCGCGCGCCGTTGGGCTCACAGGCCACGAACGCGCCGTCCGAGGTGGGGATGAACCCGTACGTCCCGAGGTTGGGGGAGTTGCGCACCGGCTTCGGCTCCCCGGCGTAGGTGACCTCGACGGTGAAGGCCGACCTGTCGGGAATCGTCCTGGACGGGGTCACGACGAGTTCGTCCCCGGAACGGGAGAACCGCGCGGGGGCGCCGTTCACGGTGACCTTACCGACCGTGAAGCCGGACAGGTCGAGGTCGAACCTGGACAGAGTCTGGGTCGCCTTCGCCTGGATGCCCGCGACACCGGAGAGGTACTTCCGCTCCGGGTCGTAGTCGATCTTGAGTCGGTAGTGGCCGACGTCGTAGCCGCCGTTGCCGTCGTTGGGGAAGTCGGGATCGCCGATGCCGGCCGCTCCCGCCCTGCCCGCGTGCCGGGCCGTCGCCTCGTCACCGGGCATGGAGCCGTCGGCGACGACCGTGGTGGAGCCGCTGTCCCCCCGCGACGCCGACCCGCAGGCGCCGATTGTCCCGATGAGCACCGCCGTCGCCACGACTGCGAGCCTGCCGGACGCCATGATCACAAATCCCCCTCCCGCGCCCGGTCGTGCCGGGCGTCCTGTCGCACACTACGCGAGCGAGACGGGGGAGCTCGGATGATCAGGAATCCACGACCACAGTCTTGGCCGCCATGTCGTGGATGGCCTGTTTGCGGCCGGTGAAGAGGATGAAGGCGAGGTTGATCCATCCCAGGCAGCAGGTGGCGTACAGCACCCACGCGACCAGTTCGCGGATCGCGGCCTGCCCGACGCCGACCCTGCGCCCGCTGATGTCGGTCACGCGCAGCCCGAACAGTTTCTTGCCCACGGTCCTGCCGTCCCAGAAGGCGGTCAGCAGCCAGTAGTAGAGGAAGCCGACCACGCTCGCCAGCAGCGTGTGCTGCACGGGGATCTGGACGAAGACGCCCTTCCTCGTGTCCCACACGGTGTTGAACGACTCGTAGGTGAAGGGCGAGGAGATGATCCCGACGATGACGATGTCCAGGATTCCGGCGAACAGCCGGCGCCAGCGTCCGCCGAGTCTGGGCGGCCCGGCGCCGTACCCGGGATACTCCGGCCCCGGCGGCCCCGCGCCGTGCCGGGGACCGTACGGCCCGGCGGGGCGCCCGGGGCCCGGCGGCTGGTCGGACCAGGAGGAAGGTCCTGAACTGTCCGATGGCGGTGATCCCATAAGTCGTGAATCACCGCATAACGGCTATTCCAAAGCCAAGGGGAGTTACAAGTTGTCCCTCACGCCCCGCGAGACCACACAAGCGCGCAGACGTTGACAGAGAAACCGGGCGCCCGCGGGACACGCGGGCGCCCGGAGAGGACTACAGGTTGCCGCGAAGGTCCTGCTCGCGCTCGATCGCCTCGAACAGCGCCTTGAAGTTGCCCTTGCCGAAGCCGAGCGACCCGTGCCGCTCGATCAGCTCGAAGAACACCGTCGGGCGGTCCTGCACCGGCTTGGTGAAGATCTGCAGGAGGTAGCCGTCCTCGTCGCGGTCCACGAGGATCTTGCGCTGCTTCAGCTCCTCGATCGGCGCCCTGACCTGACCGATGCGGGCCCGCAGTTCGGGGTCGTCGTAGTAGGAGTCGGGCGTGTCGAGGAACTGCACCCCGGCGGCGCGCATGTGGTCGACGGCCGTCAGGATGTCGTTGGTGGCCAGCGCGATGTGCTGCACGCCGGGGCCGCCGTAGAACTCCAGGTACTCGTCGATCTGCGACTTCTTCTTGGAGATCGCGGGCTCGTTGAGCGGGAACTTGACCTTGCGGCTGCCGTCGGCGACGACCTTCGACATCAGCGCGGAGTACTCGGTCGCGATGTCGTCACCGATGAACTCCGCCATGTTGGTGAAGCCCATGATCCGGCCGTAGAAGTCGACCCACTCGTCCATCTTGCCGAGTTCGACGTTGCCCACGCAGTGGTCGACGGCCTGGAACACCCGGCCGTTCTTCACATCGGGACCCGGGACCATCGGCTGGGCGGCGACGTATCCGGGAAGGTAGGGGCCGCTGTAGTTGGAGCGGTCGACCAGGGTGTGCCGGGTCTCGCCGTAGGTGGCGATCGCCGCGAGCACGACCTTGCCGTGGTCGTCCTCGACCGTGTGCGGCTCGACGAGGCCCGTGGCGCCCCTGGCGACCGCGCCGCGGTAGGCCGCCTCGACGTCCGGGACCTCGATGGCCAGGTCGATCACGCCGTCCCCGTGCTCGGCGACGTGCCGGGAGACCCCGGTGCCCGGCCGTACGGCGCCGCGGAACTCGAAGCGGGCGCTTCCTGAGGTGAGGACGTAGGCCACCTCTTCACGGCTGCCGTTCTCCGGCCCGCGATAGGCCACCAGCCGCATGCCGAAGGCGCTTGAGTAGTAGTGGGCGGCCTGCTTGGCGTTGCCGACGGCGAAGACCACGGCGTCCATGCCGTTCACGGGAAAGATGTCGCTCATGCGAATACTGTCCGTTTCGATGAGCTGGTTGTGCAAGAGTTAGCTTATTTAGTGGACAATGTGTGCAATCGACTGCCACTCCCACCGGAGTACCTGTACACAATGACGATTGATCACCTTGACGCGCGGCTCATCGCGCTGCTCGCCGCGGAACCGAGGCTGGGCGTGCTGGAGTGCTCCCGGCGGCTCGGGGTGGCCAGGGGGACGGTCCAGGCCCGCCTCGACCGGATGGCCGCCAGGGGCGTGATCACCGGATACGGCCCCGACGTCGCCCCGGCCGCCCTCGGCTACGTGGTGACGGCGTTCGTCACCCTGCAGATCCGGCAGATCAGCGGCCACGTCCCCGTCGCCGACCAACTCGCCGCCATCCCCGAGGTGCTGGAGGTCCACACGATCACCGGCGGTGACGACATGCACTGCCGGGTCGTGGCGCGCAGCAACGCCGATCTGCAACGGGTGATCGACCTGATCGTGGAGGTCCACGGGGTGGTCAGGACCTCCTCGGTCATCGCCTTGGACACACCCGTGCCATACCGGGTCCTTCCCTTGGTGGCCGACGCGCCGCGTCAGGGGAGGACCTAGCCGTACTATCCCAAGCAAGGCTCAGACACCGTTATGCATCGTTTACCCTTACGGTTCCGTACGGCCGGCGGGGGGTCGGCCGCAGACGGAACAGGGGGACGAGTGCTCAAGTACCGGAAGAGGGCGGGCAAGGCCGGACCCAGGAGAAGGCTCCTGAAGGTGGCGCTCATCGTCTTCGGAGCGCTCGTGATCTCCCTGGTCGGAGCGTTCGCCCTCGCCTGGGCGATGACGCCGATCCCTGGAAGCACCCAGCCGCAGGCCACCGCCCAGGGGTCGGTGATCTACTACCGCGACGGCAAGACCGTGCTGGCCAGACAGGGCGTCAACCGCAAACGCGTGCCGCTCGAACAGGTCCCGCAGCACGTCAGGAACGCCGTGATCGCCGCGGAGAACCGCTCCTTCTACCAGGACCAGGGCATCTCCCTCACCGGCACCGTACGCGCCATGTGGTCGACGCTGACCGGCCGGCAGCTCCAGGGCGGCTCGACGATCACCCAGCAGATGGTCCGCAACTACTACAGCGGCCTCAGTCAGGAACGGTCCATCGTCCGCAAACTCAAGGAGATCATGATCTCCCTGAAGGTCGATCAGTCGAAGTCGAAGGACTGGGTGCTCGAGCAGTACCTCAACACGATCTACTTCGGCCGCAACGCCGACGGCATCCAGGCGGCCGCGGACGCCTACTTCCGCAAGGACGTCGGCAAGCTGACCGTCGCCGAGGGCGCCTACCTCGCCGCCGTGATCCAGCAGCCCTCCCGGTTCGCCAACCCCGAAGGCGCCGACCTCGACGCGGCCAGGGCGCGCTGGCGCTCGGTGGTCGACGGCATGCGGCAGACCGGCGCCCTCACCGCGGAACAGGCCGCGGCGACCACGTTCCCCCAGCTCAAGAAGCCCCGGCCGATCTTCGCCCCCAAGGGACAGGAGGGCTACATGCTCGACCAGGTCGCCGCGGAGCTGAGGCGCAGGGGATACACCGACGAGACCATCAACCAGGGCGGCCTGAGGATCGTCTCCACCTTCGACAAGGACCTGATGGCCGCCGCCGAGCGCGCCGTCACCTCGGTTCTGCCGGAGAGCACCCCCAAGGAGGTCCGCACCGGCCTGGCCGCGGTCGACCCGGAGACCGGCGAGGTCGTCGCCTTCTACGGCGGGCGCGACTGGCGCAGACAGCCCTACGACAACGCCTTCGGCGCCAAGGTCCAGGCGGGCTCGACCTTCAAGGCCTACACGCTGGCCGCCGCCCTGGACAACGGCCTCGGCCTCGACACCCGGGTCGACGGCAACTCCCCGCTGCGGATCACGACCGACGGCAAGGGCATCCCGAACTCCGGCGGATACTCCTACGGGCAGATCAACCTGGTCAAGGCGACCCAGAGCTCGGTCAACACCGCCTTCGTCGACCTGGGGCGCAAGGTCGGCCTGGACAAGGTCGTCGAGACCGCGGAGAAGGCGGGCATCCCCACCGGCCAGCTGGCCCCGCACAGCGCCGCCGCCACGCTCCCGCTGGGCGTGGCCTCGGTGAGCGCCGTGCAGAACGCCTCGGGGTTCGCCACCTTCGCGGCCGGAGGCGTCCACCGCGAGGCCCACGTGATCCGCTCGATCACCGACGCGAACGGCGACACCACCAAGATCGAGGCCAAGGGGAAACGGGCCTTCGCCGAGCAGGCCGCCGTCGACGCCACCTACGCGCTGACCCAGGTCGTCACCGCGGGGACCGGCTCTGCCGCCCGCCTCTACGACCGTCCGGTCGCCGGGAAGACCGGCACCACCGACAAGTCGGCCTCGGTGTGGTTCGCCGGGTTCACCCCGCAGCTCGCGGCGGCCGTCGACATGTTCCGCGACGACAACAAGCCGGTCGTCGTGGACGGCAGCGCCCTGTACGGCGGAACGTACCCGGCCCAGGTCTGGCGCGCGTTCATGACGGAGGCGATGGCGGGCAAGCCGGTCAAGGAGTTCGCCGAGCCGTCCAACTACGGCTACTCCAACTACGGCGACACCTACCGCTCGGACACCGGCGACTATTCGGACGACGGCTCCCAGGACGACACCGCCCCGCCGTCCCAGCGCTCGAACCCGACGACATCCCCGGCCCCCGACCACACCTCCCAGCCCGGCGGCCATGACGACGGGCCGAACGGCGACGGCCCCGGCGACGGCGACGGTAACGGCCCTGGTAACGGCAATGGCAACGGCAACGGTCCGGGCGACGGCCAGGGCGACGGCTCGGACAACGGTCCGGGCAACGGCAACGGCAACGGCAACGATCAGGGCAACGGCGACGAGACGGGAATCGGCGGCAGGGAACAGGCTCCGAATCAGGACAGCGTCACCCAGTCTCGCCCGAACTGACCGGGCTCTTCCCTGGGCCCGCCGAGCGGTCGCCGCCTGGGCGACCGCGGTGGGCGTGAATCCGTGAACGGGTCCCAGGAGAGTGGCTCGGTGCGGGCCCCGGGACCTGTCCGACGGATGAGGTTGCCGCGAACAGGTCCTAGGCGAGCAACTCGGCCTTGAGCGCCGAAGGGGTGGTCACCGGCATCCTGCAGGTGAACCCCCGGCACACGTACGCCGCGGGAAGGCCGCCGACCAGACCGCGCCCCTCAAGCAACGGGGCGCCCACCGAGCCGGGCTCGCCGAGCGCGACGACCAGGCCGGGTACGGCCGACAGCAGGGCGGCCCTGTGCAGGGCCGTGGTCGCCGGGTCGCCCGCGGGGCCGACGACGGCGACCTCGACCGGCCCGGAGAGGGCGGCCTGCGCGACCGCGAGCCCCCACCCGGCGAAGCGCGCGTGCTTGCCCGCCAGGACGGTCACCGTGCCCAGGGCCTCCTCGGCCGCCTTCCGGTGCCTGATCGAGCCGGTCAGCGCGGCGTAGGTCAGCAGCGCCCCGGCGGCGGCGAACTGGCCGGACGGGGCGGCGTTGTCCGTGGGGTCCTGTGGACGCTGGAAGAGCCGTTCGGCGTCGGCGGCGGTGTCGAAGAACCCGCCGGAGCCGTCGGAGAAACGGTCGAGCACCGCGTCGAGCAGGACGCCCGCCCGGTCGAACCAGCGGGTCTCGCCGGTCACGCCGTACAGGGTGAGCAGGCCCTCGGCCAGGTCGCCGTAGTCTTCGAGGACCCCGGCGTTGCTCCCCGCCCTGCCGTCGCGTGAGGTGCGCAGCAGCCGGTCGCCGTCCGTGTGGAGGTCGTCGATCAGCGTGGCCGCGACCCGCGCCGCCTCGACCAGGTCGGCCCGCCGGAAGAGGGCCCCGGTCTCGGCGAGCGCGGCTATGGCCAGGCCGTTCCACGCGGTCACGACCTTGTCGTCCCTGCCCGGCCGTACCCGGCGGCCCCGGGCGGCCAGCAGCCTGGCGCGCACGTCGGCGAGGCGCTCGGCGTCGTCGGGGTCGGCGAGCAGCTGCAGGACCGAGGTGCCGTGCTCGAACGTCCCGGTCACCTCGAACAGGGCGACCGCCCAGTCGCCGTCCTCCTCGCCGAGGACCTCGCGGATCTCCTCGGGCGTCCAGACGTAGAACTTCCCCTCGACGCCCTCGCTGTCGGCGTCCAGGGCCGAGGCGAAACCGCCCTCAGGGGTGCGCATCTCGGCCAGCAGCCACTCGGCGGTCTCCAACGCGACCCGTCTGGCCAGGGACGACCCGGTGAGACGCCACCAGTGCGTGTAGACCCGCAGCAGCAGCGCGTTGTCGTAGAGCATCTTCTCGAAGTGCGGCACCACCCAGTCGGCGTCCACGCTGTAGCGGGCGAACCCGCCGGCGAGCTGGTCGTAGATCCCGCCCCTGGCCATCGCCTCCAGCGTCCGCTCGGCCATCAGGACCGCGGGCTCCTCGCCGGGAGACGTCTTGGCGGCGGCGCCGTACCTGAGCAGGAACTCCAGCACCATCGACGGCGGGAACTTCGGCGCCCCGCCGAACCCGCCGCGCACCGGGTCGAAGGACCGGCCGAGCGTCTCGACGGCCTCGGTGAGCGTCCTGGCCGTCGGCAGCGGTCCCGTGGGCAGCGCGCTGCGCTCGTTCAGCGCCTCCACGATCGTCGAGCTCTGCCCGACGACCGCCTCCCGGTCGCCGGCCCAGGCGTTGGCGACCCCGGCCAGCAGCCGCTGGAAGTGCGCCCTGGGGAAGTAGGTCCCGGTGTAGAAGGGGTGGCCTTCCGGGGTGGCGAAGACCGTCATCGGCCAGCCGCCCTGACCGGTCATGGCCTGGGTCGCCGCCATGTAGACCGCGTCGACATCGGGCCGCTCCTCGCGGTCCACCTTCACGTTGACGAACCGCTCGTTCATCATCGCCGCGGTCGCCGGGTCCTCGAACGACTCGTGCGCCATCACGTGGCACCAGTGGCAGGCCGAATACCCGACGGAGATCAGCAGGGGAACGTCACGGCGCCTGGCCTCGGCGAACGCCTCCTCGCCCCATTCGAACCATTCGACGGGGTTGTCGGCGTGCTGACGGAGGTACGGCGACTGGGCCTCGGCCAGTCTGTTCATGCCACCCACTCTGCCACAGGCGGCACGCCGGACGAGGACGGCGTGCGCGGCCGCCGGGCCGCGTTCCAGGTTGCGACCCCGGGAACCGGCTGTTCCGCCGGGGAGCGCGGGGTTCAGGTCTTGAGCGGGGCGGGAGCGGGGTCCGGCCGGGGGGCTTCGACACGGTGGGCCGACGGGGTGGCGAAAACCGCTGCGAGGGAGAAGACGGCGGCCAAGCCGAAGCCCGCGGCGTAGCCGCCGACGCCGATCAGCTCGCCGGCCAGCGGCGGGGTCAGTGACGCGGTCAGGTTCTGCCCGGTGTTCTGAACGCCCAGCGCGCGCCCGGCCCAGTGAGGACCGGCGATCTCCGCGGTCGAGGTGAAGGACAGACCGTTGGTGCTGGCGGCCAGGCCACATGCGGCTATCAGCACCACGTCCGCCGCCCAGGAGGGCCACAGCGCGCACAGCGCCATCAGAAGCATCAGCACACCGTTCACCAGGGCGAGCTGCCGCATCGGACGGAGCCGGCTGCCGACGCGGTCGGACCACTTGCCCACCGCTATGCGGCCGAGCGCGCCCGCCAGCTGGCCGACGGCCATCAACCGGCCGGCGTCGGTGACACTCCAGTGCTGGACGTCGACGAGATAGAGCAGTCCGAAGGCGCCGACGGTGAACTGCGGCCAGACCAACAGGGCGCTCGCACCGTGGACGCGCCACAGGACCGGGCTGCGATAGGGGGACGGAGGCTTGATCGTGGCCCCGTCGGCGGTGGGCTTCGGGGGGCGCGGTGGGTCGACCACCCAGATCACGACGGCCAGCCCGACCACACCGGTCAGCACGGCGGTGAACAGCAGGGCGGCGGAGATGCCGTACCCGGCGGTCAGCGGCGGGATGGCCAGGGCGGCGATGCCCATGCCGAGTGGGGTGGAGGTCTGTCGTACGCCCATGGCCAGGCCACGTTCCTTGGCGTCGAACCAGCCCATGACGACTCGGCCACTGGCCGCGTAGACCGAGGCACCGGCGGCCCCGGCCAGGAAGAAGACGACCCAGAGCAGGACGAGGCCGTGCACCGCGAGGCCGGCGAACAGGATGAGGGTCGACAGGGCGAGGCCGAGGCCCAGGACGACGCGCTCGCCGTACCGGTCGGCCGCGGCCCCCCAGGCGACCAGGGCGGCCATGAGCCCGATCGTGGGGGCGGAGATCACCACCCCCGCCTGCGCCAGCGACAGGTGCTCCGTCGAGCGGAGCTCGGGGACGAGGTACGGGACTCCGTAGACGAAGACGCAGGCGACGGCCTGGGCGGCGACGCCGAGGCCCAACATCAGCCAGCGCTTGCGGCCGGTGTCGCCCGATGCCGGGGCGGCCGACTTGTTCACGGTGGTTCTCCTCTGGACGGTCTGATCGTTCATCCGGCGAGCTGTGTTCCCTCCTGACTACTCGCCAGATGAGCTGCGATCAATATGAGAGATGCTTTGTATCGAACAGTGAGATGATCGCCGGTGTCCGGTATTCGAAGACAAGCAGTTCCGCGTCTCGCAGCAGCGTGGTCCGCAGCGGGGCGTGGGCCGGGTGGTCGCTCCAGGCCGCGATGTCCTCCGCGTCACCGAAGCTCAGCACGAACATCCGGTCGTAGCCGAGGCAACGACCACCGACGTCCGCGGCCACCTCGATGTCCCGCAGGCAGGGGATGGTGCCCCTGAGCCCCGCCAGACGGGCGAGTTCGTCGTCGATCCGAGCCGGCCGATCGGTCTTGACCAGCACCACGCGCTTGATCACTCCGGCCTCCGGCTCTCCGCCGGCACGCTGGAGCTGCCGAGGCTGAGCCGCACCTCCATGGCGGTCGCCCTGCCGTTCTCGTCCTCGAAGGCGGGCGGCGCCCAGGCGCCGACGCTCAGCGCCACGTCGTCGTCGAAGCTCTCCAGATGGCAGATCATGTTCAGCGGCCAGCCCCCGTTGCGGAACAGGTATTCGTCCATCGCGGTCGGGCGGTGGCTGAGCAGCTGGCCGTTGGCGTGCTCGGGCCAGAAGCGGTGCATGTCCGCGTGCATATGGATGGAGCCGAGCACGTCCAGCCCCTGCGACTCCGCCTCGCGGATGATCTTCAACAGCTCGGCCGGATCGCACCAGTAGCCGCGCCTGCCGTTGGTATAGGAGGAACCGAAACACGGCACGATGACTTCGGAGAACTCCTCCAGCACCGCCTCGTCGCTCTCCCGGACGTTGCCCGCCCAGCGCAACTCCTGCACCCGAAGGGCGCCTTGGTCCATCCGGCCCAGCAGCAGGGCCCAGCAGCGGGGAAGGTAGGGCTCGCCGCGGCGGGAGCCGTCGCAGGCCCGCCGGTACTGGGAGAGCGCGTCGTCCAGCAGCGGGTCGAGGACCCCGGGGGCGACCAGCACCAGCGGCGCGGGGGCGGCGTCGGGGAGGGTGTCGGGGACGGCGGACCGCAGGACCATGAGGTTTCCTTTCCCTGGGCGAACGCGCGGGTGGACGCACGGTTCAGGACGGTTCGGGATGGTTCGGGATGGTTCAGGACGGTTCGGCAGGAGAGAAGCGCCGGAAGAGGTCGGCGGAGACCACGGGCAGCAGATCGGCCAGGCCGTGCCGGTAGAAGTGACCGCCGGGCAGCACGTGCGCGGCGAATCCGCCGGTGGCGACGGATCGCCACTCCAGGGCCAGGGACGGCTGGAACTCCGTCTCCCCCGCCCCGACGAACGCCACCACGGGGCAGCCGACCGCGACAGGGGCGGCGGGCCGCCAGGACGCGGCGGCCCGCACATCGGCCCGCATCAGACGGGTCAGCAGCCTGCGGGCCGTGTCGTTCCCGGCCAACTCGGCCGGCAGGCCGCCCAGCCCCAGCAGGTGGCTCCACAGACCGTCGTCGTCGAGGTGGACCAGGGGTTCGGCGGTGGAGCGAAGCCACGGCGGAGCGGCCGCGCTCAGGTAGAGCACGCTCGGCGGCCGGCCCCGGCGGTGTGCCCTGGCCGCCCAGGCCGCGGCGGCCAGGGCGCCCATGCTGTGCCCCAACAGGGCCCAGGGACTCCCGGCCGGGGGTGTGAGCTCGTCGTCGAGTGCGCCCGCGAGCTCCGCCAGATCGGTGAACGGCGGGGCGGCCATCCGGCGCCCGCGACCCGGAGGTTCGACCGGGCACGGGGTGACCCCCGGCCCGAGCGCGTCCGGCCAGTCGCGGTAGAGCGTGGCCGAGCCACCGGCGGCGGGCAGCAGGAACAGCGGCGGCGATCCCTCGGCCGGGGTACGGCAGGGCAGCGCGGCTGATCGACGCGCCGGAACGGCTTCGGTCACCGCAGCTCCCGGGCGATCACCATGAGCAGGGCCTCGTCGCTGCCACCGGCCAGGGCGAGGCCGGTGGCGTCGCGCAGCGCGCGTTCCGCCAGCCCCGGATCGGCCGGGTCGAGTCCGGCGAAGCGCGGCCGGGTCGAGGCGAGTTCCGCCTCGACCCGGAGCGCGGCCTCGGCCGTACGCCGCAGCACGTCGGCCGATCGGAGCTTGCAGCCCGCGGCGGTCCGGGGTGGGCAGCCACCGGCTCCGAGCAGTTCAAGCGCCCGTCGGCAGGACGCCCGCTCCTGGGCGATGTCGACGAACAGCTCGGCGGCGGCCCGGTCGGCGTACCCGGAGGGTGGCCCACCGGCGGAGCGGAGCAGGGCGAGCAGCCCCTCGGCCATCGCCGTCATCCGCAGCGCCACCATGACGCGCTCGTGGACCCAGTGCCTCATCAGGGTGAGCAGGCCCGTACCGGGTGAGCCGAGCAGTGCCTCAGGCGCCAACCGGACGCCGGTCAGCCGGATCCGCCCGGTGACGCCCCGGTGCCCCAGGGTTCGCAGCGGGTGGACCTCAACCCCCGGCGCGCCCACGGGGACCCGCACCAGGGAGTGGCGCCCGAGCGCCGAGTCGGCGAAGGCGGTGTCCCGGGCCAGCACCAACAGCTCGTCCGCGAAGGGGGCGTTGCTGGAGAGCCACTTCTCCCCGTCGACGACGATCCCTTCGTCACCGCGGCGCACCGAGGTGGTCATGGCGTCGAAGTCCAGGCCACCGCCGGGCTCGGTCACCGCGAGCGCGGCGAGCGACCGCCCCGCCAGCGCCTGACGGGCGGCGGGGGCGGTGGCCGGGAAGGCGGCCAGCAGTTTGGCGGCCACCTCGACCTGGGTGAGGACCACCGCCCCGGCGGGCAGCAGACCCAGCTCCTCGTGCAACGCCGCCGTGAACTGCCAGGACGGCACCCGGCCCGGCTCCGGCAGCGCCTCTCGAACCGGGGCGGTGGCCGGGGCAGGGACAGGGGCGGCGGCCGGGGCGAGCAGTCCGGCTCGGCCCAGCAGGGCCACGGCCTCCCGTCCGGGCGGAACGCGGCCGGGGACGTCCCAGGCCTCCGGAGCGAACACCTCGGGGTGACGGTCGACCAGCGCCCGGACACTCCGGCGGAACTCGGCCGGGGTGGCGAACCCCGGTCCTGGCTGCCCGTGCTGCGGGGCCGTCACGGTCGAAGGCTCAGTCATCGGCCCCTCGCAGGTGCCGGGCGACGGCGTCCAGCAGTCGTTCGTCGGAGACTCCGTCGGCGGGCCGGTGACCGGCGAGCAGGAGCCGCTGAGCCGGGTGGCCCGCGACATACCCGCTGGCGCCGTGCAGGTGCAGGCAGACCCTCGCGGTACGGCGCAGCAGCTTGCGGGCCTGGAGGCGGGCGGCCTCGACCATGCCGTCCCCCCGCCCGCCGGCCGCCGTGTCGGCCGTGACCGCGTGCACCAGATGCCGCGCGCCTTCGACGTACGCCATCAGCTCCGCGAGCCGGAACCGTACGACCTGGTGGTCGATCAGGCGCTGCCCGAAGGAGTGCCGGGTGCCGAGCCAGCCGCCGGTCGTGGCCACCAGGCGGGCCGAAGCGGCGACCTGCAGCGCGGCCACCGGCAGGCCGGCGCCCGCTCCCGGCCGGTCGTGGCGGGCCAGCACCTCGGCGGCCGGGTCGAAGTCCAGCGCCGCGGCGAGACTCTCGGCGAGGACGACCCGATCGGGGAGTCCGGGGAAGCGCAGGCCCGCGGCGTCGAGCGCGGCGACGACCGGCCCGGCACGGTCGGAGTCGCAGTCGCGCAGGCACTCGGTGGTGCGGGCGCGCAGCCCGGCGGGCGCCAGGTCGTCGACGGGCGAGCCGGTCGGGGCCGCGGCGCGTGGCGCGTTCACGCCTCCCCCCGAGGGGAGGCCGCGGTCAGGCGCCGCACGATGCCGCGGACGTCGGGTTTCCCGCTGGAGAGCAGCGGCACCGCGTCCAGCAGCCGGAAGTCGGCGGGCACCATGTAGCCGGGCAACCGCTCCGACAGGTGCGTCCGCAGCGCGCGCGCCCGGTCGGCGTCCAGGGCGGGCAACGGGCTCTCGTCGCCGGGGACGCTCGCCGGGGCGCCGGGCGGGGTGACCGCGCAGGCGAGGATCTCCCGGCCGCGTCCGTCCCGGGAAGCGGTGACGAACGCGCGCCCCACCGTCCGGTGGGCCTCCAGCGTCTGGCGCACCTCCTGCGTGTTGACCCGGTAGCCGCGGACCTTGACCTCGTCGTCCCGTCGGCCGTGGAAGTGGAGCACGGCGTCGGCGTCACGGTGCGCCTGGTCACCGGTGCGGTAGAAGCGGGTGCCGTCGAGGTCGAGGAAGGCCCGCCGTTCCTCCTCGGGACGCTCCAGGTAGCCACTCATGAGCTGGGCGCCGGCGACCAGGAGCTCGCCGGGTCCCTCCTCGTCGATGTGCCCGTCGTCGCGCAGGAAGCGCACGGTGACCCCGTCCAGCGGACGGCCGATGGGGTAGGGCGCGGTGCGGTCCGGTTCCCGTTCGTCGATGGGGTGGGCGACGACCAGGCAGGTGGCCTCGGTCGGGCCGTATCCGTTGATCACGACGAGTTGGGGGGCGGCGGCCAGCCAGCGCTGCACGGTGTGCGGCTGGAGCACCTCCGCTCCGGTCATCACCCTGCGCAACCGCGACAGGTCGCGTCCGGCGAAGCCGCGGGCGTGGTCTGCGAGCAGGGTCAGGGTCGAGCCGACCGCGGCGAAATAGGTGATCCGCTCCTGCTCGATCAGCCGGTTCAGCAGCGGCGGCATCGGGACGGCGGGCGCCAGGTGCACCGTCGCGCCTCGTGTCAGCGGGTAGAGCAGATCGACGACCGAAACGTCGAAGTGCAGCGCCGAGGTGTTCAGGCAGCGGTCGTCCGGCCCGACGCGGAGCAGCGGATGGACCGCCGAGAAGAAGGCGTCCACCGCCCGGTGCGGGATCTGCACCCCCTTGGGGCGGCCGGTGCTTCCTGAGGTGTACATGCAGTAGGCGATGCTCTCCGGGGAGATCTCCTCCGGCAGCGAGGCCGCCGCGGACTCCGCGGCGGCCTCGTCGGTGCCGAGCGGGAGGGTCCCGGTCTGTTCGGCCAGGTCGCGCGCTAGGCCGGTGTCGGCGGCGGAGACCAGGACGAACGGGCAGCGCGCGTCGGCGACCAGATCGGCGAGCCGGGCCGCGGGCGCCCGCGGATCGAGCGGTACGTAAGCCGCGCCCGCCCGCTGTACGGCGAGCAGCGCGACCACCGCGTCCACGGTCTTGTGGCCGACCACGGCGACCCGCTGGGTGGGGCCCACACCCCGGCGCACCAGCGCCGCGGCGGTCCGCTGGACGCGCTCGTGCAGCTCCCCGTAGTCGACGTCGCGATCGTCGGCGACCAGGGCGGTGCGCCGGGGGGTGCCCTCGGCCAGGGCGGAGAGCGCGCCGAGGAGCGACGGGAGACGGCCGGGGCGCGGGTTCATCGCGTCCTCCGGTCGCGGACCAGGGCGGTCAGGGTGCCGAGGGCGGCCAGAGCCGGAAGGTCGTCGGCCTCGGCGCCGACCTCGATCCCGTACTCGGTGTCCAGGCGCACCGCCAGTTCGACGAAGTCGAGCGAGTCGTACTCGAGTGCGGAGACGTAGTCGTCGGTGTCGCCGAGGGCCGTGGGGTCGCTGTTCTTGATCCGGCAGACCAGCAGCCGCAGTTCTTCACGCAGGACGTGTTCGGCGTGCGGCGGCCGGTCGTGCTGGGGGACAGGCATGGCGGACTCCAGGGGGTGCGGGTGTGTGGGGCCGGAGGGCGGGCCTCCGGCCGTGGGACACATCACTGCTCAGGAGCGGGAGCGCGCCTCTGCCAGCCGCTCGTCCAGGTAGCGCGCGGAGGAGTTGAGTCTCAGGAGCGCGCCACGGGCGATGCCGCGCCGCATGGCCGGCGACTCCGCCGCCGGAATGATCACGTTGTGGAACCACCCTGCGGCGTGCAGGGAGTCGACCGTGATGTGCAGCCGGTGGTAGACGATGCCGACGTCCGGCAGCCCCAGCCGCTCCCAGGCGTGGACCACCTGGACGAAGCGGTCAGGGGCGAACCACTCGGTCATCCCGAGGAAGCCGACGGCCTCCGGATACAGGCGCCGGTAGCGGCAGAGCATCACCGCGAGGTTGCCGGACAACAGGGCCTCCGCCGTCAGCGCGCCCTCCAGCTCGTCCGCGCCGATGTCGAACACCTGGAAGATCTGGTTGAACAGATGGGTGTGGACCTGGTCGGCCTCACCGTTGCCCATCTCGTCCCAGTAGTTGCGGGCGATCTCAAGCTTGGCGTCGTCCGCGGTTCCGACCTGCATCATGGCCAGCAGATCGTCGAAGCGGCCGTCGACCACCGACTCCTGGATGACGTAGGTACGCAGGTCCTCGCGTCCGGCCCGGTCGCGGATGAACTCGGCGTAGTACGGATGCTTGTAGGCGGGGTGCCTGCGGGCGAGGTTCTTGAGCCAGGACAGGTAGTCCTTCGGGTCGGCGGGCGCCTCGTCCAGCAGGACGGTGTCGACCCCGTGGTCCTCGCGGGCCAAAGTGGCCTCCTCCAGCAGCCGGACCACTTCGTGGAGTATCACGGAACCTTCGGCGGTGACCGCCTGGGGGAGTCGCAGCACCAGGCCGTAGAGCCTGGAGAGAAGCAACTGTTGTTGATGGAAAGCCGCTGAGTCGCCACCGCCCGCCAATTCGTTCATCGTGCGCACGGCCTCGATCACGATCCTGCGCTGGTCGGCGTTGACGGTGAGATCGAGTTCGGTGGCGGGAATGTGCAGCCAGGAGCTGATGATTTCGACGAGCGCACGGGGGTTGAGAGCGTCCGCGCATCGGGGAAGGGCTAACTCCACAGAAACGGACATAGCGACAATCTCCTTCTGTGAACGGCCACTCGGCCATCTCCCGGGCAGGGTTGCGCCGTTGGCGAAGCTACTTTTGGAGGTCGAGTATGTCTACGATTCCGGCTAAAAATCTCAGAATTCGAGACTCAATCTCGACGGGTTTAATCCATAGGGAGATTCCAGATATTCCGAAGGGGGTTTAGTCCGTAAAGAGATTGGGTCTTCTTCGGCCTGTGCCGTTTTGGGATTTGGCTCCGGAAGCGGCTTGTGATCGACTAGAGTCCGGTCCGTTGCGAGACGTGTCGTCTCACATTTCAAGATAATGCACGGAAACTCGGAGGGCCGTATGGGACGGACAATCGCCGAGAAGGTCTGGGACGAGCACGTCATCCGACGTGTCGAGGGCGAGCCCGACCTCCTCTACATCGATCTGCACATGCTTCACGAGGTCACCAGCCCGCAGGCGTTCGAAGCCCTCCGGCTGGCCGGTCGCTCGGTACGGCGCACCGACCTGACCATCGCGACGGAGGACCACAATGTCCCGACCGACGTGATCGACCGCATCAGCGACCCGGTTTCCCGCAACCAGATCGAGACGCTGCGCCGCAACTGCGACGAGTTCGGTGTGCGGCGGCACTCGCTGGGCGACGCCGAGCAGGGCATCGTCTTCGTCATGGGCCCGCAGCTGGGCTTGATCCAGCCCGGCATGACGGTGGTCTGCGGAGACTCGCACACCTCGACCCTGGGCGCCTTCGGTGCCCTGGCGTTCGGCATCGGCACCTCGCAGGTCGAACACGTGCTGGCCACCCAGACCCTGCCGATGGCGCCGTTCCGGACGATGGCCGTCACCGTCGAGGGGGAGCTGCCGGAGGGGGTCACCGCCAAGGACCTGATCCTGGCCGTGATCGCCGAAATCGGCACCGGCGGAGGCCAGGGCCATGTGATCGAGTACCGCGGTGAGGCGATCCGCGGGTTGTCGATGGAGGGCCGGCTGACCATCTGCAACATGTCCATCGAGGCGGGCGCCAGGGCCGGGATGATCGCCCCGGACGAGACCACCTTCGCCTACCTGAAGGGCCGTCCGCACGCGCCGCAGGGCGAGGACTGGGACGCGGCGGTGGCCTACTGGAAGACGCTGTACACCGACGAGGACGCGGTCTTCGACAAGGAGGTGGTGATCGACGCCGCCGCGTTGACGCCCTTCGTCACCTGGGGGACCAACCCCGGACAGGGCGCTCCTCTGGGCTCACTGATCCCGGCCCCGGAGTCCTTCGCCGACCCGGTCGAGCGCTCCGCCGCCGAACGGGCGCTGTCCTACATGGGGCTTGAGGCCGGCACGCCGCTGCGCGAGGTCCAGGTCGACACGGTGTTCCTCGGCTCGTGCACCAACGGCCGGATCGAGGACCTGCGCGCCGCCGCCGACGTGCTGCGGGGCCGCCGGGTCGCCGAGGGCGTCCGGATGCTGGTGGTCCCCGGCTCCGCCAAGGTCCGGCTGCAGGCGGAGACAGAGGGCCTGCACCAGGTCTTCACCGAGGCCGGCGCCGACTGGCGGTTCGCCGGCTGCTCGATGTGCCTGGGGATGAACCCGGACCAGCTGGCGCCCGGCGAGCGCAGCGCGTCCACCTCGAACCGCAACTTCGAGGGCCGGCAGGGCAAGGGCGGCCGCACCCATCTGGTCTCGCCCGTCGTCGCCGCCGCGACCGCGGTCACCGGTCGCCTCTCCTCCCCCGCCGACCTGCTGGAGGCCTGACACCATGGAGAAGTTCACCGTCCACACCGGCCGGGCCGTCCCGCTGCGCCGCAGCAACGTCGACACCGACCAGATCATCCCCGCCCACTTCCTCAAGCGGGTGACCCGCGACGGCTTCGAGGACGCGCTCTTCGCGGCCTGGCGCGCCGACCCGGAGTTCGTGCTGAACCGGCCCGAGCGGCAGGGCGCGACCGTGCTGATCGCCGGGCCCGAGTTCGGTACCGGCTCGTCGCGCGAGCACGCGGTCTGGGCCCTGCAGAACTACGGCTTCAAGGCCGTGATCTCCTCCCGGTTCGCCGACATCTTCCGCGGCAACTCGCTGAAGAACGGCCTGCTCACCGTGGTGCTGCCGCAGGAGGTCGTGGACCGGCTGCAGTCCCTGACCGAGGCCGACCCGGCGGCCGAGATCACCGTGGACCTGGAGTCCGGTGAGGTACGCGCCGACGGTGTGACCGCCCCGTTCGAGATGGACGAGAACGCCCGCTGGCGGTTGCTCAACGGCTTGGACGACATCACTCTGACACTGGGCCACGAGGACGAGATCGCCGCATTCGAGGCGAATCGCCCGTCCTACAAGCCGCGGACCCTGCCCCGTCCCGCGGCCTGACCGAGGCTCGCCGTCCCAGACGCGCTGCACCTGATTCATCGATCACGGCGCCGGTCCGAGGCCGTCCCCGGCCGGCGCCGACGGCTTCCCGACCCGGAGGTAGCGTTATGCCGATCGTCACCATTCAGGTTATCAACGAGAACCTCACCGCCGAGAAGAAGAAGCAACTCATCGACGGCGTCACCGACTTGGTGCACGACGTGCTGCGCAAGGATCCGGAGCGGATCTACGTCATTGTTCAGGAAGTGCCGCTGGACAACTGGGGCGCCGGAGGATTCACTGTTTCTGAGCGTCGTGCCCAGGGCTTCGACGGTTTGTGCACCTGCCCGAAGCACGAGTGCCCACCGCATTCCGTTCCAGAATAAGAGAAAATCGATCCCGGCCTCTGGTTCGTCACCGACGCGTACGGCATAATCGTCGCGTCGGCTGATTCGACTCCCATGGCGAGTCTGGAGGATTTACCCGTCGGCCCGTTTTCGACAGCCCCGCCGATAGTTTCCGGATTTCCTTTTCCGGCCCTGGTCGAACGTTATCGCCCATGGTCGGGGCAGCTTTCCGGCGGGCGCTGAACGTCCTCGTATCCTGTCGTCCAATTTCCTGTGCCGCTGCCCGTGGGGCCGCGGAGAGGAAACATGAAAGGACTGTTATGGCCACGAACGACTTCGCTATCCGGGGCATTCCCCGTCGGCACTCCTTCGAGCTGCTTGAGGGTTACATCATGTGTTCGGTCCTCGCCTCGCTCGACGACCTGGGCGTGCTGGACATCCTTGAGGAGAAGGGGCTGCGCGTCGAGGACGTGGGCGGCAACCTCCAACTGGCCCGGGACACCGTCTTCTACCTGGTCGACCGCGGAGTCCTGGCACCCGACGGCGACGTCTACCGGCTCACCGGGTACGGCCGGGAACTGCTGCGCGACCGTGGCTACATCTTCTGGATCGCGGGCGGCTTCGGCGAGCCGTTCTGGCGCTTCGGCGAGCTGGTCTCCGGTAAGAGCAAGTACGGCAAGGACATCTCGCGCGACGGCCGGATCGTCGCGGTCTCCTCGGCCGACCTCGGTCTGGAGGACCTCAAGCCGTATGTGCACTCCCTGCTGTCCGAGATCGAGTTCACCCGGGTCGCCGACTTCGGCTGCGGGAACGCCCGCAACCTCATCGGGATCTGCGGGCTGAAGGACGCCGACGGTCTGGGCGTGGACATCAGCGCCGACGCGATCGCGGAGGCCCGCCGCGAAGTGGCCAAGGACGGCCTGACGGAGCGCATCACGGTGGTCGAGGCGGACGCCTCCAACGCCGCCGCGATCCCCGGCCTGGAGTCCGTGGACCTCGTGGTCGGTTTCTTCTTCATGCACGAGGTGCTGGAGCAGGGTCTCGACTACTTCATCTCGTACCTGCGTGGCCTGGCCGAGCGGCTCCCGGCCGGGGCGCACGTGCTCGCGGCCGAGGTGCTTCCCCCGCAGCGGGACCGCGCCTGCCCGGAGACCTTCACCCCGGAGTTCACCCTCATCCACGCGCTGATGGGTCAGGGCCTGCTCAGTGAGGAGGGCTGGAGCGACGCCTTCCGCCAGGGCGGGTTCGAGATCCGCAAGACGGTCCGTCCCAACATCCCCGGTGGCCTGCTGCTGCTGGCCCAGAAGACCGACTGACCTGGACGGACCTGAGCGGGGTGCGCCGTCGCCGTCCGGTGGCGCGCCCCCTCACCTCGTCCGTCGTCGCCCATCACCGACAATGAGCTCTGGGAGCGGCCGAATGTTCCTGGTACTGCTGTCCTATCTGGTCCCGGAGGAGCGAATTCTCCCGCTGCGCGATGAGCACTACGTCTTCATCGACCAGCACTTCAGGAGTGGGACGTTCCTTCTGGGCGGCCGCAAGGTGCCGGCCACCGGAGGGTTCATCCTCGCCCAGGGGGTGTCCCGGGAGGAGCTCGACCACATCCTGGGGGAGGACCCCTATCTGCGGGCGGGTCTGGTGGCGCACGAGGTCACCGAGCTGCTGCCGACCCGGGCCCGGCCCGACCTGGCGGCGGTGATCGGCGTTCCCTGACAGATCACCGGGCACGGCGGAGCACGGCCCGGGCCTGCTCCGCGACTTCTCCCCACCCGCCTCGGAGGCTTCCGTGAACGATCTCACCCGGGCCATGCGCGCCGTCCTGGAGCCCTACCATCTGGTGGCCGTCCTCGCCCCGCAGGCCGGCGAAGCCTTCCGGCGGCTCGGGCTGACCGGCCGCTGGACGCCGTACTTCGCGCTGCGCACCGCTCCGCTGGGGGAGGTCTCCCCGGCCGTTGTCCACGCGCTGTTCCACCACTTCAGCCCGCGCATGGTGGAGCGCGAAGTCCGCGCGGTCCGGGCGGAGACGAACCCCGAAGCGGTGCTCGCGGCGCGACTGACCGCCGCCGACGCCGGCCTCCGCGCCATCCTCGGAGAGCGGTCCGTCGCCGCACCCGAGCTGGCCGAAGCGGCCGGGCTCGCCGGGTTCGCCGCGAACGCCTGCCGGGACGTCCCAGGCCGCCCGCTGGGCAGCGCCAACGCCGCGCTGCCTCTGCCGTCGCGACCTCACCTGGCGCTCTGGCAGGCCGCGACCACTCTGCGTGAACACCGGGGTGACGGCCACTTCGCCGCGCTGTTGCACTCCGGCGTCGAAGGGCCCGAGGCCCTGGTGCTGGTCGTCGCCGCCGGCGCGGACCGGCGCGAGCGGCTGCAGGGGATCCGGGAGTGGACGGACGACGAGTGGGAGGCGGCCGAGCGGCGCCTGATCACCCGCGGGCTGCTGGAACCCGACACACGCGGACTCACCACCGCGGGTCAGGCCCTCCGCCGGGCGGTCGAGGAACGGACCGACGAACTCGCGGAACGCCCCTGGGCCGCCCTCGGCGCGGACGCCACCCGTCGGCTCCACGACCTGCTCGCCCCCGTCGCCGACCGGATCATCGCGCACCTCGGCCTGCCGGCCCGGCCGGGGGCCGCGCACACGCCGGAGGCGCCGGTGGACGGTTCACCGCGCAACCGTGAGGGGGCCGGCCGATCGTGACGGCCTTCCCGTCAGGGCACGACGGAGAAGCGGTCACGGGACGTCACTGCCGGTAGGTGGACAGGAAGCCCCCCAGACGGCCGATGGCCTCTTCGAGATCGTCGGCGTGCTGGAGGGTGACCAGGCGGAAGTGGTCGGGGCGGGCCCAGTTGAAGCCGGTGCCCTGCACGATGAGGAGCTTCTCCCGTTCGAGCAGGTCGAGGGCGAAACGGACGTCGTCGGTGATCGGGTGGACCTCGGGGTCGAGCCTGGGGAAGACGTACAGCGCGCCCAGGGGCTTGACGCAGCTCACCCCGGGGATGTCGTTGAGCAGCTTCCAGGCGCGGTCGCGCTGCTCGCACAGGCGTCCGCCGGGCCGTACGAGGTCGTCGATGCTCTGGTGGCCGCCGAGGGCGGCCTGGATGGCGTGCTGGCCGGGCACGTTGGGGCACAGGCGCATGTTGGCCAGGATGTCGAGGCCCTCGATGTAGGAGGACGCCCGCTCCCTGGGGCCGGAGAGCACCATCCAGCCCGAGCGGTAGCCGCACACCCGGTACGTCTTCGACAGGCCGGAGAAGGTCAGGCAGAACAGGTCGGGGGCCAGCGCCGCGATCGAGGTGTGGACGGCGCCGTCGTAGAGGATCCGGTCGTAGATCTCGTCGGCGAGGACGACGAGACCGTGCCTGCGGGCCAGGTCGGCGAGGCCTTCGAGCAGCCGGGGCGGGTACACGGCGCCCGTCGGGTTGTTCGGGTTGATGATCACCAGGGCCTTGGTCCTGTCGGTGATCTTCGAGGCGATGTCGTCGAGGTCCGGCAGCCAGTCGGCCCCCTCGTCGCAGACGTAGTGGACGGGGGTTCCGCCGCTGAGCGAGACCGCGGCCGTCCACAGGGGGTAGTCGGGGGAGGGGACCAGCACCTCGTCGCCGTTGTTGAGCAGCGCCTGCATCGCCATCACGATCAGCTCGGAGACGCCGTTGCCGAGGTAGACGTCCTCCACACCGAGGTCGGGGAAGCCGTGCCCCTCGTAGTGCTGTACGACGGCCCTGCGGGCGCTGAGGATGCCCTTGGAGTCACCGTAGCCGTGGGAGACGGGCAGGTTGCGGATGATGTCCTGCAGGATCTCCTCGGGAGCCTCGAAGCCGAACGGAGCAGGGTTGCCGATGTGCAGCTTGAGAATGTGGTGACCCTGGGACTCCAGCTCTGCCGCGCGCTTCGGTACGGGACCGCGAATGTCGTAGCAGACGTTGGCCAGCTTGTCGGACTGCCGTACGTACATCATCACACTTTAACGGCGGATTCATCCGATACCGCCCACCGATCCCGCCTGTGGAGCCGTTCAGCGGGCGCCCCCACGCCCGCTGAACGACCTCGCTACAGCATCGGTACAGCTTGATACGGCCCCGGTACGGTTACGCCGCCCGGCAGGTTCCCCTCGGACGGGCCCGGGTGGCCAGGTCCACGTGGGCCGCGGTGCCGTCGATCCAGATCACCCTGCCGCCCTCGCCCGAGGCGAACTGGGCCTGCTCACCCCGGTTGCAGGTGACCCGTACGGCCTTGCCGCCCTTGGCCGGGATCTGGGTGATCTTGGGCAGGGTGTCGTTGCTGATCACCGTCAGGTCGGGGTAGACGCTGTAGGTGATGGCCGTGTCCGTGGCGTCCATGTCCAGCAGCTTGGGCGCCGTGGCGTCGTCCGGGGTGAGCGCCACCGGGGAACCGCCGTCGGCGTTGGCCCGCATGATGCCCTGAAGGCCGTCCTGCTGGGCGTCCTGGAGCCAGAACAGGGAGGTGCCGGTCAGCACCGGGCCGCTCACGAGCCCGATCACGTTCGGCGGGCTCGGCGGGGTCGGCAGGTCGGTCTCCTGGCCCGTGGCGAGGTCACGGGTGGTGATGACCATACGGCGGGGGCCGCCCTCCCACAGGTACAGCTTGATGTAGGCGATCCGGCCGTTGCTGATCGTCGGCACCCTGCTGAAGATCCCGGGCTGCGGCGTCATGTTGACCGGGGCCGCGTCGCCCTTCTTGACCCACAGGTCGTAGCCGCCCGTGGTCGAGTCCCAGACCGAGTAGGCGATCGTGTCACCGTCGACCGCCATGTTGGGCACGTCGCCGTCGCCCTCGTGGATCAGCCGCTGCGGCTGGGAGCGGTCGAGCGGCCTGCTCCACAGCTGCATCTTCCAGCCGTCCTCCCGCTGGACGTAGGTCGTCCACACCGCGCTCCTGCCGTCCGTCACGGCGTCGTAGCTCGACATCTCGTTCGGCTCCGAGAGCTGGACGGCCTTGCCGCCGCGCACCCGGCCGGTGTAGACGGCCGCGGGGGCGGTCTGGTCGGCGGAGGAGTTGGTGACCACGTAACGGTCGCCGGCCGCGTCCGGCTGGGCGTAGGGGTCGGTGACGCCGCGCAGCAGGACGTCGTGGTCGGTGGCGATGCGGCGCTCCCAGCCGTTCCTGATGCCGTGGGCGTCGAAGGCCCGCGCGATCGTCAGCAGGTCCCGCGCACCGAGCCGGGACCGTACGGCGGCCGCCAGCACCGCGCGCCTGCCGTCGCTGAAGTCGTCGAGCGGGGTCATGTACTCGGACAGGGCCTTGAGCACGACCTTGTCGGCCCTGGCGCCGAGCTTCTCGCGGATGTCCCACAGCGCGCCGCTGAAGATCGTCGAGTTGAGGTGGACGCCCGCGCTGTCGATGCGGCCGGTGGAGCCCACATAGTCGTCGGCGGCCACGCGCCCGTCGTTGAGGTCGCGCAGGGCGCACTGACGCGGCGTCCCGGTACGGCAGAGCGTCTCGCCGAGCAGCCCCGCCTCGGGGTCGGCCGGGTCGATCCCCTCGGCGTCGCCCTGGATGGCGTTGCCGAAGTAGTCGGCGATGCCCTCGTTCATCGCGCCGGACTGACCGAAGTAGACCAGGTTGGCGGTGTGCTCGACCACGCCGTGGGTCATCTCGTGGCCGACCACGTCCAGGGCCGAGGCCAGCGAGTAGTACTGGTCACCGCCCCCGCCGTAGACCATCTTGGTGCCGTCCCAGAAGGCGTTGATGTACGGCCTGCCGGAGGAGGTGACGTTGACGACGGAGAGCATCGAGCCGCCCTTGCCGTCGAGCCCGTCACGTCCGAGCCGCCGGTAGTACTCGTAGACCTGGTTCGCGCCCCAGTGCGCGTCCACCGCGCCGATCTCCGTGGTGGTGCCCGTGAAGGTGGGGGTGTCGGAGGCGACGATCGGGGTGTCCGCGGGCAGCGAGCCCTGGAACCGCGAGACGTCGCGCTTCTGCGCGTCGTAGGTGACGACCTCGCCGACGGTGCCGTTCCACCGGGTGCGGTCGCGCAGCTCATACTTGCCGTCGGCCCGCTGGTAGGCGTTGATCGGCACCGTGGCGCCGCGCACCGTCGTGCCCGTGGTGGCGACGTGCCCCTCGGCGGAGCTCTCGACGGCGGTGCGGATCCGGTCGGAGGCGAACAGCGGGGCGCCGTTCCCCGCGTTGACGTAGACGTCGGTGAGCAGCGGCAACTGCCTGCGCGCGTCGGTTCCGGTGACGGTCACCCGCCAGGCCAGCAGGCCCTCGCCGGTCGGGACGACGACGAGGCCGCCGGAGACCGCGGTGAGGGCCTCCTTCTCGCCGCCGGTCCGTGCCGCGGTCCGGGAGCGCGCGACGTCGAGAGCGAGCCTTTCCGGGAATTTCGGCGTGGTCGAAACACTCAATTCGGTGAGGAAACGGCCGCCCGCTCCGGTGACCCGGTGGGCGTTGCCCTCCTTCGTCATCTGCACGAGGTAGTTGGCGCCGAAAACGCGGATGCCCTGGTAGCGCTGCTCGAACCGGACGGTCTCGTCCTGGCCGTCGCGGACCACGTCGAGGGGGACCAGGTCGGTGTTCACGTTCGTGATCCCGTACCGGCCCTGGCGGAGGTGGTGCCGGGCGACGGCGACGGGGTCGCCGCTGACCGGGGCCTCGTTCAGGCCGCTGACCAGGGCGGGGGTTTCGGTGCCGGTACGGGGCTCTACCTGGGCGGGTGGGTCGGCCGCGTGGGCGGGGGTGTTTGTCACAAGGGCCGCGGTGAGGGAGAGGATCACGGCGACGGGCGTCGCCGTGGCGACACTTCTGGGGGGTCGTGGCACGAGTTCTCCTGACGTCTCGAAGATCGCCGAGACTGCTCAAAAGGCGATAATCATGATCTAGCAGGAGATTGGCGAAAAATCATGACTATTAGTCATGTCTGTTGTCTGATAGATTTAAAGCGACCAATGGGGAATTGGTGCTTTCTAGATGGCTTTCCTGGCGCCGGGGAAAACGGCCGGTGGGATGGGTGAGGTGTCCCGGCGATCCCTCTTTGGACGCGGGGAGGAAGTTTACGGGCTGGGAGGTGTGTTCGAGCGGCTTCGCGCGTAGGCTCACTGGGCGTGGATCTCGACTTCGTCTGTGTGCACGCGGGACGGCCCGCCCTTGAGCTGACCCGGCGTGACGTGGCCCGCGCGCTGCTCGCCGTACCCTCGGGAGTCGCCCTGGTGGCGGTTCCCGACCTGCGCAGGGCGCTGGCGGCGCTGGGCAACCCGCTGTCCCCCCACTTCTGGGACTCGGCCAAGACGACGCTTGGCGCGATCGAGTCCGGCAACGCGACGGTCGGTGACGTGCAGCGGTGGCTGGAGTCGACCGGCACGGAACCCCTCCTGCTCACCCGCAGCTTCTTCGTCTGGCCCGAGGAGGACGAACGAGGCCCGGTCGCCAGGGAGATGTTCCAGCGGATGGTGTCCTTCCTCGAGGAGCGGGTCGCCTCGGGGGAGATCGACCCGGACGCGCTCGCGCTACGGGACGAACGGGCCAGGGAGGCCTACGAGGACCTGCAGGAGCGCTGGCTCAACGGCCCGCTGCCCGACGGCCGGGTGCCGGGGATCGCGGTGAGCGACGAGCAGGACGAGGAGTTGTTCGCGGCCTGGGACGAGGAGGAGGCGTTCGCGCTCGGCGAGCTGCGGCGCATCCTGGCCGAGCTGCCGCCCCCGGAGCGCCCCGCCGCGGACCTGCGTGCCGCCTGCGTACGGCTGCGCGAGGTGCTGGCCGACCCCGGCTACCCGGGAAACGTGCTGCGGGCCTGTGCGGGCTACGAGGGAGAGCCGCTTCCCGCCGACGACGAGGAGCTGTGGCTGAGCGTCACCGCCGGCATCGCGGGACCGGTCTCCGACCTGCCGGAGGACGACGACGTCCCCGAGGAGTTCGCCGACCTGGACGGTGAGCTGAGCCACGAGGACGCGGTGCTGGCCGCGCTGTGCGCCATCCACCACGCCGACTGGCTGGCCGTGGTCGCGACACTGGCCAGGCGGGGGCCCGGCGTGCTGGCCTCACCGGAGCGGATCGCCAGGTTCATCGCCGAGTCCGAGGACATCGACGTCCAGATGGACGACCCGGAGGACCTGGAGGCGGCGGAGACCCTCTTCAGCTCGGTCACGCCGCTGTGGGCCTGCCTGGGCATCGTCGACAAGAGCGAGGTGCTCACCCCGCTGGGGCGCTGGGGCCTGCCGAAGGCCCTTGAGCGCGCCTGGTCATGAGATCGGCGTGGCGCCGTCCCTGTCCCGCTGCCGCAGCTCGGCCTCGGACGGCACCTCGATCTTGGAGATCTGCCGGCGCATCGACTTGACGAGCAGGTAGAGGGCGAGCCCGAGCGCGGCGACCATCAGGAAGCCCAGCAGGCCGGGGCTGACCAGGGAATTGAGAGAGTTCGGATCTGTAGGCACCCTTCAAGTCTGCCATCCCGACCCCGTGGTCCCGCCTCCGGCGGGGCCGAAGGGGCCGGTGATTTCCCTAGTGGCAGGCGGGGGAGACCTCGGCGGCGTGGATGCCGGCGAACAGGTCGTCCTCGGGGAGCGTGGTGTCGATCAGGGAGCGGGCCAGGTGGTAGTCCTCCGTCGGCCAGATCTCCGCCTGGAGCTCGCGCGGGCAGACGAACCAGAAGCCGTCCGGGTCGACCTGCGTCGCGTGCGCCAGGAGCGCCAGGTCGCGGACCTCGAAGTAGTCGCCGCAGGGCACCCGGGTGGTCACCGGCCACTTCTCCGGCCGGTCCTCCCACCGGGAGATCCAGTCGGCGTACGGCGAGCCCATGCCACGGGCGTTCATCGCCTCGTGGAGCGCCTCGAAGCGCGCCTTGGTGAAGCCCATCTGGTAGTAGAGCTTGAGCGGCTGCCAGGGCTCGCCCGCCTCCGGGTAGCGGTCGGGGTCACCCGCCGCCTCGAAGGCCTCGACCGAGACGCGGTTGGTCATGATGTGGTCGGGGTGCGGGTAGCCGCCGTCGTCGTCGTAGGTGAGGATGACGTGCGGCCTGAACGAGCGCACCGCGGCGACCAGCGGCGCGGCGGCGATCTCAAGCGGCTGCAGGGCGAAGCAACCCTCGGGCAGCGGCTCGCTCTCGTCCTCGGGAAGGCCCGAGTCGACGAACCCCATGAAGCGCTGCTCGACGCCGAGGATCTCCCGCGCGCGTTCCATCTCCAGGCGCCTGACCTCCCCGATGTTCTCCAGGATGTCGGGACGGTCCATCTTGGGATTGAGGATCGAGCCGCGTTCCCCTCCGGTGAGGGTACAGACGAGCACATCCACGCCCTCGGCGACATAGCGTGCCATGGTCGCGGCACCCTTGCTCGACTCGTCGTCGGGATGAGCGTGAACTGCCATCAGCCTCAGCGGTGCACTCACGGGCTCGGTGTCTCCTCTTCGTTGGGCGCGCTGGGGTCCGCGCGGGCCGCACGGACGCGCTCATCGCCGTGACGTGCTCGGCCCCCGCCTGCCGCACCGCTCCCCGGGTTGGGCTGGGTCACTCTAAAGAGAGGTTAGTTTCTCTTGGGCGGTCGCGAGGGCAAGGCCCCCGCGAGAGACAATTGTCTTGGATAACACCGAGGTAGCGCAGGGAGATTCCGCATGGCCACCAGCGAGGCCGGGACGGGCCGCCAGACCGGCCCCGTGCTCGGCACCCCGGACGACTTCCCCGACCGTCCGGAGCGCAGGGGGCGCTTCGTCGTGCACGTCGTGATCGCGATCCTCTGCGCGGTGTGCGCCGGGGGCTGGGGATACGTGATGTGGGCGTCCAAGGGCAACACCGAGGTCATCGACCAGGTCATCGCGTTCGACACCAGCCGCGGCGATTCTCTGCAGATCACCTTCGAAGTGGTCAAGCCCTCCGGCCGCGCCGCCGTGTGCAGGATCAGGGCCATGGATGTGGATCATGTCGAAGTGGGCAGCCGTGAGGTCAATATTCCCGCTGGTGAGGGGTATGTCCGCCTTACCGAGAGGCTAGAGACCAGTAGCCGGGCCACTTCCGGCGACGTTCACTACTGCTATCTCGTATAGTGAGACATTTGGGGAAGCGCTCGGCCGGTTAACTTGTTAGCCTGTCGAAATTCGAACGAGCGCTACCCCTTAGTACCAAGCCCCACAGAGGAAGCAAGGAGAACCCGTGGCCGACTCCCGAAACGAGAGCGTCACCTGGCTAACTCAGGAGGCGTACGACCGCCTGAAGGCGGAGTTTGAGTACCTCTCGGGGCCCGGGCGTGTCGACATCGCGAAGAAGATCGAGGCCGCCAGGGAAGAGGGCGACCTGAAGGAGAACGGCGGCTACCACGCCGCCAAGGACGAGCAGGGCAAGATGGAGGCCCGCATCTTCCACCTCCGTCAGATCATCGACAACGCCAAGGTCGGTGAGGCCCCCCGTGCCGAGGGCGTGGTCGGGCCCGGCATGACCGTCACCGTACGGTTCGAGGGAGAGGACGAGGAGGTCGCCTTCCTGCTCGCCTCCCGCGAGGAGAGCGGTGCCCCGATCGACGTCTACTCGCCCAAGTCGCCGCTGGGGGCGGCGATCAACGGCAAGAAGATCGGCGAGAAGGCCACCTACACCATGCCGAACGGCAGGTCCAACACGGTTGAGATCATCGAGGCCGTGCCGTACATCGGCAACTGATCTCCACCGGACAAGCTGATCCGCCGGGACCGGGTCCCGGCGGATAGCCATGTCCATGCCCATGTCCAGGGCCCTTCGGGCCGGCCGAAACCCCACCGTCACCGCACAGCGTGTCGTGTTTGGAGCGTTTTGGTGAGTTCCTGCGCATTGCGGCGCGGCGTACGGCACTCTACGTAGGGGTGGATCAGGACGGGTGGAAGGGAAGATGTCGTGCCCGACAGGCGGACGCGTGTCTCCCGGTTGATCGACGAGACCAGACAGGACCTCGCCTACAGTCCGCGCCCCCGCATCCGCACACCGCGCCTGGCCGTTCCCATCATGGCGACGGTCGCGGTGGTCATGCTGACCGCGGCCGTGGTGATCGTCCTGAGACTGCCCGACGACCCCTCGACGACGGCCCTGCGCAGGCCCGTCGCCAGACAGACGCTTCAGGGAGCGCTCCAGGAGGTCCCGCAGAACACGGCGACCCCCACCCCGGTCCAGACCCCGCCGCCCCCGGTCGCCCCGCTGGCCACGATCCGTAAGCCTCACCTGTTCGTCGTGACGAACAAACCGCTCAGCTCGGCGGCCGTGGCGAAGGTGACCCGGCTCTCCGGGGTGCGGGCGGTGGAACGCGCCGACGCCGCCGAGGTCGTCCTGGACGGGAAACGGGTGCAGACGCTGGGGGTCAACCCCTCGACGTTCCGCGCCTTCACCCCCAAGCCGACCGCGCGCTCCGACCGGCTCTGGCGCAACGTCTCCGCGGGAGAACTGGTCGTCTCCTTCGTCCTGGGCAACGACGGCGGCATGACCCTGGGCAAGACCGTCTCCACCTCCAGGACGAGCCTGCGCGTCGGCGCCTACGCGACCATGGGCATGGGCGCCATCGACGCCGTCGTCTCCCAGCAGACCGCGCGTTCCCTCGGTTTCCCCCAGGACAACGCGCTGGTGGTGAGCGCGCCGGGCGCCGACTCGGCCGAACTGCGCAACAGGCTGCTGCGCGTCCTGCCCAAGGGCAGCCAGGTCGCCACGATCAACCCGGTGTTCACCGCGCCCAGGCGCACCGCCTGGCCCGTGGGCGCCTTCCCGACGGCCCCCCAGATGAGGACCGTCCTCACCGCCGCGATCAGCAAACTCGGCCGCCCCTACGTGTGGGGAGCGGAGGGCCCCGACACCTTCGACTGCTCAGGCCTGGTCCAGTGGGCCTACCGCCAGGCGGGCATCCAGGTCCCCCGGGTGACGCACCAGCAGTTCGTCTCCGGGCCGCGGATCGAACTCTCCCAGGCCCAGCCGGGTGACCTGCTGTTCTGGCGGAACGACCCGACCAACCCCGGCTACGTCTCCCACGTGGCGATCTACTGGGGCGACGGCAAGATGCTGCACGCGCCGAGGACCGGTGACGTGGTGAAGCTCGTCCCGATCTACACCAGAAACTTCGCCGGCGCCGTCCGCATCAGCCCCCAGATAGCCGCCCAAGTCAGGTAGTTGTTGCTCTGTCTCTTTGCGACGCCTGGCGGCGTCGCGGGCTGTGTCCCCTTGCTCCGCCTGCGGCGTCGCGGGCTTGGGCGCTTTCGGGTCGGCGCTTTCCCTCGTCACTGCGTCGCTTCGCTCCTGCGTTCCTCAGTCCAAGCACCGACGCGCCCAAGCCATGTCTCTTTGCGACGCCTGGCGGCGTCGCGGGGGCTCGGGCGCCCTGAGTCGGTGTCTTCCCTCGTCGTTCGTCCGCTTCGCTCCCTCACTCCTCAGTCCAGACACCGACGCGCCCAAGCCGGGTCTCTTTGCGACGCCTGCGGCGTCGCGGGGCTTGGACGCTTCGGGTCGGTGCTTTCCCTCGTCTCTTCGTCGCTGCGCTCCTGCGTTCCTCAGTCCAAGCACCGACGCGCCCAAGCCGCTTGGCATCGGAGGAGTTCTAGGCCTTTAGACCCGATTCGAGGAGGGACAGGGCTTCGTCGACCGTGTCGGCGAGGCGGGTGACGCCGCCGGACTCGGCCCAGCCGAACAGGGCGGGCAGGATCGCGCCGACCACCGCGCCCGCGGCCGTACGGCTCAGCGGATCGCCGCTGTGGCGGCCCAGGCGCCCGGCGAGGGCCTCAGCGAGGGTGTCGATGGTGCAGATCATGCTGTCCACGGCCCTGGCCCGCAGCGCGACGTGGCGTAACTGGAGCCTGGTCATGGCGAGGATCTGCGCCTCCTCCTCGGGGGCGAGCCGGGTGAAGGCGGTGTGCACCGCCGCGCGCAGCGCCGGGACCGGCGCCAGCTCAGGGGGCTGGGCGGCCAGTTCCGTCATCACCAGGGGGGTGTGGTCGTCCTGGACGACGACATCCTCCTTCGTGGGGAAGTATCGGAAGAAGGTGCTCGCCGAGATCTCCGCGGCCTCCGCGATCTGTTCGACGGTCGTCTCGTCGTAGCCCTGCTCGGCGAACAGGCGCAGCGCCTGCTCCTGGATGGTTCGCCGGGTTCTGGCCTTCTTGCGTTCGCGTAGTCCCTCGGGGCGCTGAGGTGAGCTCATGGGCCGATTGTCGCGTCTAGGTGACAGGTGTGAACACTGCAACGAGTGCCACAGGAGGCCCACCTGTCCCTGTCCGGGGCCGGCGATGGTCCCCTTGGATGAAGCGATGTAATCTCGATTACATGGATAGTGACGAAGCGGTCGAGAAGCTGCGTGGCTGGTTCTCCGGACGGTTGCCCGAGGAATGGTTCGAGGGGCGTCCCGAGATCGTGTTCGACCGTGAGGAGATCACGGTCGTCGGCAGGCTCGCCGCGCCCACGCCCGCCGAGGGCGTCTCCGAGGTCGAGCGGGCCGCCGCCGTCGAGGGCGGCGTCCAGCGCTTCCGCGAGGAGACCAGGGAACGGCGCGTCGAGATCGCCAGGGAGGCCGAGCACCGCTTCCGCAGGAAGGTCTCGTGGGGCGTCGTGGTGGGTGACGAGACGGTGATGTTCACCACACTCTCGGTCCCGGTCATGACACGTCTGCGCCAGCCCGAGCGGCGCGTCCTGGACACTCTTGTGGCGGCTGGGGTCGCACGCAGCCGCAGTGACGCGCTCGCCTGGTGTGTGCGTCTGGTGGGTGCCCACACCGACACCTGGCTGGCCGATCTGCGCGACGCGCTTCAGCACGTCGACCGGGTGCGTGCCTCCGGCCCGGACATCGGTTCCTGAGGCGGGCCAGGGGAAACGGGCCGAAATTGGTCTGAACCTGTGCGGTGATTGGTTTAGACCTCTGTTAATGGCCTATACCACTGCCGGAACACGCTCCTTTAACGTCGCTTCTTTTGGGTAGGTCACCCGGAACATCATGACTCCTGCCTGCCCTTATGCCGGTCGCCGGGGCCGGTTCGGAGTCGTTGCGGCGACGGACAGCCGTTATTCACTGGTCTATGCCAATTGGATTAACGGCGGTTTGGTCGTCAATGATGACCTGGCCCTGAGGAGCGTAAGGAGCCGTAGCAGTGTCCGTTATCGAGGACGTAACCGCCCCCAGTCCTACCACCCACGAAGAGTTGGCCGCGTGGGTCAACGAGATCGCCGAGCTGACCCAGCCCGACCGGATCGAATGGTGCGACGGCTCGGAGGTCGAATGGACCCGGCTGACGAACCTGCTGGTCGAGCAGGGGACGCTCACCCGCCTGTCCAAGCGTCAGAACAGCTTCTACGCCGCCTCCGACCCCACGGACGTCGCCCGCGTCGAGGACCGGACCTACATCTGCTCCGAGCGCGAACAGGACGCGGGCCCGACCAACAACTGGATCGCCCCCGACGAGATGCGCCGGACCTTCGCCGGGCTCTTCAAGGGCTGCATGCGCGGGCGCACGATGTACGTCGTGCCGTTCTGCATGGGGCCGCTCGGCGGTGAGATCTCCCAGCTCGGCGTCGAGATCACCGACTCGCCGTACGTGGTGGTCTCCATGCGGATCATGACGCGGATGGGGGAGCGGGCGCTGCGGCTCATCGAGGAGCGCGGTGGTTACGTCAAGGCCGTCCACTCGGTCGGCGCGCCGCTCGCGCCCGGCCAGGCCGACGTGCCGTGGCCGTGCAACTCCACCAAGTACATCAGCCACTTCCCCGAGACCCGCGAGATCTGGTCGTACGGCTCCGGCTACGGCGGCAACGCCCTGCTTGGCAAGAAGTGCTACGCCCTGCGCATCGCCAGCACGATGGCGCGCGACGAGGGCTGGCTCGCCGAGCACATGCTCATCCTCAAGCTCACGCCCCCCTCAGGGCAGACCCGTTACATCGCGGCGGCCTTCCCCAGCGCCTGCGGCAAGACCAACCTGGCCATGCTCCAGCCGACCATCCCGGGCTGGAAGGTCGAGACGGTCGGCGACGACATCGCCTGGATGCGCTTCGGCGACGACGGCCGCCTGTACGCCATCAACCCCGAGGCCGGGTTCTTCGGCGTCGCCCCCGGCACCGGCGAGTCGACCAACGCCAACGCGATCAGGACGCTCTGGGGCAACAGCATCTTCACCAACGTCGCCCTGACCGACGACGGCGACGTGTGGTGGGAGGGGCTCACCGACGAGCCTCCGGCGCACCTGACCGACTGGCGGGGCCGCGACTGGACGCCGGAGAGCGACGAGCCCGCCGCCCACCCCAACGCCCGTTTCACCGTGCCCGCCGGGCAGTGCCCGACCATCGCCCCCGAGTGGCAGGACCCCAGGGGCGTGCCGATCTCGGCCATCCTCTTCGGCGGGCGCAGGGCCAGCGCCGTACCGCTGGTGACCGAGTCGCTGAGCTGGAACCACGGCGTGTTCGTCGGCGCCAACATCGCCTCGGAGAAGACCGCCGCCGCCGAGGGCAAGGTCGGTGAGCTGCGCCGCGACCCGTTCGCGATGCTGCCCTTCTGCGGCTACAACATGGGCGACTACTTCGCCCACTGGATCGGCCTGGGCAGGCGCGAGGGCGTCAGCCTCCCGCGGGTCTACTACGTGAACTGGTTCCGCAAGAGCGAGGACGGCCGGTTCATCTGGCCCGGCTTCGGGGAGAACAGCCGCGTCCTGAAGTGGATCGTGGACCGCCTCAACGGTGAGGCGGAGGCCGTGCGGACGCCCATCGGCCTGCTGCCCGCCGAGCTGGACACCGAGGGCCTCGACATCCCCGCCGAGGACCTGCGCACCCTGCTCACCGTGGACGAGGAGGTCTGGCGCCAGGAGGCGGCCCTGGTCCCGGCCTTCTTCGAGACCTTCGGCGACCACCTGCCCAGGGAGCTGTGGGACGAGTACCGGGCGCTGGTCGAGCGTCTGGGCTGATCCACGCGTCCCCCTCGCCGGGGATATCCGACACGCCGGTTCCGGTACGAACCCCTCGCGGGCACGTATCGGGACCGGCGTGTCGTGTCGTACGGGTGCCGTACGGGGGTAGGGGAAGACCGAGGCGACAAAGATGACGACAAAAAGGCGGTACGGCGCAACCTCGGGGACGTTCCCCACGTCTACCTGACAGAACAGTCACACGCGCACGCCTTGCCTTTCCCCCCGGAGGCGGACATGGAATTCACACTGCTCGTCATCGGCGTCACTCTCGTGGCGGCTGTATGGACCACCGCGGTGGGGCTGCGGAGCGAGCATCGCAGGGTACTCGCGGGCACCCCGAGGGGTACGGGCGCGCCCCTGGGCCCCTACGAGCTGGCCTATCTGGCCGGTGGGCCGCTCAGGGCGGTCAACACCGCGCTCGGCGTGCTGGCCAGGGCGGGTTCGATCCGGGTCGCCAGGGGCGGCCGGATCAGCCTCGTGATGGGCGCCCTGCTCCCCGCGGAACCGGTCGAGAAGGCCGTTCTCGACGCTCTCAGGGAGCGGGGCGGCTCCTGCCCGGCGGCGGAGCTGCGCCGTACGGTGGGGACCGGGATCGCCGTGGACGGCCTGCGTTACCGCCTGCTGGGGATGGGGCTGCTGGTGCCCGAGGGCGCCTTCGCCGAGGCGCGCAGACTCCACGGCAGGCTGCTGGTCCTCACCGTGATCGCGGCGATCTTCGAGTTCGGTTCGCTGATGTCCGTCCTGTCGTGGGGGCACCTGGGCGTGCTGTCCACGCTGGCAGGGGCGGTGGCCTCGGTGAGCGGCCTCGTCGTCTACTCGCGGATGCGGCGAGCCCTGCGGGGGGCGCTCAGCCGGGCCGGGCACGAGACGCTCGCCGCCGCCCGAGGGGTCCACGTGCGCGGTGCCCGTCCCGCGACCTCCGACCTGGCCTTCGCGGTCGCCTTCCCCGTGGCCCTGTACGGCCTGGGCGAGCTGGGCGACCCGCTGCTGACCGAGGAGCTGAACAGGAACGCCCACACCGCCGGCGGCGGGTCGAGCTGCGCCGCGGGCGCCTGCGGCGGAGGTTTGTCCTCCTCCGAGGGCTCCTCCTTCGGCGGCGGCGGTGACTTCGGCTCGGGAGACTGGGGCGGCGGCGGGGACTCGGGCGGTGGTGGAGACTCGGGCGGGTCGAGCTGCGGCGGCGGCTCGGGCTGCGGTTCCGGCTGCGGAGGAGGATGCGGCGGTGGCTGAGCAGGGGGAGGCCGGACGGCTGGGGGTCGGCCTGGGCTGGCGGCCCGAGATCGACCTGACCGTCGAGCGCATGCCCGGCGTCGACTTCGTCGAGGTGATCGCGGAGAACCTCCGGCCCGGCGCGCTCCCCGAGTCGCTGCGGGTGCTGCTGGCCCGAGGCGTTCCGGTGATCCCGCACGGCGTCGGCCTCGGGATCGGCGGCGCGGAGCCGCCGGACCCGGACAGACTGGCCCACCTGGACGCCTGCGCGCGGGCCCTGGGCTCGCCCCTGGTCAGCGAGCACCTGGCCTTCGTGCGGGCGGGCGGCATGGAGGCGGGCCACCTGCTGCCCGTGCCGCGAACCAGGGCCGCCCTGTCGGTCGTGGTGGAGAACGTACGGCGGGCCCAGGACGCGCTGGCCGTACCGCTGGCGCTGGAGAACGTGGCGGCGCTGTTCGGCTGGCCCGAGGACGAGATGACCGAGGCGCAGTTCCTCGGAGAGCTGGTCGAGGCGACCGGGGTCGGACTGCTGGTCGACGTCGCCAACCTCTACACCAACCAGGTCAACCTGGGGCTCGGGGCGGTCTCCGCGCTGGACGGGCTGCCGCTTTCCGCGCTGGCGTACGTCCATGTCGCGGGCGGCCACTCCCACCACGGGCTCTGGCACGACACGCACACCTCCCGGGTGCCGCAGGAGGTGCTGGACATCCTCACCGAGCTGTGCGCCAGGACCGAGCCGCCGGGTGTGCTGCTCGAATGGGACGGCGACTACCCCAGTGACGCCGTGTTCGAGGAGGAGCTCGGCCGTATTCGCGGTGCGATGGCCCGTGTCTGAGCCTTCCCGTGAGCGGGCGCGGCAGGAGCTGGGCAGGGCGCAGGCGGAGCTGGTCGCGGCCCTGGTCGCGGGGGGCGAGGTCCCCGAGGGGTTCGACACGGCGCGGCTGCGGGTCCAGGAGGGCGCGCTGATCTCCAAACGGCGCGGTACGGTCGCCGGGATCAGGCCCGACCTGGTCGTCCTGCTCGGCGACGGTTTCGCGGCCCACTTCGACGGCTACGCGCGCGGGCGCCCCAAGCCGGAGGGCGGCTCCCGGGCCGACGCGCGTGACTTCGCGGCCTGGCTCGGCGAGCGGGGGCTGCTCCCTGAGCCCCCCGGCGCCGCCGCGCGGGCCGGCCGTTCCGGTGGGCTGGGACGGCTGCTGGGCCGGGTCCTGGGGAGAGGGAGCGGTTGAGCCGGGGCGCGGGTGACCCATGGTGGCCCGCTCGACCCCGGAGACGTTTTGGCAGCCTGTGCCAGGGATACCCTCTCTGGGGTGGGGGGATTGCGTTGCCTTGATGGGTCGTACCTGACCGTTACGCCGGTGGCGTGCCGCGACAGCATCGGCTCGCCGTACGAGGTCACGCTCGAACTTCACCGGGACGGCGCGCTGTACGGAACGGTTGGCGAGAGGTGCGGGTGGTTCCTCGTCGGGCTCGCCACGGGCGTCGCGGAGGCCCGCGCGGGTCAGCAGGACCAGTGGCCGGATCCGGACGACCGTTTCCCCGAGGACGACGAGCTGTTCACCTTCAGGTACCGGACGAGGAAGGGGATCGTCAGCGGGGGTGAGCTGCGCTGCCAGTTGCGCACCATCCCGATCTGGATTCCCGGGGGCCGGGACCGCCCGGGAGAGTGGCGCCTGGCCAGGAGGGCTTTTCTCGAGGCCTGGGGCCACGGAGGCGTCGGGATGCGCGCGGTGCTCACCTCAGCGGAACTCGGGGCTTTCGTGGACGGACTCGTCGCCGAGGCCGAGGAATGTCTGGGAGCACAGAAGTCCGGCAACTCCCCCAGAACCCCGATAGAGGGGGCGCGGAGGTCTCTGGGGCGGCGATAATTGCCTGGCGGCGCCCTTCGACGGCGGGCGTTGAGGGGAGGGCTTCAATGGGCGTGCGTGATCTCGTCTACCGGCTCTACGAGAGGCGGCTGGAAGGGAAGCTGTCCCGTCAGAGCGAGATGGTCCCCCGGCATGTCGGCGTGATCGTCGACGGGAACAGGCGCTGGGCGCGTTCGATGGGCCTGGATGACATCAGCCGAGGTCACCGCAAGGGCGCGGACAAGATCTCCGAGCTGCTCGGCTGGTGCCGGGAGGCCGGGGTCGAGGTGGTCACCGTGTGGCTGCTGTCCAGCGACAACCTCAACCGGTCCAAGGACGAGCTGGACCTCCTGGTGAAGATCATCGAGGACGTGGTCCAGGAACTCGTCGATGACGGCTGGCATGTCAAGCCCATGGGAGCGCTTGACCTGCTGCCCGATCACACGGCCCGTGTCCTGAAAAACGCTAAAGAGGCAACATCACACCGTCCGGGTTTGATTGTGAACGTTGCCGTTGGGTATGGGGGAAGGCGTGAGATCGCTGATGCGGTGCGCTCCCTTCTCCAGGAGCACGCCAGCAAGGGCGCGAGCATCGAGGACATCGTGGAGGTCCTCGATGTCGAGCACATCGCGGAGCATCTCTACACGCGCGGCCAGCCCGACCCTGACCTGGTCATCAGGACCTCGGGGGAGCAACGGCTGTCCGGCTTCCTGCTGTGGCAGAGCGCCCACTCGGAGTTCTACTTCTGCGAGGCCTACTGGCCTGACTTCCGCAGAATCGACTTCCTGCGGGCCCTGCGCTCGTACGCCGCGCGGCACCGACGGTACGGCTCCTGAAACAGGACGTGAACTCCGTCTTTCAGCAGGACTTGCCCTGTTGGAAGACGGGCATTCAGGACGTACCGTAACAAGTAGACGGGCGCAGCTCGTCTACTCCGGAGAGGGCCCACCTTTGCGTCACGACCTGCCAAGGAGGGCCGGTCACCGGTGCCTCCTCGTCATGCCGCGAGTGTGGGTCCGGGTCCGGTCCGCATCCCAGCTCATGGCAGGGCGCCCCCCATGGCGCCCGGGGGAGAACGCGTGGCAAACCCTTCGTCGTCCTCACCGACGTCGCCGGTCACCAACCGGCGTACGTACGTCCTGGACACCTCGGTCCTCCTGGCGGATCCAGCGGCGATAAGCCGTTTCGCGGAGCACGAGGTGGTCCTCCCGATCGTCGTCATCACCGAGTTGGAGGGCAAGCGCCATCATCCAGAACTCGGATACTTCGCGCGCAAGGCGCTGAGGTCCCTCGACGACCTGAGGGTGACACACGGACGGCTGGACGAGCCGATGCCCATCGGAGAGGGCACCATCCGGGTGGAGCTCAACCACAGCGACCCATCCATCCTTCCCGTCGGCTTCCGGCTCGGCGACAACGACACCCGCATCCTGACCGTGGCGCGCACGCTCGCCGCGGAGGGGCACGACGTGGTCCTGGTCTCCAAGGACCTGCCGATGCGGATCAAGGCCGCCTCGATCGGCCTCGCAGCTGAGGAGTACCGGGCGGAACTGGTCGCCGTCGAGTCGGGCTGGACGGGCATGGCCGAGCTCCAGGTGACCACGGAGGACGTCGAGACGCTCTTCGAGCACGGTACGGCCGACCTGGCGGAGGCGCGTGACCTGCCCACCCACACCGGCCTGCGGCTGCTGTCCAGCCGTGGTTCCGCCCTCGGCCGGGTGCAGCCGGACAAGTCGGTCCGCCTGGTGCGCGGCGACCGGGAGGTCTTCGGTCTGCACGGCCGTTCCGCCGAGCAGCGCATCGCGCTCGACCTGCTGATGGACCCCGAGGTCGGCATCGTCTCGCTGGGTGGCAGGGCGGGAACCGGCAAGTCGGCCCTGGCCCTGTGCGCGGGCCTCGAAGCCGTACTCGAACGGCGTCAGCACCGCAAGGTCATCGTCTTCCGCCCCCTGTACGCCGTCGGCGGCCAGGAGCTGGGCTACCTGCCCGGTTCGGAGAACGAGAAGATGGGCCCGTGGGCCCAGGCCGTCTACGACACCCTGGGCGCGGTGACGAGCCCCGAGGTGATCGAGGAGGTCATCGACAGGGGCATGCTGGAGGTCCTCCCGCTGACCCACATCCGCGGGCGTTCGCTCCACGACGCCTTCGTCATCGTGGACGAGGCGCAGTCGCTGGAGCGGGGCGTCCTGCTCACCGTGCTGAGCAGGATCGGCGCCAATTCCAGGGTCGTGCTCACCCACGACGTCGCCCAGCGCGACAACCTGCGGGTCGGCAGGCACGACGGCGTGGTCGCGGTGGTCGAGAAGCTCAAGGGACACCCGCTGTTCGCCCACGTCACGCTGACCCGTTCCGAGCGCTCGCCGATCGCCGCGCTGGTCACCGAGATGCTGGAGGACGTCACGATGTGATCGGGCCGCAGGGCCCGTGACGATCACGGGGGGAGTCGCACCCCTTTGGCCGCGAGATCGCGGTACTCGAAGCAGGTGTGCTCCCCCCAGGTCTTCGGCGCTCCGGGGAACAGCCTGGTGACCTCGACGCTCCAGATGCTCTCCTGCTTGTTCTGCCGGATCGTGCAGGTGATCTGGGCCAGCGCCTCCCTGGACATCTCCCCGGCGCCCGTGACGATCACGGTCAGCCGGTAACCCAGGTTGCCCGACGGGTCGTTGCGCGGCGACTCGTCGCGGTACCTCGTGGTCTCGGTGTCGTGGTGGCTGAAGGAGCCGAGCGCGCTGGTCAGCTTCAGTTCCGGCTTCGGCGGCTGCTTGCCCGCCCTGAACAGGGCGTCGATGATGTTCTTCGCCGAGTTCGAGCCGACCGGGACGTTGGCGGGCTCCAGACGGCCGTTGTGGAGCAGATAGACCGTCACCCACGTGGGGCTGTAGCTGATCACCGGGGGGCGTCCCAGGTCTTGCACCTCGGTCGGTGCGATCCCGCACGCGCTCAGCGTCAGGACGGCCGTCAGCAGGCAGGTGAGCCGCCGCGCGCGCCGCATCGCCGTTCTCCTCGTTCTCCTGGTGTCGCGGTTCATGCGGGGGGCAGCCAGACCGTGAAGAGCGTACCCGGGTCCTGCGGGCGCACCGAGATCGTGCCGCCGTGCAGGTGCGCGTTGGCCCGTGCGATGGACAGGCCGAGACCGCTGCCGTCGCCCCTGGCCCCGGCCTTGTAGAAGCGGTTGAACACGTGCGGCAGGTCGGAGGCCGGGATGCCCTTGCCGTGGTCGCGTACCTTCACCTCAAGCCCGTTCGGTGTGCTCCGCGCGGTCACCACGACGGGGGGCTCGCCGTGGCGCAGGGCGTTGCCGACCAGGTTGGCCACGATCACGTCGAAGCGCCGGGGGTCGAGGGAGAAGGTCAGGCCCTGCGGCACGTTCGTCCGCACCTTGTCCAGCCAGCCCCGCACCTCAAGGCAGTCGCTGACAGCGTCGGCGACGTTCACGCTGTCCAGGTGCAGCGTCGCCGTCCCCGAGTCGAACCGGCTGGCCTCGATGAGCTGCTCGACCAGGGTCCGCAGCCGCGCGATCTCCCTGAGCACCAGCCGTACGGCCGCCGCGGGCTCGCTGGGCAGCCGGTCCGCCTCCTCGGAGAGCATGTCGGTCACCGCGGTCATCGCGGTCAGCGGGGTCCGCAGCTCGTGGGACACGTCCGCGACGAAACGGCGGGACATCGCCTCAAGCGCGCGCAGCTCGGAGACGCTGCGCTCAAGGGCGGCCGCGGTGTCGTTGAACGTCGCGGTCAGCTCGGCCAGCTCGTCCTGGCCGTGCACCGGCAGCCGGGTGTCCAGGTGGCCGGCGCCGAGGGCGCGCGCGGCGGAGCCGAGCCTCCTGACGGGCAGCAGTACCCGCCTGGCCGACAGCAGGGCGACCGCGAGCGCGATGCCCAGCATGATGACCCCCGCCGCCGCCAGGGGCTGGCGCAGGTCGTTCAGGAGCTGTTCCTCCTCGGACAGCGGGACGAAGGCGAAGATGCTCATCCCGGTCGGCTGGGCGGTGTGGATCGGCTCGATCCGCCACACCGGGGTGCCGACGATCAGCCACATGCGGCCGTTGATCCGCTGCCGTTTGGTCGCGATCTTGCGGTCGGCCCCGAGGACGAGGTCGGTCGGGACGTCGTTCATGCTGAAGTCGCCGTCCGGGTAGAGGTACTCGTCCCGCGGCACTCGGGGGTCCTCGTAGCGGACGACGACGGCGCCGTTGGGGGTCCGCAGTCTCTTCTGCAGTTCGTCGATCTCCGTGTCGGTCGGCGGTGTCTCACCGGGCCAGAGGCCGCCGATGGGCACCCTTATCCCTTCGAGGGTGTTGCGCACGTCGCCGACCGCGACCTGTTCGGCGCGTTCGATCACCCGGGTCTTGACCAGCTCGTAGCCGATCCCCGCGACGAGGGAGGAGGCCGCGATGGCGATCAGGGTGAAGGTGATGACCAGGCGCCCGCGCAGACCGGTGTAGATCCGTCTCACGGCGGACTGAAGCGGTAGCCGAAACCGCGCACCGTGTGGATGAACTCGGGCTCGGCGGGCACCGCCTCGATCTTGGCGCGGACCCGCTGGACGCAGGCGTCGACCAGCCGGGAGTCGGCGACGTGGGTGTGGTCCCACACGGCCCGCAGCAGGTATCTGCGGTTGAGGACCTGGCCGGGGTGACGGACCAGTTCGAGCAGCAGGCGCAGTTCGGTCGGGGTCAGGTGGACCTCCCGGCCGGCGAGGGAGACCTTCAGCGCGCCACGGTCGACGACCAGGTCGCCGAAGGTGATGCGGTCGGAGGCCAGGGACTCGACCCGGCGCAGGACCGCGCGGATCCGGGCGTCGAGGACCCTCGGCTCGACCGGTTTGATCACGTAGTCGTCGGCCCCGGCCTCAAGCCCGACCACCACGTCCAGGTCGTCGCCTCGCGCGGTGAGCAGGATCACCGGGAGCTGGTCCAGCTTCCTGATCCTGCGGCACACCTCGACCCCGTCGATCCCGGGAAGCATGACGTCGAGCACGGCGATCTCGGGGCGGCGCGACCGGATGTGGTCGAGTGCCTCCTCGCCGGTGCCGTACGAGGTCACGGTGTGGCCTTGACGGCTCAGCGCCAGCTCAAGCCCGGTCCGGACCGAGGGGTCGTCTTCTACAAGGAGGATGCCAGCCACGCGGTCATTATTGTTGCAATGCCCGATAGCACCTGCCACGTCACGAAACTGTGACGAGGGTTGGGCGAGATCATGACGCTGTTCTGTGAGGCTTGACCGAGGCCACTTCCCTCGGAACAGGGGCCCGTGGGACAGGTCTCCCGAGAAAAGTGTGATTAACATCACAATTGCCGGTCAGTGTCAAGGAAAGACCATGTAGTCACGCACCTAGGTCGCACGAATCCCATTGGACGTGCTGTTGAACAGCCGTCAACTCCATCGTTCGGGTTGCGAAGCACCCCCCAGAGCACGGCAAGCTCATAGGTCGTGAGTTCAGGATCACCACACTCGGAGGAGCCCCGGGCTCCGCGCTCTCGCCGTACGGCCCGCTCCGACGGGACCGGCAGGCCGCGGAGATGGCTGACTCCCAAGCGCGCCGTCATCATCGGCACGTCGATCGTCGTGGTGGTCGGAGGCGGGGGGTTCACCGTCCGCACCGCCATCCAGAACGCCTCGGCGACAGCCTCGGAGTCCGCGCTCTCGGTGGACGAACTGGCCAGGGTGTTCGGCGGAGGCGACCCCTTCGCGCCGGACCCCAAGACCGACGTCATGAAGGCGCAGGCCGCCCAGGCCGCCAAGGAGGACAAACTCAAGGCGGCGCGCGGTGACCGTGACCCGCTGGACCCGATCGTCATCCCGAAGAAGGCGCCGGGCGGCAACGGCTTCGACCCCAAGGCCTTCCCGCCGGGAAGCGCGAACCCCACCGGCAACAAGGCCCTCGGCAAGAGCATGCTGGAGGCCATGGGCTGGGGCGACCAGTGGGGCTGCCTGGAGAAGCTCTGGATGAAGGAGAGCGGCTGGAACGAGCGGGCGATGAACCGCTACAGCGGCGCCTACGGCATCCCGCAGTCCCTGCCCGGCAGCAAGATGGCCAGCGCGGGCAGCGACTGGCAGGTCAACCCGGCCACCCAGATCCAGTGGGGCCTCACCTACATCAAGGGGCGTTACGGCACCCCTTGTGGTGCTTGGGGCCATTCCCAGGCCACGGGGTGGTACTGAGACTCCAAGAGTCGGCAAGTCTGACCATCTCGAAGACGCGGGCGTCGCACGCTTGGGCGCATGGATGTAAAAGTCAGCGTCGTAGTGCCGGTGTACAACCCCGGTGATGCCGCCGACGCGTGTATCCGGTCCGTGCTCGAACAGTCGATGGCCTCGGAGGAGTACGAGGTCATCTTCGCCGACGACGGATCGGACGACGGAATCCAGCTCCGCCTCGACGCCATCGCCGCGGTCCGCTCGAACGTCCGGGTCCTGCACCTCGGGCGGACCGGCTCGCCGATGCGCGGGCGCAACGTCGCCATGGCGGTCGCCAGGGGCGAATACGTCTACCTGCTCGACCAGACGGACCGTCTCGACCGCCTCGCCCTTGAGCGCATGTACGACCGGGCGGTCGAGACCGGCGCGGACATCCTCATCGGGCGGCTGGCGGACGGCCAGGCGCCGCCGTCCAAGATCTTCGAACGCAACCGGGAGAACGCCGACCTGCTCGGGGACCGGCTGCTCACCCTGCCGACGCCGCACAAGCTGTACCGCAGGGATTTCCTCGACGAGGAGGTGCTCACCTTCCCCGACCCCGGGGGGACGCTGGCCGAGCAGACGTTCGTGACCAGGGCCTACCTGCGGGCCAGGACGATCACCGTCCTGGCCGACCGGGTCTGCTGCCGCCTCGGGGAACGCCCGGCGCGTCAGGAGGACGACCCCTACGTCCACGCCACCGAACTACGCGAACTGCTCGACGTCGTCGACTACGAGGTCCCCCAGGGGCGGCGGCGCGACCGGATGTACGCGCACTGGTTCCGCACGGCCGTACTGCGCCGTCTCGCGGGGGCCGGGTTCGTCACCTCGTCAAAGGACAGGGCGGCGACCTTCACGACCCTGCGCGAACTGGTCGTGCAGCGCTTCCCCCCGCGTCTGGACCGCTACCTGCCCACCCACATGCGGGTGCGCGCGGCGCTGCTGCGCGCGGGCAGGCTCGACCAGCTCGTCGAACTCGCCCAGGCCATGCGCGGCACCCGCCTGCGGGCCGACCTCAGGGGCCTGTCCTGGGAGGACGGCGCCTTCACCATGAACCTCGCCGTGGAGATCGTCCGCGCGGGCGGGGAACCGGTGCGGTTCGTCCGGTACGGCGACGACGGCCTGGCCTGGGTCCCGCCCATCCCCCTCGACGGCCTCAGCCTGCGGCCCGAGCTGGCCGACGTCACCCACGCCGCCTCCCGGGCCAGGTTCGAGGTCTACGTCAGGCACGAGGAGAGCGGGCTCATCTACTTCCTGCCCGTCACCTGCTCGGTGATCCAGAGCAGGCACCACAACGGGGTCAGGCTCCAGGTCACCGGATCGGCCAGGCTCGACGCCTCCTCGGCGGCCCTCGGGGAGGCGCTGCCCCCCGGCCTGTGGGAGGTCCACGTCCGCATGTACGGCGGCGCCCACCAGGTCCGCGCCCGGGTGACCGGCTCCCCGCCGAACCGTACCGGGACACTGGCCGACAACTCCGCGCGCCTGGTCATCCCCTGGTGGTCGGACCGGGGCGAGCTCGGCGTGTGCGTCGAGCCCCGCTCGTTCGCCGAGTCGATCGCGCTGGTCTCCCCGGGGGCGACCGTCACCTCGCAGCGCGACCACGTGTTCGTCGTGGTGCCCGTGCCGTACGTGCCGCCGAGCGGGGGGCCCGCGGCGGAGCTGGTGCTGCGCAGGGCGAGCAGGGGGGAGCACGAGATCTGCGCGCCCGCGCTGGTCGAGCCGGGCGTGCCGGGGCAGCTCGCCGGGCGGCTCGTCGCCAAGGTGCCGGTACGGCGGGTCTACCGTGAGGGCTTCCTCGCCCCCGGCGACTGGCGGCCGTTCCTGCGGATCGGGGATCGGGAGGTCGGACTGCGCTTCAAGGTCGGGATGAGCCTCGGCGGCCGGGTCGAGGTCCGCGCGGCCTCCGCCGCGAGGAGACCGGCCCCGCGTTACCCGCTGTTCAAACGGGTGGCGCTGCGCATCCCGGGGGTTCGCAGGGTCGTCAGGGTGACGAGGGCCGCCCAGCGGCGTTACGTGCCCGGCTGAACCGGCGGCGGGACCGAGCCCGGCCGGCCGCTGAGCCGGTGCAGCCGCAGGGCGAGCTGGACCTCCAGGGCCCGTTCCGGGGCCTGCCAGCCCGGCCCCAGGAGCTGCGCCACCCGGTCAAGGCGCTGGGTGACCGTGTTGACGTGGATGTGCAGGGCCTCGGCCGTACGGGACAGGGAACAGCCTGTGCCGAAGTAGGCGGTGAGCGTGCGCACCAGCGCCGTCCCCCGCCGGGCGTCGTAGTCGAGCACCGGACCCACGGTCGCGGTGAGGAACGCCTCGATGTCACGTCCCCCGCCGACGAGCAGCCCGACGAAGCCGAGCTCGGCGACGCCCGCGCCCTCTCCCTCGCGGCCCAGGGCCACCAGGGCGTCCGCGCAGCGCCTGGCCTCCTGGTGGGCCCCGGCCACCTCTCCGGGGCCGCGTACGGGGCCACAGGCGCCCGCCGTCGCCGGACGGCCGAGGCCAGCGCCGAGTTCGGCCGCCACCCGCCTGGCGAGCGCGCCGGGGTCCTCGCCGGGCAGCAGCAGTACGACCTCGTCCCCGCTCTGGGCCGCCAGGCCGCGGTTGAGCGCGGCGTGCGAGGAGGCCCAGAAAGCGGCCCGCTCCCGCTCGTCGCCGTAGCGGGCCACGACGACCACGTGGGCGGCCCCGAGATCGACGCCGACCCGCCTGGCCCGCTCGGCCAGGCCGTCCATGCCGGGCCGGGAGATCAGGTCTTCGAGCAGCTCGCCCCTGACCCGGCCCTCGGCCTCGGCGACCGTACGGCGGAACAGCGTCAGCAGCGCGGTGACCAGCGCCGCCCTTTCCAGGATGCGCTGGTCGGTGTCGGCGACCGGTTCCGCGGCTCGCAGCACGAGCGTGCACAGCGGTTCCGCGCCCACGTCGACCGAGGCGACCAGCAGGTTGCCCCTCCTGACCGTACGGCCGAGCGCGCGGGACGTCCTGGCCGCCTCGGCGATCACCGCCGTGACGCCCTCACCCAGCTCGCCCGGGTCGCCGGCGATCGGCCTTCCCGCGTCGTCGAGCACGACCAGCGAGCCGCCGAGCACCTCGGTCACCACGGCGGCCACGTCCTCGACGCCGCCGCCGCGCAGCACCAGCCCGGCCATCCGGTCGTGGGCGTGCGCCGCCCGCTCGACGGCTCCGCTGTGCGCGCTGGCCAGGCGGCTGGTCTCGCTCAGCTCCTCAAGGGCGTTCCTGGTCTCCTGCAGCAGCCTGGCGTTGTCGATCGCCACCGCCGCGTGCGCGGCCAGCGAGCCCAGGAGCACCACCTCGTCCTGGCTGAAGGGCCGCACGCCGCGGTTGGCCGCGAACAGCACACCGATGACCCGGGCGCCGAGTTTGAGCGGGACACCCAGGATGGCGACCAGCCCCTCCTCGACCACGGCGTCGTCGATGTCCGTCCTGTGGCGGAAACGGGGGTCGGCGAAGTAGTCGGCCGTCGAGTACGGCGTCGCCGTCTGGGCCACCAGCCCGCCGAGACCGGCCCCCATGGGCAGCCGCAACGCCCTGAACTTGGCCGAGACCGAGCCGTCGGTCACCCGCATCCAGGTGTCCCCCCGGTCGGGGTCGTGCAGCGTCATGTAGGCGGCGTCGGTGCCGAGCAGCTGCCTGGCCCGGCGCACGATGGCCTCAAGGACGGCGTCGAGGTCGCGCAGCCCGGCCAGGTCGCCCGCGGTGTCGAACAGCGCCGACAGCTCGGCCTCACGCCGGGCCCTGCGCCGCAGCAGCTCCCGCACCCGCAGCGCGACGATCTTGGCTTCCTCCAGGTCGGCCAGCGTCGCGGCGTCCGCGCCCGCGCTCCTGGCGGCCAGGACCGGGCCCTCGAACTCCACGGCGGACGCCTCCCTGGCCAGTAGTTCGAGGAAGACCCGCGCGCTCATGTCGTCATTGTCGCGCCCACCCCGGCGATGGCTCTCAGCGGGCCGTCCAGCCTCCGTCGAGGGGCAGAGAGGCCCCGGTGACGAACGAGCCGTGCGGGCCGCACAGGTAGGCGACCAGCTCGGCCACCTCCTCCGGTTCGATCAGCCGTTTGATCACCGCCGGGCCGAGCATGATCCGCTCCACGACCTCGTCCCTGCCGATGCCGTGGTTCCTCGCCTGGTCGTCGATCTGCTCCTCGACCAGGGGCGTGCGGACGTAGGCGGGGTTCACGCAGTTGGAGGTGACGCCGTGTTCGGCGCCTTCGAGCGCGACGACCTTCGACAGCCCTTCGAGCGCGTGCTTGGCCGTGACATAGGCCGACTTGTACGGCGAGGCGCGCAGCCCGTGGACCGAGGAGACGTTGACGACCCGCCCCCAGCCCCGCCGGTACATCCCCGGCAGCACCGCCCTGACCAGCAGGAACGGCGCCTCGACCATGACCTTCAGCATCGTGGAGAACACCTCGGGCGGGAACTCCTCGATCGGCGCCACGTGCTGGAACCCGGCGTTGTTCACCAGGATGTCCACGTCGGCGGGGACGAGGTCGACGAAGCCAGGCGAGGCCAGGTCGGCGACGACCGGCGTCCCGGCGACCTCCCTGGCCACCTCGGCGGCGGTCCCCGCGTCCCTGTCCAGCACGACCACGTGCGCCCCGGCGGCGGCCAGCCGGTGCGCGCACGCCCGCCCGATCCCGCTGCCCGCCCCGGTCACCAGGGCCAACCGCCCCGCCAGATCAGTCATGACATCGAATGTAGTGTCCGGTCCCGCCGATCCGGTGGACGTGCGGCCCGTCAGCCGACGGGGTAGCGGATGATGGTCCGCTGCTTCTCCAGGGCGGTGCGGCGGAAGTCCGACAGGTAGATCTCGTGATGCCTGCCCGCCAGGGCCAGACCCTGCCCGGTGATGAACTCCATCAGCGTCTTGACCGTCGCGGGCTCCTCGCTGAAGGGGCCGATGTGCAGGATCTGGGCCGACCTGCCCTCGTTCATGGTGCCCAGCCGCAGGCCGTCGAGCCGCGTCTCGGGCCGCTTACGCCGTACGGTCTCCACCGCCCGCTCGACGATCTCGGCGGTCACCTGGGCGGGCTGGGGGATGAGGGCCGTCCAGCGCATGGTGGACAGGTCCCCGGGGTCGCCGTCCCAGAGCCCTTCGATGGGGGCGACCGAGTAGGTCACGACCGGCTTCAACTCGGCGCGTACGGCGTAGGAGACGCCGTACAGGGCGGCGACGGCGTCGAGGTACGACTCGTCAGAGGGGGCGCCCGAGCCGTCGAACATGAGGCAGGGCAGTTCGGGGACGTCGAGGAGGCGTGGGGTCGCGGTGGCCGTGTAGAGGTCGCGGTGGATCTGCTTCATGCCGTAAGGCTGGACTCTCCCACGAGGGGAGAGTCCAGTCGCCTCAGACGGAAACCGGGTAGGTCAGCGTGAGCTCGTCACCGGGCAGGCCCCTGATGCCCCAGTTGACCTGCGGAGACTCGATGATCACGATCTCCAGGTCGGCGGCGGGCAGGTCGAGCCGCTCCTGGGCCCTGGCGAACAGCGTGCGGATGAGGTCGCGTTTGGCCTCGTCCGTCCTGCCGGTGAAGCAGACGATCTCCACGATGAGATACCGCTCGCTCCGTTGCGGGCAGAGGAGGTCCTCGGCGTCGAGCAGCAGGAACCGGTGGAAACGCTTGTCCTCCGGCAGCCGCCACACCTCGGTGAGGCACTCGTGCAGGGTGTCGGACACCTCCCGGCGCCGGTCGGCCCAGACGTCGCGGCGACCGTAGATCTTGATCTGTGTCATGTCCGGGAGTCTCCCCGATCCTCGGGGGCGGACGGCGGCCGGGTCATGGAGAGCACGTCGAGCAGCGCGTCGAGCTGCTCCTCGGTGAGGGTGCCGTTGGCGACGTGACCGCGCTCGACCACGATCTCCCTGATCGTCCTGCGCTGTTCCAGAGCCTGCTTGGCGATCTTCGCGGCCTCCTCGTAGCCGACGTGCCGGTTGAGCGGGGTGACGATCGAGGGGGACGACTCGGCGTATTCGAGCAGCCGGTCCACGTTGGCGGTGATCCTGACGACGCAACGGTCGGCCAGCAGCCGGGAGACGTTGGCCAGCAGCCGGATCGACTCCAGCACGTTGCGGGCGATGACGGGCAGCATCACGTTGAGCTCGAAGTTGCCCGAGGCCCCGGCGAAGGCGATGGCCGCGTCGTTGCCGATGACCTGGGCCGCGACCATGCACACGGCCTCGGGGACGACGGGGTTGACCTTGCCCGGCATGATCGAGGAACCGGGCTGGAGGTCGGGGAGGTTGATCTCCCCGAGTCCGGTGCGCGGCCCCGAACCCATCCAGCGCAGGTCGTTGGCGATCTTGTTGAGCGAGACGGCGACGGTGCGGAGCTGGCCGGACAGCTCCACGATGGAGTCCCTGGCCCCCTGCGCCTCGAAGTGGTCGGGGGCCTCGGAGAACGGCAGGCCCGTCGCCTCGCGGAGTTTCTCGATGACCTTGGGGGCGAAGCCGGGCGGGGTGTTGATCCCGGTCCCCACGGCCGTGCCGCCGAGCGGCAGCTGCACGAGGCGGGGGATCACCCCGCGAACCCTGGTGACGGCGTTGTCGATCTGGGTGGCGTAACCGCCGAACTCCTGCCCCAGCGTCACCGGGGTGGCGTCCATCAGGTGTGTACGGCCCGCCTTGACCACGTCCTCGAACTGCAGCGCCTTGTTCCTGAGCGCGGTCGCCAGGTGCCGCAGGGACGGGATCAGGTGGTAGGTCACCTCGGTCGTCGCCGCGACGTGGATCGAGGTGGGGAACACGTCGTTGGAGGACTGCGAGGCGTTGACGTGGTCGTTCGGGTGGACGGGACGGCCGAGACGCTCTTCGGCGAGGGTCGCGATCACCTCGTTGGCGTTCATGTTGGAGGAGGTGCCGGAGCCGGTCTGGAAGACGTCGACGGGGAACTCGGCGTCCCACTCGTTCTCCGCGACGTCCGTCGCCGCCTCGGCGATCGCCTCTGCCATCTCCTTGTCGAGCACGCCGAGCTCGGTGTTGACCTCGGCCGCGACCGCCTTGATCAGGCCGAGTGCCGCGATGTGCGCGCTGTCCAGACCACGGCCGGAGACGGGGAAGTTCTCGACGGCCCGTTGTGTCTGCGCCCGCCACTTCGCGTCCGCCGGGACCCGCACATCGCCCATCGAGTCATGTTCGATCCGAAACTCGCTCATGCTTCCAGTTTGCGCCTTCGCCGGACACGGACGCCTGGGGTGACGTGTCCATCCCTGATGGCGTTTGCGAGACTCCTCCCACAGTCGTGGTCGCCCGGTCCCTGCCCGGAAGGTCCCGTCCAGGAAAGGACGCCGTTGAACGCCGTGCTCGCCGAGACGGTCTCGGTCCTCCTGCTCCTGGCGGTGCTGGCCTGCGCGGTCATCCGGCCGTGGGGCTGGCAGGAGGCCGTGGTCGCGGTCCCCGCCGCCGGAGTGGTCGTCGCGATCGGGGCGATCTCCGTGGAACAGGCCGTCGCCGAGATGGCCCGGCTGGGGCCGGTCGTCGGCTTCCTGGCGGCCGTACTCGTTCTGGCCAAGCTGTGCGACGACGAGGGGCTGTTCCACGCCTGCGGCGTCTGGATGGCCCGTGGCGCGGCGGGGCGGCCACGTCACCTGCTGGTCCAGGTGTTCGCCGCGGCCTCGCTCATCACCGCGGTGCTCAGTCTGGACGCCACGGTCGTGCTGCTGACGCCGGTCGTGCTCGCCACCGCGGCCAGGCTCGGCGCCCGCCCCGGGCCACACGTGTACGCCTGCGCCCACCTGTCGAACACGGCCTCGCTGCTGCTGCCGGTCTCCAACCTGACGAACCTGCTCGCCCTCGCCGCCAGCGGCCTGAGCTTCACCCGTTTCACGGCCCTGATGGCGCTGCCCTGGCTGGTCGCGGTCGGGGTGGAGTACGTCCTGTTCCTGAGATTCTTCGCCACGGACCTGGACGCGGGGGCCGTGGCCCCGGTCGTCGCCGAGCCTCGTGAGACGCCGGTCTTCGCGCTGGCCACCGTCGTGTGCACGCTGGCCGGGTTCGTGGTCGCCTCCTGGCTGGGGATCAACCCCGCGTGGGCGGCCCTGGCGGGCGCGGCCGTACTCGCCTGCCGTGCCCTGGCCAGGGGGCGCACCACCCCGGTGGCCGTCGTGCGATCGGCCGCGGTGCCGTTCCTGGCCTTCGTCCTGGCGCTGGCCGTCGTGGTGCGGGCGGTGGTCGGCAACGGCCTCGCCGACGCGCTCGGTCACCTGGTCCCGGGCGGTACCGGCCTGCCCGCCCTGCTGGGGATCGCGGCGCTGGCCGCGGTCCTGGCGAACGTGATCAACAATCTGCCCGCCGTACTGGTCCTGCTGCCGCTGACCGCCCCCGCCGGGCCGGGCGCGGTCCTCGCGGTGCTGATCGGGGTGAACATCGGGCCCAACCTCACCTACGCCGGGTCCCTGGCGACCCTGCTGTGGCGGCGGATCGTGCGCGAACACGACACCGGGGTCGGGCTGGGGGAGTTCACCCGGCTCGGCCTGCTCACCGTCGGCGCCACGCTGCCGCTCGCGGTCGTGGCGCTGTGGGTGTCCCTGAACGTGATCGGGGTCTGACCCGGCGGTGCCCCGTGGCGCCCGGTCCGTCGCCGGGCGCCGTGATTCAGCCGGTTCAGCCGGTCAGGAAGGACACGCCCAGGATGACGATCACCACCAGGGCGATGGCCGCCACGCCCATGAGGACGAGCACCCCGGCCCGGTTCCCGGAGGGGTTCCGCTGGGGCGCCTGACCGTTCTGGGTGGAGGGACCGTTCTGCCCGGCGATGGCGAACAGGTCGGTCCCGAGCCCGTGGGAACGAGGAGGAGCACCGTCCCCCGGCCGCCCGGCGGGCGTCCAGGGGCCCTGCGGTCCCTGCGACGGCCCCGGCGGCGGTCCCTGCGGCGGCGGTACGGCTCCGCCGGGCGGGAAGCCGGGGGGAGGGGGAGAGACCGAGGGGCCCGCGACCGGCCTGTCCCGCGCAGGAGAAGCCGGAGGAGCCGGAGGGGAGGGAGTCCGCGCTCCCGCGACCGGCGTCCCGAGGCCGGGTACGGCAGGGCGTCCGCCGACCGGCGCGGGGGCCGTCGGCGGGGCGGGAGCGGCGGACTGCGGGCCGGGAGGCAGGCGCAGACCCCCCTTGGGGCGGATGACCACCACCGTGCGGTTGGCGTCGAACTCCTCGTCCCCGTCGTCTCCCTGCGCGGCGACCGGAGCGGGGGCCTGGGCGGGAGCGGGGGCGGGGGGCTGGGTGCGGGGCGGCTGAGCCGCGGAGGGCCGGAGCGGGGGCTGGGGTGGGGGCTGGACGGGGTTGACGGGTGCCCCGGCAGGCCTGGACGCCTCAGAAGCGGCCTTGGCGGCCTTTGCTCCGGTGGCTCCGGTGGCCGTTCTGGACGCGGCCTTCTGGGACGCGCCGGGGGCCTCCAGGGGCGGCACGACCGGGATGGACCCGGTCGGGGTGTCCGCGACGGTCCTGAGCATCGCGATCGCCTGCAGGTGCGAGGGACGGGCGGTGTAGTCCCTCTCCAGGAGGTGTTCGAGCACCGGCCGGAGCGGTCCGGCCTGGGTCGGCGGATCGGCCTTGTCCGTCATCAACGCGGCCAGGGTCTCGGCCACCGAGGAACGCTCGTAGGCCGGACGGCCCTCGACGGCGAAGTACAGCGTCGCGCCGAGCGACCACAGGTCGGACTCGGGGCCGGTGTGCTCACCGCGTGCCCGCTCCGGCGCCGTGTAGCCGGGCGAGCCGATCACCATGCCGGTCTTGGTGAGGCTGCTGTCCCCCTCCGCCTTGGCGATGCCGAAGTCGGTGAGCACCACCCGGCCGCTCTCGGTGACCAGCACGTTGCCCGGTTTGACGTCCCGGTGCAGGATGCCCTGGTCGTGGGCGGCGCGCAGCGCGCCGATCAGGTCCACGCCGATCTCGGCGACGAGCCGGGGAGGCAGCGGCCCCTCCTCCTCGATGACCTGTTCGAGGGAGCGGGCCTGGACGAGCTCCATGATGATCCACGGGCTGCCGTCCTCGACGATCGCGTCGTGGACGGTGGCCACCGAGGGATGACTGATGCGGGCTGCCGTACGACCCTCACGGATCATGCGCTCCCGAAGTTCGGCGCGTTGTGCCTCGCTGAGCCCGGGCTCCTGACGGATCTCTTTGATCGCGACCTCACGACCGAGGGAACGGTCGTGGGCCCGCCAAACGGTCCCCATCGTCCCCCGGCCGAGCGGTGTGATCAGCTCGTAGCGGTCAGCGAGCACGCGCGTCTGCTGTTCCGGCATGAGAAGAAGATAGCGATTCTTCCTTGAAGCTCGCTTTATCTTCGCTTACGGAGCTCCTTAGGCCACAACAGCCGAGGGAGCACCAGGCGGATCAGAGGCGTAACGAACCGGACAAACGGCCGCGGCTCGGGGGCCTGGCTCATCGGCTTGCGGTGCATCCCCTCCGCCGGGCGGCGATGCGCCCTGGACGAGGGCGGCGGGTACGGCGGGGGCGGTACGGGAGGCTGCGCCATGGTCCGCGGGGGCGGAGGTATGAGCGGGGGCGGCGGCAACGGCGCGGAACCCGCTCGGTGCAACCCACGGTGCTGTGGACGGCGGTTGAACGAGGGGACCGTGAGCGTCGCGGTGTTCCTGCCGATCCTGCCCGCGGTCCTGGCGAGCGGCTCCTCGGCCGTCCCGCCCGCCGCGACCCTGGCGAGCATCATCGAGGCGCGTACCGCGTCGAGCCTGGCCGCCGGGTCGATCATGAGCAGGCCGCGCAGCACCGGGGTCAGCGGGCCGGCCTTCTCCATCGGGATCGGCTCACCGCTGGTCAACGCGGCCAGGGCGGCGGCCGCCGTACGGCGTCCGTGCAGGCCGCGGCCCTCGACGGCGGTGTAGAGGGTCGCGCCGAGCGACCACAGGTCGGCCGAGGGGGTGGCCTTGGCGCCGAGCACGCGCTCAGGGGCGATGTATCCGGCGGAGCCGAGCACGATGCCCGCCTGGGTGATCGACACGTCGCCTTCGAGCGCGGCCAGGCCGAAGTCGGTGAGCACCGCCCGGTCGTCGGTCACCAGGACGTTGCTCGGCTTGACGTCCCGGTGCAGGATCCCCTTGGCGTGTACGGCCCGCAGCGCCCCGAGGACCTGGCGGCCGATCTCGGCGGTCTCACGGGGCGGCAGCGGTCCCCGGTCTTGCAGGAGCTGCTCCAGGGACCTGGCGCGCAGCAGCTCCATCACGATCCAGGGACGCTCGTCCTCCGTCACGACGTCGAAGACGGTGATGACCGAGGGATGGGCGACCATCGCGGTCGCCCGTCCCTCGCGCTCGGTCCTGGCGCACAGTTCCGCCCGCAGGTCCTCGTCCAGGACGAGGGGCAGCCGCACCTCCTTGACCGCGACCTCGCGGTCGAGCAACTCGTCGTGCGCGCGCCAGACGGTACCCATGCCGCCGCGCCCGACCGGCTCGGAAAGCCGGTAGCGCGCTGCAAGGAGGTAACCGGAGGGCGCACGCATGATGGGCAGCTTACCGATTTGCGTAATGCGACCAGTAGAGACCGGGCCGAAACTTCTTGCGTTCTTCGGTCAGATTTTCGCGCTCGTCGCTGTCGAGAAGCGCCGCTTCACGTCGTCCCAGTTGATCAGCGACCACAGCTTCTCGACGTAGTCGGGGCGCACGTTGCGGTACTGGAGATAGTAGGCGTGCTCCCAGGCGTCGAAGACCAGCAGCGGCGTGGTGTTCAGCCCGACGTTGCCGTGGTGGTCGTAGATCTGCTCGACGACCAGGCGGCGGCTGAGCGGCTCCCAGGCCAGCACGCCCCAGCCGGAACCCTGCACCCCGGCGGTCGCGGTGGTCAGCTGCTTCTGGAAGGCCTCGAACGAGCCGAAATGCTCGTCGATGGCGGCGGACAGCTCACCGTCGGGGCGGTCGCCGCCGTCGGGGGAGAGGTTCTCCCAGAAGATCGAGTGCAGCACGTGGCCGGACAGGTTGAAGGCGAAGGTCTTCTCAAGGCCGACGAGACCGCCGAACTCGCCCTTGTCGCGGGCCTCGGCCAGCCGCTCCAGGGTGTCGTTGGCGCCCTTGACGTAGGCGGCGTGGTGCTTGGAGTGGTGCAGCTCCAGGATCTCGCCGGTGATCGCGGGCTCAAGCGCCGCGTAGTCGTAGGGCATATCCGGAAGGGTGTACTCACCCATGAAGGTCTACCTCCTCGTTGGTCGGTACTCCGCCGACACTACTGCCGGATACATGCATGTGCATCAGACTTGCGACCTAGGACTCTCAGTAGTTGCAAGTAATTCGCAATTACATCATGATGGCAGGTGTCAGCTGGTCCGGAGGGGGTCCCGCGCACCCGTACGGCGCGGCGCGGCACGGACGTCCGTGGGGTCCGGGTCGTCCCGAGCCGGTCGGATCGAGGGCGTTCGCACCGCTCTCCGCGCGGGGCCTTTTCTCAGCCCTCCCTCGACGGATCGCTGAAGGGATCGCTGAAGGCCCATCCCGTCCACGACGTCACCTCGATGAGCACGACGGGGCCGTGCGGAGGCCGTTCGCGATACTGCGGGTAGCGCCGGGCCAGGCGGGTCAGGGCCCGATCCCTGTCCGGTCCGTCCGTGACGATCCTGGCCCTGCCGTCGGCACGGACCCACCACAGCCGCGTCCAGTCGTCCTCGTAGTGGTCGGCCAGCAGGCACACCCGCCCGTCGGCGGCGATGTCACGCAGCCGCCGCAGATCCGTCGTGCGCTTCGGCTTGTGGTCGATCGCGAAGGCGACCGTGTCACCGTCCACGTCGAAGGTCACGGGGACGATCCGGGGCGCGCCGGTGGCGCTGGTGGCGGCACCCGCAGCGGCGCCCATAGCGGAGTCCGCAGTGGCGCCGGAGGCGGCGCTGATGGTGGCGAGGCGGGCGACCCTGGCGGTCATGAACAGGGCCCGCGCCCGTGAGGTGTCCATCCGGCCATTGAAACGCGGACTCCGGGACGCCCTCGCCGGGACGTGAAACGGAACACGGAAAAGGGGGCGAGGATCTCCCCGCCCCCCTCTCAGGGTCGTCTCAGGTCAGCGCCGCCCGATGGACAGCACCGGTCCCGTGCGGTCGGTGAAGAAGTCGTCGCCCTTGTCGTCGACCACGATGAACGCCGGGAAGTCCTCGACCTCGATCTTCCAGACGGCCTCCATGCCCAGCTCCGGATACTCCAGGACCTCGACCTTCCTGATGCAGTCCTGGGCGAGCCGGGCGGCGGGGCCGCCGATGGAGCCGAGGTAGAAGCCGCCGTGGGTCGCGCAGGCGTCGGTGACCTGCTTGGAGCGGTTGCCCTTGGCCAGCATGACCATGGAGCCGCCCGCGGCCTGGAAGCGCTCGACGTAGGAGTCCATGCGGCCCGCCGTCGTCGGCCCGAACGATCCGGAGGCGTATCCCTCGGGGGTCTTGGCGGGGCCGGCGTAGTAGACCGCGTGGTCCTTCATGTACTGCGGCATCTCGCCGCCCGCGTCGAGCAGCTCGCCGATCTTGGCGTGCGCGATGTCGCGGGCCACGACCAGCGGGCCGGTCAGGGACAGGCGGGTCTTGACCGGATACTTGGTCAGCTCGGCGAGGATCTCCGGCATCGGGCGGTTGAGGTCGATCCGCACCACGTCGTCGGACAGGTGCTCGTCCGTGGTCTCGGGCAGGAACCTCGCCGGGTCGGTCTCCAGCCGCTCAAGGAAGATCCCGTCGGCCGTGATCTTGGCGAGGGCCTGGCGGTCGGCGCTGCAGGAGACCGCGATGGCGACCGGGCAGGAGGCGCCGTGCCGGGGCAGGCGGATGACGCGGACGTCGTGGCAGAAGTACTTGCCGCCGAACTGGGCGCCGATGCCGAGCTTCTGGGTGAGCTCGAAGACCTTCGCCTCAAGCTCGGTGTCGCGGAAGCCGTGGCCGCTGGGGGAGCCCGAGGTGGGGATGGAGTCCAGGTAGCGGGCGCTGGCGTACTTGGCCGTCTTCAGGGCGAACTCGGCCGAGGTGCCGCCCACGACGATCGCCAGGTGGTACGGCGGGCACGCGGCGGTGCCCAGGGAGCGGATCTTCTCCTCAAGGAAGGCGAGCATCCGCTTCTCGTTGAGGACCGCCTTGGTCTCCTGGTACAGGAAGGACTTGTTGGCGCTGCCGCCGCCCTTGGCCATGAACAGCAGCTTGTACTCGTCGGGGTGCCCGTTGGGGTCCTCGGCGTACAGCTCGATCTGGGCGGGCAGGTTGGAACCGGTGTTCTTCTCCTCCCACATGGTGATCGGGGCCATCTGGGAGTAGCGCAGGTTCAGCTTGGTGTAGGCGTCGTAGACGCCGTGCGAGATGTGCTCGGCGTCCGCGCCGTCGGTGAGCACGTGGCGCCCCCGCTTGCCCATGACGATCGCGGTGCCCGTGTCCTGGCACATCGGCAGCACGCCGCCCGCCGAGATCGAGGCGTTCTTGAGCAGGTCGAGCGCGACGAAGCGGTCGTTCCCGCTCGACTCGGGGTCATCGATGATCTTGCGAAGCTGGGCCAGGTGGGAGGAGCGAAGGTAGTGGGAGATGTCGTGGACGGCCGTCTCGGTCAGCAGTCGCAGCGCCTCGGGATCGACTTCGAGGAACCTGCGGCCCGCCGCCTCGACGACACGCACCCCCTCGGTGCTGATCAGGCGGTACTCGGTCTCGTCCTGTCCCAGCGGAAGCAGGTCGGTGTAGTCGAACTCGGGCATCGTCCTCGGTCCTCCGTGCCGGTGGCCTTCTCCGGTCCTCATAGAGGGTACGGCCTGCCGCTCACGCCTCCTCGCCGTGGTCGGGCGCCACCAGCCCCCAAAAGGCATATATCAACATTTGGGCCTTTAATGACGACTTTTCGACCACTCTTCGCGAAGAAGAGGAGAAAGGTGGAAAGAGAGAAGGCCGGAGGACGTCATGGGAACCGTGAACACCATCCTGAGCAGCAACATCGTGATGCTCGCGATCCTGGCTCTCCTCGTGGTCGCGGGACTGGCGGTCTCGCTGATCGCGATAGCGCTGGCGACCATCAGAAGCAACGACGGCGAGGCGCCCCAGCAGCCGGCCGACATCTCCAAGGCGGAGCAGCGCAGGCGCCGGCTGGAGAGGAGTGACCTGCCCAGCCAGCGCAGCGCCCCGGAACAGACCCACGGGCAGATCCACGGACAGACCCACGAGCGGCTCCACCACTGACCTCCGGAGGAGGTGACGGATCAGACCGCCTTGAGGAAGCCGCCGTCCACCACGAAGTCGGCCCCCGTGGTGCTGGCGGACCTCGGGGAGGCCAGCAGCGCGACCGCGTCGGCCACCTCCTGCGGGTCGACCAGGCGGCCGGTGGTCAGGCGCATCATCTCCGGCGCCAGGCGGTCCATCACGTCGTCCCGGTCGGAACCCGTCATCGAGGCGATGACGTCGGCCGCGCCTCCCTGTTCGGTCCACCACGGCGTGCGGACCGGACCGGGGGAGACCGTGTTCACCCGGATGCCCTGCGGGCCGAACTCCTCGGACAGAGCCTTGGTCAGGTTGTTCACGCCCGCCTTGGCCGCACCGTAGTCGACGTTCATCTGCGAGGGCTGCCTGGCGTTGCCCGAGGAGACGTTGACGATCGCCCCGCCGCCCCGCCGCAGCATCAGCGGGACGGCCGCCCGTACGGCCCGCACCACCGAGAACAGGTTGAGCTCGAACATCGTCCGCCAGTCGTCGTCACCGGCGTCGAAGAACGACGAACGCGGCAACGTCACCCCGGGCGGCCGCCCTCCGGCGTTGTTGACCAGGATGTCCAGCCCGCCGAACTCCTCGGCGGCGCGGGCGACCGCCAGTCCGGGAGCCGACGGCTCCATGAGGTCGACGGCGACGTGCACCAGGTGGTCTCCGGCGAGTGCCTCCAGCCCCGGGCTGCTCCTCCGCGAGGCGGCGACCACCCGGGCACCCTCGGCCAGCAGGGTGCTCACGATCGCCAGCCCGATTCCCTTGGACGCCCCGGTGACGACGGCCACCTGTCCGGACAGTCGCAGGTCCATGTGTTCTCCCCTTGTCGAACCCCGCGACCCGGTCCCGGGCCGCGGTTGTCGAAGGTAGTCCGGCCGCCCGCTCCGGCCCCGGCGCAGGTCGGACGGGTAATTCGCGCGGGAATCGGCCGTCGTTACGTCGGCGTCCACGCCCGCCGTCATACCGTGTGCGGCGGTGGGTCTTGTGGTCGGGCCGACGGTGTTATACGCCTGCCGGTAACGGTCAGGACACGCTGGAGGCAGCATGGGCGAAGGATCATGCGAAACACGACGTCGGGAGAGACCATGACCCTCGTCCCCGCGGGTACCTCCACCTTGACGCCGTGGGCGCTGTGGATCACCCCGGAGACGGCGGGCTGGAACCACGCCGGGCTCCGCCTGCTCACGCTCTCCGACGAGAGCGTGCTCTTCTGCACCGGCGACGAGGAGATGCTGGTCCTGCCCCTCTCCGGTTCGTGCCGGATCGAGTGCGACGGCGTACGGCTCACCCTCGAAGGGCGAGTCTCCGTCTTCCACGCGATCAGCGACTTCGCCTACCTGCCCGTCGGCGCGACGGTCAGGATCACCGGCGCGGGCCGCTTCGCCTTCCCCACGGCCCGCGCGAGCAGAAGCTTCCCCGTCAGGTACGGCCCGGCCCGCGGGGTGCCCGTCGAGGTGCGCGGGGAGGGCCGGACGAGCAGCCAGATCAACGGCTTCTGCGCCCCCGACGCCTTCGAGTGCGACCGGCTCGTCGCGGTCGAGGTGCTCACCCCGGGCGGCAACCGTACGCCCTGCCCGCCGTACGAGCACGACGCGACGCCGGAGTGCGGGGCCGTGCGCGAGCGGATCTACTACTTCGAGGGAGGGCCCGGCTACCAGCGGATTCACGGCGCCCACGAGACGGTGACCGAGGTCTCCTCAGGGGACGTGGTGCTCGCCCCGCACGGCTGCCACGGTCCGTCGACGGCGGCACCGGGCCACGACCTCTACCACCTGAACGTGCTGGCCGGGCCCGAGCGCCCGGCGGCGGCCACCGAGCCCCGGGCGCACGGCTGGATCCCCGACCCCCGCCTGCCCATGACGAAGGCGCCCTAGACGGCCTCCCGGACGGCACCCTGGGCGGGGCCCGCGGGAAGAGAGAGCCGGAACCCTCCGGCGAGCGGCACGATCAGGGCCACCAGGACCGCGGCGGGCACGAACGCCCACCTGGGGCCCAAGCCGTCGTTGACGCCGCCGACCACGGCGGCGCCGACCAGGAAACCGACGTAGTTGAACACGTTGACCCGCGCGATCGCCGTCTCCGCCCCGGCCCCGAGGCGGCCCGCCGCGGAGAACGACTGCGGTGCGATCACCGACAGGCCCACGCCGATCAGCCCGAACGCCAGGACGGCCACGACGACACCGGGGGCGACGACGACGCCGGCCGTCCCCGCCGCCGCGATCACCGCGCCCGCCCGGACGACCGGGGCCGGGCCGTACCTGCGCACGGCCAGGTCACCGGGGACGCGAGCCAGGAGCATGGCCGCCTGATACAGCAGATAGGCGAACGGCACCAGCCAGCCGCTCGCGGCCAGGGCGTCGCTCATGTAGAGGGTGCTGTAGCTGGAGACCGCCGCGTCACCCACGTACAGGAAGGCCATGGCCAGGCAGAGCGGCAGGATCGACCGCCACGGCACCCGCGCTGCCCCCGCCGTGTCCCGGGCGACGCGGCCGTGGAGTTCCTCCTCCCGGTCGTACAGGCCGGGCAGCGCGACCGCGGAGAGCACGGCCCCGGCCAGCACGGGCGCCGTGAACGACCAGCCGAGAGACACTCCCAGGGCGCTGAAGGCGGAGTTGACGGCGGCACCGAGCATCGAGCCGACACTCCACACGGCGTGGAAGCCGCTCAGGACGCTCATGCCGTACCGCCGTTCGACCGCGACCGCCTGCATGTTCATCGCCGCGTCCACCGCCCCGACGAACAGGCCGAAGGCCGCGCAGAGCGCGTAGAGCCCGGCCAGACCGTCGTTCCACCCGGACAGGGCGACGACGACGCAGACGGCGAGCTGGGAGACCCGCAGGACCGGGGCGCTGCCGTACCTGGCGGCCAGCGGGGCGACGGCGGCGCTGCCCGCTCCCGCGACCACCGGGACCAGCAGCAGGACGAGCATCAGGTCGTCGTCACCGAGACCGAACCTGTGCTGCAGGTCGATCACGTGCGTGATCAGCGTGGCGAAACAGAGGCCCTGGACGAGGAAGGCGGCCCAGGTCGCCACGCGTGCCCGCCTGTCACGCCGGGGAGGGGGAGAGGACGGCACGACGGCCTCCAGCAAACGTGAAGAACGTTCAGATTTCCGCCAGGGTAGGGGCGCCGTACCCGACGGTCAACGGACACTCACGCGGCGGCTTCACGGGTCCCCCGGAAGGTTATGGTCGAGAGGTGGACAGCTACCCTCCCCCGGCGCCTCGCGATCCCGCGTACGAACCGCGTCCCGGCGATCTGAGGGCGGGCAACGACGACCGGGAGCGCGTGGCGGCGGTGCTGGCCGACGCACTCGCCGACGGCAGGCTCACCCCCGACGAACACGAGGAACGCCTCACCGCCGTCTATCAGGCCAGGACCCTGGGCGAGCTCGCGGCGTTCACCACCGACCTGCTCCCGCCCGAGGAACAGCCCCTGCGCACCGACGTCCGGCCCGTCATGGCCTTCTTCGGCACCCAGACACACGCGGGCCGCTGGGTGGTGCCCACCCGCTACTCCGCCACCGCCATCTGCGCCAACGTCACCCTCGACCTGCGCGAGGCGGTGCTCCAGTCGAGCCACGTGACGCTGAACGTCACCGTGATGGCCGCGACCCTCACCCTGATCGTCCCCGAGGGCGTGCGCATCCTGATGTCCGGATCGGGGTTCATGGCGGGAAGGAAGAACCAGGTCCCACCCTCCCCGGACGGGCCGGTGATCGAGATCACCGGCCTCGTCACCATGGGCAACGTCGTCGCCAAGTCACCCAAGCGTCCCCGCAGGCCGTGGTTCCGCCGCCGGTCGGCGTGACGGGTCAGCTCGCGTCGTCGAAGTTGATCGCGCTGTAGGCCCGCAGCTTCCAGAGCTGGTGCTCGCTCTCGATCTTGCGGATCGTGCCGGAACGGCCCCGCATGACCAGGGAGTTGGTCACCGCCCGCCCGCTTCGGTAGCGCACGCCCTGCATCAGCTCGCCGTCGGTGATCCCGGTCGCGGCGAAGAAGACGTCGTCCGACCTGACCAGGTCGTCGGTGGTCAGCGTGGCGTCGAGGTCGAGGCCGGCGTCCAGGGCCCTGCGCCGCTCGGCGTCGTCCTGCGGCCACAGCCTGCCCTGGATGACCCCGCCCAGGCACTTGAGCGCGCACGCCGCGATGATGCCCTCGGGCGTGCCGCCGATGCCGAGCATCAGGTCGACGCCCGTGCCCGCGCGGGCCGCCATGATGGCACCGGCCACGTCGCCGTCGGTGATGAGCTTGATCCGGGCACCCGCCTCCCGGATCTGCCGGATGACCTTGTCGTGGCGCGGCCGGTCGAGGATCACCACGGTCACGTCGGAGGGCGCGCCGCCCTTGGCACGTGCCACCGCGGCGATGTTGTCGGCGACCGGGGCGTTGATGTCCACCGCGTCGGCCGCCTCGGGCCCGGTGACCAGCTTGTCCATGTAGAAGACGGCCGACGGGTCGTACATCGAGCCGCGCTCGCTGACCGCGATGACCGAGATGCCGTTCGGCATGCCGAGCGCGGTCAGCCGGGTGCCGTCGATCGGGTCGACGGCCACGTCGCACTCGGCGCCGCTGCCGTCGCCGACGCGCTCACCGTTGTAGAGCATCGGCGCGTTGTCCTTCTCACCCTCACCGATCACCACCACACCGCTCATCGACACGGTGTTGATCAGCTGGCGCATGGCGTTCACCGCGGCGCCGTCCGCGCCGTTCTTGTCACCCCGCCCGACCCAGCGGGCCGCGGACATCGCCGCCGCCTCGGTCACCCGGACGAGTTCGAGGGCGAGGTTGCGATCAGGTGCGTGTTCACCCGTGGCCAGTTCGGCTGGGACGGTCGTCTGATCGGACATGGCGGAGGGCCCCTCTCGTGGATTGCTGCACATCGATCGTAGTTGTCCCTCTTCTGACCGAGCAGCGGAGGATAATGTCCCCACGATGAGCCGTGACACGGAACGGGAACCGGCGGGCCTGACCGCACGCGCCTCGGAACGAGGCGCCGCGACACGTACGGCCCTGCTCTCCGCCGCCAGGGAGGCCTTTCTCACCGGCGGTTTCGCCGACACCGGCGTCACCGACATCGTCTCCAGGGCCGAGGCGAGCGTCGGTAGCCTCTACCACCACTTCTCCGGCAAGGCCGACCTCTACCTGACGCTGTTCGAGGAGTTCCAGGAACGTCAGGCCCGGCGGACCAGGCAGGCCGTCCACACGGCCCGTGCCACGGGTGAGGACGACCCCGTGCGGCTGTTCGTCGCGGGTGCCCGCGCCTACCTCGACGGCTGCCTGGCCGAACGCGAGATCGCCGCGCTGTTCCTGCGCGGCGACGGGCCGCCCGGCTTCGAGGTCGTCATGCGCGAACGGCTGCGCCAGTGGACCAGGCGCAGCGCCAGCCTGTTCGACGGTGAGAACGCGCTGGTCGTGGTGCTCACCGGGGCGCTGGACGCCGCCGTCACCGAGGTCGTCCTGTCACCGGACGAGGAGACCTCCCGAGCCCTCGCGGAGAACGTACTGGGCATCATCGGGCAGATCCGGCGCCCCTGAGGCGGGAGCGCCCCCGTGAGCGGATAGTCTCGGTGGTCGTGCGACGGTTCACTCAGGGTTTCTACGGATACGCGTTCGCGATGATGGTCTGTCTCGCGGGCGTCGGTGTCTTTCTCCTGGTGACCCCGCAGAGCCGTACCGAGCACATTCCCAAGATCGACTACTCGATCGACGTGGCCAACATGCGCCGGGACGCGCCGTACCAGGTGTGGTCCCCCGAGTCCGTGCTCGCCAACTGGGTGCCGACGAGTTCGCGGATGACCAAGGGCAAGGACAGCGAGGGCAAGGCGACCGTGACCTGGCGGCTCGGCTTCGCCACCGCCAAGCGCGCCCACGCCCTGATCGCCCAGAGCGACGAACGGCCCGCCGCCGGGTTCGCCAACCGGATGGCCAACGGCGACCGGCCCCAGGGCAGCCTCCAGGTCAACGGGGTGACCTGGGAGAAGCGCTTCCGCGAGGACAAGAACCAGCGCTCCCTGGTGCGGGTCCTGCCCGACGTCACACTCGTCGTCACCGGCACCGCCCAGTGGGACGAGCTGTCCGCCCTGGCCGCGACCCTCAAGCAGCAGTCCAAGCTGACCTAGAAGGGCTGGAAGGGCGCATCCCCCGCCGGGTCCGGCCCCCTGCGCTGCGCCATGGCCGCCGCCAGTTTCACCCGGGCGCCCTGCAGCCACTCCTCGCACAGCGCCGCGAGCCGCTCGCCCCGCTCCCACAGCTGGATGGACTCCTCCAGGGTGAGCCCGCCCGCCTCAAGACGGCGGACCACCTCGGTCAGCTCCTCACGCGCCTGCTCGTACGACGGTGTCTTCTCATCGGCCACGCCCCCACCCTAGGGCTTGTTCCGCGGGGAGCCGCCTGGGCGGCCGCAGGAGGCGGAAAGATCCACAGAACGAGCCCCCGGCGCGGACCCCGCCGACCGCCGACGATCTTCCGCCTGGGAGACTGGGCCGGTGAGTGTTCGCCCCGCGACATCCGAGGACATCCCCGAACTGGTACGGCTCCGCCAGATCCTGGCCGACCGCATGGCGATGGACGGCAGTTTCCCGATCGACGGAGGCTGGCGCGAGTCCTACGCCGACAGCCTCAGCGAGCGGATCGGCAGTCCCGACACCGCCGTCTACGTGGTCGACGCCCCCGAGGGCGGACTCGCCTCCTGCGGGGTCGGTCTCATCTTCGACCGCTTCCCCGGCCCCGGCCTGCCCGACGGACGCTACGGCTACATCCAGGGCATGACGACCGACCCCGCCCACCGCAGGCAGGGGCACGGCAGGGCCGTGCTGGCCGCCCTCATGGCGTGGTACCGCGCCAGGGACATCCGCAGGATCGACCTGCACGCGACCTCCGACGGGGCGCCGCTCTACCGGGAGATGGGCTTCACCGCCGACGGCTACCCCTCGCTCACGTGGCGGAGTCCCGCCTGACGGTGACTCGGTCGTCGGGGAACCTGATCGTCAGCTCGGCGCCGGGGGCGACGTCGGCCGCCCGCCGTACGACCTCGCCGCCGGGGCGCTGCACGATCGCGTAGCCGCGCTCCAGCGTCGCCGCGGGCGACAGCGTGACCAGCCGGGCCCGCAGATGCCCCAGGGCGTCCTCAGCCCGGTCGAGAGAGGCGCCCAGGGAGCGCCGGGCACGGTCCCTGAGCTGCTCGGCCTGCTCGGCCCTGCGCTCGATCTCCCGGACAGGGTCGGCCAGCGCGGGCCGGGACCGTACGGCCGCCAGCCAGGTCAGCTCGCGGTCGAGCCACCCGCCCGCGACCCTGCGCCCCCGGTCACGTAGCTGGCGCACCAGCGTGAGCTGCTCACCGACGTCGGGCACGACCTTCTTGGCCGCGTCCGTGGGGGTGGACGCCCGCACGTCGGCGACCATGTCGAGCAACGGATTGTCCTGCTCGTGGCCGATGGCGCTGACCACCGGCGTACGGCAGGCCGCCACGGCCCTGACCAGCGACTCGTCGGAGAAGGGCAGCAGGTCCTCAAGGGAGCCGCCGCCCCGCGCGATGACGATGACCTCGACCTCGTCGTCCGCGTCGAGCCCGCGCAGCGCCTCGGTGACCTCGGTCACGGCGTACGGCCCCTGCACGGCGACCGTCTCCACCTTGAAACGCACCGCGGGCCAGCGGCGCCGCGCGTTCTCCAGCACGTCGCGCTCCGCGGCCGAGTCACGGCCGCAGATCAGCCCCACGACGCCGGGCAGGAACGGCAGCCGCCGCTTGCGGTCCACCTTGAACAACCCCTCGGAGGCGAGCAGCTGGCGCAGGCGTTCGAGCCTGGCCAGCAACTCGCCGACCCCCACGGGGCGCATCTCCAGGGCCGTGAAGGCGAAGGAACCCTTGTTGACCCAGAAGTCCGGCTTCAGGTGCATGACGACCCGGGCGCCGTCCACCGGGCGGGGGACGGTCGCCTCGTACACGCCACGCGGGCAGGTGACACGGGCCGAGACGTTGGCCACCGGGTCGCGCAGCGTCAGGAAGACCGTGCCACCCCGGGCGGTCAGCTCGGTGATCTGCCCCTCGACCCACACGGTGCCGAGTTTGCCGATCCAGCCGCCGACCATCTGCAGCACCGTGCGGACGGGAAGCGGCTGTTCGGGGGTGGTCTTCGAGGTCATGTCCGCAGAGCCTACGCGGCCCAGGCCGTCATTCGGCGGCCTGGAGCTTGGCCAGGCGGTTCTCGTACATGCGCACGACCTCGGGCCTGGCGGAGGTGGCCCGCTCGTAGGCGAGCAGCTCACCGATCTGCTCGGCGGACTTGCCGCGCATCCGGGCGCGCAGGGAGGCGATCGTCAGGGTGGCGTACCCCGGCATCGGCTCCGCGAGGGCGCTCTCCTCGGCGGCCTTCGCCTCTGAGGCCTCTGAGGGCTCAGCGGTCTTAGCGGCGTCAGCGGCCTCGGGGGCCTCGGGGGCCTCGGCGGTTTCGGGAGTCTCCGTGGTCTCGGACTCGGTCGTCACCGCGGGGGACCCGTCGGCGGAGCCCCCGGCGACGGCCTCGGTGGTCTCGGCCTGCGAGGCGGTCTTCTCCGGGGCCTCGGCGGCGGGCGTGACGGAAGTCTCAGCGAGGGGCTCGGCAGGGGCCTCCGCAGGGGCCTCGGCGGGGGCATCCGTGGAAGCCTCGGCGGGGGTCCCGGTGTGGACCTTGGCGGCGGGCTCGGCGGAAGTCTCAGTGGGAGCCTCAGCGGGGGCCTCGGCCGAAGGCTTGGCGGGGACGTCGGCGGGGGCGCTCACGGCGTCGGCGGGGGCACCGGCGGGGGAGTCAGCGGGGGCGACGGAGGTTTCCCCGGTGGCCTCACCCGCGGGCTTGGCGGTGGGCTCAGCGACGGGCTCAGTGGTGGGCCCAGCGGTGGACTTCGCGGGGGCGAAGATGACGGGCTCGGGGCGCGTCCTGGCGCCGTTCGCCTCGGCCTTCGGCTCGACGGGCTCGGTGGTCTCCTTGGCGGCGGTCCTGTCGGGACGTGGGGCGAAGATCACCGGCTCCCTGCGGGCGGGCCTGTCGTCGGTGGCCTGCTCAGCGGTCGCGGTGGTTTCGGTCTCCTCCTCCACGTCCTGCCCGGCGAGGCGCCTGATCCTGTCCTTCACGCGGCCGCCGAACTGCAGGGCCTGGCCGACCCCGCTCAGCGTGCTCTGCAGCACGTAGAGCGGCAGATCCTTGGTCTTCTCCTTGAACTCCTCACGGCTGGAAAGCGCCTCGCGCACGTTTCTGGTGACATTGCGAATGATGTCGGGGACTGACATGTCGTCTCCCTGATGGATCTGTTTGGGTCGTTCCGTATGGCAAGTGTCGGGCAAGACGATGCCTCATGTGGCCACAGGACGAGTGGGCGCTCCACGTAGCATAAGAACATGACGTCAGAGACCCCCACGATCCGGCGTGTCCTAGTGGCCAAGCCTCGTGGTTACTGTGCCGGAGTGGACCGCGCGGTCCAGGCTGTGGAGAAGGCCCTGGAGCGGTACGGCGCGCCGATCTACGTCCGCAAGCAGATCGTCCACAACACCCACGTGGTCCGGACGCTCGAACAGCGCGGCGCGATCTTCGTCGAGGAGACCGAGGAGGTGCCCGAGGGTGCCATCGTCGTCTTCTCCGCGCACGGGGTCTCCCCAGCCGTCCACGAGGAGGCCGCGCAGCGCCGCCTGAAGACCATCGACGCCACCTGCCCGCTGGTGACCAAGGTGCACAACGAGGCCAGGCGCTTCGCCTCCCAGGACTACGACATCCTCCTCATCGGCCACGAGGGCCACGAGGAGGTCGAGGGCACCGCGGGCGAGGCGCCCGAGCACATCCAGCTCGTCGACGGCCTCGACTCGGTCGAAACGGTCAAGGTGCGCGATCCCGAGCGGCTGGTGTGGCTGTCACAGACCACGCTGTCGGTCGACGAGACCACCGAGACGGTCTCCCGGCTCAAGGCGCGCTTCCCCAACCTCATCGACCCGCCCAGCGACGATATCTGCTACGCCACCCAGAACCGCCAGGTGGCGGTCAAGGAGATCGCCGCCCAGGCCCAGCTCGTCATCGTCGTCGGCTCGGAGAACTCCTCGAACTCCAAGCGCCTGGTCGAGGTCGCCCTCGACCACGGGGCCGACGCCGCCCACCTGGTCGACGACTCCTCCTTCATCAGGGACGAGTGGCTCGACGGCGTCACGACGGTCGGCGTGACCAGCGGCGCCTCCGTCCCCGACGAGCTGGTCGCCGGGGTCCTGGACCGCCTCGCCGGGCACGGCTTCGACCACGTCGAGGAGGTCGAGTCGGTCGAGGAGAGCGTCCGCTTCGCCCTGCCGCACGAGCTGCGCAAGGACCTGCGCGCAACCGTCTGACCCGCCCCGCCGTCGGGCCGCGCGGGTGTCGTACGGCACCCGCGCCCTACCGGCCGTCCGCCGCCTGCTCCTGGGCGGGCCGCTCCTCGGTGGGCTGTTCCTCGCGCGGCGTGCCGTACACCTTGGGCTCGAAGTAGCCCTCGGGCTCCGGGGCGAAGCCCGCGCCGGTCGCCTTCTGCCGCGCCGGGGCCGGTCCCGCCGCCCGCAGCTCCTCACGCAGCTCGCGCACGCACGTGGCCAGGCCACGCCGCCAGGCGACGAGCAGGACCAGCAGCGACCCCGCGAACAACCACGGGGCACCGGCCGACAGCAGCGCGAACATGCCGAGCCCGAACGCCTGGATCGGCACCTTGGCCCCCAGCGCGCCCACGGCCTCGGTGACCAGCGCCGCGACGAAGAAGACCAGTGGTGGGCTGACCACCAGCGAGAGCAGGTCCCGCCGGTTCACCAGCACGACCGCGCCCGCGCAGCCGGCCACGAACGTCAGGCCGAGCAGCGCCGGCGGCCCGACCACCGCCTGCAGCACCCTGCCCGCCAGCGTCGAGACCAGTACCAGCGCGATCGCGCCCCTCGCGGTCAGCCGGACGCCGCCCGCCCGCCCGTGTTCGTCCTTACGCCCCGTCCCGCCCGTACGGCCGGCGGCCCCACCCGTACGGCCCGCCCCGTTCGACTGGCCGGTCCCGCCCGGCCGGTCGGCGCCGCCCACCCGGGCGGCCTCGTCAAGCGGTTGCCCGCCGCCTCGCTCGTTCACCACTGTGCCCCCCTCGACCTCGGCCCGCGTCGACCCCCCTGTCCGCCTGCGGTCTCCGGCCGCCTGCGCTTCGCGGGGAACAGCATCTCTAGGGCAGGTCGCCCGCCAACTTACCGTTCAGGCGGGAGATGGGAGACGGGCTTGACTCCTCTTCTGCCAGCAGTTCGGGCGAGGTCAGCGCACGCGGCAGGTTCTCGACGCTGCCGGGACCGTCCAGTTCGCCGTCCACCAGGCCCAGATCGTTCAGTTTGCGCGCGCTCACCAGAACACGGCTCTCCAGGGAACCGACGGTCTTGTTGTACGCCTCGACCGCCCTGCCCAGGGAACGGCCCATCGTCTCCATGTGCTGCCCGAGGGTGCCGAGCCGTTCGTAGAGCTCCTTGCCCAGCTCGAAGACGGCCCGCGCGTTCTCGCTGAGCGCCTCCTGCTGCCAGGCGTAGTGCGCGGTGCGGAGCATCGTGATCAACGTGGTCGGCGTCGCGATGTGGACCCGCCGTCGCATGGCGTGTTCGAGCAGCCCCGGGTCGCGTTCGAGCGCGGGCGCCAGGAAGGCCTCACCGGGGATGAACAGCACCATGAACTCGGGCGCCGGGCTGAACGCCTGCCAGTAGGCCTTGCCCGCCAGCCGGTCCACGTGCTCGCGCACATGCCGGGCGTGGGCGTCCAGCCTGACCGACTGGCGCTCGGGGTCGACCGACTCCGCCGCCTCCAGGTAGGCGGCCAGGGAGACCTTGGAGTCGACCACGATGTTCTTGCCGCCCGCGAGCCGTACGACCATGTCGGGCCTGAGGGCGCCGTCGGCGGTGGTCACGCTCGCCTGCTCGTCGAAGTCACAGAACCGCTGCATCCCGGCGATCTCGGCGACTCTGCGCAGCTGCAGCTCGCCCCACCTGCCCCTGGCCTCGGGCCGCTGCAACGCCCGCACCAGCGCCGTCGTCTGCAGCCGCAGCTGCTCGTTGCTCTCCCTGACCACGTCGATGTGCTTGGCCAGCTCGGCGTGGGCGGCCCGCTGACCGGCCTGGGTGTCGCGCAACTGCGTCTCGACCCGTGCCAGGGTGTCCTTGAGCGGCTCGATCAGGTGCTCGACGGCCTGCTTGCGCTGTTCGAGCTCACCCGCGGCCTCCGCACGGCCCGCCGCGAGCCTGGTCTCGGCCAGTTCGAGGAAACGCAGGTTGTTGACGTCGAGCGCCTTGGCGGACAGCGCCTGGAACCGGTCGGTGAGCTGTCCTTCGACGTAGGCGAGCTTCTCCTCGGCGGCCTTCGCCCTCGCCTCGGCGTCCGCCATACGCGCCACGACGTGGTCCGCCCCCGTGGAGGCACGGGATCTGCCGAGCAGGAATCCGATGGCGAGCCCGGCGGCGAGTCCTACGGCGAGTTGGAAGGCGAGCGCCATGACATCCACCACGGAATGATGTCAGCACCGCCGGTTCCCGGTCCCCCGACACGCCTCGGCGGTCAGCACCGGGTGATTCGCCGTAAACTCGGCTGACGTGAGCCTGAGCATCGGCATCGTCGGATTGCCCAACGTCGGCAAGTCAACGCTTTTCAACGCGCTGACGAAGACCGCTAACGCCCTGGCGGCGAACTACCCCTTCGCCACCATCGAACCCAACGTGGGCATCGTCGGCGTTCCCGACCCCCGTCTGGAGAAACTGGCCGAGATCTTCGGCTCCGCGAAGATCCTCCCGGCGAAGGTCGAGTTCGTGGACATCGCCGGACTGGTCAAGGGCGCCTCCGAGGGGCAGGGGCGGGGCAACCAGTTCCTCGCCAACATCCGGGAGACCGACGCCATCTGCCAGGTCATCCGCGTCTTCGCCGACCCCGACGTGACCCACGTGGACGGTGCCGTCGAGCCGGGCCGTGACATCGAGACGATCAACACCGAGCTGATCCTCGCCGACCTGCAGACCCTGGAGAAGGCGCTGCCCCGCCTCCAGAAGGAGGCCAGGACCAACAAGGACCGCAAGTCGGCTCTCGACGCGGTCGAGGCCGCCGTCAAGCTCCTCGACGGCGGCACCACCCTGTACGCCGGGGCCAAGGGCGCGGGCATCGACATCGCCGACCTGCGTGAGCTGCACCTGCTGACCGCCAAGCCGTTCCTGTACGCCTTCAACCTCGACGCCGACGAGCTGACCGACGACGACCTCAGGGCACGTCTGTCCGCGCTCGTGGCCCCCGCCGAGGCGGTCTTCCTCGACGCCAAGATCGAGTCCGAGCTGGTCGAGCTGTCCGAGGAGGAGGCCCTTGAGCTGCTGCAGTCCGTGGGCCAGCAGGAGTCGGGCCTGGCTCAGCTCGCCCGCGTCGGCTTCGAGACGCTCGGCCTGCAGACCTATCTGACCGCCGGTCCCAAGGAGACCAGGGCCTGGACGATCCGCAAGGGCGCGACCGCCCCCGAGGCCGCCGGGGTCATCCACACCGACTTCCAGCGTGGCTTCATCAAGGCCGAGATCGTCTCCTTCGACGAGCTGGTCGAGGCGGGCTCCATCGCCGCCGCCCGCCAGGCGGGCAAGGCCCGCATCGAGGGCAAGGACTACGTGATGCGCGACGGCGACGTCGTCGAGTTCAGGTTCAACGTCTGACGGCCCTCGTGGATCCGCGACCGTTGTGACGCAGGTCGATCGACCGGCTGTCGCCGGAGGCCTGGCGAGACGCTCGGCTGGGGTTTCCCCGCCGAGCGTTTCGCGTGGGGCGGCCGTCGCGCCCGGTTCTGGTCCTTGGTGGAGCGGACCCGCCGGGGTCTGTGGCCTTGGGGAAGTGCCGGCGCGGCAGGCCGTCGGCGTTCTCGTCGGAACCGCGCCGCCACGGGCCGGCCGGGTCGCGGAAGCAGGCGGGGATGCCGGTGGCCGTCACCGGGCCCTGGTCCCGGTCAGGGAGCGCCACAGGCGCGCTGGAACGGTCCGTTTCGGGCCGTGCGGTGTCGGAGATATGTCGGCGGGGCGAGGCTTCCGCTCGCCGTACCCGTTCCTCGGCCGTTTCCGCGACGGACGGTGCGACGGCCCCCGTCCCGGTCTTCGTGATCATGGACACGAGTGCCTCTGACGTGTCGGTTCCGGCCCGCACGGCGGCTTCGCCACTCTCGGCGCCCCTCCCCGCCTGCCTCCCGTGTGCTGGGAGCGATCCTGCGCGAACGGTCACGGTGAGTGATCGGTTCGGAGGGGAAAGGGCAGGTCGGGACAGTGTGGGGACCGTTTGGATAGCAATGCGTGGCGTTTGAGTAATCGACGTAGGGGCTGGCCAGGTGGAATGTGCTTTCTTCGTCTTGTTGTCCCTGGATGGGCCGTCAGCCGGGTTCCAGACCCGGTTTGCTCGGTAACCATGATGCCTGCAGCATAGGCGTGGCTTTCCTGGAACAATCGTCAAGGCGGTTAGAGTAAGGGCTTGACCATGGTTTACGGGGTCGGGAGTAATACGAGACCGCGTCAGCCGGGGGTTTGGCGCGAGCGGAGGCAAGATGGCTCGAAGGTCAACCGTCCGTGATCCTCGGATCACCGACGACCCTGAGCTGTCGGCATACCCGGGGGCGCCGCACGACCCCGAGTTCGACCGCGCTCCGGCGCGGGGACGTGGTGCGCCGTCCAGGGGTCGTTGGTCCGGTGGCGGTGGTCGTTGGCTCGTATGGGCAGGTCGCGCCATACTTTGGGCGCTAATAGTGGTCATCGTGGTGAACGGGGTCCGTGCACCTTTTGAACGCTTCACCCAGCAGAACACGACCAGTGGAACCCCGCAGATTTCCCCCGACGCCGAATTCCCCGTCAGCAGGGCCACCTCTTTCGCCAGCCAGTTCGCGGCGGTCTATCTGAATTTCGACGCCGTCCGCACCCAGGAAAGGGCGTCGCGGCTGGCCCCCTATCTCCCTGACGGCGCCGAGCCGCAGTTCGGCTGGGACGGTCTGGGCCGGATGGCCGCCGGGGCGGTGCAGCCGTACGGTTCGGAGATCATCGACAGGCAGAACGCCGTCGTGACGCTGGCCTTCCAGTCGGACGACCGCCGTCAGCTGCTGTCCGTGCCGGTGTTCTACGACACGGAGACCGAGAGGTTCGTGGTCTCCGGCCGCCCGGCCGTCCTGCCCGCGCCCTCCTCGGCGAACCTGCCCGCGATCCCGGCGGGAGACAGGGACGCGGCCGCCGAGACCGAGCTGCGCACACCCCTGGCCGACTTCTTCAAGGCCTACGCCGCGGGCAACAACGTGTCGTTGCAGCGTTACGCCGCCGCCGGGGTGACCCTGGAGGGCTTCGGTGGCGCCTTCACCTTCGTGAGCCTCAAGGACCTCGTCGTTCCCGCGGGGAGTGGAGCCACCCGGGAGGTGACCGCGACGGTCGTGTGGGGAGTGCCCGCGCGGACGACCACGTCCCTCGACTCGACCACCAACGCCGATCCCGGCGAGGCGAGCGGGAAGCTGGAGCAGGCCTACCGGCTCACCGTGGTGAAGCAGGGCGACAAGTGGTTCGTCAAGGACATCCGAGGCGCGAAACGGTCTGTGGGGTAACACATGATCGAATGGTGCCGGTCCACAGTGAACAAACCCCCCCTGATCGGTGAGTCGGCAGTGAGCGGGTTCCCATATGCGCGTCGCGGACCCGTTATCCCCCGGGCCGTGATCATGAGCACGGAGGACGAGAAATGATCCTGAAGACGATCCTGCTGCACGCGGTCGATCTCGCCCAGCCGACGTCCCCTCCACAGGGTGTGAACACCCAGGGGCTGGCCACCTTCCTCAGGAGCTTCTTCGCGCCGCTCTTTCTCGTCATCGTCTCCGTGGTGGCGCTCTTCTTCCTCTTCACGCGTGAGATCACCAGGTTCGTCCAGTTCATCATCCTCGCGATAGCCATCGGAGTGATCTTCTACGTGCCCAACATCATCGAGGTGACCGCCAAGGCGATCGCGGGAGCACTGGGCATCTCGGCGGGTTGAGACCGCGTGTTTGCGGTCAAAGAACGAGTGGCGGAGAGGAGGAGCGTGTGGATCTACCCACGTATACCAATATCTGGCGGATCGAAAAGCGGCTCTACAAGCTGTACGACCTACGGCTGCCGACGCCGCTGCCGATCGTCTGGATCGGTGTCTTCGTGGGTGTGGCGGCCCCCTGGTCGCTGCTGCTCGCGCTTCTCGGTCTGCCCTTCGACGCCCCCTGGCACGTGGTCTACCTCGTGCCGCCCGGGGTGGTGACCTGGCTCTCGACCAGACCGGTGATCGAGAGCAAGCGGCTCACCGAGCTGCTGCAGTCGCAGGTCCGCTACATGGGGGAGCCACGCTCCTGGTGCCGGATGGCGCCGACCTCCGAGTCCGACGAGATCGCGCTGACCGGTCGGGTGTGGCGGGCCGATCCCAGTCCCACGCGTGTGAAGGGCCGTGTGAAGGGCAAGGCGAAGGGCGCCACGGCTCCGGCTGTCGCCCCCTCGGCTCCGGCCCGTGAGGTCCGTCCCGCCGTGGCCGCTGCCGCCGCGGCGGCGACCACCGCTCCCGCCGTCCGCGAACGCCCGGTCAAGGGCTCGTCTCCGGTCCCACGCAGGGGTACGGCCCCGGCCCTCGGGACCGAGACGCCGAGCCCGGTCGAGCGGGTCTTCGCCCCGTCCGCGCGCCCCCTCCCCGAGCAGGCCCCGGTCCGGAAGGCCGAGGCGGCGCCCGCCGCACCGGTGGCGCGGGTCCAGCCCGTGGCCCAGGCTCAGCCCTCCACGGCGTCCGAGAGCACGCGAACCCCGGCTCCGGCGTCCCTCGCCGAGACGGCCACGCGCCAGGCCGCGGCGCCCCGGAACCCCACTCCCACTGCGCAGAACCCCACTGCGCAGGATCCCGCGGCCCAGGGCCCCGAGATCGCGGTCTCCCAGGCTCCGGCCCCTGGTCCTCAGGCCGTCCCCACGGTCGCGGAACCGGCGGCCTCCGAGCCGGTGGCCCCCACGGCGTCGGCGGTCGCGGCGTCCACGCCCGCGGACTCCGTACCGGTGAACCCCGCCTCAGAGGAGTCCGCTCCCGAGGAGTCCGCCCTGGCGGCCCAGGAGGCCCCGATCGGTCCGGAGGCGCTGCGACGGCTGCGCAGGCTCGCCGCCGCCACCGAGGCCGAGCGCGCCGCCTTCCGCGCCGACCCGCCCGCGATCGAACAACCCACGACCGTCACGCGGAACGACAGGCCGGAACGGCAGGCCGTGCTTCCCGGGCCGTCCGAGCGGGCCACCCCCGTCGAGGCCGTGACCGCCCCGGCGCCCGAGGCGCCGAAGGCCCATGAGAAGCCCGCCGCGGAGGCCCAGGTCCAGAAGGCCGTGGCCCCCGGCACCCCGGTCCCCGAGACCGCGGTGCCCCGCACCCCGGCGCCGGGCACTCCGGCCTCCGAGACGGTGGCGCCCGGCACCCCGGCACCCGGCACCGTGATTCCCGAGACCGCGGCCCCCGCCGCTCAGGCCGCTCAGACCGCGGTCCCCGAGACCGTGACCTCCGCGACGGTGGCCCCCGGTGTCCCGGTGGCCGGAGCCCCGGCTCCAGGGGTTCCGGACCAGGAGCCCGTGAAACGGCCCGGAGCGGCGCCGTACAGGAACGTCCCGCCCGTGGGCGCCCCCGCCGGAGCCGACGAGGGGGTTCGCGCCCAGCATCGCAAGGGGCAGCCCGTCCCCGCGGAGCAGTTCGCCGAGCGCCGCCGCCTGGCCGAGGAGCAGCGGGCCGCGCAGGCGGGCAGGGGGCAGGACCGGTTGGTCGCCAGAGCGCCGCGCGCCGAGCAGATCCCCCAGGTACGGCGGAGCCAGGACCAGCAGGCCACCGGGGAACACCCGGTGCAGCGACCGCCGCAGCGCCCCGCACAGCGGCAGGGGCCCCCGCAGGGCGTCTCGATCAGGGCGGTCCCCAGCGGGCCGACGGCGGGCCCGGCACCGGTCGTGCCCCCGGTCCCCGTGTCGAGGCCGGGGCAGGCCGAGCCCAAGGTCCGCCGGGTCGAGTCGGTCGTCGGCAGAGACTCGGCCGGCGGCTGGCGACGTCTCGCGCAGGTCGTGATCGGGCCGGGCGCGGGCCGTACCGACGGGTCGGAGATCGACGAGGCGCGGGCCAAGGCGATGTTCACCGGCAGCCGCAGGGTGGTCGTGCTCGGGTGCACCGGCGGTGCGGGCCAGACGACGACCGCGCTCATGCTGGGACACACCCTGGCCAGGCACCGTGAGGACCGGGTGCTCGCGGTGGACGCCAACACCGGGGCGAACGCCCTGTCCGGCCGGATCCAGGCCGAGTCGCCGGAGACGCTGACCTCACTGCTCGCGGGTCTGGACGGCGTCAACGGTTACCTCGGCATGCGGGCCTACACCAGCCGGTGCGCCTCCGGTCTCGAAGTCCTGGCGGGTGACGCCGACTCGGGCGCCGAGCAGCGGCTCTCCGACCGGACGCTCTTCTCCGACCGGCGGCTCGGCAGGACCATGGACCTCCTGGACCGGCACTACAAGCTGGTCGTGGTCGACCCGGCCGCCGCGCTGGCGGCCAGGGTGCTGCCCTACGCCGACCAGCTGGTCCTGGTCGTCCCGGCCAGTGAGGACGGCCCCGACGCGGTCGCCATGACGTACGAGTGGCTTGACGGACACGGCTGCGCGGACCTGCGCAAGCGCGCGATCATGGTGGTCAACGGAGTGAGCCGCCGCAGCATGGGCGACGTCGAGCAGGCCGAGGCCGTCGCCAGAGGGCGGTGCAGGGCGATCGTGCGGGTGCCCTGGGAAGACGAGCTGGCTCCGGGAAGGTCGGAGCGTGTCGAGCCGTCCCACCTGCGTGCTCCCGGCCGCCGGGCCTACCTCGCGCTGGCCGGGGTCGTGGTCGCGGGCTTCGGGACGGCGCAGGCGGTTCGACCGAGCGAGGAGGAAGTGGCGCAGTGATCCCCCTGGCGCGAGGAGACAGCGAGGTGCTCAGGTGAACCCCCGAAAGGTCGTGCCGGTTGGGGGGCACGGGTGAGCCGCTCTTCGCGGGCGCGCAACCGTCTGGCCGTCCGCTACTTCGACGACAGGATTCTGCTGACCGACACGTCGGTCTGGGCGTACTTCCGGCTGCCGACCGTCAGCTACGAGTTCATCACCCCCGATGAACGGGAGGCGCTGGCCACCAACATCACGATCGCGCTCGCGGCGATCAGGATGCCGGACGCCGAGGTGCACCTGCGGGTCGCGCACCGCACCTACCCGGCGGCCGAATGGGCGATGGCGCTGGACGCCACCTCCGACGAGGGGCCGGGCTGGCGCGACTACCTGGAGGAGATGTACCGGCACGTCTGGGCCAAGGACTTCTGGACCAAGGAGGTCTACCTCGGCGTACGGCTCGGCGCGCGAGGCAGGCAACTCGGCACCGGGGTGCTGTCCCAGCTGTTCGGCTTCTACCAGCGTGGTGAGAAGGTCCTGGGCATCGAGGACGACCACGTCCCCAAAGCGGAGATCACCCGGTGGAGCGAGCAGGCCGAGCGTCTGGGACGGGCCCTGTCGTCGAGTGCGCTGTACGCCAGGCACGCGACCTCGACCGAGATCGCCTGGCTGTTCCAGCACGCCGCGACCGGTTCCCTGGGCGATCCGCCCCCTTCGGCCAGCCCGAGGCGGCAGTGGGGGAGGGGCGAGATCGAGTCCCTCGTGGAGGGGCAGATCCACAACGGCAGGTCCCTGCTGCGGATCGAGCAGCCGGACGGCGACTCCTACGTCGCGCACCTGTCCTTCGCCCGCTTCCCCGACCTGATGCCCTTCCCCGACGGCGAACCGTGGATGCACTTCGCCGACCAGCTGCCCTTCCCCGTCGAGATCAGCTCCAGGATGCGACTGATCTCGCCGATCAAGGCGAGCAAGGACGTGGCGCGCAAGCTCGCGCACGCCCGTGACATGGACATCCACATCCGCGAGGCCGGGGCGGAGGCGCCACTGGCGCTCGCCGAGCAGATCGACGCGGCCCGGATGCTCGAACACGGCATCACCAAGGAGCGCCTGCCCTTCGTGTACGGCTGGCACCGGCTGATGGTGTCCGCCCCGACCGAGGAGATCTGCGTGCAGCGGGTCGAGGCGGTCGTCGAGCACTACCGGGACATCGGCATCGACATCGTCAACTCGACCGGCGACCAGTTCTCGCTGTTCTGTGAGGCGCTTCCCGGGGAGAAGGTCAGGGTCAACGCCTACGCCCAGCGACAGCCGCTGCGCACGATCGCAGGTGGCATGGCCGGCGCGACCGTCGATCTCGGTGACCGGGTCGACGAGGGCAACGCAGGCTGGATGGGACCGTACATCGGGGAGACCCTGGGCAGGGCCCGCAGCATCGTGCACTTCGACCCGTTGGTCGCGGCGACCCGTAACCGGCCGACGGCCATCGCGATCACCGGTGAGCCGGGTGGCGGCAAGACCACGCTGGCCCTGCTGATGATCTATCAGATGGCGCTGCGCGGGGTGACGGTCGCGGTGATCGACCCCAAGGGTGACGCCGACTCCCTGGTCCAGCTGTTGCGGGCGCGGGGCAGGAAGGCACGGGTCATCCCGCTCGGTTCGGCGGCGCCGGGCCTGCTCGACCCGTTCTCCTTCGGCGACGACATCGCGGCCAAGAAGACCATGGCCAGCGAGACGCTGCGGCTGCTGCTTCCCCGGATGTCGGAGGAGCGCGAGTCGGCGATGATCCAGGCGGTCGCGGCGGTCTCCGCCAGGCCGGATCCGTCGCTGGGCAAGGTCGTCGACTTCCTCGAACAGACCGAGGACGCGGCTTCGAAGAACCTGGGCGCCGTGCTGCGCTCGATGTCGGAGATGCACCTGGCGCGGTTGTGCTTCGACCCGTCGGGCGGCGACCAGATCGACACCGAGGGCTGGACGACGGTCTTCACGCTGGGGGGTCTGACGCTTCCCGACGCCTCGACGGGCCGAGACGACTACTCCTACGAACAGCGGCTGTCCGTCGCGCTGCTCTACCTGGTCGCGCAGTTCGCCAGGGGACTCATGAACGGCCTCGACCGCAGGACGCCGAAGGCGATCTTCCTGGACGAGGCGTGGGCCATCACCTCGACCCCGGAGGGCGCCAAGCTGGTGCCCGAGGTCAGCCGGATGGGGCGTTCGCGCAACACCGCGCTGGTGCTGGTCTCACAGAACGCGGGCGACCTGCTGAACGAACAGGTGACCAACTGCCTGTCGTCGGTGTTCGCCTTCAGGTCCACCGAACGGGTGGAGGTGGACCATGTCATGGCGCTGCTCGGGGTCGAACCCTCCGAGGAGCACAAGGCGGTGCTGCGCTCGCTGGGCAACGGCGAGTGTGTTTTCCGGGATCTGGACGGGCGCGCGGGGCGGATAGGGGTGGACCTCATCTCCGATGAGCTGCTCCGTTGGCTGGACACGAATCCGACCCACGACAAACCCGCCGAGAACGTGCATGATCTTTCCGGGGGCGACAGAGTCAGTAGGCCGGGGGCCACGGCGCTGGAGGTACGGTCATGAAGGGCTCCCGCGAGGGCAGCAGAAACTCCCGCAAGAGACGACTACGCAGGCGGATAGCCATCACCCTGGTGGCCCTGGCCGCCTTCTTCGCCTTACCGATGCTGGTGCCGACGGGGGCCTCGACCGCCGTCGCCGCCGGCCCCTGCGACCTCTCCCCGGACCTGGCCCCCGAGATCGTGGGCTCGGGTGTGGACGGTCTGGTCAAGGCGCCGCCTCCGGACACGCCCACGGCGGGCGCACCCACCGCGGCACCCACCCCGGCGCCGACCGCGCCCGGCGCCGCCCCGCAGAGCAACTACGCCCGGTACGGCACCGGCGGCCAGTTCTGGCACACCTACGGGCTCGGCTGCGGCGACGTCGCGGCGGTCATGGGCAACATGACCGCCAACACCGTCTTCTCCTGGGCCAAGGCGCTCGACCGGCTGACCATCACGACCTACCAGGCGGCGGCGACCGAGGGGCCGCTTGAGTCGATCAAGGGCGTCGTCGACGACATCGTGGGCAACCTGGCCGACGCGATGTACTGGCCGTACCTGCGGCCCATCGTCATCCTCGGCGCCATCTGGCTGGCGTGGTACGGCCTCATCCGCAAACGTGCGACCACGACCGCCGAGGGCATCATCTGGATGGTCCTGGCCGTCACCGTCGCCGTCTGGTTCTTCAGCAGGCCGGGCGACTTCACCGGCCTCGGCAAGACCGTGACGGACAAGACCGGAGAGGTCGTCAACTCGGCCTTCTCCAATCTGCCCAACGCGGGCGGTGCCTCCTGCCTTGCTCCCAAGGACGTCGCCAATCCCCAGGCGAAGCCCGGTGGTTACGGTCAGACCGGCGTCCCCGGCGTCGACCAGAACGCCGAGGCGCTCTGGTCGACCCTGGTGTGCAAGCCGTGGCTCATGGGTGTGTTCGGTACCGCCGACCCCAACGCGCCGGTGGTGAAGACCTTCGGGTCGAAGCTGCTGGACATCCAGGCACTGGACGCGGCCGAGCTGAAGGCGAACCAGACGCCAAACACCAATGCCCACCAGGCAAGATACGAGGAAGAGGTCGCGAGCAAGCTGCAGAACACCCCCATTTTCTTCCTCTTCCAGGGAAAGGACTGGACGAGCAGGCTCGGCATCGCGATCGGCGCCCTGATGGCCGCGATGGTCGCGGGTTTGTTGATCTTCCTGGTCGCGGTCTCGCTGCTGGTCCTGAAGATCGGGTTCCTGCTGCTGCTGATCCTCGCGCCGGTCTTCCTGCTGATCGGCGTCCATCCGGGGTCGGGGCGGATCATAGCGATGCGCTGGGTGGAGATGCTGATCGGCACCCTGCTCAGACAGGCGGTGCTGGCACTGGTCCTCGGCGTCCTGGTGTACGGCTATGCCCTGATCATCGCCACCGAGCTGCCGTGGGGCATGCAGGTCATGTTCATGGCGCTGATGACGATCGCGGTGTTCTTCTACCGGCGGCCGTTCCAGCACCTGTTCTCCTCGATGGACGGCCACACGTTCACCACGCGCATGCTGGGTGAGGCGGCCTCCGCGCCGACCCTGCAGCGCGCGGCAGGAGTGCTGCCCCCGGTCGCGGCGGCCAGGGCGGGCCGGTGGGGGATGCGCAAGGCCGAGCCCGTACTGCAGGCGGCGGCCATGGCGGGCGGCGCCTCCGTCGCGACGGCCGCGGCGGCGGTCGCCCAGGGCAAGGTCAGGGGCGAGGAGGGCGACCGGGGCGCGGGAGCGGGCACCCGGGTCCCGGCAGGCGCGCAGCCCGCGCCGCTGGACACCGAGGCCCAGTCAGGCAACCGGCGCAAGGGTGTGGGGCGTCCCGTCACCGCGACCCGCACGGGCGCGGCCCCGCCGCTGAACCTGTCCGGTGGCGCGGGCGGCTCCGCCCCGGCCAGGACGGGCTCAGCCGGTCGTGGCACCGGCTCGGGCGGCTCGGGTGGTTCGAGCGGCTCGGGTTCCGGCGGTGGCTGGTTCGGCGGGTCGTCGGGGGGCTGGGCTCCACGGGGCTCCTCCGGCGGGTCGTCCACGGGCAGATCGTCGGGCGGCGGCCGGTCCTCCGCGCCGTCCTCGGGCAGCAGGCCGTCCTCCGGCGGCGGCAGGTCGTCCGGTTCCTCCGGCGGTGGCCGGTCCGGCGGCGGCCTCTTCGGCGGCGGTGGCGGCAGCAACGGCGGCGGGTCCCGGCGTGCCGAGTCGAGCCCGCGGGGCTCCGGCTCCTCGGGCGGTTCCTCCAGGTCCGGCGGCAGCATCTTCAGCTCTTCCGGTTCCCGGGACGACGCGGGACGCGGCCGGTCCTCCGAGGCACCGCCGCTCTGGCTGGCCAGCAGGCCGGAGCGCGACAGGCAGGCAGGCGAGGCGGCGCCGTTCTGGCTGCGTGCCTCGAACCCCGATAAGGACTGACGATGGTCGAAGGCAGGCGGGGCGTCGTCTTCGCGGTGCTGGTGGCGGTGCTCGCGCTGGTCGGGCTCTACCTGACCATGTGGTCCGGTCCGGACGGCGGCGGGCAGGAGCCCGCCGCCGAACCGGCGGGCGTGAGCCGTACGACACGGGGAGAGGCCGAGCCGCCGCACGCCGAGGCGACGGCGAGCAACGCGCCCTTCGACGTCTACTCCTACCTGCCGATGACCAAGCAGGAACTGGCCGCCGCCGCCGACTACGCCCGGCGGTTCACCGTCGAGTACGGCACGTTCAGCTACGACGAACAGCCCTCCGCCTACGGTGACCGGCTCAGGAGCTACACCACGTCGGACTTCGCCGACGTGCTGCTGCGCACGGTCACCTCGCCGGGCACCATCGCGGCCAACACCGCCGACGAGGTGGTCTCCGTCGGGTCGGCGAAGGTGAAGGAGATCAGGCAGATCCAGCGGTCCTCGGTGATCTTCGTGGTCACCGGGACCCAGACCGTCACCGCCAAGAGCGGCGCCAAGGAACGCACCGCCGACTACGCCGTGACGGTCGTCGAGATGGGCACCGAGTGGCGGATCCACGACCTGCAGCCCGCCGACGAGGGACAGGACGGAGACGACCAGTCCTCGGGCGCGGCCGGATGAGAGGGAAACCGATGCTCGTCCGCCTGATCCCGTACGGCGCGCCTTCCGGGTTCCCGGGGGCGGCCGGATGAGGGACAACAAAAGGATCCGTCTCGCGCTGATCCTGGCCGTCGGAGCGCTGTGCCTGTTCACGCTGAGCATGGCGCCGGTGCTGATGGTCGGCGCCTTCCCGTCCTTCACCGGCGGTGAACTGCCCGACTGCAACGACAGGGCGCAACCGGTCGGCGACGAGTCGGAGACCGCGGCCTCCGACATCCCCTCCGAGTACCTCAAGCAGTACCGCGCCAGCGCCAAGAAGATCGGCGTGCAGTGGAACGTGCTCGCCGGGGTCGGCAAGCGGGAGACCGACCACGGACGCTCGACGCTGCCGGGGGTCAGCAGCGGCACCAACTACGCGGGCGCCGCGGGGCCGATGCAGTTCCTGATCAGCACCTGGGGCGGCAAGGCCAAGATCAAGATTCCGTCGACGTTCAACGGCTACGCCTCGGACGGCGACGGCGACGGCTGGGCGGACGTCTACAACCCGGCCGACGCCATCCTGGGCGCGGCCAAGATGCTCAAGCACAACGGCGCCCCCGAGAACGTGCGCAGGTCGCTGTTCGTCTACAACCGGGCCTGGTGGTACGTCGACCAGGTCATGGAGATCGCCGAGCGGTACGCCAAGGACGGCGCGGTCGGTGTGCCGCCACAGGCGGAGGAACTCTGCGACGAGCCGCTGATCGCGGCGGCCCCCTCCGGCACGGTGGCCGGGATCCTGGAGTACGCCCTGAACCAGCGTGGCAAGCCGTACCTGTGGGGTGGCACGGGGCCCGACGCCTTCGACTGCTCGGGGATCATCTACATGGCCTACCGCAGCGTCGGCCTGACGATCCCGCGCACGACCTTCGGGCAGTGGCCGTTCGGCGTCAAGGTGCCCGAGGGGCAGGAGCAGGCGGGAGACCTGGTCTTCTTCAACGCCGGGCCCGGCACCTCGGCCGACCGGCCGGGACACGTTGGAATGATCGTCTCACCGGGCAAGATGGTCGAGGCCAGGTGCCGTCTGTGCGGGCCGATCAAGGTCACGACCTACAAGGACCGCACCGGCATCGTCGGTTTCACCCGGCCGCTGGCCAACCCCCAGGTCGTCGAGCAGCTCAGGCTGAGGGAGCAGGGCTGACACAATCGGGCCCATGGACAAGGTCGTTGTGGGAGCCGCGATCGTCGACGGCAACGGGAGACTGCTCACCGCGCAGCGCGCCGACCCCCCTGAGCTGGCGGGCGGGTGGGAGTTCCCCGGAGGGAAGGTCGATCCGGGGGAGGACGACCGCACCGCGCTGGTCCGGGAGTGCGAGGAGGAACTCGGCGTCCTGGTCGAGGTGGGGCAGCAGATCGGCGGTGACTGGCCGCTGGCGGGTGGATACGTGCTGCGGGTCTGGCTGGCGCGGATCGTCGAGGGCGAGCCGGAGGCCAAGGAGCACCTGGACCTGCGCTGGCTGGCCGGTCACGAACTCTACGACGTGCCGTGGCTTCCTGCGGACCTGCCGATCGTGCGGGCCGTACAAGGTCGGCTCGGCGGGGGTTGATCGGCTACTCACTGTGACATAACACCACTGAACGTTTGTTGTCGCGTGTCCGAATCGGGGGATCGGAGAGATGTGGTGACCGGATGGTGGCGGTGTGCCCGGATCATGTCGGCGGTTGGGGCGGGGGCGTTCGTCCTTGGCGGGGGGCCGGGGATCCACGCGGCCGGGGCGGGCGACGCCGTACCACCGGACGTGGGCCGTGCCGACGGGACGGCGGGGTTCCGGGTGTGGCTGAGCGGGCCGGGCAGTGAGGCGCGGCTCACGGTCGTGGCGACGCCGGGTACGGAGATCCGGTTCGTCGGCTGTCCCGCGTCGGGACTCACGCCGGGGCCTGGATCGGGACCTGAGCCGGGGGCCGCGGTGGAATCCTTGGAGGGCTCGGGGCCGTCGGGGGCTTCGGAGGGGTGGCGGGAGTGCCTCCTGGGGGAGGTGGGCGCGCGCACGTCCGTTGACGTACTGGTCGGCGCGCCCACGGCCGGCGACTGGCCCGTTGGGCTGGCCGCGCTGCTGCGGATGCGCACCCCGGAGGGTGAGTGGGTGACCCGTACGGCCACCGGCCTGCGGGGGGCACGGCCCGCGGGCGGCCTCGGGGAGGCGGACCCCCTGACGCGGCAGCGCTCCGAGGGGATCGGGATCGAGCCGATCGCCTGGGAGCGGCCTGAGGGAAGCGGTTCGTCGGCACCGGGCACCTCCGGAACGCCGGAAGTCCGGGGGGTTCCTGGCTCGCCGGGAGAGGCGGGGGCAGGAGGGCGGGAGAGCGCGTGGGCCCCGTCGATCCGGGGGCCGGGAACCATTCCACCGGCCCAGGGGGCTCCGCCGGTCCGGGAGCAAGGGGAGACCCTTCCAGCGCAGGGGACAGGGGTCCCCCATCCGGTCCTGGGGGCGGAGGTCGTGCCGCCGGTCCGGAAACCGGGGGCCGCCCGTCCGGTACAGGGATCGGGAGCAGTCCCTCCGGCTTTGGGTGTGGAGGTCGTCCCGCCGGTTCAGGGGTCGGGGAGTGTCCGTCCGGTTCCGGAGGCGGAGGTCGTGCCGCCGGAAGGCGGTTCCGGGGAGGTGGACCAGGGGGTTGACCCCGGGCGGGACCGAGGTGAGGTCGCGGAGGCGGGTGTCCAGCCCGGGCCTGGGCCGTACGAGACGGTCAAGCCGCCCAGGTCGCATGGGGCGGCCAAAGCGCCGAAGGGGCCGGGTGCCGGGCGGCGGGCGGAGGTTCCCAGGCCGCCGGTCCCGGCCGGTGTTCCAGGGACCGGGCAGACGGCCAACATGCCGGGGGCCGGGGCGGCGGTCAGTGTGCCGGGGGCCGGGCAGGTACCTCCGCTGTGGAACGACCCCGACCTGAGGATGCCGCTGGCGGCGCCGACGGCCGTCGGCGCCGGACCCCCCGTGTCCCCCGCGATCGCCACGGACGTCCCGCCGCCGGGCGCGCCGTTGCCCCAGGACGTGGACGGGCCGGGTCAGGAGATCGAGCCGGTGGCCCTGTGGACTCCGTCCTTGACTGGCGCGAATGGATTTCCCGTGGTGGGGGGTTCTGTCGGCGGCCTGCTCGGTCTGCTGTGGCTGCAGGCGCGTATTCAGCGCAGACGCGGTACGCGATAGGTGTCATGAAACAGGGGTTTGTTATTCCTTTTATCCGACTAGTATTTCCTTGACTTGACTGGGCTTGTATAGGGAATCCTCGGAGGGCACCTGTGAGGCGATCACGGCGTGCGGCGACCGTCTCAGCCGTCCTGGTGTCGGTGGGAGTGTGCGCGGGACTGGTCGTCGCCAACGCGCCGTTCGCGAACCGGACCCCGGTCGGTGTCACCCGGCTGCTGGCCGCCAACCCCTCGGAGATCCCGGGATGCGACATCGACCCCGCCGGGCCGTGTGAGGAGGAGCCGACGCCGGTCGTCACCGTCACGGTCACCAGCGACCCGGACCCGCTTCCCCCTTCGCCGACCCCGCAGAAGACGGTGACCACCACGGTCACCGTGACGCCGAGCCCGAAGCCCAAGAAGACCAAGAAGCCGCAGGTTCCGGAGCCGACTCCCGCCCCGGTGGTGGTCGACACGCCGACCTCCGCGCCGGTGGTTCCCGATTCGACGCAGGCGGCCGATCCGACACCCTCCGACCAGGCACCGGTCTTCCCCACCACTGAGGAGACCCAGCAGCCGACCCCCACCCCGACTCTGGCCCCCGTGACCGGCGCCACGCCTGAGCCGACCGAGAGCTCCACGTTCGAGGACAACGGGCCCGCCTCGGTGCCCTACGAGATCCGTAACGCGGGCTCCGACTTCGACGCCGCCGGGCTGAGCCAGCGGCTCGGCATCCCGGCGCTGGTCCTGGCGCTGCTGGTGCTGTTCGCCGTGTTGATCTTCGAAGGCAGGCTGCGCCGTCTGGCCCACGCCTCCGCCGTACGCAGGGCCGGGCCGCGTGGCCCCGGTGCCGGACTCGACCCGAGGCTCTACCCGCAGGGCGCCGCCTACGCGCCCGCGCCGGGCATGCCGCCCACGGTCTATCAGGGCGGTACGGCCTACGCCCCGATCATCAGCTTCGTCCCCATGCAGATGTACGCCCCGGTTCTTCCCGAGGGCTACGCGCCGGAGCAGTACGAGCAGCCGACGAGCTACATGCCGGTTCCCGGCCAGGAGCAGCCCTTCGGCCAGGAGCAGCATCCCGGGTACGGCGAGCCTCCGCGGCCGGAGGAGTTCACCGGGGACGCCGTGAGGCCGTTCCCCCAGGGCTCGGAGCGCTTCGACGGCCCCCTCCCGCAGGATCCTCCGGGCGCTCCTCGGAGGGACGTTCCCGGCGCCGTGCAGGGGGACTTCCCCGGGGCGCCGTTCCCGCAGCGACCGGACGAGTTCCCCGGAGCGCCGTTCCCGCCCGGCGACCTTCCCGGCGGAACGAGCGAGTTCCCCAGCGGGACGGGCGGCTTCCCCGGCGGAACCGGCGAGTTCCCCGGTGGAGCAGGAGGGTTCCCCGGAGGGCCTGGGGAGTTCACCGGCCCGATTCCCGGGCCGCAGGGACCGGGCGGGTTCCCGGGGGCGCCGTTCCCGCAGGAGCCGCAGGACGCCAGGCGTCCCTTCGGTCTCGAACCGCTGCCCGGCACCAAGCCCGCGGGGGAACAGAAGCCTCGGCGTCCCTTCGGCCTTGAGCCGCTGCCCGGCACCAGGCCCGAACCCTCGGGGGGCCCGCAGGAGCCGCAGGGCGCCCGCCGTCCCTTCGGGCTGGAACCGTTGCCCCCGGCCAAGTCCAGGAAGGGCAGGTCGAAGGCGCCCAAGCCCGAGGCTCCCCAACCTGAGGCGCCGGCCCCCGAGGTCTCCAACTTCGAGCCACCCGGTTCGGGCCCCTCGGGCACCGCGGTCTACCCCCTCCCCGGAGAGGGCGGCAAGAAGAAGCGCGGCCTGTTCCGCAAGAAGTAGTCACCTACCCCCGGGCGACCGCCCGGGGGTATTTGGTGTGAAATACCTGGTCAAAGGCGTTATGTCGGCCAGAGGGCGAGTTTTCCGGCCCCAATAATTCATCGGCATTTTTCCGGATATGTCCTGACAGGAAATGGCCGGTCAACGCGGTGGCGCGAGCCGTACGGGGTCGCCCCTGACATGCCGAGGCGCCGGTCACAGGGGTGACCGGCGCCGGGGCGGGGGTGTCAGCTCTTCGAGCCGGACCGCTTGAAGATCTTGTTGCCGAGCCAGACCAGCGGGTCGTACCTACGGTCGACGACCCGTTCCTTCATCGGGATCAGCGCGTTGTCGGTGATCTTGATGTGCTCGGGGCAGACCTCGGTGCAGCACTTGGTGATGTTGCAGTACCCCAGGCCGTGCTCCTCCTGCGCGGAGTCCTTGCGGTCGGCCACGTCGTAGGGGTGCATGTCCAGCTCGGCGATCCGCATCAGGAAACGCGGACCGGCGAAGGCGGGCTTGTTCTCCTCGTGGTCACGGATCACGTGGCAGACGTTGTTGCACATGAAGCACTCGATGCACTTGCGGAACTCCTGGGACCGCTCGACGTCGATCTGCTGCATGCGGTACTCGCCCGGCTGTACGTCCGCGGGAGGGGTGAAGGACGGGATCTCGCGGGCCTTCTGGTAGTTGAAGGACACGTCCGTGACCAGGTCCTTGATCACCGGGAACGTCCGCATGGGCGTCACAGTGATCGTCTCGTCCTCCGTGAAGGTGGACATCCGGGTCATACAGCCCAGGCGCGGCTTGCCATTGATCTCCATGGAACACGAGCCGCACTTGCCGGCCTTGCAGTTCCAGCGGACCGCGAGGTCAGGGGCCTGGGTGGCCTGGAGCCTGTGGATGATGTCGAGGACGACCTCGCCCTCGTTCACCTCGACGGTGAAGTCCTCAAGCTTTCCCTCGCCGCCCTCGCCCCGCCACACGCGGAACTTCGCCTTGTAACTCATGGCTACTCCTTGACCAACGCGTCGAAGTCGGCCAGCTCATCCTCGGTGATGTACTTCTTCAGCTCGGCCCGGTCGAAAAGCGTGATCAGGTCGTCGCGCATGGGGGACTGCGTCTTCTCCTCGACGGACACGCCGGAGCCGTCGGAGGACAGGGCGCACACCAGGAGCTTGCGCCGCCACTCGGCGGACATGCCGGGGAAGTCGTCCCGGGTGTGGCCGCCGCGGCTCTCCTCACGGATGAGAGCCGCCTTGGCGACACACTCGGAGACCAGCAGCATGTTGCGCAGGTCCAGGCAGAGGTGCCAGCCGGGGTTGTAGATCCTGCTGCCCGCGGCGCCGACCCCGTGGGCCCGCTCCTTGAGCTTGCCCACGGCCTCCAGAGCCTCGGTGACCTCCTGGGCGTTGCGGATGATCCCGACGAGCTCGTTCATCGTCCGCTGGAGCTCCTGGTGGACCTGGTACGGGTTCTCACCGGTGCGCTCAAGCGGGGCCAGCGCCTCCGCCTGCGCGGCCGAGACCGCCTCCTCGGTGGCCTGCGGCCTGGCGGCGAGCCCGTTGACGTACGCGGCCGCTCCCGCTCCCGCCCGGCGGCCGAAGACCAGCAGGTCCGACAGCGAGTTGCCGCCGAGCCGGTTGGAGCCGTGCATGCCGCCGGACACCTCACCCGCGGCGAAGAGGCCGGGGACGTCCGCGGCTCCGGTGTCGGCGTCCACCTCGACCCCGCCCATGATGTAGTGACAGGTCGGGCCGACCTGCATGGGCTCGGCGGTGATGTCGACGTCGGCCAGCTCCTTGAACTGGTGGTGCATCGACGGCAGCCGCTTGATGATCTCCGCGGCCGGGAGCCTGCTGGACACGTCGAGGAAGACGCCACCCTGGGGTGAGCCGCGACCGGCCTTCACCTCGGCGTTGATGGCCCTGGCGACCTCGTCACGGGGCAGCAGCTCCGGAGGGCGCCGGTTGTTGGCCTGGTCGGTGTACCAGCGGTCGCCCTCCTCCTCCGTGGTGGCGTACTTGTCCTTGAACACGTCGGGGATGTAGTCGAACATGAAGCGCTTGCCCTCGGAGTTGCGCAGCACCCCGCCGTCACCGCGGACCGACTCGGTGACGAGGATGCCGCGAACCGAGGGAGGCCAGACCATCCCGGTCGGGTGGAACTGGATGAACTCCATGTTGATCAGCTTCGCCCCGGCCAGCAGTGCCAGCGCGTGGCCGTCGCCGGTGTACTCCCAGGAGTTGGAGGTCACCACGTAGGACTTGCCGATGCCGCCGGTGGCCAGCACGATCGCGGGGGCGTCGAAGACGATCAGCTTGCCGTTCTCCCGCCAGTAGCCGAAGGCCCCGGCGATCGCGTCGCCGTCCTTCAGCAGCCGGGTGATCGTGCACTCCTGGAAGACCTTGATGTAGGCCTCGGGGTCGCCGTGCAGCCGCTCGTCCTCCTGCTGGAGCGCGACCACCCGCTGCTGGAGGGTGCGGATCAGCTCAAGGCCGGTACGGTCGCCGACGTGGGCCAGCCGGGGGTACTCGTGGCCGCCGAAGTTACGCTGGCTGATCTTGCCGTCCTTGGTGCGGTCGAACAGCGCGCCCCAGGCCTCAAGCTCCCAGACCCGGTCGGGGGCCTCCTTGGCGTGCAGCTCGGCCATCCGCCAGTTGTTGAGGAACTTGCCGCCCCGCATGGTGTCGCGGAAGTGCACCATCCAGTTGTCGTCGCTGTTGACGTTGCCCATGGCCGCGGCGGCACCGCCCTCGGCCATGACGGTGTGAGCCTTGCCGAACAGCGACTTGCAGACGATCGCGGTGCGCTTGCCCTGCTGGCGGGCCTCGATGGCAGCCCGTAGTCCCGCCCCGCCCGCGCCGATGACGACGACGTCGTATTCGTGACGCTCGATTTCCACTGGTGATCCTTATGCGAACGGGAAGTTGACGATGCCCTTGGCGACCAGCCGTACGTAGAGGTCGGCTCCCATGACGGTGAACATCGAGATGAGGGCGAGTTCCTGGTGCTTGGCGTTGAGCTTGGAGACGAAGCCCCAGGCCCGGTAGCGGACCGGATGCTTGGAGAAGTGGTTCAGCCGCCCGGCCGTGATGTGCCTGCAGGAGTGGCACGACAGCGTGTACAGGTTGATGAACACGGCGTTGACCACCAGGATCAGCGTCCCGAGGCCGAACGGCTTCTCCACCAGGGCCAGCACCGCATCCCAGGCGAGGATCAGGCCGACCACGATCGCCGTGTAGAAGAAGTAACGGTGGACGTTCTGCAGGATCAGCGGGAAGCGGGACTCACCGGTGTACTTGCTGTGCGGCTCGTTGACGGCGCACGCGGGCGGCGAGAGCCAGAACCCGCGGTAGTAGGCCTTGCGGTAGTAGTAACAGGTGAAGCGGAATCCCGCGGGCAGGACCAGGATCAGCAGGCTGGGCGACAGGGTGTACCAGTCGCCGAAGGGCGCGAACCCGAACAGGCGCGCCCCCTCGGGGCAGCTCGTGGCCAGGCACGGGGAAGAGAACGGAGCGATGTACGGCGCCGCGAAATAACTGTTGTCGAAAAGCGTCCACGTGGCGTAGCCAAGGAACCCCACGAAGATGATGAAGGTGACCAGCGGATAACGCCACCACTGGTCGGTGCGCAGCGTGCGCTCCTTGATCTGCGCGCGCTGCCTTCTGGCCGGGTTCTCGGCCGCTGTCTGGGTCATCGGAGACCTCTCCACCTCCCGCGGACCCCCGCTGCTCGCCGGAGGGGTCCGGGTCGTTTCAGTTGTCCGCGCACCGCGCCGTGGTCGCGCCGGATCACCGTGCGCGCGCTTGTTGGTGGGGATACGTTACGACGCTGCTACCCGCTCATGTGAGAAGCGTCACTCACATTTTCCGTCACCCGGTGTGATTCCTGTCACGTTGGTCAGGAGCAGGGAATAAGGACGTCACATTCCGCGAGCTGGGAAGGGTCGAGTGGAGATCCTCGGTCACGGGCCCCGCAGGGCCCGCCCGGGTCAGTAATGCTGGTCGGAGCTGGGCAGTTTGACCACGGTCACGAAGAAGTCGTCGATCCTGCGGACCACGCTGATGAACTGGTCGAAGTCGACGGGCTTGGAGACGTAGGCGTTGGCGTGCAGGTGGTAGCTGCGCAGGATGTCCTCCTCCGACTCCGAGGTGGTCAGCACGACCACCGGGATACCGCGCAGCTTCTCGTCGCCCTTGATGTCCTGGAGCACCTCCCTGCCGTCCTTACGGGGCAGGTTGAGGTCCAGCAGGATCAGGTCGGGCCGGGGCACGTCGGCGTACTCGCCCTCCTTGCGGAGGAAGGCCATGGCCTGCTCGCCGTCGTTGACGACGTGCAGCTTGTTCCTGACCTTGTTCAGCTCGAACGCCTCACGCGTCAGCAGGACGTCGCCAGGGTCGTCCTCGACGAGGAGCACGTCGATCCAGCGCAGGTCATTCATCGCTCTCTCCAGGGGGAAGGGTCCACCGGAAGGTCGTTCCCGGGTGCTCGGGAGCCTCGCTCTCCACCCAGATGCGGCCGCCGTGGTACTCGACGATCTTCTTGCACAGGGCCAGACCGATGCCGGTGCCCGCGTAGACGTCCCGGCCGTGCAGTCGCTGGAATATCAGAAAGATCCGGTCAGTGTACTTGCTCTCGATGCCTATCCCGTTGTCCGAGCAGGAGAACTCCCACATGTCCCCGGCGCGCCGTACGCCGATGTGGATCACGGGGGGCTCCTCGGAGCGGAACTTGACGGCGTTGCCGATGAGGTTCTGGAAGAGCTGGACGAGCTGGGTGCGGTTGCCGTGCACCGTGGGGAGGTCATCGGAGGTGATCGTCGCCCCGGCCTCCTCGATCGGCGCGGCGAGGTTCCTCAGCGCCGCCTGCAACGGCACGTCGGCGTCGACCGGGGCCGGTTCGCCGCCCTTCCTGCCGACCCGGGAGAAGTCGAGCAGGTCGTTGATCAGCAACTGCATGCGCTTGGCGCCGTCGACCGCGAAGGTGATGTACTGCTTGGCCCGGTCGTCGAGCTGGTCGCCGTAGCGCTGTTCGAGCATCTGGGTGAAGCTGGCCACCTTGCGCAGCGGTTCCTGCAGGTCGTGGCTGGCCACGTAGGCGAACTGCTCAAGCTCGCCGTTCGAGCGCCGCAGCTCGGCCGCCTGCTCCTCAAGCTTGACCTGGGCGTCCTCGACCCTGCGCCACTCGGCGATGATGCGCCGCCGCATGGAGTTCACATGGCCGGACAACTCCGACAACTCAGAGGGGTGGTCGACCTTCAGCCGGTGCTCGAAGTCGCCCTGCGCGACCGCCCGGACCTGCCCGCTCAACTCGGCGAGCGGCCGCAGTACGGCGTTGCGCACGATGAACGCGGCGCCGACCGCGGCCAGGAGCAGCGCCACGACCACCCCGCCGAGCGCGAGGTACAGGGCCCGCCAGCCCCGGTCGAGACGTTCGCTGCCCTCGACGTGCAGCCGGTCGAGATTCTCCTGGAGGGTGACGATCGAGCGGCGGACGTCGGCGAACCGGCTGGCGTTGACGGGGGCGTTCCGCGAGGCCGTCTCCGACTTGTGGACGGGGATCTCGGCGATGACCTTGTCCACGTAGTCGCGGCGCCACGTCTGGGCCGCGGTCCTCAGACGTTCCACGTCGGCTCTGATCGGCCGCTGGTCCGGCATCCTGGGCAGCAGGCCGTCGAGCGCGCGCAGGGCGTCGGTCTCCGCGGCGACGGCCTCCCGGTAGTCCTCAAGGGAGACGGCCTCGTTGGTCCTGCCGTACGTCCTGGCCGCGCTCTCCTGCGCGGACAGCGCGTTGGCGACGTCCATGGTGCGCAGCGCCGCGGGATCGACGACGTCGACCACGGCCACGCTGGCCGCCCTCGTCTCCTCGATCGAGGAGATCGTGAAGGCGGCGGAGATCGCGAACAGCAGGGTGATGGCGACCCCGGTGAGCGCGAACCACTGACCGACCCGCAGCCTGCCGAAGCCGCTCGCCGGGGTGACGGCGGGCAACGGCTTGATCTCCGACCGCCGGCTCACCGTCCGCCGTTCCCTGAGGAGCCGCGGGAGATGAGCACGGTGGCGAGGTCGTCGCTGAGCGAGTCGCCGTTGAGCTCGATCACCCGCTCGATCAGCCGGTCGAGGTGGATGCCGCCGTGCTCGTGCACCAGGGCGAGCAGGCCCTCCGTGCCGAGCAGGTCGGGGCCTCCGCCGACGGTCGCCTCGATCAGGCCGTCGGTGTAGAACAGCAGCGACCAGTCGCCGCCGAGCGTGACCTCGATCTCCGACCAGACGACGTCCTTGAAGATGCCCAGCGGCGGTCCCGAGGGCGTGCCGGGGACCACGCCGATCCTGCCGTCACGGATCAGCAGTGGCGGCGGGTGGCCGACCACGTGCATCCGCGCCCGGCTGAGCGTGGGGTCGATCGTGGCGATGCACAGCGTCGTGAAGATCTCCCCGGACTTGCGCTCCAGGCGCAGCACGGAGTCGAGGACGCTCAGCAGCTCGTTGCCGGTGTGCCCGGCGAGCACCAGGGCCCGCCAGGCGATGCGCAGCGCGACCCCGAGCGCGGCCTCGTCGGGCCCGTGCCCGCACACGTCGCCGACGACCACGTGCACGGCGCCGTCCGGGCTCTGCACGGTGTCCCAGAAGTCACCGGCGAGCAGGGCGCGCCTGCGGCCCGGCAGGTAGCGGGCCTGGTGTTCGAGGCCGCCCTGTTCGAGCAGGGGGACGGGCAACAGGCCGCGTTCGAGCCGGGAGTTCTCCTTGGTGAGCAGTTCGGCCTCGACCAGCCTGCGCTGGGCCAGGTCGGCGCGCTTGCGCTCCATCGCGTAACGGATGGCCCGCGCCAGGAGCCTGGCCTCCACGTCCTGCTTGACCAGGAAGTCCTGGGCGCCCGCCGCGACGGCCTCCACGCCCACGTGGGCGTCGTTCAGCCCGGTCAGCACGAGCACGGCGGCGTCGGGCACCATCGCCAGCACCTGTTCGAGCGCCTCAAGACCGGTGGCGTCGGGCAGAGAGAGATCGACGAGGACGCACTGGACGTCGTCGGTCAGCCGTTCCCGGCTCTCCTGCAGACTGCGCACCCAGATGATCTTCGGCGGGTTGTTGGCCTGGGCGAGCAGTTCCTCCACGAGAAAGGCGTCACCCGCGTCGTCCTCAATGAGTAGGACGGTGAGCGTTTCGTTGGGCGGGGCGGTCACTGACCCCTCTTCGCTGTCTCAGGGGGAACCTACTTGACGGTATGCAGAATAGTGCGGCACCCGGACGTACGGGACAACGACCGCCCGGACGGCGCGGTCCGGACGCGCGCTCGCTCAACCCTGGACGATCAGCTCAAGGCCTTCGGGAAGGCTACCCTCATGGGAGGCCTCGGCCAGGAAGAACAACAACGTGTCACGGAACGCCTGGGCGGCCCTGGTCGGTTCGACGTCCTTGCGGTGGGCGATGGCGATCGTACGGCGCAGCCCGGGAGGCGCCAGCGGCGTCCCGGTCAGCCCGGGGCGGCCGTCCAGGACCATCGAGGGCACCAGGGCGATGCCGAGCCCGGCCTCGACGAAGCGGAGCACGGCGTCCATCTCACCGCCCTCGACCGACAGTCTCGGCTCGAACCCCGCCTGACGGCAGGCGCCCAGCGTCGCCTCCCGCAGGTCGTAGCCCCGCCGGAACATCACCATCGGCTGCCCGCGCAGGTCCTCTATCCGCATGTACGGCCTGCGCGCGTGTGAGAGGGACGGGGCGACGACGACCAGGTTCTCCCGCAGCACCTCCTCGGTGACCAGGGAGGGGTCGTCGTTCTGCAACGGCATGATGATCAGCGCCATGTCGAGCTGGCCACGGGCGAGGGCGCGGACCAGGTCGCGGGAGCCGCCCTCCTCGACGAGCAGCTCGATGCCGGGGTAGGAACGGTGGAACCTGGCCAGGGCGTCGGCCATCAGCCCGGCGCACAGCGAGGGGGTGGCGCCGAGCCGTACCCTGCCGCGGCGCAGGCCGGCCAGTTCGGCGACCTCGCGCCTGGCGGTCTCGGCGTCGGCGAGCATTCTGCGGGCCAGCGGCAGCAGCGCCTCCCCGGCGGCGGTCAGGGTGACGTTCCCCCGGGCCCGGCTGAACAGCGGCGCGCCGAGATCGGCCTCAAGAGCCCTGATCTGCTTGCTCAGCGAGGGCTGCGCGACCCGCATCCGCTCGGCCGCGTGGGTGAAGTGCCGGGAGTCGGCCACAGCCACGAAGTAGGCCAGTTGCTGGAGCTGCACGTTTCCCTAGCGTACGGATGGGCCGGTGGCGGATTCGGGGCGGCCCCCCGCCGCCGGGAGAATGGAGGCCCAGGGTGAGATCGGGTGTGAGATTGCTCGCATCCAGGTGAGGGCCGTCGTTGTAAAACCCGCATAAACCCAGACCTGATAGCCGCGGGCTATGGGAACCACATCCACGATGACTTGGACGAGGGGAAACCACCCTACCTAGCGTCGAGATGTGACTGCCACGATTGAGCGCGGCGCCGCCACAGCGCCGGTCAAACCCTCCGGGTCAGCCAAGACCCCGTCCCCCAGGAGGTCAGGCGGCTTCCTGGGCTCGTCCAACGGTAAGAAGGCCGTGATGGCCGTCACCGGTGCCATCCTGGTGCTCTTCCTGATCGGCCACATGGCCGGCAACCTCAAGAGCTTCTTCGGCGCCGAGGCGTTCAACACCTACGCCGAGTTCCTGCGGACGATGGGCGAGCCGCTCGTGCCGCGCAGGGTTCTGCTCACCCTCGTCGAGGTCGTGCTGGCCGCCTCCGTCGTGCTGCACATGTGGTCGGCCGTTTCCCTGGCCCGCAGGGCGAACAAGGCCCGCCCGGTCAAGTACGCGGCCAAGCGCAAGTCCCAAGCCAGTGGTTACGCCACCCACGTCATGCGCTGGGGCGGCCTGACCATCCTGCTCTTCGTCGTCTGGCACCTGCTCGACCTGACCTTCGGCGTGGTCAACCCGGCCGGTTGGGACGGCACGCCGTACGACAAGCTGGTCGAGGGGTTCGCGACGTCGCGCTGGTGGGTGACCGCCTTCTACGTGCTCGCCGTCGTCATGGTCGGCCTGCACCTGCGGCACGGCCTGTGGAGCGCCTTCCAGACGCTCGGCCTCGCGGGAGCGCGCAGCTACCGCCCGCTGAAGGCCGTCGCGGCCGTGGTCTCCGCCGTGCTGGTGCTCGGCTTCCTCGCCGTCCCCGTCGCGGTCATGATCGGAGTTGTCAAGTGACGAAGTACACCGTCGGTGAGCCGATCCGCGACACCAAGGCCCCCGAGGGGCCGATCGAGGATCGCTGGGAGAAGCGCAAGTTCGGCGCCAAGCTCGTCAACCCGGCCAACAAGCGCAAGCTGCACGTCATCGTGGTCGGCACCGGCCTGGCGGGCGGTTCGGCCGCCGCGACCCTCGGTGAGCTCGGCTACAACGTCACCTCCTTCTGCTACCAGGACTCGCCCAGACGCGCCCACTCGATCGCCGCCCAGGGCGGCATCAACGCGGCCAAGAACTACCGGGGTGACGGCGACTCGATCTACCGGCTGTTCTACGACACGGTCAAGGGCGGCGACTTCCGGGCCCGTGAGTCGAACGTCTACCGGCTCGCCCAGGTCAGCGTGAACATCATCGACCAGGCGGTCGCCCAGGGCGTGCCGTTCGCCCGTGAGTACGGCGGCCTGCTCGACACCCGCTCCTTCGGCGGAGCCCAGGTCTCCCGCACCTTCTACGCCAGGGGCCAGACGGGCCAGCAGCTGCTGCTGGGCGCCTACCAGGCGCTCGAACGGCAGATCGCCGCGGGGACCGTGAAGATGAACACCCGTCACGAGATGCTCGACCTGATCATCTCCGACGGCAGGGCGCGAGGCGTCATCGTCAGGGACATGGTCACCGGGGAGATCGAGCGGCACGTGGCCGACGCGGTCGTGCTGGCCAGCGGCGGCTACGGGAACGTCTTCTTCCTGTCGACCAACGCCAAGGGCTGCAACACCACGGCCATCTGGCGCGCGCACCGGCGCGGCGCGATGTTCGCCAACCCCTGCTACACGCAGATCCACCCGACCTGCATCCCGGTCAGCGGCGACTACCAGTCCAAGCTGACGCTGATGTCGGAGTCGCTGCGCAACGACGGCCGCGTGTGGGTGCCGGTCAAGGCGGGCGACGACCGCCCGGCGGCGCGGATCCCCGAGGACGAGCGCGACTACTACCTGGAGCGCATCTACCCGGCGTTCGGCAACCTGGTCCCGCGTGACATCGCCTCCCGCGCCGCGAAGAACGTCTGCGACGAGGGCAGGGGCGTCGGCCCCGGCGGCCTGGGCGTCTACCTCGACTTCGCCGACGCGATCCGCCGCCTCGGCCGTGACGCGGTCGAGAAGAAGTACGGCAACCTCTTCGAGATGTACGAGCGCATCACCGGCGAGGACCCCTACACCCAGCCGATGCGCATCTACCCGGCCGTCCACTACACCATGGGCGGTCTGTGGGTGGACTACGACCTGCAGTCCACGATCCCCGGCCTGTTCGTGATCGGCGAGGCCAACTTCTCCGACCACGGCGCCAACCGCCTCGGCGCCTCGGCGCTGATGCAGGGCCTGGCGGACGGTTACTTCGTGCTGCCGACGACCATCGGCGACTACCTCGCCAGCGGCCCCTACGGTGAGGTCGAGGAGCAGGACGTCGCCGACGCGGAGACCGCGGTGCGCGAGAAGATCGCGAGGCTGCTCGCGGTCAACGGCGACCGTACCCCGGACTCCTACCACCGTGAGCTGGGCAAGCTCATGTGGGACTACTGCGGCATGGAGCGCACCGAGGAGTCGCTGCGCAAGGCGCTCGAACGCATCCCCGAGCTGCGTGAGGAGTTCTGGAGGAACGTCAAGGTCTCCGGGACGGCCGAGGAGCTCAACCAGGTGCTCGAAAGGGCCGGGCGGGTCGCCGACTTCTTCGACCTGGCCGAGCTGATGTGCCTCGACGCGCTGCACCGCACCGAGTCGTGCGGCGGTCACTTCCGCGCCGAGTCGCAGGACGCCGACGGCGAGGCCCTGCGCGACGACGAGAACTTCGCCTACGTCGCGGCCTGGGAGTACGGCGAGCAGGGCCCGGTCCTGCACAAGGAAGAGCTCGACTACGAGTACGTCAAGATGAGCCAGCGGAGCTACAAGTGAGCGCCTCCCGCGTGGCTCCAGACCGACGAGTGGTCCGTACAGCGAACGAGGAGCGGTAAGCGAGCCATGGGTATGAACCTGACACTCAAGGTCTGGCGCCAGAAGGGCCCCCAGGACGAGGGGCGGATGGTCACCTACCGTGTCGAGGACGTCTCGCCGGACATGTCCTTCCTGGAGATGCTCGACGTGCTCAACGAGCGTCTCATCCTGGAGGGCGACGACCCGATCGCCTTCGACCACGACTGCCGCGAGGGCATCTGCGGCATGTGCGGCATGGTCATCAACGGCGTGGCGCACGGCGAGCAGGTGGCGACCACCACCTGTCAGCTGCACATGCGGCACTTCGCGGACAACGCGGTCATCACCATCGAGCCGTGGCGCGCGGCGCCGTTCCCGGTGGTCAAGGACCTGGTCGTGGACCGCTCCGCGTTCGACCGGATCATCCAGGCGGGCGGCTTCGTCTCCGTCCCCGCCGGGTCGGCCCCCGACGCGCACAGCGTCCCGGTGAAGAAGGACGACGCCGACGCGGCGTTCGACGCGGCGACCTGCATCGGCTGCGGCGCCTGCGTCGCGGCCTGCCCGAACGGCTCGGCGTCGCTGTTCACCGCGGCCAAGATCACGCACCTGGGCCTGCTGCCGCAGGGCCAGCCCGAGCGTGACGCCCGCGCCAGGGCCATGGTCGAGCAGATGGACGCCGAGGGCTTCGGCGGCTGCACCAACACCGGCGAGTGCACGGCGGTCTGCCCCAAGGGCATCCCGCTGGACACCATCGCCAGGATGAACCACGACTACCTCAAGGCCTCCAGGTAGGCCCACGGCCAAGAAGGCCCGGTCCCCGTGGGGCCGGGCCTTCGGCGTGCCGTCCGGAGGCGTGCGGTCCCGGGCGCGGCGTCAAGGCTGGACGAAGACCGTCGCCCCTTAAGGGACCCCCCGAGGTTTTCCAGGGACATCCCTGATGCGCTCTCGTGGGGCCGTTGGGAGGATCGTCGGGTGAAGAAGATCGTGGCGGGCGGGGGCCTGCTGACCGTCGTGGCGCTTCTGACGGGATGTGGGCTGACCAACCTCGGCTCCGCCTCCCATCATGAGACCGCGACCCACCAGGTAACCGAGAAGATCACCAAACTGAACGTCAGGGGCAGGTCGGGCGATGTCTCGGTGACCGAGGCGGCCGGGGCCGCAGGGGGCGCCGTCAAGGTCGTCGAGATGACCCGGTGGAACGACGAGAGGCCGGAGACCACGCGCAAGGTCCAGGGGGAGACCCTGTTCGTGAGCTACAACTGCCCGTCGAGCATGGACAACTGTGGCGTCGACTACCGGATCGAGATCCCCAAGGGGACGGCCGTCGATCTGCAGACGGGCTCGGGGCACGTCAGGCTCACCTCCCTGACCGGGGCGATCACCGCCGTCACGGGGTCGGGCGACATCACCGGCACGGGGCTGTCGGGCAAGAAGGTCTTCACCAAGGTCGGCTCGGGAACCGCCGAGCTCGGATACACCGCAGTCCCCGACGAGGTCGAGATGAGGGGCGGTTCCGGCGACGTGACCGTCCGCCTCCCCGGCGGGCCGTACAACGTGTCGACCAGGGCGGGATCGGGTGACAGGAAGGTCTCCGTGCCGCAGGATCCGGCCTCCGCGCACAAGGTCGTGATGTCCACGGGGTCCGGTGACATCAAGGTGCTGGCCGGCTGACGCGCTTCACGGGCGAGTTGCGCGTGATCCCTTTTATCTGAAATAAGGGGACCCGCAACTCGCTCGGAGTCAGACCACGGGGGACGTCACGTGTTAGATGCCCGGCGCCATGATGACCTCACTCCCCAGCTGATCGACTCACCGATCTGGCACGACCAGATGGTCCAGGAAGCGGGCATCCCGTTCCACGACGTGCCGCTGGTCTCGGTGGGCGGGGGACTCGGCTCCTTCACCCTCGTGGACGTGCTGAGGATCTGCGGGGTGCCCACCTCGTCCATACGCGTGCTGTCCAGCAGCGACACCCCGTGGCAGAGCTGGGAGTACCTCACCCGCGTCTCCCAGCTGCCGCCGGAGGAGCGCATCCGCTCCGACGCGGGGGCCAGACCCGACAACATCTGGGGCTTCCCGTCCTACGCCGTGCACGAGGCCTGGCGGGACAGGTCACCCAAACTGCTCTGGCAGGTCCTGGTCGAGCCGCTCCTGACCGACTTCTTCAGTCCCAGGGCCTCGACGGTCTTCTCCACCGTCAAACGCGAGGCCGACCGCGTCTCGTACTGGGAGATGCTGCTCAAGGGACAGGTACGGATGGTCCGCCGCAGGTTCGGGGGCGGCTACTTCACGCTTCTCACCCCTCCGGCGGGCATGACGCCGACCAAGCGGGTGGCGATCCGCTCCCGGTACGTGCACTTGGCGGTCGGTTACCCCGGCCTGAAGTTCCTTGAGGACCTCCAGTGCTTCCGGGAGACCTACAACGACTACCACCACGTCGTCAACGCCTACGAGCCGCACGAGCACGTCTACGAGTTCCTCAAGACCAGGCCGGGCACGGTGGTGGTGCGCGGCTCCGGGATCGTCGCCTCCCGGGTGCTCCAGCGGTTGATGGACGACCGGGAGCGCTACGGCCTGCACACCCAGATCGTGCACCTGCTGCGCACGTACGTGACCGGACCCCACGGCCCGAGCCCGTGGATGCGACGCCCCGGCGGGGACGGCTGGGCCTACCAGGCGTTCACCCTGCCCAAGTCGGCCTTCGGCGGCCAGCTGAAGGCGCGGTTCCGCCGGGCGGAGGGCGCCGAACGCGCGGCGCTGGCCAAACTCGTGGGAGGCACGACCACCCCGAAGCTGCGCCGCTGGCAGGAGCAGATGCGCCGGGGCCGGGAGGGCAACTGGTACCACCCGATCCAGGCGGTGGTCCACCGGGTCGAACCGACCCCGGACGGACGGCTGGTCAGCTTCACCGGCAGCGACGACGGCAGGGCCGGGCAGGTCGTCTCGGACTTCATCGTCGACTGCACCGGGCTTGAGGCCGACATGCCCGAGCACCGGGTCCTGGCGGACCTGCTCGAACACGGCGGAGCCCAGCGCAACGGCGCCGGTCGCCTGGCGGTCGGCAGGAACTTCGAGGTGAGCGGCGCGGGCAGCGGGGACGGCATGCTGTACGCCTCCGGTGCCGCCGTCGCGGGCAACCACTTCCCGGCGGTGGACAGCTTCCTCGGCATGCAGACCGCCGCCCTCGACATCGCCGCCGACCTCTCCCGGCGCGGGTTCTGCGCCGGGCTCGGCCCCCTGCGCTCGGTCAGCCAGTGGTTCAAGTGGGCCGCGGGCCGTCCCATCTGAGGAGTTCACGTCGTGATCCCCACCCTCGCCGGTCGTCTCCAGACCCGGATCTTCCTGCTCGCCACCGTCGGCGTGGTCCTCACGGCGCTGATCGTGCCGGTGCTGCCGGGCACGAGAGGCCCCATGTCCAGGACGTACGGCGTCGCCTACCTCATCCTGCTCGCGGTCGCCGTCATCGGCCTGCTCTGGGAGCTGCTCTACCACCTGCTGATGCAGTTCCGCTGGGACAAGGACTGGCCGACGCTCTTCGGGCTGCTCACGATCGTCCCCGAGGGCCTGCTCATGTGGGTCCTGCTGGACCAGAGGCTGATCCCCGGCATCACCCGCCCGGTGGCCTTCTCGACGTTCGCGACCATGTTCACGGTCGTCTGGATCGGCCAGTGGCTGTTCGCCAACGGCCCGATGCGGGTGCTGTCGGTCCACTGGCGGCTGCGCGGCGGACGGATCATCTGATCTACAAGCGGTTCACAAGTCACGGATGATGCACTGTTCGACGAACCAAAGCGGTGTGGAACGCATCGAACAAGCAGACATCTCGCGGTAGTGACCGAGACCCGATCGGGCTCATCTCCCAGGTGTCACCCCCCTGACGATCGTGATCCCGAGGGAACTCATGAGCAAACGGCCCGTGGGCGGCATCGACTTCGCCCACCCCCTGGCTTTCTGGACCGGATTTCTCACCTGCGTGGCCGGGGTGGCGCTGCACATCCCGATGTACGTGCACGCCGCGGACATGGGCTTCCACATGGCGGGCATGCCGATGGACACCCCGATGATGGCCGGCATGGCGTTGATCGTCGTTGGACTGGCGGTGACCACGTACGGGCTCGTCCCGCGTGACCTCAAGGCCGCGAGGCAGGCCGGTGAGGTGCGCATCCGCACCTCCGACGACGCCGGGCTCCGCCCCGCGCACATCGGCCTGATCCTCGTGATGACCGCCGCGGTGACCATCGACGCGATGAAGCCGATCACGCTGGCGTTCGTGGCCCCGGGCATGGGCAAGGAGTACGGCCTCAAGTCGGCCCTCAACCCGGGCGGCGACCTGCCCGTCGCGCTCCTTCCGCTGTTCGGCCTGACGGGAACGGTCCTGGGGTCGTTCCTGTGGGGATGGCTCGGCGACCGGATCGGACGGCGGGCGGCCATCCTGCTGGCCGGGGTGATGTTCGTGGCGACCGCGATCTGCGGGGCGATGCCGTCCTTCGGGTGGAACCTGGTGATGTGCCTGGTCATGGGGCTCGCCGCGGGCGGCATGCTGCCCATCACCTTCTCGCTGCTGGCCGAGACGATCCCGGGACGGCACCGGGGCTGGGTCATGGTGCTCATCGGCGGCAACCTGGCCCTGGCGTACGCCATGACGAGCTGGCTGTCGTCCGAGCTCATCCCCGTCTATTCGTGGCGGTCGCTGTGGCTGCTGGGCATCCCCACCGGAGTGGTGCTCATCCTGCTGAACCGCTGGATCCCCGAGTCGCCCCGGTTCCTGCTGGCCCACGGCCGTGAGGAGGAGGCGCGGGCCATCATGGTCAGGTACGGTTCCACGGAGGCGGCCGAGGCCCAGGTCGAGCGGGCCGTCACCGAGGAGAGCGCCGCGGACAAGGGCGGCTACACGCCGCTGTTCCACCGTCCCTTCACCGGTCTCAGCGTCGCGGTGGTGGTCCTGGGGCTGAGCGTCGGGCTGGTCACCTACGGTTTCCAGCTCTGGATTCCCTCCAACCTGCAGAAGCTGGGCCTCGCCCAGCAGGCCGCCGACCGCGCGCTGCGGGACTCGGCGCTGCTGGGTCTCCCGCTGGTCTTCGTCGCCGCCGCGATGTACGGGCTGTGGAGCGCGAAGAAGACCATCGTCGTGCTGAGCGCCCTGGTGGCCGCCGCCCTGCTGGCCTTCTCCGTGGCGGGGGATTCGCTGGTGCACGACGACACCTGGCTGTACGTGCTGCTCGCAGGCCCGATCGTCGGCACCGCCACGATCGCCGCGGTGGTGGCGGCCTACAGCTCGGAGATCTACCCGACCCGGATCCGCTCGCGCGGCTCCGGCCTGTCCGCCGGGGTCGGCAAGTTCGGCGGGGTCGCGGTCACGGCCGTCCTGGTCGCCGGGGTCACGGTCCCCTCCATCGGGGCCACCGCCCTTCTGGGCGCGGTTCCCCTGGTCCTGGCGGTCCTGGCGATCGCCCTCTTCGGCGTCGAGACCCGCAAGGCGAAACCGCTGGGAACGACCGTGTAATCTCCCTCATCCGTCGTGACACCGTTCCGCGAGCCGCCGCGCGGCTCGCCGGTTCGGCACGGTCCTCATGCCACGATGCGCCGCCGGTCGACCGCGGCGCGTCTTCTCGGCGTTTCGCCCGTCCATGACGGCGCGCCGGTCGCCGTCATTCACGCCGGCTCGGGAAGGTGAAGCACCCCGCGCCGGACGAATTCTTTCCGGAGGCCCGCGCGGCCGGTTTCCGGATAACCCGTATAGGCGTCGTGAAAACAATGTGAGTCGATGCCCGTTCGCGATCTCGGGCACGTGGCCGACGGCGGAGGAGCACACGGCCGAAGGCGGGCCGAGAGGCCGCCCGGCGTGTGCACAGGAATGCCGAATTTGCCGGCGGAACCCGCCCGCCGCCGGTCACGATGTTTATCGGCTACCTTTTATTCGGCGGTAACGGCCGCCTCTTACCTAGCAGTAGCAGGTCTTGACGTCGCACCCGCATCCGCTCTGGCAGTACGCGTCACAGGGGGCGTTCCAGCCGCATCCGAAGATGTCCTTGCACTCCCAGCAGCTGGAGTAGCTTTTGATCACGACGGGACCGCAGGCCGCCGAGGCCTCGACCCGGGGCACGAACATGCCAAGGAGACTGCTTCCCATTGCTTCGAGCTTCTTGAGCACGGCACTTCCTTTCGGCTGGTTTACACATATGGCGCCGGTCATGCCGATGATTACAAACGGATTTTGTGTTTGCAACGGGCTTTATTGCGAGTTTGTCGTAACAGCGATTTCTGGTGATGTCAACACTTGATGGCCGTGTATTCGGATGCCATACTGAAATTCAATTGTTGATCATGTGGAGGGCGTCCGGTGCAATATCTGGCGATCGGGCTTCGCTGTGTCGTCGGCGCCGTGTTCCTAATATCTTCGACGGGCAAGCTCATCGGGCGCGACACGTTCGGTGACTTCGTTGCCTCAATACGTGATATGCATTTGGTGCCGCCGGCCTCGGCGCGTTCCGTCGCTCGAATTGTGCTGGGCGCCGAACTCGCGACATGGTTGTTGCTCGCGACACCCACACCCGTCACCGGCGTCGCCGGATTCGTGGTCGCGGCGGGACTGCTCGCCGTGTTCGCGGTGGTCGTCGTTCTTGTGGTGCGCAGAGGGACGCGGGCGGCGTGCCGGTGTTTCGGGGCGTCCGCCGTTCCAATGGGGCCGCGCCAGGCCGTACGGAACGTGATTCTCGCCGCGGTCGCCGTCATCGGCGTGATCGGGACCCTGACACCGCAGAAAGGCCTGGAGACCGCTGGAGTGCTGATCGCCGTCCTTGGCGGGACGATGCTCGGCGTGCTGGTCACCGCGCTCGACGACATATTCGAGCTTTTCCAACCAATGAACAAGGGTATTGGGCGTCGCCCATCCCCTCCGGCAGTCGGTTGAAGGAGGACGTCATGCCTTTTGTGATCGCGGCCCTGGTGCTCGTGGGGACGCTCTGCGTACTGAATCTGCTCCTTTCTGTAGGGGTGATCAAACGCCTCAGGGAACATACCGAACTGTTGTCCAAGCCCGGCCGCGGAAAAATCATGCCCTCTCTCGGGGTGGGTGAGGAGGTCGGCGAATTCCTCACCTCGACCGTGGACGGTGGAACGTTGAGCAGGGAATCGCTGGCCGATGACACGGTGGTCGGGTTCTTCTCGCCGAACTGCGGCCCCTGCCGGGAACAGCTGCCGAGGTTCGTGGAGTACGGCGGGGCGCTGCCCGGCGGGCGGGGCCGCGTGGTCGCGGTCGTGCTCAGCCACGACGCGGACGAGGCGAACGCCCTTGTCGCCGACCTGGCGCCGGTGGCCTCCGTGGTCGTCGAGACCTCCTCGGGTCCCCTCAGCAAGGCTTTCAAGATCAAGGCCTACCCGACCGTGCTTCGGGTGGCGGCGCGGGAAGGCAGACTCGTGGTCACCGACGAGGCCGTGGACCTGGGGCAGACGGCCACCGCCGTGGCATGAGCCGTACGCGATCCTCCGGGCGGGCACGGGCCTCCGGCGAGAGCCGGACGGACGGGGAGCCGGAGCACATGAACGCTCTGACCGTGACGCGCCGGGTCGTCGCCTCCTGCGCGCTCACGGCCAGGGCCGCACCGGGCGTCCTCACCCTGTACTGCCTCGTCACGCTGGTCACCGGTGCGCTGCCGGTCGCGACCGCCTGGCTGACCAAACTGGTGCTGGACGCCCTGGTCGGCGGTGCCTCCGCGAGCGCGTTGGTCGCGCTGACCGCGGGAATCGCGGCGGCGGCCGTCGTCACCGGGACCCTGCCGCAGGCCACCCAGTATCTACGGACCGAGATGAACCGCCGGGTCGGGTTGCTCGCGCAGGACCGGCTCTTCGCCGCGGTGGAGGGTTTCACCGGGCTGGGCCGGTTCGAGAATCCGGGTTTCCTGGACCGGCTGCGCATCGCCCAGCAGTCCAGCGACATGCCGAACCAGGTGGTGGACGGAGCGCTGGGCATCGCCCGCGGGACGATCACGATCGTGGGCTTCCTCGTGTCGCTGACGGTGCTCAGCCCGCTGATGGCCGTCCTGGTGCCGCTGTCGGGAGTGCCGTCGCTGCTCGCCGAGATCGCGATGTCGAGGCGGCGTTCCCGGATGTTCTGGAAGGTCGGCCCGATCGAACGGCGGGAGTTCTTCTACGCCGGGTTGCTGTCGAGCGTGGAGGCCGCGAAGGAGGTGCGGCTGTTCGGCATCGGTCCTCTGCTGCGCAAGCGCATGACGAACGAACGGCGTGCCGCCAACGCCGCGAGACGGACGGTGGACAGGCGGGAGGTCGCGGTTCAGGCCGCGCTCAACCTGCTCACCGCGCTGGTGTTCGGCGGGGGCCTGTTCTGGGCGGTTGAGGCGGCGCGATCGGGAAGGCTGTCGGTCGGTGACGTCACCGTCTTCGTGGCGGCGGTGACGAGCCTGCAGGCGGCCCTCGCCGGTCTGGCCAGGGACATCGCGCGGTCACATCACGCCCTGACGATGTTCGGCCACTACACGGCGGTGATCACGGCGCCCCCGGATCTGCCGCTCGTTCCGCGGGCCCCGGCGCCGCCGCCGATGCGGTACGGGATCGAACTGCGCGACGTGTGGTTCCGCTACTCCGAGGAGCACCCCTGGGTGTTGCGCGGGGTCAGTCTGCGCGTTCCCCGCGGCGGGACGGTCGCGCTCGTCGGGTTGAACGGCTCGGGCAAGTCCACTCTGGTGAAGCTGCTGTGCCGGTTCTACGACCCGACCAGGGGTTCCATCCTGTGGGACGGGCAGGACATCCGTGACGTCGACGCGGCCGGATTGCGGGACAGGATCAGCGCGGTCTTCCAGGACTACATGCACTACGACATGACGGCCGCGGAGAACATCGCCCTTGGAGACCCCGCCGTTTGGGGAGACCGCGAACGCGTCCGGTCCGCGGCGGAACGGGCCGGTGTCCACGACACGCTCGCCGGACTGCCCCACGGATACGACACGCCGCTGACGCGGATCTTCTTCTCGGAGTCGGAGAAGAACGACTCGGAGGCCGGCACGATGCTGTCCGGCGGACAGTGGCAGCGGCTCGCGCTGGCCCGCGCGCTCCTGCGCGACGGGCGGGACCTGATGATCCTCGACGAGCCCTCCGCGGGGCTGGACGCCGAGGCCGAGCACGAGATCCACGCCTCGCTCACCGCGCACCGCGCGGAGCGGACCAGCCTGCTGATCTCACATCGGCTCAGCGCGGTGCGTGACGCCGACCTCATCGTCGTGCTCCGCGACGGGCGGATAGCGGAGCAGGGCGACCACGCCCGGCTGATGGCCGACGGCGGGGAGTACGCGCGGCTGTTCGCCCTTCAGTCGTCCGGCTATCGGGATCCCGCCGCCGAAGGACCGGCGCTGACGGCGGGGGGCGCGGGATGACCGCCGACGTCGGCCCTCGCCGTCCCGGCCGCGAGCACGTGGCGGGTGAGACCGGGGTGCCGGCCGGCGGCCCGGGGCGGGGTCGCGCGCCGACGGCCCCCACCCGGCGCCTCTCCCGGCCGCCGCGTGCCCGGACGCTGACGGTGATCGGCGTGCTCCTCCTGTGGGGAGGGGCGCTCGCGCTCCTCGTCAGGGGGGCGTGGGGATGGGCGGTGGTCTGCGGCGCGTCGGCGGCGGTTCTCGGTCTGGGCCTGCTCACCTCCGCGGCGATGGCCCGCGGGCTGGTCGCGGTGACGGTGCGGGGGTCGAGCATGAAACCCGCCTACCGGGACGGCGACCGTGTCGTCGCGCGGCGCGGCCGTCCCTTGAGGGCCGGGCAGGTGGTCGTGGTGGAGCAGCCGACGCCCGAACGCGAGTGGCCTGATCCGCCGGTGCCGCAGGGGGCCGGGGAGGCGTCGATGTCCGAAAGGAGCTGGATGATCAAACGGATCGTCGCGGTTCCCGGCGACCCCGTCCCGCGCGCCCGGGTTCCCGCGCTGTCCGACGCGCCGGAGGATCGTGTGCCGCCGGGCAGGCTGGTTCTCCTGGGTGACAACCAGGAGGCCAGTTACGACTCCCGGCACGTGGGTTACTTCCCCGCCGAGCGTGTCCTCGGAGTCGTGCTGCGCCCACTCCTCCGGCGCGGTTTTCGAAGCCGGAGTGCAGGCTGATAATTCGCTTTTCATGCCATCCGAAAGAGAATCCACCCTCTGGAAAGGAGGCGGAACGCTCGGGAGCCTCGAAGGCGTGGGGGCGGCCCCGCCCGATGTGTTTCCGCTCCGGACCGAGGTGGGATGCGCGGTGGCCGGGCTGGAAGTACTTCAATATCTGCTACGAATGCCCGGTTTCATGCCCGAACGGAACGTGTTGCACGCCCTGTTACGGATGATGTGCCGCCGGTCGCGGGGGTGGTCACAGTAAGTCCCGCCGCGTAAACACAGAGGCGTGCCGAGCTGCCAGGAATGGCGGCATGTCAGATATATTCTCGGCACGTATGGGGCTCTCTGGCGACAAATGACCACTTTTCGTCGCTAGTTCTAATGGAAATGATGTTGAATGTCGACTTGGGGCGCCCTTATTCGTATATGGTCGCTCCATCGGCATGATCACCTTTGGTGGGCACCGAAGGTGAGCCGTCCCCGGGCCGTCACGATCCGCGGTGGCCGGGAGGCCGGCGTCCCCCTACTGAGCGACGGTTGGATTTCGCGTGGTCACGGCATTGGAATCCCGGCAGGAACGCCTTTCCCGGTATAGGTGGATTCGCGGGAGTCTTTTGCGGCATCGCTTGTTCGCGGTGGTCGTGACCCTCGCCCTGGGGCTCCGAGTGCTGACGATGCTGGGATTCCGGCCCGGACGGATCTACTGGTACGACACGTACACATACCTTCAGCTCGCCTACGAGCTGACGCCCCGGGAGGATCTGAACCCGAACGGCTACCCCTTCCTGCTCCGGTTGCTGATGCCCTTTCACAGCATTCCGGTGGTCGTGGGAGTCCAGCACGCGATGGGACTGGGCGTCGGTGTGATGATCTACGCCCTGCTTCGCCGTAAGGGCGTTCCCGCCTGGGGGGCGGCGCCGGCGGCCGTCCCGGTGCTGTTCGACACCTCGTTCCTGCGGCTTGAGCACGCCGTGCTCGGCGACACGTTGTTCGTCTTCCTGCTGGTCGCCGCGACCGTGCTGCTGTCGTGGTCGTCCGCTCCGCCGCTCTGGGCGGGGGCGACGGCGGGCGTGTTCCTGGCGTGGGCCGCGCTCACCCGGACCGTCGGGCTGCCGATCTTCCTGGTCGCCCTCGGCTGGCTGGCCGTACGCCGCGTCGGGTGGCGTCCGCTGGTCGTCACGGCGCTCGCCGGCGCGCTTCCGCTGCTGTCGTACGCCGCCTGGTACCAGGCCGAGTACGGACGCTTCAAGCTGGTCGGCGGTGACGGGGCGGCACTCTGGGCGCGGGTCATGACCTTCGCCGACTGCGACGTGATCAAGCCGCCGCCCGCGGAGGCGCCGCTGTGTCCCAACGGGACGTGGCGGGACGCGGCGGAGGGCTACTACTGGGCGCCGGAGGCGTCGCTCAACCGCATGCCGGGAGGCAGGAAGGAGAACGACTCGCTCGCCCGGTCATTCGCGGTCCACGCCGTCCTCGCGCAGCCTCTGGACTATCTGCGGACCGTCGCCGGTGATGTCTCGCTGGCTTTTCACTGGACCCCGGCCGACCATCCGATGCGGATGTCCGGGCCGCTCAGCCTGTGGGGAGGCGTGGCGGCGCCGGCCGTCCCCGACTGGGCCCGTTCGTACCTGCGGAGATACGCGCCGGGCGTCACCGGGGAATACGAGGCGGTCCAGCCGTACGCCGGATTCCTGCAGGCCTTTCAGAACCCCTCCTATCTGCGTGGGCCGTTCCTCGGGGTGATCCTTCTGCTGGGGGCGGCGGGCCTGCGCCGTAAGGATGTGCTGCTGCCGTGGGGGACGGCGGTGGTTCTGCTGGTGCTGCCCGTCGCCGTGCTCGATTTCGATCACCGTTACGTGCTTCCCGTCGTGCCGTTCGCATGCCTTGCCGCGGCCCTTGCGGTCTCCGCCCGCTTCCGGGCCGGTTAGGCCCGGGCCGGAGAGGGGCCCGGTCCCCGTACCGGCCTATGCCCGGGAGGCGCCGCTCTGATCCTGGCCGAGCTCTGCGACGATCTCCCGGCGCAGTGCCCCCGTGTCGATGCCCGCGTCGGTGATGACGCGAGAGCCCAGCCCTCTCCCCTCACGGAGGATGCCGAGCAGCAGGTGGCCGTCGCGGATGCCCTTCTGCTTGAGTGCCAGCGTCTCGCGCAGGGACAGCTCCAGGGCCTTCTTGGCCTGTGGGGTGAAGGGGATGTGCCGTCCGCTGCGGAGCCCGTTCCTGGTCGTGACGGGGTCGCGGTCGAGGGAGCCGGGCCCGAAGGCGGCCTCGACCCTCTCCCTGATGGCCGACAGGTCGATGCCGATCGTTTCGAGGGCCTCGGCGTCGAGGGCGGTGGCGCGCTTGACGGGGGTGAGCCGTACGACGGCCTGGTAGGCGCGTTCGTAGTCGAGGCCGTGTCCGGTCAGCACCCGGGTGACCATGCAGGAACGCTGGTCGAGCAGGCCGAGCAGGATGTGCTCGGTGCCGCAGCTGTCGTGGCGCAGTCGTCTGGCGTTCTCCTGGGCGAGGGTGACCGCCTGGCGGCTCTCCTGGTGGAACCGTTCGAACATCGCTACCTCTCCCGTCTCAGCAGCCCGCGGCCGCCGGCGTACTTCTTGTGGACCGCCTGCCTCGTCACCTCAAGGCAGTGGGCGATCTCCTGCCAGGACCAGCCCTGTTGTCTGGCGTTCTCGACCTGGAGGGCCTCCAGCCGATCGACGAGGATCCGCAACGCCCGTACGGCCCGCAGGCCGACGGCCGGGTCGCGGCTGCCCGCGTCCGAGGCCAGCTGTGCCGTGTCGCTCATGTATGTCAATGTAAGTTGACGCCATCGATGATGTCAACCTTGATTGACGAGAGCCGTCTCACGGTCAGAAAACGGTTTGCCGGGTGATCGTGGGGTTTGTCAGCCTGGTAGGGCTATGCGTTCCCTGCCTGCCGCTGATCCCGGCGATCCTGATTCCCGAAGTCCCTTCCGATATCTCCTCTGGACCGCCCGCTCACAGGCCGGTCCCCTGCTCATTGGCATCGGCTACGCCATCCTGTGGTGGACCTCGATGGCTCTGATCCCCGCCGCGATCGGTCGCAGCGTGGACGCCATCTGGAACCAGGACATGCGGAGCCTGCTCACCTGGACGGCGGTCGTGTTCGGCCTGGGAGTGGCGCAGGCGGTGACGAGCACCCTGCGTCACCGGATGGCCGTCTTCAACTGGCTGTCCGCCGCCTACCGCACGGTCCAGGTCACCGTCAGGCAGGCCACCAGGCTGGGGGCGACCCTGCCCAGGCGGGTGTCGACCGGCGAGGTGGTCAGCGTCGGCAACTCCGACATCGCCCACATCGGCAACGCGATGGACATCCTGCTGCGGGGCACGGGGGCGGTCGTCGCCATCGTCACGGTCACCGTCATCCTCATCGGCACCTCGCCCGCGCTCGGACTGACCGTGCTCGTCGGCGTTCCGATCATGGCCGTCGCGGTCGGCCCCCTGCTCAGGCCGCTGCACCGGCGCCAGCACGCCCACCGCGACCTCCAGGGAGAGCTCTCGACCAGGGCCGCCGACATCGTCGCCGGCCTGCGCGTGCTGCGCGGCGTCGGCGGCGAGCAGATCTTCGCCGAGCGCTACGCCGAGGAGTCCCAGAAGGTACGGCGGGCCGGCGTGCGGGTCGCCGCGGTCGAGGCGACGCTCGAGGGCGCCCAGGTCCTGCTGCCCGGTCTGCTGATCGCGGGCGTGACCTGGCTCGGCGCCAGGTTCGCACTCAGCGGGGAGATCACCGTGGGCCAGCTCGTGGCCTTCTACGGCTACGCCGCCTTCCTGATCTCCCCGCTGCGCACGCTCACCGAGGCCGCGGACAAGCTGACCAAGGGACACGTGGCCGCCCGCAGGGTGGTGCGGATCCTCAACCTGCGGCCCGAGATCACCGGCGGCACCGGGTCCTCGCCGGGCGGCCTGCTGCGTGACGTCGCCTCCGGCGTCGCCGTACGGCCGGGCGCCCTCACGGCCGTCGTCTCGGCCGTCCCCGAGGAGAGCGCGACGATCGCCGACCGGCTCGGCCGGTACGCCGACGGCGACGTGGACTTCGGCGACGTACCGCTGGACAGCCTGCCGGTCGCCGAGGTCCGCCGCCGGATCCTGGTCGCCGACAACGAGGCCGGCATGTTCGCCGGGGTGCTCAGGGACGAGCTGGACGTGACCGGGACCGCCTCGGAGGAGGCGATCAACCGCGCCCTGCGCGCCGCGTGCGCCGAGGACGTCGTCGAGGCGCTGCCCGGCGGTCTCGACGCGGCCGTCGCCGAGGCGGGCCGGGAGTTCTCCGGCGGCCAGCGGCAGCGGCTGCGGCTGGCCAGGGCGCTGGCCGCCGACCCCGAGGTGCTCATCCTCATCGAGCCGACCAGCGCGGTCGACGCGCACAGCGAGGCGCGCATCGCCGTACGGCTGGCGGAGGCCAGGGCGGGCAGAACCACCCTCGTCTGCACCACGAGCCCGCTGGTGCTCGACCACGCCGATCACGTGGTCTACGTGGAGGAGGGCGTCGCGCGGGCCCAGGGCACCCACAGGGAACTGCTGGCCGTCAGCGCGGACTACCGCGCCGTGGTCACCAGGGGAGAGGAGGAGTCCACGCGGCCCCCGGAACCCGCCGGCGCCGGACGCGGGAACCCAGGAAAGGAGGCCGCGTGAGCGGGCAGATCCTCCCGGTCGCCGACCGGGCACAGGTACGGGCGTACGCCCGCAGACTCACCCTGAAGTATCCCGGCACGCTGTCGGCGGCCCTCGGCCTGCACGGCCTGGCCGCGGCGGCGGGCCTGGTCGTGCCGTGGATGCTCGGCGACCTCGTCTACGGCATCAAGAACGGCACGGAGATCGACATCACCGTGGTCGCGCTGGCCATCGCGGGCTTCCTGGCCGCGCAGGGGGTGCTCGTCAGGTTCGCGGTCTACGTCTCCTCACGGCTCGGGGAGAAGGTCCTCGCCGAGCTGCGCGAGGAGTTCGTCGGCCGGGTCCTCGCCCTGCCGCTGTCCACGGTCGAGCGCGCGGGGTCCGGCGACCTGATCACCCGCACCTCGCGGGACGTGGACACCCTCTCCCGCAGTGTGCGGCACGCCGTACCGGAGACGGTGATCGCCCTGGTGGCCTTCGTGATCACCGCGGGGGCGCTGGTGCTGACCGGGCCGTTGCTCGTGCTGCCCGCGCTGCTGGTCGTACCGCTGCTGTGGATCTCGACGCGGTGGTACCTCAGGCGGGCGCGGGACGGCTACCTGCGGGAGAACGCCGCCTACGCGGACATGACCGAGGGGCTGGCCGAGACGGTCGGCGGCGCCCGCACCGTCGAGGCCCTGGGACTCCAGGAGCGCAGGCGGCGCCGTACGGACGTCGACATCGCCAGGTCGTGGGCGGCCGAGCGCTACACCCTCGGGCTGCGCATGGTGTGGTTCCCGGCCGTCGAGTTCGGTTACGTGCTCCCGATCGTGACGACGCTGCTGGCCGGGGGAGTCTTCTATCTCCAGGGCTGGGTCACGATCGCCCAGGTGACGACGGCCACGCTGTACGTGCAGCAGCTGGCCGACCCGCTCGACCGGCTGATGTCGTGGGTGGACGAACTCCAGGTGGGCGGCGCCTCCATGGCCCGGCTGCTCGGCGTCGCCGAGGTTCCCGACGACCGGGAGGCCGGTTCCGAGGCTCCCGAGGGGGAGGAGTTGCGGGCCGAGGACGTCCGCTACGCCTACCGCGAGGGGTACGACGTGCTGCACGGCGTCGACCTGGTGGTCAGGCCGGGGGAGCGGCTGGCCATGGTCGGCCCCTCGGGGGCGGGCAAGTCGACGCTCGGGCGCCTGCTCGCGGGCGTCCACGGGCCGCGTACCGGTTCGGTCACGGTCGGCGGCGCCCCGCTGGTCGAGCTCCCGCTCGACGACCTGCGCGGCCACGTCGCCCTGGTGACCCAGGAACACCACGTGTTCCGGGGCACGCTGCGGGAGAACGTGCTGATCGCCCGTCCGGACGCCGACGAGGGCCAGGTCAGGGCGGCGCTTGAGGCGGTGGACGCCTGGGAGTGGGCCACCGGCCTGCCCGACGGGCTGGACACGATGGTCGGTTCCGGCGGTGAGCCGGTCCCGCCCGCCCAGGCCCAGCAGCTCGCCCTGGCCCGGCTGGTTCTGGCCGACCCGCACACCCTCGTCCTGGACGAGGCGACCTCGCTGATCGACCCCAGGGCGGCCCGTTCCCTTGAGCGTTCGCTGGCCGCCGTGCTCGACGGCCGTACGGTGATCGCCATCGCCCACCGCCTCTACACGGCGCACGACGCCGACCGGGTCGCGGTGGTCGAGGACGGACGGATCAGCGAACTCGGCTCCCACGACGAGCTGGTCGCGGCGGGTGGCTCCTACGCCGCCCTGTGGAGCAGCTGGCACGCCAACGGCGGAGTGAAGGAAAACCGTCCTGTCCGGTGGGGAAAGGAGGGGAACCTCCGGGTGCACCTTCCGGGGGAAACGGCTCCGCGCGACTACAGTGATCGTCACTGACAGTGGTCAGTCGAGTGCAAACAGTCGCAGGAAAGGGGTGCCCCCGTGTCACCTGAATCGATCGCATCCGTCACGAGTTCGACGCTGGGCAGGTTCCTGGCGGGAGCCGCCCTTCTTGTCCCCGCCTTCATGATCTGTGGGGGACCGGCCGAGGCCGCCGCGCCCGCCACCGGTCACGTCGTCACCGCGGACCCGGCCCCCGTGGCGGCCCCCTCGGCCGGCCCGACGAAGACCAGACGGCCCGCCAAGCGGGACAGGGCCGCCGAGGACGCCGACCAGGACGTCCGCGCGACGACCGGCGGCCACAGCGGCGGCAAGGTCGGCGGCAGGGGCGGCGGCAAGGACGGCGGCGCCACCGGCCCGCAGGGCGGGGACACCTACGACCCCGAGGCCGGAGCCGACGACGCCGCCCCCGGGGGTCGCAGCGCGGGTGCGGGCCCCGGCTCCAACACGGGCCCCGCCACCGGTCACGGCCGCAACGGCATCAAGCGGTCGGCGGGCAAGTGGCAGCGGTTCAAGTGACGGCGCTTCGGATGACGGCGTTTCACGTGACGCCCCAGGGCTGAACGGGAGCGGCCGCCGTACCTCGGGGAGGGTACGGCGGCCGCTCCTCGTCAGGACAGGGCCTTGTTGAGGAAGTCCACCTGGAGCAGCAGGAGGTTCTCGGCCACGACCTCCTGCGGCGTCATGTGGGTGACGCCGGACAGCGGCAGCACGTTGTGCGGGCGCCCCGCGGCCAGCAGCGCGGACGACAGGCGCAGTGTGTGCGCGGCCACCACGTTGTCGTCGGCCAGGCCGTGGATCAGCAGGAGGGGGCGTTCGAGCTTCTCCGCGTCCGCGAACAGCGACGAGGCGTCGTAGTGCCCCTCGGCGGGCTGGCCGAGATAACGCTCGGTGTAGCAGGTGTCGTAGAGCCGCCAGTCGGTGACCGGGGCCCCGGCGACGGCGGCGTGGAAGACGTCGGGCCGCCGCAGCACGGCCAGCGCCGCGAGGTAGCCGCCGAACGACCAGCCCCTGATGCCGACCCTGGACAGGTCCAGGTCGTCGGGGAAGCGCTCCGCCGCGCCGTGCAGGGCGTCCACCTGGTCGTCGAGGACCGGGGTCGCCAGGTCGTGCAGGATCTCCCGCTCGAACTCGGGGCCACGGCCCGGGGTCCCCCGGCCGTCGGCGACCACGACCGCGAAGCCCTGGTCGGCGAACCACTGGCTGGTCAGGTAGGCGCCCGAGGCGGACAGGACACGCTGGGCGTGCGGGCCGCCGTACGGGTCCATGAGGACCGGGAGCCTCGCCGAGCCGGGCACGTGCCCTGACGGGAAGACCACGGCGGTCGACAGTTCGCGCTCGCCCGTGCGGATCAGGGAGACCCGCAGGTCGAGGCCGTGGCGTTCGGCGTGGGAGGTGATGTGCCCGACGTGGCGGCCGTGGTGGGAGACGCGGGTGACCGGTCCCTCTCCGTCGAGGGTCTGGCCGGTGACCACGAGGGTCCCGCCCGCGGCCTGGCCGCTGTAGACGCCGCTGTCCTGCGGGCTGACCAGGGTGATCCGCCCGTCCTTGTAGGCCCACAGCGCGATCTCGGACGGCTCGCCGCTGGCGCGGAACAGCACCGTGTCGCCGCTGACGCCCGCGACGTCGCGGACCTGGAGGGAGGCCGGGGTGACGGGCTGGTCGCCGACGACCAGGCGGCGGCCCCCGTCGAGGTTCGTCACCCAGACGAGGGAGCCGTCCGACAGGTGGGCGGGGACGCCGGTGACGACGTCGACCCAGGCGGCGTCGGTGTCCTCGCGGACGAGGGAGGAGGTCCCGGTCTCGGGGTCGACGTCGAACAGGCGCATGGTCCGCTGGTCACGCGTCATGGTGACGATGGACAGGCCGTGGTCGTCCCAGGAGGCGTTGACGAGGTACTCGTCGGTGAAGGGCACCGGGACGCGGCCACCGGCCAGGGACAGCACGAACAGCTCGACCTTGGCGTTGGGGGACCCCGCCGCGGGGTAGCGCTGCTCGGTCGCGGGCCTGGCGGGGTTGGCCGGGTCGGCGATGTGCCACTTCTCGACCGGTGAGTCGTCGGCCCGCTCGACCAGTACGGCCTCGCCGGACGGGGACCACCAGTAGCCGCGCATCCGGTCCATCTCCTCGGCGGCGATGAACTCGGCCAGGCCGTAGGTCACCTCGGGCGCCTCGGGGCGGGCGAGCGCGTGGTCGACCTCGTCCTCAAGGTCCTGGACGTGGAAGGCGCCACCGGTCACGTATCCGACGTGCACACCGGTCGGGGAGAGCCGGGGGTCGATGACCGGGCCCGGGGTGCGCAGGTGGCGCACGCTCCTGGTCCGCAGGTCCACGACGTACAGCCCGCCGGAGAGCGCGAAGGCGACCGTGGTCACCGCGGCGTCGGTGCTGTAGGCGACGATGCCGCCCGCCGACTCCCTGGCGCGTTCGCGGCGTGCCCGTTCCTCCGGCGGGAGGTTCTCCTCGTCGGCGGCGATGACCCGGGGATCGGCGATCAACCGTTCCGTGCCGCTGGCCACGTCGAACTCCCACAGACAGGTGACCGGGTCACAGCCGCCCTTGGTCCGCAGGAAGACAATCCGCGCACCGTCGGGCGCGACCGTGAACGCACGGGGAACGCCGAGGGTGAAGCGGCGGGTCCTTGCGTGCAGCCGAGGAAAACTCTCACTCATACCAGTCATCTTGCCAGTACGGCCCCGCGAAGGGATCTCCCAGGATGGTCCAAATGAACGTGATCATGGGAGAAACTTGGGTGAGTGACGCTTACCGCGCGAATCGCTCGCTCCCCCGGGGCGCCCGCCGTTCTGGCCTTCGCGTTCGTGATGTGGGGGATCGGCGTCCCCTCGTTCTGGCGTGACGAGTCGGTCAGCGTCCTGGCGGCCAGGATGTCCTTCGACGAGCTGCGCGAGCTGCTCTCCCACATCGACACCGTCCACGCGCTGTACTACCTGCTGCTACGTCCCTTCGCCGCCCTCGGCGGGGAGGTCGCGGTCAGGCTGCCCTCCGCGCTCGCGGTCGCCGGGGCGACGGCCGGGATCACGGCCCTGGGCCGCAGGCTCTCCGCCCCCGGCTCCTGGACCGGGACCTACGCGGGTCTGGCCTACGCGCTCATCCCCATGGTCAGCCGCTACGGTCAGGAGGCACGCAGCTACGCCCTGGTCAGCGCGGTCGCGGTGGCCTCGACCCTGGTCCTGCTCGGCGAACGGCGCTCCCGCCACGCCGGTTACGGCCTGCTGGTCGCCCTGCTCGGCTGGTTCCACCTCTACGCGCTGCTCCTGCTGCCCGCGCACGCCCTCGTCGTGCTCCGCCGCGGGCGCGGGGAGATCCTGCCCTGGCTCGCGGCGCTCGCCGGGGCGGTGGCGCTGCTGGTTCCCCTGGTCCTCATCGCCTCCGGGCAGCGGGACGAACAGCTCTTCTGGCTGAAGACCCCGGACCTGGCGGCCCTGGCGCAGCTCGGCGTGGAGATCTCCGGAGGCCCCGTCTCCTGGCAGGACTCGGCCACCCCGCCGCTGTTCCTCGCCCTCCTGGGTCTGCTCGCCCTGCTCGGCGTCTGGTACGGCAGGGCGTCGCTCACGGAGGTCGCCCTGCCGTGGGCCCTCGTCCCGGTCGCGCTGTCCTACGCGATCTCCCAGGTGTACCCGGTCTACAACCCGCGCTACGTCATGTTCGTCCTGCCCGCCCTGGCGCTGCTGGCCGGCGCCGGTCTGGCGGGGCTGCCCCGGCCGTTCTCCGGGCGGGCACCGATCGGCCTGGCGGCCCTGGCCGCCCTCGCGGCGCTGTCCATGAGCGCCCAGCTGACCGTCAGGGGCCCCGCCAACCGCCCCGACGACCTGCGCGCCCTGGCGGCCGAACTCGGCGCCGCGGAACGTCCAGGCGACGCCGTGCTCTACATGCCCGAGCGCTTCTGGCTGTTCGTCTCCGTGTACGGTGGGCCGTACGGGAAGCTGGTGCCCTTCGACCCCGGAGCGGAGCGGGTGTGGCTGGTCTCCCGGCGGATCCTGGGGGCCGAGTGGCGGAGCGACCCCCGGCTGGCCGCCCTGAAGCGGGGCTTCACCAAGGCCGGGCCCACCCGGACATCCGGTGCGGTCCGCGTCACGCTCTACACCCGGCGGCTACCCTCGAAGCATGAACGACCGCCGTCTGCTGCTCGTGCACGCCCATCCCGATGACGAGACGATCGGCACCGGCGCCACCATGGCGAAGTACGCCGCCGAGGGGGCCGGGGTGACCCTGGTGACCTGCACCCTGGGCGACGAGGGCGAGGTCATCCCGCCCGGCCTGGCCCACCTGACGTCCGACCGCGACGACACCCTCGGCGGGCACCGGATCGGCGAGCTGGCCGCCGCCTGCGCGGCCCTCGGCGTCACCGACCACCGCTTCCTCGGCGGCCCGGGGCGCTGGCGCGACTCCGGCATGATGGGCGTGGCCTCAAACGACCACCCCGCCGCCTTCTGGCGGGCCGACCTGGACGAGGCGGCAGGAGAACTGGTCAGGGTCATCCGCGAGACGCGTCCCCAGGTCCTCGTCACCTACGACGAGAACGGCTTCTACGGCCACCCCGACCACATCCAGGCGCACCGCGTCTCGGCACGGGCCTTCGAACTGGCCGCGGACCCGGCCTTCGGCGAGGGCGAGCCGTGGCGGATCGCCAAGTTCTACGTCACCGCGGTGGCCAGGTCCACGATGCGCAGGACCGCCCAGGCGCTGGTCGAGGCCGGGACGCGCTTCCTTCCCGAGCAGGTCGAGGACCTGCCGTACGGCTGCGCCGACGAGGACGTCACCACCGAGATCGACGCCCGCGCGCACATCGACGCCAAGTTCGCGGCGATGCGGGCGCACGCCACCCAGATCAGCGTCGAGGCCCCGTGGTACGCCCTGTCGAACGACGTCGGCCAGGAGGTGCTGGCGGTCGAGCACTACATCCTGCGCTCCGGTCTCCCCGGCTCCGGCGCTCCGGCGGCACCGGTCGAAGTCGGCGGCCTCGGCGAGCCGTACAAGCCGGAGGACGATCTCTTCGCCGGGATCGACTAGCCTCCATGGTTGTGATGGAGCAGGTCCCCACGGCCGAGCGGTCCTCGGGCAGGGCGGTCGCCGTGGCGGCGTACGTCGTCCTCTTCGTTCTCGGCCTTCTCATGGGCCTTCTGGGAGCCTTCCAGCATTCGTGGTACCTCAGGCCGACCACGGTCCCGGTCTCCTCCTTCGGCTGCGTCCTGGCGCTGTTCGCCGTCTGCTACGGGGCGGGGCGGATGATGCGCGGCAAGCTGGCGGCGCTGGCCGCCGCGAGCGGCTGGCTGGTGATGACGATGACGTGGCTCTCCGGCAGGCAGGAGGGCGACGTGATCATCGCCGCCGACCTGTCGGGCTACGTCTACCTCTACGGAGGCATGATCGCCGCCCTGGTGGCCGTCCTGGCCTCCCCGACCTCACACGGCGGCTCCTGGCTCCTGACCCGTCACTAGGGCGTCCCCGGCGTCTCGGCCAGGGCCTTGAGCTGGGCGGCGCGGGCGGACCACGAGGCGTCGAGCACCGAGGCGCGCAACTCCTCGGCGGACCGCAGGCCGCCCTCGCGCAGGGTCGTACGGACGGCCTCGACGAATCCGGCGGGGTCCGCGGCGATCCGTACCCGGTCGGCGTAGTGCCTGATCTGGTGGAAGTCGGTGCTGACCACCGGCAGGCCGAGCGAGAGATACTCCTTGAGCTTGATCGGGTTGGAGTGCCTGACGAAGGAGTTGTCCAGCCACGGCATGAGCGCCACGTCGAACCCGGACCCGTACGCGGGGACCTCCTCGTACGGCCGCCTGCCGAACCAGTGGACGTTGGGATGGCGGGTCAGGCGCCCCATGGGGACGTTGGCGTCGCCGACCAGCACGAGCGAGACGTCAGGCAGGTCGGTGGCCACCCGTTCCAGCAGGTCGAAGTCCACCAGATAGTCGTCGAGCGAACCGAAGAAGCCGACCCGGGGACCGGGGACGCGACGCAGGTCGGGTGGTTGCCGGTTCACCGGCCTGCGCCGGAAGTGCTCGGTGTCCACCCCGTGGTCGAGGAAGTGAGCCCGTGACCCGGTGAGCTCGCGTTCACCCTCCATCAGCACGTCGCTGACGTAGACCACGTGGTCGGAGCTCCTGAGCAGGTCGCGTTCCATCACCTCGATGACCCGGCGGTCGGACTCGGGGAAGGCCGAGTGCTGGTCCGAGCGGTTGAAGACCAGCGACCGCCTGGGCATCGGCCTGACCGCGTCCCAGGCCGTCGGCAGGGTCACCATGATCACGGGGGTGCGCAGCCCGAGCATCCAGGACACGGCGCGCACCTGCGTCCTGACCAGCCACGCGTTCAGCCGCCGCGTCGTGGCCGAGCCGTACAGGGGCAGGGGGAGCGGGGACATCACGAAGAAGTTCGGCAGGTCGCGCAGCGGGCGCCTGACCAGCATCGCGACGCTGCGCAGCTTGCGCAGGACGCGCCGGACGACCTGGGTCGACCTGCCGGGCGTCGGCATGCGCAGCCCGATGCTGTTGACCACCAGGACCCTGCGGTCGGCGGCGATCGAGCGCATGAGCTGGAAGTCCGAGTGCGCCTGGTTGTGGTACCACCAGTCTTGGGCGGCGAAGCAGATGTAGTCGGGGGCTCTCATGCGGGGGCCGTTTCTGCTCGGTTTCCGAAGGGACGGTTCAACGGGACCGCCCGGCCGTCACCCGCCGGAACGCCACACCGGCGAGCATGGCGAGGGCGAACGGGAGGTCGTCGCGCAGGTAGCGCCCGGCCAGGCGGCGCGGCTCCTGGGCCAGCCGGTAGAGCCACTCGGCGCCGGCCCGCTGCATCGTCCGCGGCGCCCGCCGGAACTGTCCCGCGGCCATCGGGATCGCGGCTCCGCAGCCGACGTACCAGGCGTCGGGCAGCTCGGCGCGCAGCGCGTGGATGAGGCGTTCCTGCTTGGGGAAGCCCAGCCCGACGAGGACGAGGTCGGGAGCGGCCGGGATCACCCGGCGGACGATCCCGCGCACGCCCTCCGCGGTGGCGTCGAACCCGAAGGGAGGCGAGTGGGCTCCGGCGACGCGCAACCCGGGGTAGCGGGTGGTGAGCGCCAGCGCGGCACGCTCGGGAACGCCCGGTTCCCCGCCGAGCAGGTAGACCGAGCGCCGCTCGCGGGCGGCGCGTTCGGTGAGGGTGTGGATGAGCGAGGAGCCGGTGACCCGGCCGGGGAAGCGCAGCCCCGCCAGTCTTCCCGCCCACACCACCGGCATGCCGTCGGCGACGACCAGTTCGGAACAGGTGATCAGGTCCGCCAGGGCGGGGTCACGGGCGGCGGCGCGGAGGATGTCCACGTTGGCGGTGACGATCGCGCCACCGCGTCGCAGCCGCCAGGCGTGTGAGACGAGGTCGAGCACGTCGGCCTCGCTGATCGCCATGACCTCGACGGCGCCGAGCCGTACGCGCAGGGGACGCCTTCCCCGCTCGTCCCAGAACGGGAGGGGGATCACCGGTCACGCGCCCGGCGCGGGCGGGCGTGTGACGGCGTCGGATCTTCATGTCGTGCGAGGGGGCTCCCGGGGAAACGCGGCGCGTCCACCGGGATGGGTAAGCATCCTGAGGGGCAGGTCGTCATATGTCCACCACCAGACACAAACGGCCGTACAAGTCGGGTTTGGCAAAATCGTAACCTCGGACTCGCCAACGGTCACGAGGTAGACCATCTGGTCATCTCCCGTACCGGAAAGCCGTTGGCTCCCCGCGGCACGGCGGCGCACAATCCTGGTATGCGGCGGTTGCATCGCGTACGGCGCACGCTCAACTACCTCAACCTGTCCACTCCGCTCGGACTGTTGCTGGTACGGCTGGGCGGTGCCAGGAGGAGGGCGGGGCCGGACGGGCTGATCCTCGCCTACGGCTACCGCATCCCGTTCCCCGTCGCCGGGGCGTTCACCGTCGGCAACGTGGTGCTGACCAGGTCGCCGGAGGGGAGCCTGACCGAGCCCCTGGTCAGGCACGAGGGCAGGCACGCCTCGCAGTACATGTTCTGCGCCGGCCTGCCGATGCTTCCGCTGTACGTCGTGGCGGTGGCCGTCTCGGTGCTCGTCTGCGGCGACCCCTCCTCATGGAACGTCTTCGAACGCCTCGCGAACCTGGAGGACGGCAACTACATCCGTAAATCGCCGTGGTGGTTCAGGAAGCGATTTTAGGTTTCCGCGAAAGCGGAAGAGATCGGCGGTGAATCTTTGTCGTCTGGCAGGGATCACGGTGGATCCGGATTTCGTCCGGTGGACGGTTTCGACGAAATTCCAGCCGGCATACGAAGGTGTGCGTACGAGAATCCTCACGGCGATCGGTGGAACGCTCGCGGCCCTGGCGCTGTCCACCGCGCCCGCGTCCGCCGGCACCGGCACCACCGCCACCACCACGGCCGCCGGCGGCAGCACCGCCCAGGCCGGGGCGCCGGCCTGCGGCTGGGACCCGCGCGCGTCCGAGTGCCTCGCGAACCTGGAAGACGGGAACTGGACCCGTAAATCGCCCTGGCGGTTTCGGCTTAAGTCACCTTAATGGGAATAAATCACCTCATATAGGGATCATCGCCCGGACCGGTGGTTGCCAAGGGGGTCACCCATGTCTCAGACGATCCAGCCTGAGATCTCGCCGCGCGCGCCGGAACGGGCGTGGCCACGTAGCTTCAGAGACCGGCTGACCTCTCCGTTGCCCGCCTTCCAGGAACTGCTCGCCGCCATGTGGCACGGCGGGTTCCGGCCGGAGACCGGGGACGCCGACCTGATCCCGGTGACCAGGAACGGGCTGCCCAGGCCGACGGCGACCGAGACCGTGGTCACCTGGGTCGGGCACGCGACCTACGTCCTGCAGATGGGCGGCCTGACGATCCTCACCGACCCCGTCTGGGCCAGGCGCATCCCCGGGGGCAGGCCCAGGCTCACCCCGCCCGGCGTCGCCTGGACGGACCTGCCCAGGATCGACGCCGTGGTGATCAGCCACAACCACTACGACCATCTGGACGCCCCGACCGTACGGCGCCTGCCCCGGGACACCCCCGTCCTCGTCCCGGCCAGACTGAGGCCCTGGTTCACCCGGCGGGGCTTCACCGACGTCGTCGAACTCGACTGGTGGGAGAGCACCAAGATCGGCGAGGTCTTCTTCGACTTCGTCCCCGCCCACCACTGGAGCCGCAGGTCGATCAGCGACACCTGCAGGACGCTGTGGGGCGGCTGGGTCGTCAGGACCGTGGACCAAACGGTCTACTTCGCCGGGGACAGCGGGTACGGCGAGCGCTTCACCCAGATCGGGGAGCGCTATCCGACGGGCATCGACCTGGCCCTGATGCCGGTCGGCGCGTTCGAACCCCGCTGGTTCATGAAGAACTCGCATGTCGATCCGGCGCAGGCCGTACAGGCGTGCGCGGACGTCGGGGCGCGGCGGATGGCGACCATGCACTGGGGCACCTTCCTGCTGTCCGGCGAGCCGCTGCTGGCCCCGGTCGAACAGGCCCGCGCGGCATGGACCGCGGCGGGCAGGGACCGCGCCGACCTGTGGGACCTGGCCGTCGGCGAGTCCCGGGTCCTGCCGTGAACCGGGTCACGGCAGGAGGGTCAGGGTGTCGACGGCGGCCTTTCTTACGGACTCCTCGCGGGAGAGCATCGGCGTCGTCCCGCCGTCGGCCCACAGGGGCGCCTGGTCCCAGTAGTTGTCGTGGAAGGCGTGTCCCGAGGCGCCCGTCAGGTTGATCCATCGTGACCTGTCCAGGTCGGCGAGGTCGACGACCATCCGCATCGACGGCAGCCAGCTGACCTCGTACCCCTCCTGGACGTCCCAGCCCGCGGCGTCGACCGCGTCGTCGTTGCCCGGCACCGGGAACGGGCCGCGGTTGAACAGCCGTTCGACCAGGGAGATCCCCGAGGAGCCAAAGGTCTGGTTGGTCAGGGTGAGCGTGTGCACCTCACCCCAGCGCCACGCCTTGACGTCCTCGCCCAGGCGCTGCCGCAGCTCGTCGTAGCCGAGCGCCATGGCCCGGCGCAGCATGTCGTCGCGGGTCTCCCGCTGCGGTGTCCGCGTGTCGTCCCAGAACGGGTCCTCCGGCCGGTCGAGCATGACGCGGACCACCTCGAACCACCGGTCGCCACCGGTCGGCCAGGCCACCTCCGGCAGGTCGTCGTTGAAGGTCTCGATGAGCAGGTGCCGCCAGACGGCGTTGAAGTACGCCGCGGGGGCCGAGTCGACGCCCTGCGAGCCGTCCCAGGAACGCAGCAGGTCGAGGGCGCGTGCCGGGTCTCCGGCCACCTTCAGGGCCGTCAGCCGGGGCACCAGGAAGGGCGCGAGGCCGTTGCCGGTGTCCTGCTGGATCGCGCCCATGGTCTCGACGCCCACCTTGCCCTTGGCGATCTCGGCCTCAAGGCGGTCGAGGATGCGCTGGGAGCGGTAGCCGTACGCCCAGTCCTTGGTCAGCATGTGCGGGTAGCGCCCGGGATCGACGACCGCGTTGTTCGCGGTCACGACGTAGCCCTCCGGCGGGTTGTAGGCGCTGGGCAGGTCCTGGAAGGGGATGGTCGACTGCCAGGAGTACTCGCCGGTCCAGCCGGGGACGGGCCAGGTGCCGTCGCCCCTGGTCCTGACCGGGATGCGGCCGGGCGCCTGGTAGCCGATGTTGCCGTCCACGTCGGCGTAGACCATGTTCTGCGAGGGAACCTCGAACTTGCTCGCCGCCGCCCTGAAACTCGGCCAGTCACGTGCCGTGTTGAGGTCGAAGATCGCGTCCGCGGTCCTGCCGGGTTCCAGTGCGGTCCACTTGAGGGCGACCGCGTCCGCCTGTTCCCTGAAGACCGTGGCCGCGCCGGGCAGGGCGGCCTTCGCGTCGCCCATGACGTCGGAGATGATCGGCCCGTGCAGGGTCTCGCGCACCGTGAGCGTGACCGGATCGCCCCCCGCGACCTCGATCTTCTCGGTCCTCGTGGTGAGCGGCCGCCACTCGCCCATGAACAGGTAGTAGTCGTCCTTCACCCGTTCGAGATACAGGTCGGCGACGTCGGGGCCGAGGTTGGTGAACCCCCAGGCGACCCGGTCGTTGTGCCCGATGATCACGCCGGGCAGCCCGGAGAAGGTGAACCCGGTGACGTCGAAGGAACACCGCTCACTCTTGGTACGGCAGTGCAACCCGGTCTGGTACCAGATCGAGGGCATCCCCGGCGCCAGGTGCGGGTCGTTGGCCAGCAGCGGCTTGCCCGAGGCGGTGTGCGCGCCGCCGACGACCCAGGAGTTCGAACCGATGCCGTTGCCCCCCTTGGGGTCGCCCATCAGGCTCGGTACCGCGGCGACGGTCGCGGCGGCCCCGGTCAGCGCCGTGGGGTCGGCACCCTCCTCGGGGTGGGGTGAGGCGCCACGCGGCTCCTGGGCCTGGTCGAAGCCGTGGTCGGTGACCGAGCCCTTGGTGACGATCGGCCGATGCGCGCCGAAGGGGTAGCCGGGCCAGAGCTGCTCGACCCGTTCACGGGGCAGTTCGCTCGCCGCCACCGCTCTGCCGATCTCGTCGGAGAGGTTGGAGCGCAGGTCCCAGGCCATGGCCTTGAGCCAGGCGACGGAGTCGACGGGGGTCCACGGCTCCGGCTGGTAGCCGGAGTTGGTGAGCTTGAGCAGGCCGTACTCCAGGCTCTTGCCGAGGGCGCCCTCGTGCTGCTCCATCCAGGAGTTGACGCCCTTGGCGTAGGCGTCGAGGTAGCGGCGGGTCTGCTCGGAGAGCATCGGCAGCTCCCGTTCGGCGATCCGCCGCCAGCCCATGGTCCTGATGGCCTTGTCCTGGGGGAGCGTCGAGGGGCCGAACATCTCGGACAGGCGTCCGGCCGTCACGTGCCTGCGGAAGTCCATCTCGAAGAACCGGTCCTGGGCGTGCACGTAGCCCTGGGCGAGGAACAGGTCCTCCGAGGAGTCCGCATAGAGGTGCGGCACCCCTGTTTTATCGCGATATACGGTGACTTTTCCGGTCAGGCCCTTCACCTTGAGGTCGCCCGACACCTGCGGGAACGACGCTCGTACGGCCAGCACCCCCGCTCCGGCCAGAGCCAGGCAGAGCACCACGAGGGTGGTCACCACCCGCGCGAGCCACATGAGCGGTCGGGGCATCCGGGCATATGGCCGGAACTTCACAAACACCTCCTAGGCGGCGTGCTCGAACAAGTTTGGCAGCTCTTCGCACGTCAGAACGCCGCTTCCACCTCCGCGACCCCCGGGGAACCGCGTGACGGCTCCGGGCGCAACGGGGGAAAACCCGTGGCGAGGTGGGAAAAAGACGGTGGAACGGCTCAAGGAGGACGGTGACGGTCGGTCATCGGCGACAACGGTGGGTCAGAGCGGTGTCTCCAGGACGACGGAGCGCGCGGCGAAGCCGTTGCGCTGGTAGAAGCGGATCGCCCCCTCGTTGCCCGCGTAGGCCGTCACCCCGGCGTACTGCGCGCCGTTGCCCCCGGCCCACGTCCTGAACTCGGCGACCAGCCTGCTGCCGATCTTCTGCCCCCGGTAGGCGGGCTGCACGTAGATGCTGCCCAGCGTCGCGACCGCGACCGGCCGCATCGGGGTCGGCCCCGACAGCGAGCCGGTCATGTGGCCCACGACCCTGCCCCCGTCGTCGGCGACCATCACCAGGCGTGCCGGGTCGCCCAGCGCGGCGGCGAAGTGGACCGGGCCGTGCTCCTTCGGCCAGTTCACGTCGAGAGAGGGGTCACGCCTGCCGGCGTCCTCGGCGAAGAGGGCCGCGCTGCACGCCACGACCCCGTCGAGGTCGGCGGCCGTGGCCGACCGTACGACAACGCCATTGTCACTCATGATCGGGACGCTACCGGTCGCCACCGACAAACGGCTTCAGGCGGGCCGCACCGACCAGTCCTGTCCCTCGGGTGTGTCACGGACGAGCACCCCGAGACCGGCCAGTTCCGCGCGGAGACGGTCGGCGGCGGCCCAGTCTCCGGCCTCCCGCGCCCTCGGGCGCCGCTGGAGCAGCTCTGCCGCGCCCGGCGGCAGGCTCTCGGAGCGGCCGATCCCACAGGACAGGTCGAGGCCCAGGACACGGTCCAGATGCAGGAACGCCTCAAGCCTGGCGCCGGGCGCGACCGCCTCGTCGCGTTCGAGCGCGCGCAGCAGGCGCAGCGCCAGCGGTGTGTCGAGGTCGTCGTCGAAGGCGTCCTCGATCGCGGAGACCGGCCCCGAGGGCATCGGGCGGCTCGGCGACTCCGCCCACCCGGCCACCCGCGAACGCCAGCGCCGCAGCGTGGCGTCGGCGACGCGCAGGGCCTCCCAGGTGAGGTCCAGCCGCCCGCGGTGACGGTGTTCGAGCAGCGCCAGCCGTACGGCCAGCGGGTCGAGACCGGCCTGGGCCACCTCCCCGAGCGCCGACGCTCCGCCCGCGCGTCCGTCCAGTTCGTGCCCGTCGAACAGCAGGTGACCGGAGTGGGCCCAGTGGGCGACCACCTCGTGCCCGGTGACCGCGTCCGACTGGGCGCGTTCGTTCTCGTGGTGGGGGAAGCACAGGTCGATCCCGCCCACGTGCAGGTCGATCCGTTCGCCGAGGGAGCCCAGGGCCATGGCCGAGCACCCGATGTGGCGGCCCGGCACCCCCCGCCCCCACGGTGCCAGCCAGGCGGGTTCGTCCTCGGTGGGCCGCCACAGCACCCAGTCGGCGGGGTGCCGCTTGCGCGGGCCGGCCTCCCCGGCGCGGGGCCGTAGCCGCTCGGGACGGTTGCCGGACAGCTCGCCGTAGGAGGGGAAGGAGGTGACGTCGAAGAGGACGGATCCGTCGGAGGCCGGATAGGCGTGCCCCCGCTCGATCAGCCCGGCGATCATCTCGATCACCGGGCCGACGGTCTCGGAGACCTCGGGGGAGTGCTGGGGCGGATGGACGTTCAGCGCGAGCGCCTCGGCCTCGAACGAGTCGCGCCGGCCACGCCCCTCGGCCCCGTGGCCGGCGGGAAGGCGGCCCAGATCGGTGAAGCCCAGGCAGTGGACGACCCGGACGCCCCGCCGTTCCACCACCCGCCTGACCAGGTCGGCCAGCAGACCGGCGCGCAGGTCGCCCAGATGCGTCACACGCCCGGCGGCCGGACCACAGCCGTAGACGCGCATCGAACGGGCGCCCTGCGGGAGGACCGGTTCGACGCGGCGGTGCCGCGTGTCATACAGCCGTAGCATTCTTCGAGCCTACGGGACGCCTCAGACGGCCCCCTCAAGAAGGACGAGAATGTCGCGATCACCCCGGTCACGCAGCCGGGCGCCGACATCCTCCTTCGGAGAGCCGTCCGGCAGGCCGATGCGGGCGCCGATGAGGCGGATGCCCTCGGCCTCCGAGGCGACGGGCGCGGTGTAGCCGATCAGGTGCAGGGCCCGGTTCAGCGGGGGCAGGGTCGCCGCCGCCGAGGGCAGGTAGCGGGTCAGCAGCTCACCCCCGTCGGAGACCGTGAGGAAGACGTGGTCGCCCTCCGCCGCGTTCGCGGCCACCAGGATGGGGCGGATGGAGCCCATGGTCGGCTGGTTGTGCCAGCTGACCACCACGTCGCCGGACGGGGTCGAGGCGGTCAGCTGGCCGCCGGGGGCCATGCCCAGGTAGGCGGCGAACCCGGTGGGCAGCGGGGAGCCGGAACCGCGCAGGTGCTCGGCGTTGACGTCGACCCGGTGCCACCAGCGCCCGTCACGGCTGCGGAAGCACCGCCTGGTCGAGGAGACGTCCCTGCGGGGCTGGTAGTCCGACTGCTCGGAGCCCGCGACCCTGATCCAGCCGCGCTGGGTGCGTTCGAACCCGGGGCCGCCCGCGTAGGCGCGCACCGAGCTCTCACTCACGTCGTAGCGCGAGGTCAGGTTCGTCACGATGGTGTTGACCGAGGCCTCGCCGTTGGCCCGCTCGATCTCCCTGGCGATCATCTCCCGGATGCCGAGATACTCCTCGCCGCCCCACCTGGCCAGGCCGTACTTGTTGCGGTCGAGGCGCAGGAAGCGGTCGTCGGCGGTCAGCTGGTTGCGGATGCCGACCAGGCTGTAGTCCTCGCCGATGCGCTCCTGGATCTCCTCGGGCGTCAGCGCGGTGCCCGCGACCGCGAGCACCGCCTCGGCCTTGTCGTTGACGCTGCGCGGCCAGGGCACCACATGCCCTTCGAGCACCCGCAACTGGGGTACGGCGATGAGCCAGCGTTCGGCCACGTCCTCGCGGATGCCGAGCTGGCTGACCAGCGAGACGGCCTCCTCAAGGGGGCGCGGCCCGTCGGTGAACAGCTGCCTGGTCTTCTCCCGCAGCTCGTCGGCGCCGCCCGCGACGAGCCAGCCGTCCACCTGGTCGTAGCCGGTGAGCAGGGTCCGCACGAACCGCCAGGACGGGATGCCCAGCGTGGCCAGGTCGCTGCGGTGCCACGGGACGGCGGCAGCCAGGTCGTCGGCGGGCACCGCGGAGCCGAGCCTGCCACGCAGCCAGGAGACGTGCCCGACCAGCGGGGCGGCGTCCTCACTCGTCAGCCAGGCCTCGACGTGGTCGCGCAGGTCGCGTTCGATCTGCCTGATGCGCTCCCTGGTCACGGAGAAACGCTGGGCCAGGTCGTCCAGCGTGGCCCGCTGCGAGGCGTAGAGGCGGTCCCTGGCGATGGCCCGCTGCCGCTCGTCCAGGGTCGCGAAGACCTCGTCGATCAGCTCGGGCAGCGGCCGGTCCGGGCGGGTGGGACGCGTCTGGCCGACGCTCTCCTCGGTGACGGGCTCCAGGAGGCGTTCGATGACCCCGGTGAACATCCGGTGCACCACCTCGCGTCCCAGGCCCTCCGGCGTGCTGACGCTCGAAGCCGGGTCGGAGAACCTGAGCAGGGGCAGGACGTCGCCGAGCATCAGGTGGCCCCAGCACGTCAGGGCGAGGTCGGCCAGGCGTCCGGCGACCTCGGACGTCCCGATGGTCGAGCAGGCCCGATCGAGCGGGAGCGCCTGCCACCACGCCTCGGGAAGACGGGGGTCGGTTGCGATCGGCGCTACCTGGCCGGGAGAGGTCCAGCGCAGGGGGGGCGCGATGTCGCTCAGGCTGAGGTTCATTGAGGTCCAACCGGCAAAGGGGAATATATCCGCAGTTCAGAGTATGTCGTTAGGTCGGGAGAAAGGGGCTTGCTCGTCCGGAGTGGGACACGTAAAGAAGCTCCCTGGCCCGGGTGCACGCGACATAGAGCAGGCCACGCTCCCGTTGGAGGTCGTGCGCCCGCGCGGTCGGGTCCTCCTCGGCCGGGGTGAGGGAGTCGGGAGCGGGCACGACACCGTCGGCGACTCCGATCACGGCGACCCGGCGGAACTCCAGGCCCTTCATGCCGTGCAACGTCGTCACCCTCACCCCCAGCTCGCGCAGGGCGTCACGGGCGTCGCGCACGAGGCCCGCCGTCCTGGCGGCCACCCCGATCTCCTGGGGTGGCACACCCTCCTGGATCCACTGTCCCACCTGTGTGGCCAGACCGGTCAGCTCTTCCTCCGGTGAATCGTAGGCACGGACCACCGGACGCGCCCCGTTCCGTGTCGCGCGGAAGCCGTACAGCTCCTGCACTCCGTCGACCAGGCCGTCCGCGGGGCCGCCGCCGCGCAACCGCACGCCCCAGGAGAGGATCTCCTGTGGAAGCCGGTGCGACACCTGCAGACGCCGTCTGATCGCGTCGATTCCCACCGAACCGAGTGTCACCCGGGTGTCGAAGATCCGTTGGTGCGGATCGCCCACGATGAAAAGGTCGTCCCGCCCGTACGGCACCGCCGCCCGCAGCAGCCGCCACTGCGCCGGATGCAGGTCCTGCGCCTCGTCGACCACGATGTGCCGGTACGGCTCCCGCCGCGGCGCGCTGTCGGCCAGCAGGTCCCCGGTCGTACGGCCGAGCAGCTGGCAGGCGTCGCCCGCGAGCTGGAGCAGGGTGCGCTTGCCGCGCTCCTTGAGCCGCAGGGTGACGTGCTCGACGGCCCCCCACACCTCGGTCCGCTCCTCGGCGGAGAGCCGGACGCCACGGCCCGACCTGGGGGCGTCGAGATACTCCTGCAGAGTCCTGAGGTTCTGCGCCAGCACGACCTGTTCCCACTCGCGCAGCAGGAAGGCCGGGCTGTGACCGGTGTCCGTCTCCAGCCAGAGCGCGTTCACCTCGGCGGCCCCGGCCAGCGCGGGCGCCCGTCCCTCCGCCTCGGCGACGATGCGGTGGGCCAGCCGGTCCACGTTGCCGACCTCGATCCGCTTACGGGTCACCTCGTCCTCGATCAGCAGGTCGAGACGGGAGGCGAGGTCGGCGCTCAGCCGCTGGGAGAAGGTGACCAGCAGGATCTGGCCCGCGCCACGTCTGGCCAGGAAAGCCGACCGGTGCAGGGCCAGCAGGGTCTTGCCCGTCCCGGCCCCGCCGGTGACCAGGGTCGGCTGCTCGTGGGTCTCCCAGCGGGCCAGGCGGTGCAGCGTCGGCTGGAGGAACACGCACCAGGCGGGTGCGTCGAGGACGTGGTTCAGCTCACGCGGGCTGCCCACGAAGATCGCACGGTCGGGGCTGCGCAGCAGCGCGGCGGTCAGGTCGTCGGGGTCGATCGGCCCGGAAGGGGGCGCGGTCGCCCGGCAGGTCTCAAGCTCCCGCCAGGCCCCGGCCATCGACTCACCCCTGGCCAGCGCGGCCAGTGGGGCGTACTGCGTGGCGGGCAGCAGGGGTTCGAGCGCCTCCAGGGTCAGCTCGTCGGTGATCTGCCTGACGAGGCCGAGCAGCCCGCGTTCGACGCCGAGCTCGGCCATGTCGGTGTCACAGGTGTCGGCGAACAGCCGGACCGAGGTCGCCCCGGCCGCCCTGAGCACGGCGGGCTCGATCCGTTCGAGCGCCTCGGCGTCCCACATCTCGACCACGCCGAGCGCGGTGTTGACGCTGAAGCGATGGCGCCTCGCGTAGGCCCAGGCCTCCGTCTCCGGCAGAACGGTCAGCAGCCAGTGGACGTCCCGGTGCCTGACCATGACGCCGCGATGGCCTTCGGCCAGCCTGAGGGTGACGACCCTGGGGTCCCTGGCCCCCCTGACCCTTTCCGGGTGCGGAGCCCCCGCCACGTTCTGCATGAAGCGGCGTACCGCGACGACGGCGTCCCGGCGCGCGGGCTGGGCCAGCGCGCCGAGTTCGGCGGGGAAGTCCGGGGAGATCGCGAGTCGGGGCATGGGCTAGGCCAGCAGGGACAACAGGTCGCGGTCCCCACGCTCTCTCAACCGGGCGAGCAGGTCCGGCAGGCCGACCTGCCCGGTCATGCCGACCCGGGTGGCGATGACCCTGGCCGCCTGCTCCGCCGTACCGCCGGGTGCCGTGTAGCCGACCAGCCGCAGCGCCCGCGCGACCGGCTCCGTGTCACCGCCCGCCGCGGGCAGGTGCCTGGCCCGCAGGACCCCCTCGTCGGACAACGTCACGAACAGGTGGCCGCCGGGCTTGGCCCCCGCGTCCTCAAGGAGTGTCCTGAGTGATTCGAGAACGGGACGCTCCTGCCAGCTCAGGCCCAGCTCGCCGACCGCGCTCTGCACCCTGCGGGCGCTCCCCGGCGACAGGCCGAGATAGGCGGCGAACCCACTGGGCAACGGACACTCGACGCCCTGGAGATGCTCGGCGGTGACGTCGATCCTGAGCCACCAGCGCCCGTCGGGCTGCCGGAAGCAGCGCCGGGTCAGCGAGACGTCCTTCAGCGGGCGGAACGGGCCCTCCCTGCGCTCCTCGTCCTCCTGGGCCGGTTGTTCCCGCTGTGGAGGCGGAGACCCCTGTTGTGGAGGCCCCTGCTGCGGAGGACGCTGCCCGGCGCCGAGGATGCGCAGCTGCGGGACGCCCGCGAGCCAATCCTTGGCCACGTCGTGGTGGATGCCCAGGGAGGCGACCAGGTCGAGGGCCTTGGACATGGTCAGCGGGGGTTTGGCGCCGCTGATCACGTCGCGGGTGAGGTGACGCAGTTCGGTGATGTCCCCCTCGACGAGCCAGTCCTCGGCCAGCCGGTGGTGGGGCAGGGTGGCCAGCACGAACTGCCAAGCGGGCACGTCCAGCGAGCGCAGCTCACGGGCGTGCCAGGACGCGACCGTGGCCAGGCGGGCCTTGGGCGCGGCCTTGCCGAGCGCCCTGCCGACCTCCGCCAGATGCTCCCGGTACGGCTCCGCCTCCGCCGAGGCGAGCCACTCGCCGAGCCTGTGCCGCAGGGCGGTCTCGACCTCGTCGATGACCTCGGGCTGCACCGCGAAGAGCTTGGACAGGGCCTCGACGGCCGCGGGCGCGTCGGTGAACACCCTGTTCTGCGCGACGGCCCAGCTCCTGTCGTCGAGGTCGGCGAAGGCGCCGTCGAGCAGCGCGTACAGGTCGTCCGGCTGGGGGACCCGCTCGGCGGCGGGCTCGGCGGGCTCGGCGGGCTCCGGTTCCGGCTCCCGCCGGGCCTCCGGTTCCGGCGCGGTCTCCGGCTCGGGCGCGGTCTCCGGCTCGGGCCGAGGTTCCAGCTCGGGCTGAGGTTCCGGTTCGGGCTTCGGCTCGGGTCCGGTCTCCGGGCTCACGGCGGTCATCGGCTCGAAGAGCCCGCGCTCGGAAGTGGAACCCGCCTGAGGAGGCGGCTTGGGGAGTGTGGACCCAGGGGTCCGCTTCGGCCGTACGGGAAGGGGAATCGGCTTGGGCTCGGGCGGGGCCGGGGGAGCGGCCCGGGAGACGGCCGGCGGGGCGTCCGGGGAAGCCGAAGCCTCCGCGGGCTCCTCCCCGCCCTTCTCCGCGGCCTTGTCCGTGGCCTCCTCCGCGGTCTCGGGAGCCTGGGGCGTGTCCTCGGACACGGCCTCAGGTACGGCCTCAGGCTCCGCCTCGGACCCCTCGGACACGGCCTCAGGTACGGCCTCGGCGTCGTCCTGCGGGGCCTCCTGGGGAGCTTCCTGGGGAGCCTCAGGGGCGTCCTGCGGCGCGGCTTCGTCCCCGGACCCCTCGGTGCCCCCGGCCTCCCCGTTGCTCTCGGCGTCCCCGTTGCTCTCGGCGTCCCCGGCGTCCTCGGCGTTCTCCGTGGCGTCCTCGACGGCCCCGCCGGTAAGGGCGTCCTCGACGGCCTCACCGGTACGGGCGGGCGCGACGCCCGGGGCGGCCAGGCGGGCGAAGACCGCGCCGAACAGCGCGTTCAGCACGGGAAGCGGCTGAATGAAGGGCTGCTCGCGCAGCTCGTGACCGGTCAGGGCCAGCAGCCCCGCCCAGGAGCCCGCACGGTCGAGGGCGATGGCCGTACAGGGTTCGTCGGCGTCCTCGGGGTCCAGGACGTACAGGGCGGGCAGCACGTCGCCGACGGCGGCGGCGGGCCAGTGCTCCAGGGTGATCCCGGCGAGAATTCCGGCTAACCGCTCGGGACCGAGCAGGGCCAGCACCCGGGAGACGGGCAGGCTGCGCCACCACGCGCCGGGCAGTTCAGACTGGTCGCGCAAGAGTGGAATCGTGGCCGCGTCGCTCCAGCGGAGCGGCGGCACGAGGTCACTCAGACAGAAGTTCATCCGTTCCCTTCACCAGCCCCTCAAGCCGCCCGAGTCACTCCTCGTCGCCGGGGAACGAGACTCATGGAACAGACCATAGTCTGGCAAATCGCCCCAGCGCATCGGGTCTGGTCAGCGTCGTACGGCGGCGAAGCGGAGCCGCACGTAGTCGGCCATCCAACCGGTCTCCCGCCGCAGGGCGGGAGCGGCCAGTTCGTTCACCCGAAGCAGCAGGGATTCGACCAGCTCCACCGGCTTCCCCTGAATCAGGGAACCGGCGAACGTTCGCACCCAGTCGGCGGCTCCCCCCGGGCACTCGTCGAGCGGGGTCGGCCGGTCGAAGTACTCGAGCAGGCGGAGGGTGAAACCGCCCTTCTCCAGCCGTGTGGCGTATTCGGCCGGACTGGGGAAGTACCACGGAAGGTCGGGCTCGGGGAGCCCGTGCTCCCGCCAGGCGGTGGACAGCGCCGCCGTCAGCGCGGCGCAGTTGCCGGCGCCGCCCATCTCCGCGACGAACCGCCCGCCCGGCGTCAGCGCCTGCCACACGTTGGAGATCACCGTGTCGGGCTCCCGCCCCATCCAGTGCAGGGCCGCGTTCGAGAAGACCGCGTTGTACGGCTCCGCGACCGTGAAGTCACGCCCGTCCCCCACGATGAACTCAAGTCCGGGATGCAGGGAGAGCGCCTTCTCGATCATCGCGGAGGAGCCGTCGATGCCGAGCACCCGTGCCCCCCGTGAGCTGATCTCGGCGGTCAGCAGCCCGGTGCCGCAGCCGAGGTCGAGGACACGCTCTCCCGGCTGGGGGTCGAGCAGGTCGACCAGGGGAGCGCCGTGGGCCGAGACGTATCCGAAGCTGCTGTCGTAGGCGCGAGCGTTCCACCTCATCTGACTCGGGGTGTCGTATCGCAAGACGATCAGCTCACATTCCGAGACGCCACGGCCTCTTATCGGTCCTCCCCAGACACTTTAGAGCCTCAAAGATGTCCCGACATATCAGTCGCATCAGCCTCCGGCTTAACCGACCCTCTCCGCCCACTCCTTCTTGAGGTAGGTCTTGGCCGTGTCGGTCTCGGGGATCGTCAGGATCACCGGCTTCGCGCTGGTCACCGGAAGTCTGGCGGCGGCCTCGGTGTCCAGGGTGCCACGCATCTGCAGGGCCTCCATTCTGACAGGTCTGGCATACCCCTTGAGGAAGAGGTTCTGACCCCGGTCGGAGAAGAGGAACTCCTGCCAGAGGCGGGCCGCCGCCGGGTGCGGGGCGTCCTTGTTGACGGCCTGGACGTAGTACGCGCTGAGCACGCTGTCACCGGGGATGGCGACCTTCCAGCCGTTCGCCTCGTGGGCCGCCCGCTCGGCGTTGTGGTAGTCCCAGTCGACGACCACGGTGGCCGCCCGCTCGTTCGCCGCGAGGTTGCCCGCCTTCTTCAGGCGGCCGAAGAAGGCGACGCCCCTGGCGGCCTCGGCCTTGCCCGCGCTGAGCGAGGCGGCCATCACCCCGTTGAAGGCGGCGGCCGTCTGCCGGGGGTCACCGGGCAGCGAGACGCTGTAGCCGGGCTTGAGCAGGTCCTGGTAGGAGGCGGGCGTCGCGACCTTGCGCGGGTCGTAACCGATGGACATGTAGCCGCCGTATCCGGCGTACCAGCGCCCGCCGTAGTCCTTCAGGTTGTCGGGCACGTCCGGCCACTGCTGCACCCGGTAGGGGGCGAACATCGGGGCGTTGGCGACCGCGACCTCCAGGCTCAGGTCGAACACGTCCGGCTTGAGCTGCGCGGCGGCCTCGATCTCCCGGCGGCTGCTGGCCGCGGGCTCCACCTGGTTGACCTTGATTCCGTACTCGTCGGAGAAGGTGTCGATGATCTCGCCGTAGTTCACCCAGTCACGCGGTAGCCCGATGACGGTGAGCGAACCCTCTTTCCTGGCGGCCTCGACGAGACGGTCCATCGTCGAGAAGCCGTCCTTCAGGGAGGCGGCCTGTGGCTTGATCGGCGGGAGCTTCCCGTCGTCCTGCGCCTGTGTGCCGCCGCATCCGGCGGTCGTGGCGATGAGGATCATGGCGGCGGCGCTGATGCGTACGGTCACTCACCGAATACTCTCGGTGATCGCGCCGTGGGTCGAGGAGGCGCGGCCTTTTTTGGGAAACGACTGGGGAACGGCTTACGTCCGGCCGGGCCGTCCGCCCTGGACGACCTTCGCCGCGACGAGTTCGGAACGGCGGATCTCAACGAGCGTGCCGTCGCGCTTGCGCACCCCGAGAAGATCGTCACGCCAGAACTCGAGTTCGCCGACGGCGTCACGGAAACCCTCAGGAACGCGACGCCGGGTAGTTACCCTTTTGCCCACGTCGGAAGGGGTTAGGGTGATTTTGAGGGCAGCACTGATACCGAGGATCATCGTCTTTTGCCCCCTCCCGTTTCAGACATCTGGTGGGCACGGCAATACTAGGGCGTAGCAACCCGCGGTCGAAGTCGTGCCTAGGTGCGGATAAAAGAAGGAGCCCGAGGTGACCTACGTCATCGCGCAGCCTTGCGTGGACGTCCTGGACAAGGCGTGCATCGAGGAATGCCCCGTCGATTGCATCTACGAGGGCGAGCGCATGCTTTACATCCACCCCGACGAGTGCGTGGACTGCGGCGCGTGCGAACCCGTCTGCCCGGTTGAGGCGATCTTCTACGAGGACGACCTTCCCGACCAGTGGAAGGACTTCTACAAGGCCAACGTCGAGTTCTTCGACGACCTGGGCTCCCCGGGTGGCGCCTCCAAGATCGGCAAGATCGCCAAGGACCACTCCGTCGTCTCGGCGCTGCCCCCGCAGGCCGAGGAGCACTAGAACACATCCCCGCGGGCGGGGGGCGACGCCGTCCGCCCGCGAGAGTCAGTCACCCGGATGTCCCGGGCGAAGAGGTCCCTTCCCCGGCCGGTGAGGCGGGGGGACAGTCATCAGCGGGGAGAGCTGTGATCGGCCTGCCAGATTTTCCGTGGGATCGGCTCACGCCGCTCAAGACGCTGGCGCAGGAGCATCCCGACGGGATCGTCGACCTCTCCGTCGGCACCCCCGTCGACCCGGTGCCCCCTCTCGTACGGCAGGCGCTCGCCGACGCCTCGGACAGCCCCGGATACCCGCTGACCTACGGCACCGAACGGCTGCGCTCCGCGGCCGCGGGCTGGCTCTCCCGCCGTCACGGGGTGAACCTGGACCAGGCCAACGTGCTGCCGCTGATCGGCTCGAAGGAGTTCGTCGCCTGGCTGCCGACCCTCCTCGGTGTCGGGCCGGGGCAGCGGGTGGTCTTCCCCGCGCTGGCCTACCCCACCTACGACGTCGGAGCGCGCCTCGCGGGGGCGGAGCCGTACGCGACGGACGGGTTGTTCTCCCTCGGCCCCGAGCGGGTGCCGCTCGTCTGGGTGAACTCCCCCTCGAACCCGAGCGGCAAGGTCCTGCCCGCCGAGCACCTGCGCAAGGTGGTCGCGTGGGCCCGTGAGCGCGGCGCCGTCGTGGCCTCCGACGAGTGCTACATCGAGCTGGGCTGGGAGGAACAGCCGATCTCGATCCTGCACCCCGACGTCTGCGGCGGCTCACACGAGGGCCTGCTCGCGGTGCACTCGCTGTCGAAGCGCTCCAACATGGCCGGTTACCGGGCGGGCTTCGTGGCCGGAGACCCGGAGCTGGTCGGGCGGCTGCTCGAAGTCCGCAAGCACGCCGGGATGATCATGCCTGGGCCGGTCCAGGCGGCGATGGCCGTGGCGTTCGACGACGACGCGCACGCCGACGAGCAGCGCGAGCGCTACGCGGCCCGTCGCGCGCTCCTGCGTCCCGCCCTTGAGGCGGCGGGCTGGCGGATCGAGCACTCCGAGGCGGGCCTGTACCTGTGGGCGACCAACGGCACCGACTGCTGGAAGCAGGTGCGCTCACTGGCGGACAAGGGCATCCTGGTCGCGCCCGGAGACTTCTACGGCCGGGCCGGTGCGGAACACGTCCGGATCGCCGTGACCGCGAGTGACGAGCGCATAAGTGCGGCGGTGAGCCGCCTCCAGTAGGATCGCGCGCCATGACCCCTGAGGTCGCCGCGATACTGGGACTGAGCGCGGTCACGCTCGTTCTGCTGCTGGGCGCGCTGTTCGCGACCACGCGCCAGGACAGGAGGCCACGCGGGTCCGGGGCCCCCGGCGAGTCCCCCGTCCAGGCGGCACAGGCCGCGGAGCCTGCCAGGCCGAGCGCGGGCCATGTCGGCATCGACTACCCCGACCCCCGCACGATCAAGGTCGGCGACACGATCGACTGCCAGGGCGTGCGGACCCGCGTCCTGGGAGCCCTGTACCTGTCGTCGCAGGGCGTCGAGTGGACCGAGTACCTCCTCGACGACGGCAGCCGCCGCTACCAGTGGCTGTCGATCGAGACACGGACCGGTTCCGACTCCGACGCGCCGCACCTGGAGGTGCTGCTGTGGACGCCGGTGCCGACACAGGGCATGGTCCCGGCCAGGACCACACTGAGCGTCGAGGGCGTCGAGTTCTTCCCCGTCGGCCGCGGCACCGCGGCCTTCCGCTCGGAGGGCGTCACCTTCATGCCCGAACGCGGTCTGCTCGACTTCGCCGACTACCGGGCCTCCGACGGCCGCCTGCTCTCCTTCGACCGTCCCCAGGACGAGCCCTGGACCTCCTCCTACGCCCAGCCCCTGGCCCCGGGCTCCATCACCATCCAGAAACGAGGCTAGGAGATGTCGACCTTGCCCTTTGGGGCGGTCGTGTCGGGCCGCCAGCCGTTCTCGCCGTTGGCGGACGTCCACGCCTGGCCGCTGTAGCGGACCCGCCGCAGCCCGAACTTCTGCGCGTGCGCGACCGACCAGCTCGCCCTCAGCCAGCCGTCACGCGAGGACGCCGCCTCGAACGAGGCGCTGGCGCCGAGCGCGTGGACGAGCCCGCGCATCGCCCTGTCAGCGGGGGGACGCGGCGTCGTGGTGGCCGTGCCCGACGTGCTGGGGGTCGAGGTCGGCTCGGGGAACCAGCAGTGCACGGCCTTGGGCACCCTCCCGGTGAAGGCCGCCGCCAGGATCTTGCCCTCGTCCTCATGCTGGGCGTAGGCCGACCCGTCGGCGGAGCGCTGCACCCGCTGCGCCGCCTCGTGGAGCGGCAGCTTGAGGTAGCCCTTCACCTTGACCAGCGCGGAGAAGAACTTCCCCGACGCGTAGACAGGGTCGATCAGCTGCTTGGGGGTGCCCCATCCCTGTGAGGGCCGCTGCTGGAAGACCCCGACGGAGTCACGGTCGCCGAAGGGCAGGTTCAGCAGCTTGGACTCCTGGATCCCGGTGGCGTAGGCGATCACCACCGCCCGTTCCGGCAGCTTCCTGCGGGCGGCGACCGCCGCGATGACCGAGGCGACCTGAGCCTGGTCGATCTCCAGTTCGAGCGTGCCGCCGGGCGTGGTGATCTTGCACCCCTCACCGGTCTCCCGGAACGGCGTCACCCGGTTGATCAGGGTGAAGACCCCCACGGTGATGGCCGCGGCGAGCACGGTCACGATCGCGACGATCGCGATGACCCCTTTGGAGAAGCGCCGACGCACGCTGAAGAACCTACCGATCGCAGACAGCGGGAAGGCGACGGCACTTCCTGCGAGCCCCGGAGGAGCCGTCGCGCTCTGTTATCGTTTCACAGGTTTTGCGAACGGGATCGCCCTTCGTGACGGCGGACGGCCGGGTCCGGGGCGGCTGAGGATCGGCTGAGGATAGGGTCGCCGCATGAGTACGCGGCTGGACCTCACACAGGACGTCGGCGCGCTGACCGCGCGAATCGTGGACATCGAGTCGGTCAGCGGAGACGAGAAGGTCCTGGCGGACGCGGTCGAGGAGGCGCTGCGGGCACTGCCGCACCTCCGTGTCGACCGTGACGGCGAGTCGATCGTGGCCAGGACCGGGCTCGGCCGGAGCGAGCGGGTGGTGATCGCGGGCCACATCGACACCGTCCCGGTCGCGGACAACCTGCCCAGCCACGTCGAGGACGGCCTGCTGTACGGCTGCGGCACCTCGGACATGAAGGCGGGCGTCGCGGTCGCGCTGAAACTCGCCGCCGCGCTCGACGAGCCCGCCAGGGACGTCACCTACGTCTTCTACGACTGCGAGGAGATCGAGGCGGAGCGCAACGGCCTGCGCAGGCTCAGCCTCGACCACCCCGACTGGCTCACCGGCGACTTCGCCGTCCTCATGGAGCCGACCGACGGCGAGATCGAGGGCGGCTGCCAGGGCACGCTCAGGGCCGAGATCACCGTGCGGGGCAGGAGAGCGCACAGCGCCAGGTCGTGGCTCGGCGTCAACGCCGTGCACCGGGCCATGCCGGTGCTGGAGATCCTCAACGCCTACCAGGCCAGGCAGCCGGTCGTGGACGGGCTCGAATACCACGAGGGGCTCAACGCGGTGGCGATCCGCGGTGGTGTCGCGGGCAACGTGATCCCCGACGAGTGCGTGGTGACCGTCAACTACCGCTTCGCCCCCGACCTTTCCCTCGACGCCGCGCAGGAGCACGTGCGCGAGGTCTTCGACGGGTTCGAGCTCCGTTTCACCGACCTCGCCCCGGCCGCGCGTCCCGGGCTGACCGACCCGGTCGCCGGGGCCTTCGTCGCCGCGGTCGGCGGCACGCCCAGGGCCAAGCTCGGCTGGACCGACGTCTCGCTGTTCTCCGGGCTCGGGATTCCCGCGGTGAACTACGGCCCCGGCGACCCCAATCTGGCGCACCAGCGGGGGGAGTACGTCTCGCTGGAGAAGATCGCCGACTGTGAACGCAGGATGATCGACTGGCTCCGCGGCTGAGCGCCGCACGGTACGCGGGCACAAATGAAAGTGGCTTTCCCCGCCGGCCATTTGGCGGGGAAAGCCACTTTCAGTCCCGAGCAGCACCCTCGGCAGTTAGACGTGGCGCCGGAGAAATCCGGTTCCCGGTTTTCCCCCAGAATTTTCAAGATTTTTCCAGAAGCGGCGCTAGCGTGTTCGGCATGAAGAAGACACGCCCCGAACGCCGTCAGGGAGCCGCGGTCGTCCGCGGTGACCTGGTCTCCGACTCCACCCACGACCAGCGCCTTCTCGACCGCAGGGGCCCCGCCGACTGGCTGCACATGGACCCGTGGCGGGTTATGCGCATCCAGGCGGAGTTCGTCGAGGGATTCGGTCAGCTCGCCGAACTGCCCGAGGCGGTGACCGTCTTCGGATCCGCGCGCACCCCGCAGGAGTCGCCGGACTACAAACTGGGCGTGGAACTCGGCCGCAGGCTTTCCGAGGCGGGCTACGCCGTGATCACCGGTGGCGGTCCCGGCTGCATGGAGGCCGCCAACCGCGGCGCCAGGGAGGCGGGCGGCGTCTCCGTCGGCCTGGGCATCGAGCTTCCCTTCGAACAGCACATGAACGAATATGTGGACCTCGGCATCGAGTTCCGCTACTTCTTCGTGCGCAAGACCATGTTCGTGAAGTACTCCCGCGGCTTCGTCGCGCTGCCCGGCGGCTTCGGCACGCTGGACGAGCTGTTCGAGGCGCTGACGCTGGTCCAGACGCGCAAGGTCACCTCCTTCCCCGTGGTGCTGCTCGGCACGGAGTTCTGGGGCGGCCTGTACGAGTGGATCAGGACGACCCTCGTGGACACCGGCAAGATCTCCCCGGCCGACCTCGACCTCATCCAGGTGACCGACGAGGTGGACGAGGCCGTACGGATCATCGTCGAGGCCGACAGGGACCGGGCGAGCGGCCTCGGGAAGGGACAGCAGGCCGCGCGGAGCACGGTCGCCGACGCCGAATAAGGGTTTCCCCGCGATCCCGGGCCACGACTATGGTTCCGATGTGTTCATATGCGTTTTCCTGGCATCACACCGGAAGATCGACAGGAAGTATCTGACGCTGGCGGAGGAGGTCGGGGCCGAACTGGCCCGGCGCGGGCACACCCTGGTCAGCGGCGGGGCGACGGTCTCGTGCATGGGGGCGGTCGCCAGAGCGGTCAGGGCGGGCGGCGGCCGTACGGTGGGGGTGATCCCGCAGGCCCTGGTGGATGTCGAGGTCGCCGACCACGACTCCGACGAACTGGTCGTCACCACCGACATGCGTGAGCGCAAGGGGGTCATGGACGCCCGCTCGGACGCCTTCCTCGTGCTGCCCGGCGGCATCGGGACGCTGGAGGAGCTGTTCGAGATCTGGACGACCAGGACTCTCGGTCTCCACGACAGACCGCTGGTGCTCCTCGACCCGTGGGGGCTCTACGCTCCGCTGCGGAGTCTGATCGAGGGCATGCACGAGGAGGGCTTCACCCGGCCCAACGTCTTCGACGCGATCTCCTGGACCACCACGGTCGAGGAGGCCTTCGAGCACCTGGAGAAGCGGACCAGACACCTGGAGCCGGGCGTCGAGGAGCTAGGCGAGGCCACGGCGGGTTAGCGCCGGGGGGCGCCGCCCGGCCAGCGACTCGGTCATCTCGACCGCGAGCCGCACCTGCTCAGGGCGGGTGGTGCGGAACACCCTGGCCCCGGCCCACGCGCAGACGGAGGCCGCCGCAAGCTCGGCGGCCTCTCCGTCGTGCCCCGCGAGGTCGGCGGGCGTGACGACGACGGTGTGCCCGGCCCGGACGAACTTCTCGATCTCGGCGATCGATCTCGCCTCGGCCCAGGAGGGATCGCCCTGGTCGCCGGGGGTGAGCACCGTGAGAGCGGTCATGAGGCGATCCTAGATCAGTGGGAGTTGTGGCACGATTCGTATGTGCTGGTCGTACTCGCCCTCGCCGCCTTAGCCGTCATCGCCGCAGTCGTGGCGGTCTCCATGGGGCGGGGTGGTGAACTGGCCAGATTCGCCCCCGACGTCCCCCCGGTCGAGCTGCCAGAGCCGAAGAGACTCGAGGCCGCCGACTTCATGGCCCTGCAACTGCCGGTGAGCGTGGTCGGCTACAACACGCAGAGCGTCGACGAGACCCTCAACCTCGTGGTGAACGCGCTGAGCGAGCGTGACACCAGGATCGCGGTCCTCGAACAGCAGATCGCCGAACTGCTCGCGGGCAGGCTCCAGGCCCGCCACGACGCCGCCCACACGGCCCCGCCGGTCATGCGCGAGGCCCTCTCCGAGTCCACGGGCGCGGTACGGCGTGCGGACCCCGAGACCGAGGAGCCGGTGGAGCCCGGTGAGGCGGACACGGCCGAGGCCATGGAGCCCGAGAAGGTTCAGGAGCCGGACGAGCCCCAGACCGTTCAGGAGGCCCAGAAGGCTCAGAAGCCTTCCGAGGCCGGTGAACCGGTGGAGACCGGTGAGGCGGACGCGGCCGAGGCGGGTGAGCCAGAGAAGGTTCAGGAAGCTCAGAAGGCCGAAGAACCCGGCAAGGCCGCAGAGCCTCAGGAAGCCTCGGAACCTCGGGAAACCGAGAAGCCCGTGGCCGAGGAAGCCGCCAAGCCCGAGGAGCCCCTGGAAACCGTACGGTCCCCTGAGGAGTCCGCCGAGCCCGCCGAGATCTCCGCGGGCGCCGTCAAACCCGCCGAGAGCGCGGAGAGCGCCGACAAGGACTCGGACGAGCAAGACGAGAAGGACAAGAAGCGGGAGAAGCAAGGTGTGAAGGAGGCCCGGTGACGGAACCGACACGTTGCGGCTGGGTGAGCTCCGCGCCCGAGTACATCGCCTACCACGACGAAGAGTGGGGCCGTCCGGTCACCGGTGACGACCGGGTGTTCGAACGCCTGTGCCTTGAGGCCTTCCAGTCGGGCCTGTCGTGGATCACGATCCTTCGCAAACGGGAGAACTTCCGGTCGGCGTTCGCCGATTTCTCCATCCCCGCCGTCGCGGCGTTCGGTGCGGCCGACGTCGAGCGGCTGCTCGCCGACACCGGCATCGTCCGTAACCGGGCCAAGATCGAGGCGGTCGTCGCGAACGCGCGGGCCGCGCTCGACGTCGACCTGTCCGACCTGATCTGGAAGCACGCCGACCCCGGGGCGCCCGTCCCCAAGACGCTGGCGGACGTGCCTCCCCAGACGCCCGGGTCGAAGGCCCTCGCCAAGGAGCTCAAGGCGAACGGCTTCCGTTTCGTCGGCCCGACGACCGCCTACGCCCTGATGCAGGCCATCGGGCTGGTCAACGACCATCTGGAGGACTGCTGGGTGCGGGGTACCTACTGACCCCCGACCTGACCCCGGCCGAGCCGGAACGCCTTCCCGGCGGCCCCCGAGCCGTTCAGTTGATCGTCTCGGTCCGGTAAATTCTCCGCGCCGCCACGCGCGCCCGTCCCGCCCGCTCCGGGACCACTTCGTAACCTGCCACCTCTGTGGCCTGGTCAGGGAAGTGAGAGGTCCCGCGGCCCGTCCGCGGACCGCGACGGCCCGGATGTCCGCGGGGCCGTCCCCGAGCGCGAAGGACGGTCTTGATTGCCCGATGAGTCGATGCTGGGGCTGATCGTTCCCATTCCGAGCGCGGAGACGGGATAATAGGACATCACAGAAGACGTGAATGCGTCGGCCACCCTCGGGTCAGTCGGAGATCCGGAGCCCGAAGCAGGAAGGGATACACGCATGGCGGCTATGAAGCCGAGGACCGGTGATGGTCCGCTGGAGGTCGTCAAGGAAGGCAGGGGCATCGTCATGCGGGTTCCCCTTGAGGGTGGCGGCCGGCTCGTCGTCGAGCTCTCGGCGGACGAGGCCAGCGCCCTTGGCGAAGAGTTGAAGAAGGTCGTCGTCTGATCCCGGCCTGAGACCAGCGGTGACGCCGGGCCCCGACTCGATCTCGTTCGCGGAGCACGACAGCCACTGCGGCCCGTGCGCCCCCGATCGACGAACACGGCCCTGGCCACCGGACCGCCGGAGCGCGGCTCGTGCCAGGGCCGCGGTGTCCCCCGGCTGATGACTGGAGTTCCACATGCCCATCTCTCCGTACACCCTGCTCACCGGTGCCCCCTCGGAACACGGGGCCGCCGTCCCGGCGGGGGTGCCGCCGCTCGGGGAGGCAGGGCTGCTCGCCGTACCCTTCTCCGCCGACCGCGCGCCCGAGGTGGAGCTGCCGCTGCCCGTCGAGGCCCTGCTGGCGCACTACGAGGCCAAGGGCGAGGCCGGTGAGGTCGTCGAGGTCCCGGTGGCCAACGGCGACGGCGTCGGCCGGGTGCTGCTCTACGGGGTCGGTGACGGTTCGGCGGGCGCGCTGCGCAAGGCCGGCGCCGCGGTCGTACGGCGGGGCAGGGGCAGGTCCTCCGTCAGGGCCGTGCTGCCGGAGGGTCCGGTGGCCGCGTTCGTCGAGGGCGCGCTGCTGGCCACCTACACCTTCAGGATCGGCGAGACCAGGTCCGCCCCCGCGGCCCTGGTCGAGTTCGTCGGCGACGGCGTCGAGGCGGAGGTCGCCAGGGGCGCCGTGGTCGCCGAGGCCGTCTCGTTCGCCAGGGACCTGGCCAACACCCCGGCCTCGATCAAGACGCCGCAGTGGCTCGCCGAGCGCGCGACGGAGCGGGCCGAGGCGGCCGGAGGCGTCGACGTGAAGGTGTGGGACGAACGCGAGCTGCGCGCCGAGGGCTTCGGCGGCATCCTGGCGGTCGGCCAGGGCTCGGTCAGCCCGCCGCGCCTGGTCCGGCTCTCCTACAGCCCGCAGGGCGCCACCAGGCACGTTGTCCTGGTCGGCAAGGGCATCACCTTCGACACCGGCGGCCTGTCCCTGAAGCCGTCCGACGGCATGAAGTTCATGAAGACCGACATGGCGGGAGCCGCGACCGTCATCGCGGCCGTCGGCGCGCTCGCCACGCTGGGCGCGCGGGTGCGGGTCACCGCCCTGGTCGCCGCCGCGGAGAACGCCTTCTCCGGTACGGCCCAGCGCCCCTCCGACGTGATCACCCAGTACGGCGGGCGGACCGTCGAGGTGCTCAACACCGACGCGGAGGGCCGGTTGGTGATGGCCGACGCGCTGGCCTACGCCGACGCCGAGCTCGACCCGGACGTCATGGTGGACGTCGCGACGCTCACCGGCGCGATCAGTGTCGCCCTGGGCAAGGACGTGGGGGCCGTCTTCGCCTCCGACGACGCCCTGGCGGCCGAGCTGACCGAGGCGGCCACGCAGACGGGGGAGCGGCTGTGGCGGATGCCGCTCATCGAGGACTACTCTCCGGCGCTGGAGTCGAGCGTGGCGGACCTGGCCAACATCGAGGCCGGATCGACCTACGGCGCCGGTTCCATCACGGCGGCGCTGTTCCTGCGCGAGTTCACCGGCGGGCGGCCGTGGGCGCACCTGGACATCGCGGGTGTCGGCAGGAGCACCGCGGACGAGGGCTTCCTCAGCAAGGGCGCCACCGGCTACGGCGTGCGCCTGCTGCTCGACTGGCTGACCAGGAGCTGAGCAGAACGGCTAGGAGCCGAGTTTGACGGCGGCCAGGACGCCGTCGCCGAGGGGGATCATCAGGGGGCGCAGCCGTTCGTCACCGCGGACGAGCTTGCCCAGCTCCCGCAGGGCGACGACGTCCGGGTCACGCCGGGTGGGGTCGGTCGCCCTGTGCTGCCACAGCGCGCTGTCGAAGATCACGATGCCGCCGACGCGCAGCAGGCGGACCGCCTCGGCCAGGTAGTCGGCGTACTCCTGCTTGGCTCCGTCACAGAAGACCAGGTCGTAGCCGCCGTCGGACAGACGAGGCAGCACGTCCAGGGCCCGTCCCGTGATGAGGCGGGTCCTGCCGCCGGGGAAGCCCGCCTGGGCGAAACTCTGCCGGGCGAGGCGCTGGTACTCCGGCTCGACGTCCACGCTGGTGAGCGTGCCGTCCTGGCGCATACCGCGCAGCAGCCACAGCCCGGACACGCCGCATCCCGTGCCGACCTCCACGACGGCCTTGGCGTTGATGGCCGAGGCGAGGAAACAGAGCGCGGCGCCGGTGCCGGGCGGGATGGGGGTGACCCCGACCTCCGCGGCGCGTCGGCGCGCGTCCCAGAGGATCTCGTCCTCCCTGTGGAATTCCTCGGCATAGGCCAGAGCGGCCTCCAACGGACTTGTCGGCGTCTCTGCCATCGGCCTCTCCTTCCCGCTTTCTCCGTACGGAGTCATATAGGAACTGGGTCGCAGCCTAGGGGAGCCAGGCCCGATCGGGAACTCATGTCACGCCTGGTGCGTTGCACGGTTTAAGCGGCCTTTGCCGGTCCTGAGGGTAGTGAGTGCGCACGAAGGGACGAAACCAGGCACTATGGCGATAGCGGTGGTCCCGGAGAGAGGAGTGCTGGTGGACGAGTTCGACCACCAGACGGATACTCCCGTGTCTGAATGGACACCTCCCACCTGGGAGGAGGTGGTCCGGACCCATTCGGCGCGCGTCTACAGGCTGGCCTATCGGCTGACCGGTAACGTCCACGACGCCGAGGACCTCACACAGGAGGTCTTCGTCAGGGTCTTCAGGTCCCTGTCGAACTACACTCCGGGGACCTTCGAGGGCTGGCTGCACCGCATCACCACCAACCTGTTCCTCGACATGGCGCGGCGCAAGCAGCGCATCAGGTTCGAGGGCTTGGCGGACGACGCGGCGGAACGGCTGCGTGGCCGCGAGCCGTCCCCCGCCCAGGTGTACGACGACACCCATCTCGAACCCGACATCCAGGCGGCACTCGACGCGCTCGCGCCCGAGTTCCGCGCGGCCGTCGTTCTGTGTGACATCGAGGGGCTGTCCTACGAGGAGATCGCCGCGACACTCGGCGTGAAGCTCGGCACGGTCCGCAGCCGTATTCACCGTGGCCGGGCTCAGCTGCGTGACGCGCTGGAACACCGCGCGCCCCGCGGAGATCAACTCCCCCCGACCATCACCCGCGGGGAGGAACTCGCATGAGAAGCCGCAGTTATGACGAATGTCACGACGAGCCGCTTGGCAAGGAGTGGTCATGAGTCATCTTGGAGAACGTGTTTCCGCGCTGGTCGACGGTGAGCTGAACCACCACGAGCGTGACCGGGCGCTGTCCCACCTCGCCTTCTGCGCCTCCTGCAGGGCCGAGGTGGAGGCCATGCGGGCGCTGAAGAGCCGCCTGAGGTCGCTCGACGGGCCCGCGATGCCCGCCGACCTGACGATGTCCCTGCTGCGGATGGCCGACCCCGGCGACCCGTTACCGCCGCGTGAGCGGCCTTTCCCCAGCGGCTCGCGGACCTTCGGCGGGGCGCCGATCCCGGGCATGCACACCGTCGCGCCGCCGGACAACCGGCCGCGCGGGCGAGCCGGATCGACGCGCCGCGCCCGCAGGGTCGGCTACGTCGCGGTCGGCGTCGCCTCCGCGGCGGTCGCCATCGGCACGCTGTTCGTCGTCGGCGGTCCCGACCCCGGCCCGCGTGTGCCCCCGGTCGACATGTTCGCCAACCAGCACAGGAACACCGCCCCGTACGGAGGCTCGGCGACTCCGAGCTTCTCGCCCACTCCGTGATCCGGCTGCCCGCCTGCCTGGCCGTGGCGGTCGCCATGGTGCTGGGCCTGGTGGCGGGCAGCCCGGCGCGAGCCGTACAGCAGTCTGTGCAGCACGGTGAGCGCGACGAGGACACGGGCCTGCGGCTGCTGCGTGAGGCGGCCGCCGCGGCCAGGGGGCGCGGTTACTCGGGCACCCAGTACGTCACGACCTGGGGCCGTTCCGGGTCCTTCTCCTCCATGGTCGAGGTCCGCAACGTCCCAGGGCGGGGTCTGTCGGTGACCTCACGCCCCTCGGGTACGGCGGGCTGGGTCGACCCCGGCACTCCCGCGGGGAGCATGGCCGCCCCCTCGGAGACGATGCTTGAGGTGCTGGCCCGCAACTACCGGGTGGTCGACGCGGGCAGGACCCGTACCGGTGGCCGTGTCGCCCACCTGGTGGACGTCCTGCGCACGGACGGCACGCCCGCGGCGCGTTACTGGCTGGACGAGTCGGGGGGCCTGGCGCTGCGCCGTGAGTTGTTCGACGGCCAGGGCCGGACCGTCCACGTGGGCGGCTTCCTCGACCTGACCCTCGACCCGGTGGCGCGCGGGAGCTCCGTGCCCGCGCCGGCTCCGGGCGGTCTCGACCTGGGCGAGGTGCCCGAGCTCCTGGACCGGGGGTGGCGTTTCCCCGCTGAGTTGCCCGGCCGCCTTGAGTTGTTCGCGGCGCACACCGCACCTGCCGGATACTTGTATCTGGGATATTCGGATGGGTTGTCGGTCGTGTCGGTTTTCGTGGACTCTGGTGTGCTTGATGGGGAAAAGCTCCGTGGGTGGCATGCCCAGCGTCATGACGGGCATACGATCTGGATGCGGAACTCAGCCGAGCAGGGGACGATCTGGGCCAGTGGGGACCATGTCTACACCGTCTTCGCGGACGCTCCGGCCGACACGGTCGACGCCGCGGTCGCGGCACTGCCCCACGAACCCGCCCCGAACCTGTGGAACCGGCTGGGCAGAGGAGCCCACCGCCTGCTTTCCTGGGTCAATCCCTTCGGATAGGGCGCGTTTTACGTCTCTCGTATGCCGTTCAGGGGAAGATTGCCGGGTGCCCCCGGTGAGTTGCCTCATGCGAGGCGAGGAGTGGTGAACATTCGATGACCGACGAGAACCGTACCCACGAGGCGGACGAGGCCGAGGGGCGTACGCAGTCGGGCCTCGCCGACGACAGAGGCGGTGCCGGCGCGACCTCGGAGTTCTCCAGGCCGGAGTTCCTGCCCGCAGGGCAGCCGCCTCCCTCGCCGGTGGACCGGTCCCACGGAGTCCAGGGCTCCCAGGGGTACGGCGAGGGCTGGAGCCAGCTCGGTGAGCCTCCGGCGCGTGCCCGCTGGGGCGCCAGGGAGCCGGAGGGACCCGGATACGAGGACTGGACCGGGCGTCAGGCCGCGCCTCCCGCCAACGGCGGCTGGGGAGACCCATCGGGCAGGACCTACCGCGACACCGCGGTCTTCGCCGCCCCCACGGGCTTTCCGGGGAACCAGCCGCCCCCGCCGTCGCGGGCGCACGGGCTCGGGCTGGGCTGGGCACCTCCGCCCGCGCCTCCGGTCCCCGGCGGGCCGGGGCCGTACGACGGGACCTTCGGCGGGTCGGCCGTCACCGAGCGGCGTGGCCCGCGCACCGGCACGCTGGCCGTACTGGCCGTGGTGATCGCGCTGCTGGCCTCCGCGGCGGGCAGCTTCGGCACCTACCTGCTCACCCGCCCGGCCAACTCCGACCTCGACCCGTCCTACCGGCTGGGGACGGCACCGAGCGGCTCCAACTCCAGGGCCCCCGAGTCGATCGCGGGCGTGGCCTCCAAGGTCCTGCCCAGCGTGGTCTCGCTGTCGGTCAACGCGGGCACGAGCGCGAGCACCGGCTCCGGCTTCCTGATCAAGGGCGGTTACGTGGTGACGAACAACCACGTGGTCGCCGGGGCGGAGCCGAACAACAGCCAGATCCAGATCCAGTTCAGCAACCGCAAGTCGACCTCCGCCCACGTCGTGGGCCGTGACCCCGAGTCCGACCTCGCGGTGGTCAAGCCGGACGAGACCTTCGGCGCCCCGGAGATCGCCCTCGGCAACTCCGACAACGTGGTCGTCGGCGACCCGGTCGTCGCCATCGGCTCCCCGCTCGGCCTGAGCGGGACCGTCACCTCCGGCATCGTCAGCGCCCTCAACCGTCCCGTCCAGGCCGGTGAGGAGAACAGCACCGACACGACCTGGCTGAGCGCCATCCAGACCGACGCCGCCATCAACCCCGGTAACTCGGGTGGCCCGCTGGTCAACTCGGCGGGTGAGGTGGTCGGCGTCAACTCGGCGATCGCCACCCTCGGCAGGTCGGTCGGCGGCCAGAGCGGCAGCATCGGCCTCGGCTTCGCCATCCCGGTCAACCACGCCCGCAGGGTCGCCGAGGAGCTGATCACCACCGGCACCGCCAAGAAGTCCCGGATCGGCGTCACCATCGACCAGTCCTACCAGGGCACCGGTGTCCGCATCGACACCGAGGTCAGGGGCGCCACCAAGCCCGTCGAGCCCGAGGGACCGGCTGACAAGGCCGGCCTCAAGCCCGGGGACATCATCACCGAGGTCAACGGCATCGTGCTGCAGGACGGCTACGAGCTGATCGCGCTGATCCGCAACAAGGCGCCGGGGGAGAGGCTGACGGTGAAGTTCCAGCGTGGCGGCCAGGAGAAGACCGTCGTCGTGACCGTCGGTGCCGCGTCCCCGCAGCCCACGCCCAGTCCCTCATGATCGATGGAGGGGCTGGTGCGGGCACGGGTCGTGGGCATTAGTCTGGAAAAGGCTCCGGGCGTATGTCCGGAGCGCCGCCTTGGTGTCATCCCGCTAGGAGATCACGGTGTTCGGACTCGGCTGGCCTGAGATCTTGGCGCTTGTGGTCATCGCGCTCCTCGTCTTCGGGCCGGACAAGCTGCCCCAGGCGGCCGCGCAGGCGGGCAGGACGCTGCGTTCCCTGCGGCAGATGGCCAACAACGCCAAGCAGGACCTGCAGGACGGTCTCGGGCCGGAGTTCGCCAACTTCGACCCGACCGACCTGAACCCGAAGAACTTCGTCCGCAAGCACCTCACCGGTGACCTGGAGGACGAGTGGCGCAGCGCCACGGCGGGCGTCGCCGGAGGCGCCGCCGCCTCCGGCCGCACGGGGACCGACGTCCTGGACGACTTCGACGAACTGGGGTACGGCGAGCTCCCGCCCTACGACTCCGAGGCCACCTGACCTCTGGGGCCCGCCGTACGTCCCGCTCTAGCGGCCCCTGGTCGGGGAGATGCCGAGCTGCATGCCCTTGAGGCTGTTCGACCTCCTGCTCAGACCCGAGGCGATCTTGATCAGCTCGGCGGCGGCCGGGGCGTCGGGGTCGGTCAGCACGAGCGGCTTGCCCTCGTCGCCGCCCTCGCGAAGCCGCATGTCGATCGGCACCTGGCCGAGCAGCGGCACACGGGCGCCGAGGGTGCGGGTGAGCGCGTCGGCGACCGTCTGGCCACCGCCCTCACCGAAGACGGCGATCCGCTCGTCACAGTGCGGGCACGGCAGCCAGGCCATGTTCTCGATGACGCCCGCGATCTGCTGGTGGGTCTGCACGGCGATCGAACCGGCGCGCTCGGCCACCTCGGCGGCGGCCTGCTGCGGGGTCGTCACCACGAGGATCTCGGCAGAGGGCATCCGCTGCGCCACCGAGATCGCGATGTCACCGGTGCCGGGGGGCAGGTCCATCAGCAGGACGTCGAGGTCGCCCCAGAAGACGTCGGCGAGGAACTGGTGCAGCGCCCTGTCCAGCATCGGGCCGCGCCACACCACCGGAGTGTTGCCCTCCGGCTTGAACATGCCGACCGAGATGACCTTGATGTCATGCGCGACCGGCGGCATGATCATGTCTTCGACCTTGGTCGGACGCTCGGAGACGCCGAGCATGCGGGGCACGCTGTGGCCGTAGATGTCGGCGTCCACGACACCGACCTTCAGACCGCCGGCGGCCATCGCGGCGGCGAGGTTGACGGTCACCGAGGACTTGCCGACTCCGCCCTTGCCCGAGGCGACCGCGAACACCCGGGTCAGGGAACCGGCCTGGGCGAAGGGGATCTCCTTCTCGGGCCCCCGGTTGCCGCGCAACTTCGTCTGGAGCGACTTGCGCTGCTCGGTGCTCATGACGTCCATCTCGACCTGGACGCCCGTCACCCCTTCGACCTTGGAGACGGCCGTGGTGACGTCGCGTGTGATGGTGTCACGCATGGGACAGCCGGACACGGTGAGGTAGATTCCGACGCGCACCACCCCCTCGGGGGAGATGTCGACGCTCTTGACCATGTCGAGTTCGGTGATCGGCCGACGGATCTCAGGGTCGTTGACGGTCGCCAGCGCGGCCGTGACCAGTTCCGGGGTAGGTGCCATCGAAGTGTCGGCAACGGGCGTCGCGATGAGGCGGCGGGGCTGCCGTCCCTCCTTGTCTATTGTCGTCCAGGCGTTTCACGGACAGTTCGTGCCGCTCCCGGCTGAGAGTGGGAGGGGTCACGGACCCATGGTATGAACCGGAGGTTGACGCCGGGAATTCCGGGCTCCCGCACCTGGGTGATCCTCTATGTAGGTGCGCGTGCAACAGTCTAAGGTTACTGCGTGACCGTTACGGCGGACGAGCCGAAGGAGGCCGTCAACTCAGAGGAGCTGGTGGTCTGGAGGGTGCTGCAACGCGTCCAGGCGCGTGTCACCCGGGCGCTGGAGACCGACCTGCTCGTCGGTCACGACCTCGCCCTGGCCTCCTACGACGTGCTCTCCCATCTGGCGGAGGCACCGGAGGGCAGGCTGCGCATGAACGACCTGGCCGAGCGGGTCCTGCTCTCCCGCAGCGGCCTGACCAGGCTGATCGACCGCCTCCAGCGTGACGGCCTGGTCGACCGCGAGGCCTGTCCCAGCGACGCGCGTGGCCTGTTCGCGGTGCTCACCGAGGCCGGTGCCGTACGGCTGGCGCAGGCACGGCCCACCTATCTGCGGGGCATCCGCGCCCAGCTCCTCGACACCCTGGGCCCTGAGGAACTGCGCCGGTGCGCCTCGACCCTGACCGAGCTCTTCCCCGCGGACGACTGACCCCTCAGAGGAGGTCGTTCGCCGGGGGCCGGGGTTGCTGGAGGTCCTCCAGCAGGCGTTGGAGTTCGGAGCGGACGTAGTCGCGGGTGGCCACGTCGCCCAGGGCGATCCTCAGGGCCGCGATCTCCCGGGTCAGGTACTCCAGGTCCGCCTGGTTGCGTTCGGCCGCGGCCCGGTCTATGTCGGTCTGGACGCGGTCCCGGTCGTCCTGCCGGTTCTGGGCGAGCAGGATCAGTGGCGCCGCGTAGGAGGCCTGGAGCGAGAGCATCAGGGTGAGGAAGATGAACGGGTAGGGGTCGAACCTCCCCTCGCCCGGCACCAGGGCGTTCCACACCACCCAGACCCCGACGAAGACGGTCATGTAGACGAGGAACCTGGCGGTACCGAGAAAACGCGCGATGCGTTCGGACAGCTTCCCGAAGGCCTCGGGGTCGTAGTGCGCGCGCAGACGCAGGCCCTGCTGTCTCGGCTGGTCGAGACGGTCAACCATGTTCGGCTCCCGGTTCGTGGTTGCGCTCCCGCCAGTCTTCGGGCAGCAGGTGGTCGAGGACGTCGTCCACGGTGACGGCGCCGACCAGGCGGCCGAGCTCGTCCACAACGGGCACCGCCATCAGGTTGTAGGTGGCCATGTAGGAGGCCACCTGGTTGAGCGTGAACTCGGGCCTGATCGGGTCGAGCGAGCTGTCCACGACCCCGCCGAGCAGCGTCGAGGGAGGCTCGCGCAGCAGCCGCTGGAAGTGCGCCAGCCCGAGGAAGCGGCCGGTCGGGGTCTCGATGGGCGGCCTGGCCACGTAGACCTGCGCGGCCACGGAGGGCGTGACCTCCCGCTGGCGGATGTGGGCGAGCGCCTCGGCGACGGTCGCGCTCGGCGGGAGCACCACGGGTTCGCTGGTCATCATGCCGCCCGCGGTGTCCTCCGGGTAGATCAGCAGTCGCCGGATGGGGGCGGCCTCCTCGGGCTCCATCAGCGCCATCAGGGCCTCGGCCTGTTCGGGAGGGAGGTCCTGGAGCAGGTCGGCCGCGTCGTCGGGGTTCATCTCCTCAAGGACGTCCGCGGCGCGCCGGGGGGTGAGCCTGCCCAGGATGCCGATCTGGTCGCGTTCCGGGAGCTCTTCGAGCACGTCGGCGAGCCGTACGTCGTCGAGGGCGGCGGCGACCTCGGTGCGGCGTTTGGCGGGCAGCTCGTGCAGCGCGCTGGCCAGGTCGGCGGCGCGCATCGTCTCGAAGGCGACCAGCAGGCCGGCCGCGCCCTGGTCCTTCTGCACCGCGCTGAAGCCGCTGACCTCGGCCCAGTCGACGATCCTGGCCGGGCCGCGCCGCCGCAGGCCGAGTCCCTGGCCCGCCCTGACGACGGCGACCTTGGTGATGAGCCACTCGGCACGTCTGACCTGTTCCATGGCCAGGTCCAGGACGGTCACGCGTTCACCCTCGACCTGCACCTCCAGGTCGAGCATCTGGCCGATCACCAGGCTCTCCGTGGCCCGCTGCTCGAAGCGCCGCACGTTGATCTGGCCGCTGAAGACGACGGAGCCCGCCTCGATGCCGCGGACCCTGGTGATCGGCAGGAAGACCCGCCGCCTGGGCTGCACCTCGACGACGAGGCCGTGCACGCGTGGGGCGGCGGCGCCCGCGAACGCCACCACGACGTCCCTCACCCGCCCGATCCGGTCACCCACCGGGTCGAAGACCGGGGTTCCCGCGAGTCGCGCGATGAAGATCTTCACATTTGCAGGGTAGGTCGCCTTCTCGCCGGGGCGGTTCAAGGCTCGCTCACATTTCGGACGTCCCCTTGCTGGGCGCATATACGATATGTCAGCATCAAAGTATGCGAACGGTAGTTACATGGGTGGTGAATCCGTGCGGCGTGACGGTCTGCTGATCGCCTTCGCGTCGTCCTGGTGTTTCGCGTTCTCCGGGCCGATGGCCAAATATCTCGGCGCGGCCGGGCTGTCCCCTCTTGAGGCCGTCTGGGTGCGGATGGCCGGGGCCGGACTGCTGCTCACCGGGGTCCTGGCGCTCCTGCGGCCCGCCGCGCTGCGCATCCCGCGCTCCCGGCTGCCGCTCTTCGTGGCCTACGCGGTCGTCGCGGTGGCCGGGGTGCAGGCGCTGTACTTCGCGGCGATCACCAGGCTGCCGGTCGGCGTCACCCTGCTCATCGAGTTCACCGCCCCGGTGCTGGTCGTGCTCTGGGTGCGCTTCGTCCGCCGGGTACGGCTGCCGCGCGCCGCCTTCGTCGGCGCCGTGGTCGCGGTCGTCGGCCTCGGCATCGTGGTCGAGGTGTGGTCGGGCATGGCCCTGGACCCGTTCGGGCTGCTGCTCGCCTTCGGCGCCGCCGCCTGCTGCACGGGCTACTTCCTGCTCAGCGACGGCTTCGGCGGGGACGTCGACCCGCTCGGCCTGATCGCCTGGGGCCTGGTCGGCGCGGCGATCGTGCTCGTACCGGTCTCCCAGCCGTGGAACATCCCGTGGCGGGCCTTCGGCCAGGTCGTCGCCCCCGCGGGAGGCCACCCGCTGCCCGTGCTGGCCGCGGCGCTGTGGATGATCCTCATCGCGACCGTCGCCGCCTACATCCTCGGTGTCACCGCGGTGCGCCGCCTGTCGGCCGCCGTCGGCTCGACGGTCGCCTCGCTCGAGGTCATCGCGGGGGCGATCATCGCCTGGGTGCTGGTCGGCGAGGCGCTCGGCCCCTTCCAGATCGTCGGCGGTCTCATCGTCCTGTTCGGCGCCTACCTGGCCCAGCGCGCCACCGCGGCCCTGCCCGCCCCCGTCGAGGCCGGGGAACCGGCCAGGGTCGGCTGACCCGGGCGGGCCCGAAGCAGGCCCCAGCCGGGCCTCAGGCGGGCTCCTGGGGCGTCAGCCGTACCACCGTGGAGGCGGCGGCCCAGCGTTCTGGCAGACCCGCGGCGTCGGGGGCGTTGAGCCGCTCCTTGGCCAGCACGGCGACCGCCTCGGGGGAGGCGGCCTGGTCGACCACCTCGACGGCCGCGTCGAAGACGACCAGGCGGGCCCCGTTGTCCTTGCTCCTGAGCGTCACCTGGACCCGCTCCGCCTCGGCGAGGCGGGGCAGGTCCTGCTCGTCCCCGCCGGTGACGAGGTAGATCGCCCCGTCGTGCCACACGTGCCAGGCGAGCCGCTGCCGGTCCAGGGACAGCCACAGGACCCCGGACTTCCTGGCGCCCTCCTCGATCACTCCCATGGCACGAATGTACGGCCTTCGCCCGTCGTCCCCGGCGGGGCGGGCTGCCGCTAGCGTTGGGTCATGCGCTCGCGACGTTCGTGCCTGGCGGTGCCCGGCAGTAATCCCCGCTTCCTGGAGAAGGCCCAGGGGCTGCCCGCGGACGAGGTCTTCCTCGACCTTGAGGACTCCGTCGCGCCGTCGGCCAAGGAGGGCGCGCGCAAGAACGTCGTGGCGGCTCTGCGCGAGGGCGACTGGTCGGGCAGGACCCGGGTCGTGCGGGTCAACGACCTGAGCACGCAGTGGACCTACCGGGACGTCATCGAGGTCGTCGAGGGCGCCGGGGAGTTCCTCGACTGCCTGATGCTGCCCAAGGTCGAGGATCCGGCCCAGGTGGTCTGGCTCGACACGCTGCTGACCCAGATCGAGAAGGCCAACGGCCTGCCGGTCGGCCGGATCGGCATCGAGGCCCAGATCGAGAGCGCCAGGGGTCTGGTCAACGTGGACGCCGTCGGCGGAGCCTCCAGGAGGCTCGAGACGCTGGTCTTCGGCCCCGCCGACTTCATGGCCTCGATCAACATGCGGACGCTGGTCGTGGGGGAGCAGCCTCCCGGCTACACCGAGGGCGACGCCTACCACTACATCCTGATGCGCATCCTGATGGCCGCCCGTACGCACGGCCTGCAGGCCATCGACGGCCCCTACCTGGCGATCAGGGACCTGGACGGCTTCCGCCGGGTCGCGGGGCGCTCCGCGGCCCTCGGCTTCGACGGCAAGTGGGTGCTCCACCCCACGCAGATCGAGGCGGCGAACGAGGTGTTCTCGCCGTCCCAGGAGGACTACGACCGGGCCGAGCTGATCCTGGACGCCTACGACCACTCCACGACGGTCGAGGGGCGCGGCGCGGTCATGCTCGGTGACGAGATGATCGACGAGGCGTCCCGCAAGATGGCGTTGGTCGTGACGGCCAAGGGGAGGGCGGCGGGGATGATCCGGACCACCGCCTTCACCCCACCGGCCTCCTGACTCCCGGCTCGCGGGTTTTTCCCGTCATGAAATCTCGGAATTAAAGCCACAGACAGTGATAATTCCGGCGTCACGCCGATAAATCTGACTAGAGAGGTCTCGTCATCGGGGCTCCGGCGTGTTGCTCTTGATGTGCACGGTTGGAACCCCCGCCGCCCCACGGAGGTGATCGTTTCCGCGGAACGGGGTAGTAGTAAGGTCTCCTGCGCTTCGCCGTGGCCGTACGGTGACGCGACGGAGTGTCACGGAGATGAATGGAACGGTCCGGAGTGCCCAACCCCGGGCTGGACGGGCTTCCTGCGAGGAGGTGCTGAGCGTGGCCCCGGGCCCCCACGAACCGCGCTCACGAGAGTGGCCGGCGGACGAAGAAGGGACGCACGGAGGCGGACGCCGGCGGCATCCGGACTCGCCTCCGACGATCCAGCACTTCCCCCCGGGCCCCTCTGACGACGATCCCCGAGGACTTCCGCTCGCCTCCCCATGGAGGTTGCCGCCGTTCGCCGCGCCGACCCCGGAGGACGAGCCCCCCAGAGCCCGCCCCGAGGGCCTGGGCGGTGAGCGCCGCCGCGCCCACACCCAGCCGTACGCCTCCCCGGCGGGCAGCCCGCCGGACCCCGACCAGCGCCCCGGCCCCGAGCTGTGGCCGGACCGGCCGCCCGAGCGCAGGCACGGCAGGCGGGACGGCGAGCGCCCCGACCTGCTGGTGGCCTCAGGGCCGTCCCGCGAGCGGGACGACACCCCCGGCGACGGCGACTACGGAGACCTTCTGAGCCCCTCCTGGTTCGACGACTCCGACCCCCTCGGCCCGGCGGCCGAGACGCCCAGGAGGACCGGAGAGGGCGACTACGGGGAGCTCCTCGGCCACTCGGGGCGCGACGACGCCCACGCGGTCTTCTCGGCCCCCGATCCCGACGTGGAGACCGTCCCGTCCTGGGGGGAGACCGAGGAGCCGGACGTCCCCCGTGAACCGGTCAGACGCCGCCGTGGCGACCGGCCCGACCTGCTGGTGGCCTCGGGGCCGCCGCGCAGTCCCGCCGAACCCGCCCAGGAGGACCGGACCGGCCCGTACGACGTGTGGCACGACCTTCAGGAGGAGGCGCCTGCCCAGCCGTGGGAACCGGACGAGGACGAGCCCGCCGTACCGGGGGAGGACGACGACCTCGAGCCGGTGCACCGGCTCGGACGTCCCCCCGGAGGCAGGCCGGCCCGACCTGACCTGCTGGTCGCCGAGGGGCCGCCGGGCAGGAGAGGATCCGGCGGACGGCACCACCGCTCCACGACCGCCCCCTCCGCGCTGCGCCGTTCGAGCCCGACCGGCCGCGGGCGCAGAGGCCTGGTCGTGCCCGTCGTGGTCGCCGCCGTACTGGCCGTCGCGGTCGGCGGGGGAGCGGTGCTGTGGAGCTGGAACGGCGGGCCGTTCACCACCGGCCTGCAACTCGTCGGAGCCGAGGTGAGCCCCGGCGACACCGACTTCGCGCCGCCGGCGGACGCGGGCGGCACCGGATCGAGCCAGGTGCTCAACGCCGTGGCCTCATCGGGCTCCGTCATGGTCGCCGTGGGCAGCGACACGACCAGCCCCGTGCCCAGGCCACTGTTCCTCGTCTCCCCCGACGGAGGGGCGACCTGGCAGCTGGGCAAGGTGACCGGCCCTGCCGGTTACGAGAACGGCCCCACGACCGTGGGCAGGGTCGCGGGCGGCGACGGGCTCTGGCTGGCCGCGGGCAACGACCTCCTGGGCGCGGGCCGGGGCCTGTGGACCAGCGAGGACGGCACCACCTGGACCGCCGTGGCCCCGGCGAAACTGGGCGCGTTCACGACCGGCGACAAGATCATGGACCTGGCCAGAACCTCCTCCGGGTTCGTCGCGGTCGGCACGAGAGTGCTTCAGGACGGCTCATCGGGGGCCGTGGCCTGGACCTCCCCCGACGGGCAGGACTGGAACAGGGTCGAAGCCGGTGAACTCGGCACCCCGAACCAGGTCAGAGGGCTCAAGGCGGTCGTCGCCAGAGGCGACTCCGTGGTCGCGCTCGGCGACCCGGGACGGAGCGGCTCCCCGGCCGTCCTGCGCTCGGCGGACGGAGGGAAGACCTGGACGCGGGCCGGTTCCGCGCCCTCGGGCGTCACCCCTGAGGCGGGCGCGCTCGCGGCCTCCTCCTCGGGGTTCGTGCTCGTCCCGATCCAGCGGCGCGACGCGAAGGGCGACGTCGTCGTCTACTGCTCCGCCAGGGGCGACGACTGGGAGCGGTGCGGCGGCATCACCGGCCTGGCCCGGGAGGGCTCCGGGGTCAGGCGTCTGGCCTCCTCGGACGCCGGAATCGCCGCGGTCGCCGAATCCGGCTTCGAACGCTACGCCGTCTACACCAGCAGGGACGGCCGTGACTGGCGCAGGTCCACCGACCTGGGCGACGTGCCCGGCTCGCTACGGGCCCTGGCCATCTCGGAGGAGGGCACGCTCGTCGTCGGCGGAGACGAACGCGCCGCCGACGTGGACAACCGCCTGGTCCTCATCACGGCCCCCGAAGGAGGTCAGGCGCGTCCCGTCGCCCTCGACCGGATCGACGGCCTGACCAGGGCCTCCCGAGACACCGCCAGGATCGCCGCCGGGAACGGCGCATTCGTCGCCGTCGGCGCGGTCGCCGGAGACGCGGGCATATGGACCAGCCGGGACGGCCGCACCTGGAAGGGCGCGGGCCCGGCACAGGCTCTCGGCGGCTCGTGGCGGCAGGCCCTCAGCGACGTCGCCCGGGGCAGGCAGGGCTGGCTCGCCGTCGGCGGCACCATGACCGACGCCTCCTCGACGGGGCCGCTCCTGGTCACCTCGGCCGACGGCGCGACCTGGCGCAGGCTTCCCGCGACCGGCCCCCTCGCCCCCGCCGCGGAGCACGACCTCCTCGCCCCGCACGCGGTGGCCGCGGGCCCGTCGGGCTACGTGCTGGCAGGAGAGGACCGGGGGCCGTCCGCGACCGTCCCGGTGCTGTGGTTCACCGCCGACCTCAAACGCTTCACCCGGGCGGCGCGTCTGCCCGCAGGCGGTGTCGGCGTGCGCCTGTACGACGTCTCCGTCACCTCCTCCGGGTACGTCGCCGTCGGCGGCACGGGTACGGACGGCCATGAGACCGGTGTGGTCTGGGTTTCCGCCGACGGGATCAACTGGGTCGCGCGCAAACCCGTGCTGCCCGAGGGCGCGACGGCGGCGGGCCTGAGACACGTGGTCCAGCACGGCACGACCATCGTCGCCACCGGAACCGCCGTCACCGGCGACGGGCAACGGGCCTTCGGGGCGATGTCGGAGGACAACGGCATCTCGTGGGAGTTCTCCTGGCTGCCCGCCGAAGGGGCGGCGGCCGTACTGGACATGGCGGCGACAGCCGACGGCGTGGTCGCGGTCGGCTGGCAGGGAGCGCCGGGCGAGGGGGACAGCGTCGCGTGGACCTCGGAGGACGGGCTGAAGTGGCAGCCGCACACCCAGACGGAGGACGGCCTCGCCGGGGAGGGCGCGCAACGGCTCGGCGCCGTCACCGTCGCCGGTGACCAGGTCGTCGCCCTGGGGCGTTCGACCACCTACGACAGCGACCACCTCACCCTGTGGCGCTCGACCCTGACGGCCTCCCGATGACCTTCCAGCCGATGAGGTCGTCGAGCAGGCCCAGCGAGAGGGGCAGCCGGGCCAGGTCGTCCTCGGTGAACCAGCCGACGTCCTCCGCGTCGTCCCCGGCGCGGAGCGTGCCGCCGGAGGCCTCGGCGAGATAGTCGTGGATCTCGTAGACGACACCGCCGGGGCCCGGACGGTCGACCGTGCCCGCCAGGCCGACGGCCCTGACCGTCAGGCCCGTCTCCTCACGCAGCTCACGGGCCAGCGCCTCGGCGTCGGACTCGCCCGGCTCGACCCGCCCTCCGGGGATGGACCACAGGCCCTTCCCCGGGGGACGGCCTCGCCGTACGAGGAGTAACCGGCCTTCCGCGTCACGGATGATCGCTCCCACACAATTTACGCGCACATGGACAAGATTACGGCTGCATAACGAGAAGCGCCCTTGACGAACCGGGTGTGGACAAAGCACCGTGGGTAGGCGTGAGAGCCGAGCCCATTTGTCCGCGTTGTTTCGGCCCCCTCCGCCCGCCCAGTGCCTGGTCGAGCGCCTGGCGGTGTGGACCGCACGGTGACGTCCTGCCGTTGCAGTCGCCGAAACGCCCCTCTCAGGCTGCGATCGAGGTCCTCGGAAACTCCAGGGTCCCGGCCTGGCTTCCGTGGCCGCTGCCGCAGGGATGGCTGGTGACGGGCTTCGCGGAGGCGGGCGACGAACGCAGCGGCGTCAGAGGCACCGTGGTCGCGATCTCCGGCCCCTCACTGACCCACGGCCCCGCCGACATGCTGATCATCGCCGAGGAGCCCGGAGTGGGACTCGGCGCCGGGTTCGCCGGAATCTCGGGAACCGACCCGGGAGAAGGATTCGGCGAGGGGCCGCCGCACGCCAAGGTCGAGATCATGGGCCACCCCACGCCCATGTGGTGCGTCGAAGCGGCCCCCGACCGGGCCGTCTACGCGGGCGAGGCCCTGGGAAACTGGCTGTGGGCGGTCGTCTGGCCGGGCGAGGCGGGCTACCTGGTGACCCTCGCCGAACTCTCCCTGAGGGACCTCAGAGAGCACGACCAAACCCTCGACCTTCCTCTGGGGGCTTTCTCTCCGCGACTGGAAAACTAGGTCCTGCCTCTTTGCTCCGCCTGGCGGCGTCGCGGGCTGTGTCTCTTTGCTCCGCCTGACGGCGTCGCGGGCTTGGGCGCTTCGGGTCGGTGCTTTCCCTCGTCTCTTCGTCGCTTCGCTCCTGCGTTCCTCAGTCCAAGCACCGACGCGCCCAAGCCGGGTCTCCTTGCGCGCCTCGCGCCGGAACCTGGACCCCTCACGCACGGCGCCGGTAAGACCGAGATCAAAAACTTCATCGTTGGCCGTGAGCTCTTCTTTCCGCGTGGGGGCCGGGGTCGGTGCGGCTCGTCTGTGAACCGGGAGAGCTTCTCGTCGGGAACGGTCGTCTGCCGTGTGTTCTTCGGTCTTCGGTCAGGTGGCAAGGTCGTGTTCGCCGGGGGTCGGTGGGGCCGTTACCGGGTGGGCTGAGGGGGCCGAATTCTGGGAGGGCTACTTTGAGTGAGGGGAACGGGGATGCTTGCTACCCTGCGGGGCGGGAACGTCTGGTCCGTCATGGCGTGTTCCTTACCGAGGGTCAGGGGAAACGGGTGTTCGACGTCCAGTTCTTCGTCGAGGCGTTCGTCACGATGTTCGTGATCATGGACCCGCCCGGAATCATCCCGCTCTTCCTCGCCTACACGGGCGGTCGTACGGCCCTCGAACGCCGCAGGATCGCCTGGCAGGCCCCCATCGTCGCGTTCTGCCTCATCGTGATCTTCGCCGTTTTCGGTCAGGCCATCCTGGGATACCTGCACGTCGAGGTGGCGGCCATGCAGATCGCCGGTGGCCTCCTGCTCCTGCTGGTCGCCCTGCAACTGCTCACCGGCGACACCGAGCCTCCCGCCAACGCCGTACGGTCCAACGTCAACGTGGCGCTCGTCCCACTCGGCACCCCACTGCTCGCCGGGCCAGGCGCGATCGTCGCCACGATCGTCTTCGCCCAGCAGGCCGGTCACAAGGACGGCGGCATCCTGGCCCTGGCCCTGGCCATCGCCGTCGTGCACATCCTGCTGTGGGTGTTCATGCGTTTCTCGGTCACCGTCATAAGAGTGATCAAGGAGAACGGCGTGGAACTCATCACCCGGGTCTCCGGTCTTCTCCTGTCCGCCCTGGCCGTACAGCTGATCATCACCGCCATCCGCACCCTCCTGAACACCCCCACCTGAGACCCCTTCTCCGCCTTTTCGGCCCAGGTCCTCCGGCCCCGCGCGTGAGGGGTTTGATCTCGGTCTTACCGGTGCCGTGCGTGAGGGGTTCAGGTTCCGGCGCGAGGCGCCCGAACCCGCGACGCCGAAGGCGTCGCAAAGAAACAGAGTAAAGTGCGGAAGCGTGACAGCGCGTATCGAGCGAGTGGTGACCGAGGGTGTCGTCGATGTCGACGGCGTCGAGCACAAGGTCGAGAACAACACCTGGATCGTGGGTGACGATGAGGAGGTCATCGTCATCGACCCCGCGCGTGACGCGGAGGCGATCCTGGAGAAGGTCGGCGAGCGGGAGGTGCTGGCGGTCGTCTGCACTCATGGTCTGCCCGACCACGTGGGTGCGGCCATCGAGGTGGCGGCCCGTGACGAGGCCGTGGTCGCGCTCCACCCGAAGGACCGGCCGCTGTGGCGGCTGACCTGGTCGGAGACGTGGCCGGACATCGAGATGGAGGACGAGGGACTGTTCGGCGTCGCGGGCGTCCAGCTTGAGGTCCTCTCGACGCCCGGTGTCTCGCAGGGTGGGGTCTCGCTGTACTGCGAGGCGCTCGACGTGGTCTTCAGCGGCAAGACGCTGCAGGCCGACGGCCCCGGCAAGATCGGCGGGGAGTATCCCGCGCTGGCCGACCAGCTCACCGCGATCGGCGGCAGGTTGTTCACGCTGCCGCACCGCACCCGGGTGCTGCCCGCGCACGGCGAGGAGTCCAAGATCGGTGACCTGGAGCCGCAGTTCGACGCCTGGCTCTCCGGTTCGCTGACCCGCGGCACGGTCGAGGAGAAGGAAGGGCCGCTCACCGACGGCACCAGGGCCGCGGGCATCCGGATCAACCTGAACGACGAGTAGTCCTTTCATGGACCAGCTGCCCCTGGAGGGCATGCCGCGGCGGCTGTACTCGTGCACGCCGTCGCGGTTGAACACCTGGCTGGACTGCCCGAGGCGTTACCGGTTCACCTACCTGGACCGGCCCGCGCCGCAGAAGGGTCCGCCGTGGGCGCACAACAGCGTCGGCGTCAGCGTGCACAACGCGCTGGCCGGGTGGTGGCGGGAGCCGTACGAGCGGCGCACGCCCGTGATGGCGGGTGTCCTGCTGAACAACGGCTGGATCGGCGAGGGGTTCCGCGACGCCGCCCAGTCGGCGGCGTGGCGTGCGCGGGCCCGTGAGATGGTCATGGGCTACGCCGCCTCGCTGGACCCCGCCGACGAGCCGGTCGGGGTCGAGCGTACGGTCGCCACCAGGACGTCCGTCATCGCCGTCTCAGGGCGGGTCGACCGGCTCGACCGGCGCGGTGACGAACTGGTCGTCGTGGACTACAAGACGGGCCGTCGCCCGCTGACCGAGGACGACGCGCGTTCCTCGCTGGCGCTGGCCGTCTACGCCGTCGCCTCCTCCCGGATGATGCGCCGTCCCTGCCACCGGGTGGAGCTGCACCACCTGCCGACGGGCTCGATCGTGGAGTGGGAGCACTCCGAGGAGTCCCTGGCCCGGCACATCGGGCGTGCCGAGGCGATCGCGGTCGAGGCGTCGGAGGCGGACGAGGCCTACCGGGCCTGGGCGGGCGAGGCCCCCCGGGGTTCCCGTACGGCCGCCGCGGGGCGCACGCCGCCCGCCGTACCACCTCGGATCGACGAGGTTTTCCCGCCCAGGACGGGTCCGCTCTGCTCCTGGTGTGATTTCCGCGCGCACTGCCCGGAGGGCCGGCAGGCCGCCGACGGCCGTCAGCCGTGGGACGGCCTCGGCGACGACTGAGGCACTCTCAACGCGCCCCCGCAGGCCCCAGGAGGGGCCTCTAACGGCATGCCTGAGCGTCCCCTGAGGCGAGGTTCCGGGGGCGGGCGATGACTGGGGCGCGGGTGTCCGGAATTTGGCGTTCAGTGCATGAGTATCTCGGGGCTTCTGTCGTGTTGTGCCCCGGATTGATCCGATGAAATATGTATCAAAAGTGGTAGATTATTATATTTGGGGCCAATAACAGAAAATAGGTCCGACGTAATTGCCGCCAACCATTGACGAAAGCACTGATATCGGGTCATAACGGTTGTGACCCAAAACCCACGCGTCACATGGAAGGCGGTGCACTCTCATGGTCGAGACCACGGAGCGCCAAGGCGAGAAGGCCACCTGGCACAAGCCCGGTTACCAGGTCGTCGAGGCGTCGATGGAGATGACGGCGTACTTCCTGGCCACCAGGTAACCGGACGGGGGTTCACGCCATGCGACTGCGAATTCTGGGAACCGCCGCAGGCGGTGGCGTCCCCCAGTGGAACTGTGCGTGCCCCGGGTGCACCGGGGCACGCACCAACCCGGCCTGGCGGCGCACCCACGCGTCGCTGGCCGTCGAGGACCACATCGTCAACGCGACCCCCGACATCGCCGAGCACGTCGAGACACTGCGTTCCGGCGGTACGCCCACGGAGCGGACACGCGTCATGCGCGTGGTCCTCACCGACGCCGAACTCGACCACACACTGGGGCTGTTCCGGCTGCGCGAGGCCGACGAACTGGAGATCGTCGCCACCCCCACGGTCCAGCAGGCGCTCACCCGCGGGCTGAGGCTGTCCGAGGTGCTCTCCCCGTACGCCGACCTGCGCTGGCGTGACCTGGCGGCGGACGGCGAGGTAGCGCTCGCCGAGGGCGTCGGTGTCCAGGCGGTCCCGGTTTCCGGGAAACGTCCCCGCTACGCCTCCGACGAGGCGGCGGCTTCCGACTGGGTGGCCGCGCTGCGCTTCACCGACCGGGCGACCGGCGGGACGTGCCTGTACGCCCCGGCCTTCGGCGTCTGGTCACCCGAGCTTGAGGCGGCGATGGCCGAGGCCGACTGTGTGATCGTCGACGGCACCTTCTGGGACGACGAGGAGCCCCGCCGTACCGGGATCTCCTCGCGCACCGCGACCGAGATGGGCCACCTGCCCGTCGAGGCGACGGCGGAGCGACTGTCCCGGCTGCCCGGCCGGTGCCTGTACACGCATCTGAACAACACCAACCCCCTCGTCGATCCGGACGCACCCCAGCACAAGAGGCTGGCCGAACTGGGCGTCGAGGTGGCCGCCGACGGAATGGTGATCGAGCTGTGAACGCCGAATCCTGGACCCCCGCCGAGTTCGAGGCCCGTCTGCGGGCCGTGCCCGAGGCGCGATACCACAACCGCCACCCCTTCAACGTGCGCATGCACGCCGGGGAGCTGTCGCCGGAGGAGATCCGCCGGTGGATTCTCAACCGCTTCCACTACCAGCGGCACATTCCGATCAAGGACGCGCTCATCCTCGCCAAGCTGGAGGCGCCGGAACTGCGTCGCATGTGGATCCGCCGCATCCAGGACCACGACGGAAGGCGCGCGGGCGAGGGCGGCATCGAGCGCTGGCTGCGCCTGGGAGAGGCCGCGGGCCTGGACCGCAAGGACCTGCTGTCCGGGGAGGGCATCCTGCCCGGCGTGCGGTTCGCCGTCGAGGCGTACGTGAACCTGTGCAGGCTGGGGACGCCGCTTGAGGCCGTCGCCGCGTCGCTGACCGAGCTGTTCGCCCCCGACATCATGCGGACCAGGATCGAGGCCTTCGAGCGGCACTACACCTGGATCGACTCCGAGGGCCTGCAGTACTTCAGGGGCAGGATCAGCCAGGGACGGCAGGACAGCGGGGAGGCCCTCGAAATGGTCCTGGACTGGGCCAGGGGACGGGCCGAGCAGGAACGGGCCGTGGCCGCGCTCTCCCGCAAGTGCGACGTGCTGTGGGCGCTGCTCGACGCGGTGGACCAGGCGTGACGGCCGCCGAGGCCCCCACTCCGGGGGCGGAGACCGTGCCTCAGGCCGACTGGCGGCCCCGCCTCGGTTCCGGGATCATCCTGCGGCACGACGCCGTACGGCGGGCCGACCTGCTGGTCATGCCGGAGCGGATCGTGCTGCTTGAGGGCGGGGCGGTCGCCGTACTGCGGCTGTGCGACGGGGTCAGGACCGTGGCGGAGATCGTCGAGAGGCTGAGCGCGGACTTCCCCGGGGCGCCGGTGGCCGACGACGTCACCGAGTTCCTCAGCCGGGTGCGCACGGAGGGGTGGGTGCGATGAGTGAGACGGGCGACGGGCCCGCGCCGCCGTGGGCCATGCTGGCCGAGCTCACCCACGGCTGCCCGCTGCACTGCCCCTACTGTTCCAACCCGGTCGGGCTCATCCCGCGTTCCCGGGAGCTGGCCACCGCCGACTGGGTGCGGGTCTTCGAGGAGGCCGCCGCGCTCGGGGTGGTCCACGCGCACCTGTCCGGCGGCGAGCCGCTGCTGCGCGCCGACCTTGAGGAGATCACCGCCGCCGCCGCGCGCAACGGCGTCTACACCCAGCTGGTGACCAGCGGTGTCGGGCTCGACGAGGACCGGCTCGCCCGGCTGGTCGAGGCGGGGCTGCACAGCGTCCAGCTCTCGGTGCAGGACTCGACGGCCGCAGCCTCCGACCTCATCGCCGGGACCCGCTCCTTCGCCGCGAAGGAGCGCGCGGCGGCCCTGGTGCGGGAGACGGGGCTCCCGCTCGGGCTCAACGTCGTCCTCCACCGGCGCAACCTCGACTCCATCGAGGGCATCGTCGAGCTGGCCGCCTCCTGGGGCGCCGAGCGGGTCGAGCTGGCCAACACCCAGTTCTACGGCTGGGCGCTGCGCAACCGGCGCGCGCTGCTGCCCACGCGCGAGCAGCTCACCCGGGCCAAGGAGACCGTGGAACGGCTGCGCGAACGGGTCGAGGGCGTCGAACTGATCTGGGTCGTCCCCGACTACTTCGACGGGGTGCCCAAGCCCTGTATGGGCGGCTGGGGGGCGATCTCGCTGACCGTCGGCCCCGACGGCTCGGTGCTGCCCTGCCCGGCCTCCTACGACCTGCCGCTGAAGTTCCCCAACGTCAGGGATCACTCCCTTGAGTGGATCTGGCGGCGTTCCGCGGCCTTCGAGGCCTACCGGGGCACGGAGTGGATGAGCGGGCCGTGCGCCGGCTGCCCGCGCAAGGAGGTGGACTTCGGCGGCTGCCGCTGCCAGGCCTACGCGCTCACCGGGGACGCGAGCCGTACGGACCCGGCGTGCGGGCTCTCACCCGACCACCACCTGATCACCGAGCTGGTCGAGTCGGCGGGGGACGGGGAACTGGTCTACCGGCGGCCGGAACGGCTCACCCCGCCCCGTCAGGCGGTCGGTCCGAACCCCTGAGGAACGCGGTTCAGCTGCGCAGGTTCGCCTCGGCGGCGGTCCAGAAGCGGATGAGCGCCGCCGCCGTCGTCTCCGGGGCCTCGACCGCGGGAGAGTGGGCCGCGCCGGGCACGACGACGCAGTCGGCGTTCAGCCGGTCGGCCATCTCCGACTGCGCCATCGGCGGCCAGCCGTCGTCGTGCTCGCCGAACAGCACCAGGGTCGCCACGTCCACCTGGTTGAGCTCGTCACAGCGGTCACGGGCCGCGAGGATCTCCTTGGTCATCACGGACATCCCGACCGGGGAGTTGGCGAAGAAACGCTTGCGCAGGAACGCCACGATCTCGTCGGGCACCCCGGCGGACAGGGCCTCCGGCTCAAGGTGGGTGTCCCACATCCGTTCGAGCCCCACCTCGGGGGCCCTGGTCAGCATCTCCCGGCCCACCCGCTCTCTGGGGCCGACGATCGCGTCGGGGCCGGTGCTCATCATCGTGTAGGAGGCGAACTTGGTGCGGCCGTCGATGACCGCCTCCCGGGTGACCAGGCCGCCGAAGGAGTGCCCGACCAGGTGGACGGGCTCACCCCTGCCGATCAGCTGCGCCAGCGCGTCGACGTCGTTGCCCAACGCCGCGCACGTGTAGGCCGACGGGTCGTCGGGGCCGCCCGTCTCGAACTGCCCCCGCATGTCGATCGCGACGACCTGACGGCCCGACTGGGCGAGCGTCTGAAGAACCGCGAGGAAGTCCTCCTTGCTGCCGGTGAGACCGGGAACCAGCAGGGCGGGCATGCGTTCGGCGATGCCGCTGACCGGCAACGCCTCCAGCGCGGCGAACGTGCCGGCCGCCGTCTCCAGCCGGCGGGCACGGACGCCTGGAGGCAGGGTCAGAAAACGCGGCGTACTCACGTGGCCCCACGATACCTCTCTTGGTGACATGTCTCCGCGCCCCGAGACCGGACGTGCCGGGATGTGGCAAGGGGCGCCACCTCGCGGTCGCGCCCCTCGTCACACCGGTACGGCTAGCCCTGGCGGCGGGGACCCCGCTGCTGGCCCCTGACCTGCGGACGGCGGCGGCTCTGCGCCCGCTCGGAGGCGGCGGACGGCGCGATCTCGTCGTCGTCGGTGGCCAGGTCGGGCGACTGGAAGATCACCGCGAACGGGCTGGGCGGGATGATCTTCTCCGGCTGGGGGCGCGGCGCGGGCGCCTCGTCCTCCCAGTCCTGCTCGTCCTCCCACAGCGGAGCCTCGGCGGCCTCCCCACCGGGACCCTCGTCGGTGAGACTCACCTCGGGGTTCAGGCCTGCCCTCCGGTTGCGGCCCCTGCGGGACGCGGTCTCGGCGGGCCGGTCGTCACGGATGTCCTTGCGGGGCGTCACATCCACGTCCACCTCCAGCTCGGCGGGTTCGACGATCGGGCTCTCGACCGTCCGCGCCGCGAGCGGCGCCTGGGTCTCCTCGGAGACACGGTCCCCCCGCGAGCGGCGGCGCCCGGACTCCTCGTGCTGTGCCTCGGCGACGGCCGGCCGGGACTCCTGGGTCCCCGCGGACTCGGCCGCCTCCGCGCCGGTACGGCCACCGCGGGTGCGGCGCCTCTCCCTGGTGCGGGCGGGGCGCTCACGGCGCTCCTCCCGCTCCTCCTCACGGCCCCTGCGGCCGCGTGAGCGGGTCCGGCCCGTCTCTCCGAGATCTTCGACCTCTTCCGCGGCCAGGCCCGCCCTGGAGCGGTTGGCGTGCGGCAGCACACCCTTGGTGCCCTCGGGGATGCCCAGCTCGGTGAAGATGTGCGGTGAGGTCGAGTAGGTCTCGACGGGCTCGGCGAAGTCGAGCGAGAGCGCGTTGTTGATGACCTTCCAGCGGGTGAGGTCCTCCCACTCGACGAAGGTCACCGCGACGCCGGTCTTACCCGCCCGGCCGGTACGGCCGATGCGGTGCACGTAGGCCTTCTCGTCCTGCGGGCAGTCGTAGTTGACGACGTGGGTGACGTCGTCGACGTCGATGCCCCGCGCCGCGACGTCGGTCGCGACCAGGACGTCGATCTTGCCGTTCCTGAAGGCGCGCAGCGCCTGCTCGCGCTGGCTCTGGCCCAGGTCGCCGTGTACGGCCGCCGCGGCGAATCCACGCTCCTTGAGCTGTTCGACGACCATGTCGCAGGCGCGCTTGGTCTCACAGAAGATCATCGTGAGACCCCGGCCCTCGCACTGGAGCAGGCGGCCCAGGATCTCGATCTTGTCCATCCGGTGCACGCGCCAGACGAACTGGGTGGTCTGCGGCGTCGCCTCGGCCTCGGCGTCGTTGTTCTCCGCGCGCACGTGCGTCGGGCGGTTGAGGTAGCGCCGTGACAGCGCGACGATCTCGCCGGGCAGTGTCGCGGAGAACAGCATCGTCTGCCGCTTGGCCGGGACGAGCTTGATGATGCGCTCGATGTCGGGCAGGAAGCCCAGGTCGAGCATGCGGTCGGCCTCGTCGAGGACGAGCGCGTCGATCTGACCGAGGTCGAGGTGCTTCTGCTTGACCAGGTCGAGCAGGCGGCCCGGGGTGCCGACGATCACGTCGACGCCCTGCTTGAGCGCCTCGATCTGGGGCTCGTAGGCGCGCCCGCCGTACACGGTGAGGATGCGGGAGCCGAGCTTGCCCGCGGCCGTGACCAGGTCTTCGGTGACCTGGATGGCCAGCTCACGGGTGGGCACGACGATCAGCCCGCGCGGCTTCTTGCGATTCTTCCTCGGCTTGCCGACACGCTGCAGCATCGCCACGCCGAAGGCGTAGGTCTTGCCGGTACCCGTGCGGGCCTGGCCGATGATGTCCTGGCCGGTCAGTGCCAGGGGAAGGGCCATTTCCTGGATCGGGAACGGTGCGGTGATGCCCTCGGTCTCAAGGGCGTCAGCGATCTCTGGTGTGACTCCGAGGTCTCGGAACGTCGTCAGCTTGGCCTGCCTAATCTCCGTTGAAGGCAGTCCTGCCGGGACCACGGGCGTAAAGGTTCCCCGTGCCGTGTCCTCGCGGAAGGGCTAGCCCTCTCAATGTCATCAGCGACCGCTGCGGCGTCATGCCGACTTGGGGGCGTCCAGGAGCAGGTCTCCTGGATTAACACAGGGCGGTCGCACTTTCACACAGTAGTGTACTCGATACCACAACGTGCAGCCGATTTCTTCGTATTCCAGCTGAAAGGGCAGGCGCCGCAACTCATAGGCTTCCTGCATGAGTGATTCCCCTCCTGGCGTCCCCGACCTGCTCGGAGTGCTCGCCTACGCCGAGTTGACCGCGTTCCTCAGGCTCGCAGAAGACGCCGCGAGACACGCCCCGACACTGACCGACCGGGCCGCCCTCAGCGACCTCGCCGCGACCGAGTACGCCCATTTCCGTCTTCTGCGTGACCGGATAGCCTCGCTCGGGGTGGATCCGGAGGAGGCGATGGAGCCCTTCGTGCGGCCCTTGGACGACTGGCATGCCCAGACCACGCCCTCCGACTGGCTTGAGGCACTGGTCAAGGCCTATGTCGGCACGGGGATCGCGCTCGACTTCTACCGGGAGGCCGCCGCCCACGTCGACGACAAGACGCGGGAGCTGGTCGAGGAGGTGCTCGTCGACGAGGGCCGTTCCCAGTTCGCGGTTGATCGTGTCGGCGCGGCGATCAGGCAGGACCACAGGCAGGCGGGGCGGCTCGCCCTGTGGGCCAGGCGGTTGGTCGGTGAGGCCCTGAGCCAGGGACAGCACGTGGTGGCCGCGCGTCCTGAGCTGGCGGCGTTGCTGGTCGAGGCGGCCGGGGAGGACATCACCCGGATGTTCGGCAGGCTGACCGAGGCGCACGGCGGGCGGATGGCCGCCCTCGGCCTGACCCCCGGCCCCTGAGCGCCTCCCGGCGTCGGGGGCGGCGCCGGGCGAAAGCGCCATCGGGCGGAACGCCGGGCCAGATGTGGGGTGAAGGAGGAAAGGCGCCCGGCGAGACCACGCGTCGAGGCGCCAAACGGTTGTACCGTGCGAGACATGAGGGCCTCGCGCCGCTATGGCAGTTTCCTAACGAGATGTGGACCGAACCCCTGGACGTCACGTCCGGTGCTGCGAAGGGGAGGCGCCGACTGTCCGGCGGCCCCTTCGGAGGGCCATTCCGCAAGAAGGGCCCGCCGTCCGCGCGGGTGCGGACTCGGAGAGAGGGGAGAGTGCCCCGGGGAGTGCTGAGACCGCACTGAGGCGTCCGCCGACGCCGGTGCGGGATTCTCCGTCTCCGCCGGCGCCGGAATCGCCCAGGATTCGGTGACGGGTCGCGCCAGGATCGGTGCGCCGGTTCCACGACCGGCGTCACGGCCTGGCGCGAGCCGCACCGGGTCTGTCAGAGAGTGCCGCCGAAGCCGACGGGGCGTGCCTCCTCCTCGCCGATCTCGACGAAACCGAGTGAGGTGATGGGGACGAGGACCCTGCGGCCTTTGCTGTCGGTGAGGGAGAAGATCCCACGGTCGGCGGCGAGCGCCTTGCCGAGCTCCTCCTCGACCTGCTCGGCCGTCAGGTCCGTCTCGACCACGAGTTCGCGGTGCACCGAGCGCACGCCGATCTTGATTTCCATGTTGCTCCCTTTCGACGAGGGTTGCTCGTCCCATGGTCGCCCCATCGGAGGCACGACATGCGGGCTGATCGCGTCAAGCGAACAGCCGGATCAGTGGTCGGCGGTCCTTGGGAAGCCGGAGATGCCGCGCCAGGCCAGGCGGGCGATGAGCTGGGTCGCGGCGTCCTTCGGGATGGAGCCGGTGCTGCTGATCCAGTAGCGCGCGCTGACCTCGGCCATGCCGACCAGGCCGACGCCGAGCAGACGGGCCTCGTCGCTTGAGCAGCCGGTGTCCTCCTGGATGACCTGGCTGATCATCTCGGCGCTCTCGCGGAGGTTGCGCTCCATGCGCTGGCGGACGGGGGCGATGTTGCGCAGGTCGGACTCGAAGACCAGCCGGAAGGCCTCACCCTGGCCGGAGACGAAGTCGAAGAAGGCGCCGATCGCGGCCTGGACGCGCTGCTTGTTGTCCGTGGTGGAGGCCAGGGCGTCGCGGCAACGGGCGATCATGTCGTCGACGTGCAGGTCGAGCAGGGCCAGATAGAGCTCCTGCTTGCCGGGGAAGTGCTGGTAGAGGACCGGTTTGCTCACCCCGGCGCGCTCGGCGATCTCGTCCATCGCCGCCGCGTGGTAGCCGTTCTCGACGAAGACCTCCTGGGCCGCGTTCAGCAACTGGCGGCGGCGGGCCAGCCGGGGCAGCCGGGTGCCCCGGGGCTTGGCGTCCGGGGTAGTCGTCACGGCGGTCTCCTCGCGGGGTCTCATGCTGTCTCGCTCATCCTACGCGCGGGTAATCCACGTCAGCGATAATCGTCCTCATCAAGATCAACAGCACGGCTCTGCTCCGTGGTGTCCGCCGTGTCGGCCTCCTGGGGGATGTGGTCGGGCCAGGTCGGGGAGCCCTCCTCACGTGCCGGACGCTGCTGTTCCACGGCGTCCGCCTCGGGCGCCTCGATGTCGAGTTCCTCGCTGAAAGGCTCCTGCGGCTCGTTCTCCGCGCCTTCGCCGTGAACGTCCATCTCTGACATCTGCCCTCCCGTTGCTCTCCCTGGCTCTCCGGATTCCTCGGTGGACACCTTCCCCGTTCTCTGGGGAATACCGGACATGGCCGGACATCGTCAGCGTACGGCCTTGGATGTCCCCGCCCTCGTCCGGAGACGTCTCCGAACACGCGTGCGAGACTTGGGGAAAGCCCCTATCCAGGGAGACGCCATGCGGAGCATCTGGAACGGCGCGGTCTCGTTCGGTCTGGTGACGATCCCGGTCAGGATGTACGCCGCGACCGAGCAGCGGAACGTCACCTTCAACCTGGTGCACCGGGAGGACGCGGGCCGGATCAGGCTCCGCAGGTTCTGCTCGGCCTGCGAGCAGGAGGTCCCCTACTCCGAGGTGGCCAGGGGCTACGAACTGCCGACCGGTGAGGTGGTCGTGCTTGAGGGGGAGGACTTCGAGGACCTGCCGTTGTCCACGGCGCACCGGATCGAGGTCCTGCAGTTCACCCCGGCGGAGCAGATCGACCCGGTCCTGCTCGGCAGGGCCTACTACCTGGAGCCGGACGAGGGGGCCGCCGGGCCGTACGTCCTGTTGCGGGAGGCGCTGGGGCGTTCGGGGCGGGTGGGGATCGCGAAGGTCGCGCTGCGGCAGCGTGAGTCGCTCGCGACGCTGCGGGTCAGGGAGGGGGTCCTGGTGCTGGAGACCATGCTCTGGCCCGACGAGGTGCGCCCGGCCGACTTCGCCTTCCTGGAGGAGGAGCCCGAGGTCAGGCCGCAGGAGCTGCGGATGGCCGAGTCGCTGGTCGAGAGCATGACGGCCGACTTCGATCCCTCGCGCCACCACGACGCCTACCGCAGGGCTCTGCAGGAGGTCATCGAGGCGAAGGTCGCGGGCAGGGAGGTCGTCTCCGTGGGCCCGCCGCCGGAGCCGGGCCCGACGGCCGACCTGATGGCCGCGCTGCGGGCCAGCGTCGAGGCCGCCAAGCGGAGGCGTCCCGCCCCCGGGGAAGGCGGGCGGAGGCGCCCCGCGGCGTCCGGGGACTCCGGGGAGGAGACACGGGGTACGGCGTGAGCCTCACGTGAGAACGCTCGACGGAAACGAGAACGCCCAATCGAGAAGCGGGCGCGATGAGGACCCCGGAGATTCGAGAAATCCCCGGGGCCCTCGCCGGTCTCCACGAAGAACCGTGCTTCGCGTCTATCTGAAAGGCGAATCGATTGATTCACTCCCGGGGGCCCGCGTCCTTTTCCTCGCGTATTCGGAGGAGAACGCGGGCACCGCACCCCTTCGCCATGGGCGGGAGTTTCGCGGCGGCCGCCGGCGCCGGTCGCGCCCGGTCACGTGACTCGGCCTCGTGTCACGTTCACGCCGGGCGCGCCGGACTGACGGTCTGCCGCCGTGGGTCCGCTACGGACTAACGCGCGGCCTCTTCGAGGCCACCACGGCGACCCCGCTCGTTGTCGTTGTCGTTGAAGTTACGGGCAGCGCCACCGCCACCGCCGCCGCCACCGCCGGCGCCGACGTTGTTGGTGTTGATGATGACGAGCCTACGGTGGTGGTGACGCCTCCAGCCGCAGCCCCAGCCGCGGTGGCCCCAGCCGCCCCAGCGACGGCCCCAGCCCCAGCCGCAGCCGCCGGTGGTGAAGCCGACGCTGGTCTGGAAGGCCGGAACCACAGAGGCCTCGGCGGTCGAGGTCGCGGCACTCATCGCGACGACCCCGCCCGACAGGGCGGTGCTGAGCGCGAGTCCCGTGAGAATGCTCTTGAACTTGGGCATTTCGTTTCCCCCTTGAAAGGATCGGTTGCCCCCACTCTTTGGACATTTTCCACACTGGCCAGAAAATGCCCCGGATGACTGTTAATCGGTCATCCTTCGCAGTCTTGTATTTCCGTGCATCTCGCCTACCAAACGGCGATCGGTGGCTTTTACTGTCTCCTTATCTCTCTATTGACGGCGTTGGACTCTTATTAATTGTTTTGATGCGATAAGTCTTTAATGTCGCTTTTGTGCCCACGCTGTACGGCGGAGAGCTATCGTCGAAACGGAAGGCGAACGAGGGGGGAAGTCGTGGGAAGCGAGCCGATTCCGAGCTGGCCCGGAGAGCTGGTCGACCTGGCGGAGAACGGATGGGACGGACGTGTCCACGTGCGCTCGACTCCGCCGGGGCCCGAGGAGAGCGCCGTCTACGTGCACGGCCTGGCGGGTTCGGCGACCAACTGGACCGACCTGATGGGCGAGTTGGCCGACGTGGTCAGGGGATACGCGCTGGACCTGCCCGGCGCCGGGCACTCGCCGGAGCCGCCCGGCGGCGACTACTCCGTCGCCGCCCACGCCAGGGCCGTCGTCGCGCTGATCGAGCGCGTCTCCGGCACCCCGGTCCACCTGTTCGGCAACTCCCTCGGCGGGGCGGTCTCGGTGCGCGTCGCCGCGACCAGGCCCGACCTGGTCCGTTCGCTCACCCTCATCTCCCCGGCACTGCCCGACCTGCTGCCCCGGTACGGCCCGGCACGCGTGGCCCTGTCGAGCGTGCCGAAGGTCGGGGAGTGGGCCGTGGGCCGGATGCGCATGCTGCCCGCGGAGCGCAGGATCACGATGACGATGTCCATGTGCTACGCCGACTTCGGCAGGCTCCACCCCGACCGGCTGAAGGAGGCGGCCGAGGAACTGCGGCGCAGGGACGGCCTGCCGTACTCGGCGGGTGTCCTGACGGGCTACGCCAGGGGGATCGTCGCCGAGTACTTCAGGCGGGGCGAGGAGAACCTGTGGCGTCAGGCGGCCCTGGTGGCCGCGCCCACGCTGGTCATCCACGGCAGGCGCGACCGGCTGGTGCACCCTCGCATGGCCGTCCGCGCGGGCCGGGCCTTCCCACACGTCAGGCTGGTGCTGCTGCCCGACGCCGGGCACGTGGCGCAGATGGAGGTGCCCGGCAGGGTCGCCCGTGAGGCCCGCAGGCTCATCTCCGATTCCATACCCGTCCCGATTGGGGAATGACAGGAGCATCCGGTTAGGTTGTGAATGGTGCGTGCTGTGCCAGCCGTGTCGTCAAAACCCCCTGAAACGGGAGTAGAACTGTGTCGTTGCCACCCTTGGTAGAGCCGGCAGCCGAGCTGACCGTCGACGAGGTGCGTCGCTACTCGCGCCATCTGATCATCCCCGACGTGGGTATGGCAGGGCAGAAGCGCCTGAAGAACGCCAAGGTGCTCTGTGTGGGCGCGGGCGGCCTGGGATCTCCCACTCTGCTGTACCTCGCCGCCGCGGGCGTGGGCACCCTCGGCGTCGTCGACTTCGACGTCGTCGACGAGTCCAACCTCCAGCGTCAGGTCATCCACGGTCAGTCCGACATCGGCAGGCTGAAGGCCGAGAGCGCCGCGGCCAGCGTCAGGGAGATCAACCCCCTGATCGACGTGATCGTTCACAACGTGGCGCTGACCACCGACAACATCATGGAGATCTTCTCCGGCTACGACCTGATCGTGGACGGCACCGACAACTTCGCCACCCGCTACATGGTGAACGACGCGGCCGTCCTGCTCGGCAAGCCGTACGTCTGGGGCTCGATCTACCGCTTCGACGGACAGGCCAGCGTGTTCTGGGCCGAGCACGGTCCCTGCTACCGCTGCCTCTACCCCGAGCCCCCGCCCCCCGGCATGGTGCCCTCGTGCGCCGAGGGCGGCGTGCTCGGCGTGCTGTGCGCCTCGATCGGCTCCATCCAGGTCAACGAGGCCATCAAGCTCCTCGCGGGTATCGGCGAGCCCCTGGTCGGCCGCCTGATGATCTACGACGCCCTGGAGATGACCTACCGCTCGGTCAAGGTCCGCAAGGACCCCGAGTGCGTGCTCTGCGGCAAGAACCCGACGGTCACCCAGCTCCTGGACGACTACGAGGCGTTCTGCGGCGCGGTCTCCCAGGAGGCCCAGGACGCGGCCTCCGGTTCCACGATCACCGCGACCGACCTCAAGGCCATGCAGGACGCGGACGAGAACATCTACGTGATCGACGTCCGCGAGCCGAACGAGTACGAGATCGTCTCCATTCCCGGCGCCGTGCTCATCCCCAAGGGTGAGTTCACCAACGGCTCCGCGCTGGAGCGGCTCCCGCAGGACAAGCGCATCGTGCTGCACTGCAAGTCCGGCGCGCGTTCGGCCGAGGTGCTGGCGATCGTCAAGAACGCCGGTTTCTCCGACGCCGTCCACGTCGGCGGTGGCGTGCTGAGCTGGATCAAGTCCGTGGACCCCAGCCTGCCGACCTACTAGTCACGGCCGTACCTCACGCCCCGCGGAGCCTCGCTCCGCGGGGCGTGGTGTTGTCACGGACATCCGTTGTCATGAGGCGTCCGTTATTTGGGGATAGAGCGGGTGAGATCCCTAGAGGCCGGTTTAAGGTCGAGAATGTGAACGAAGTCCCAGGTCAGCGCAGGCGCGCGTGGATGACGCTGATCGCGGCGTCCACGCTGGCGCTGGCCTGCGCGGCCGTGGCGGCGGTCACGGCGGGCGCCGCGGTGACCGAGCTGACCAGGGGTCCGTCCAGGGCGGAGCTCGACCGCGCGGTCGCCGCCGAGACCGCGGGCCGCTGGCTGGCCTGGCCCGCCGGGCGGATCTTCCCCGAGACCGTCGGCTACGCCGCGGAACAGGGCGGCAGGGAGCGGGCGCACCGGGTGGGCATCTCCCCGGAGACCCGCTGCGACCGGGCCGTCGACCCCGGGCTGCGTGAGGCGCTGCGCCGTACGGGGTGCCGGGGGGTGCTGCGTGCCACCTACATCGACGCGCTCCAGGGGGTCGTCGTCACCGTCGGCGTCGTGGCGTTCGCGGGGGAGCGGGAGGCGGCGAGGGCCAAGGCCGCGCTGCCCAGGACCGGCCGTCCCTCCCCGGGCCTGCTGGCCCTCGGCTTCCCCGGTACGGTCACCGACCGCTTCACCGCCGTAGGCAGGCAGAGCGGCCTGGTACGGCAGGCGGGGCCGTACGTGGTGATGACCACGGTCGGCCAGGTGGACGGCAGGCCGGGCAAGGCCGTTGGGGAGCAGCGGCCGACGATCTTCGCCTTCACCGGGGACATCGCCGACCGGATCCTCGCCGGGCTCGCGACCCCGGAACGCCCCGACTGCGGCTCCGAGTCTGCTGGACGGTGGCGGTGCTGAGAGTACGGCGGGCGGTCCTGGCGCTCGCGCTGACCGGGCTCTGGCTGGTGCCCGCCGTACCGGCCGGGTGGGCCGACGAGGTGCGGGGCAACCAGCGGCAGGTGCTGCGGACCCTGGACCTGGCCGACGCCTGGCGCGTCTCCAAGGGGGCGGGTGTGCTGGTCGCGGTGCTGGACTCGGGGGTCGATCCCGTCCATCGCGACCTGGCGGGTTCGGTCACCGAGGGCAGGGACTTCACCGTGGGCGCCAACCCACGAGGGGTGGCCCCTTCACGACTGCACGGCACCTACATGGCCTCGCTCATCGCCGGGCACGGGCACGGTCCCGGCGGGGGCAGCGGGGTGATCGGCGTCGCGCCCAAGGCGAGGATCCTGTCCGTGCGGGTGATCCTGGAGGACGAGGAACCGGGCTTTCGCACCTTCAACACCGCCGAGCGGTTCGAGAACGTGGTGGCCAAGGGCATCAGATACGCCGTCGACCACGGCGCAGACGTGATCAACATGTCGATCTCGAAGGAACTGGCGACCAGGGAGGAGCGGGCGGCGGTCCGCTACGCGATCTCCAGGGGGGTCGTGCTCGTCGCCGCGGCGGGCAACGAGGGGGCGGGCAGGCCGGAGGCGACCGGCTACGCCCCCTACTCCTATCCGGCGGCCTTTCCCGGGGTGGTCTCGGTCGCGGCGGCCGACCGCAGGCTGCGCCGGGCCTCCTTCTCCAACTGGAACCCCTCGGTCCTGGTGGCGGCGCCCGGGGTGGACATCCTCGGCGCGGGGCCGGGCAACGAATACTGGATCGGCCGGGGAACCTCACAGGCGACCGCGTTGGTCTCCGGAGTCGCCGCCCTGATAAAAGCGAAATATCCGAAAATGTCGCCCGCACTGGTCGCGCAGGCCCTGACCAAGGGGGCGACCAGGCGGCCCAGCGGAGGCTACGACACCGGCATGGGCTTCGGCGTGGTCAACGCCCCCCGCGCGCTGGCCGAGGCCGCCAGGATCTCCCGCCACACCCTGACCGCGGACGGGGACGACGTCCACGATCCCGCCCTGCCGATGGGCGCGGCGGCGGAGCCGGTCCAGGTGGTCAGGCGTGACCGGCGCGGGATCGCCCTCAACGGCGGGGCGGCCGTGGCCGCCGCGCTCTGCGCGACCGCCTGCCTGGTGACGGCCGGACTCGCCGTCCGCCGAGCCCGTACGGCTCCCGCGGCCCCCGAGGGTGACGGGGGATGACAGGGCGCGACCCGCCAAACACACTCCGGCGATAGGGCGGCGGGAGCGCGCGACGTAGCATCGAACTATGTCAAAGCCCGGGCGGTCCCAGGAGCCTGAACGGCACCTGGAGGCCTCGGGACCGCACACGGGCGGCTCCCAGGCTCCGTCCGCCGGTGGACACACCGGTGGGCGCGCCGGGGGCCGTGCCACGGGCTGGCCTCCGAGCGGTTCCCGGGTGCCCCGGGGCCGCCCCCGCAGGACCGTCGAAGGCGGCGCCCCCGGCTCCCCCGGCGCGCCGCGACGCACCAGGGTCCGGACCTGGTCCGCCGCGGGGCGCAGGGAGAACGGCTGGCACCGCCGTCCCGCGCTTGAGCGTGTCGAGGCGGCGAGCCTCGAAGAGGGCATGCGCCTGCGGGTGATCTTCCTGATCCTGATGGGCGTCATCCTGGCCATCGCCGTGAGCGACGTGCTCGCGGGCGCGGTCGGGGTCCTCCGCGAGACCAGGGCCCGCCCGCTCACCCCCGCCGAGCAGGCCCGTTACATCCAGGAGGACATCGCGGCCCGCTGGCACACCTGGTCGGCCGACCTGATCTTCCCCACCGAGCTGCAGTACGTCGCCCTCGGCCGCGCGCAGCAGTACGCCAGACGGATCGGGCTGGCCCCGGAGACCTCCTGCGGAGCGGGCCTGGACGCCCCGGTCGGCTCGGTGCTCTCCGAGCACGGCTGCCTGACCCTGCTGCGGGCGACCTACGTGGACCAGACCTCGACCTTCGTGGTCACGGTCGGCGTGGCCGTACTCGGCAGTGAGGATCGCCGGATCGCCGCGACCGGGCAGCTGCCCGTGGACGACCGGGTCGGGGTGCGCCCCGTCGCCTTCCCCGGCACGGCGGGCGAGCTGTTCGGCGCCGCGCAGCGCCAGCACAACTCCTGGATCGCGGCCGGGCCGTACGTCGTCCTCTCCACCGCCGGATACGCCGACGGCCGTACGCGTGAGGCCGTTCCCCCCGAGGAGATCCTGCACAGCGAACTGTGGCCGACCGCCCAGTCCATCGCGGGACGCATCGCCCGCGCTCTGGGGGACGAGCCGAGCGCCGTGCCCCAGTGCACCCAGGGGAACGTGTGCTGAGGCGGCTGGGGGTCGCGGGAGCCCTGATCACACTCTGCCTGGGGGTCTGCGCCCCGGCGGTCGCCGACGACGTGCGCCAGGACCAGCGCTGGGTGCTGGAGAAGATGAACGTCGAGCAGGCGTGGAAGATCACCAAGGGGGCCGGGGTGACCGTCGCGCTGGTCGACAGCGACGTGGACGTCCAGGTCCCGGAGCTGCGCGGCAGGGTGACCGTCGGGCCGGAGATGGGTTCGGCCGGACCGGTCGGGGACGACGCGAAGGAGGTCTGGCACGGCACCGCGATGGCCTCGCTCATCGCGGGGGGAGGCCGGGGCGAGGGAGGCCTGCTGGGGATCGCCCCCGAGGCGCGCGTCCTGTCCCTGCCGCTGTTCCTGCGTGACAGCGAGCAGAGCGCCCCCCCGCTCCCCGAGCAGGACCAGCGCACCGGGGCGAACAGCCCGGTCGCCCGCGCGATCCGCTACGCGGCCGACCACGGCGCCAAGGTCATCAGCATGTCCCTGGGGGCGTACGGCCCGCAGAAGAGCGAGCGCGAGGCCGTCTCCTACGCCCTGGCGAAGGGGGTCGTGCTGGTCGCGGCGGTCGGCAACGACGGGGAGACCCCCTACGCGATCAAGAAGGACACCTCCTTCTGGAGCTTCCCCGCGGGCTACTCCGGGGTCATCGGCGTGGGCGCGGTGAACGAACGGAGCGAGCCCGCCGGGTTCAGCAGCGACAACCTGTCGGTCCTGGTCTCCGCGCCGGGCGTCGGCGTGCCCGTGGTCGTTCCCGGCGGGGGGTACCGCTCCTCGGAGGGGACCAGTTCGGCGGCGGCGCTGGTCGCCGGAGCCGTCGCACTGATAAAAGCGAAATATCCAGATATCCCGCCTTATTTGGTGGCGCGAGCGTTGAGTTCGACCGCCACCTCCGCGCCGCTCGCCGGATACGACGACCACGTCGGTTTCGGTGTGGTCGACGCGGGCGCCGCCCTGGCCAGGGCGGGGGAGTTGCTGCGCGCCTCGGCCGGCGCGCCGCCCGACGAGGGGGAGCGTCACTTCGGCGCGGGCCTCCAGACCGAGGAGCCCGCCAGGCCCGGCCCCGACGCCCTCAGGCTCTGGGTGTACGGCACCGGCCTGGCCGTCGGCCTGCTCGCGTTCTGCTGGACCGTGGTGACACTCACTCGCCGTTCCGGATAAATGTCATATAACGTCATATATGGGACGGGCTTTGATTCGGTTCGAAGTCTTTTTGGACACCGTTCGGACGCGGACGGCCCCATGCGGCTTCTCATGGTCCGGCGACCGTCGAACATTCGCTAATGTCGCGCATCATGGGGTACGAGTTGCGCGTGGAGCGCCCGGCGCCTCTCGCCTTCGCGGAGCTCGCGAACGTGCTGGGGCGAGCGGGGTTCGAGTTCCGCGGTTCGCAGGAGAAGGGTGAGGTCCTGGCCCGCCACGGCGACGGGGTCCACCCGGTGGCCGTCTGGGACGGCAAGCTCTCGGGTGCGCCGGGCTCCGACTGGCAGGTGGCTCAGCTCGCCAGGGTCTCCGCGCTGCTCGGCGCCCGCCTGGTCGGTGAGGACGGCGAGCAGTACGCGATCCGTGACGGCCTCGTCGAGCAGCTGAACGGCTCGACGGCCTACGAGTTCGGGAAGATCGACGAGATTCTCGCGGCCGGACCCTCCGTATGGAGTCAGTAGGCCACCCGACCCCCTACGCCGAGCGCGTGCTCGACCTGGTCGAGCGCATCCCCGCCGGCAGGGTGATGGCCTACGGCGACATCGCCGAATACCTCGGTGAGGGCGGCCCCCGTCAGGTCGGCAGGGTCATGTCCACCTGGGGTGGCGGCGTGCCGTGGTGGCGTGTCGTGCACGCCGATGGAACCCCGGCTCCCGGGCACGAGGCGCGCTGCCTGGCCAGGTGGCGCGAGGAGGGCACACCCGTACGGGGCGAGCGCGCCGACATGCGTTTCGCACGCTGGGACGGTCTACCAGAAATCACGACGTAACCGGCTTCTTCGTGGCCCACTAACATTGCCTAGGACAGCGCTCTGTCCGAAAGGCGGTGCCCCCTTCATGGCCACAGGCGTCACGCCCGCCCGAACAGGTGGCGACTCCGTCGCCGACCGTCTTCGGGTTGTCCAAGATCTCTGTGACCGGGGAGAACCGCTCGAGTCGATCCTCTCGGCCGTGACAGCCGAGGGACTGACACCCGCGCAACGCCGCCGCTTCGACGCCGGAGTCCTCTCCGGTCCGCTCGGCAGCCGCCTGGATCTCGCGGTCAAACGCGGCGCCGCCCGCCGCCGCGAGTTCGTCACGCTCTTCAAGCCCTACGTCACGGGCGTCGACCCCAAGGTCAAGCGTGACCTCCCGGTCGCCAGGAGGCTCGCCTTCCACCTCGTCGAGCACCGTACGATCGACGACCTCGCCGAGGGCGACGCGCTGCAGAGCCTCACCACCGCGGCGGCCGAGCCCTCCCGGCGGGTCCGCAGACGTCTGCGCTGGTACGCCAACCTGCCCCTCCAGGACGAGCTGCCCGAAACCATGTACCGGCTGCGCGCGGCCGACCTGATCCCGATGACGCACATCGAGGACGTCTCCTGGAGCGGCGGGCGGCTGCGCGTCACCGGGCACGCCTACCTCGCCGGGCTCTCCGTCCGCAGTCCCCGCTTCAACCGGGCCTTCGTCGTGCTGCGCGGCCCTCGCTGGCTGCCCCCCGTACGGCTGCGCACCCGCAGGGTCCTGCGCCCCGAGGCCACCCACGGGGCCCGCGAGCCCGGCTGCAACTACGACTGGTCCGGCTTCGTCGCCGAGATGCCCGCCTGGCCGCTGCGCTGGCGCGGCGCCCTGCGCTCCCTGGTGAACGGCGTCAGGCGGACCCTGCGCCGCAGGGAGACCGTGCCCGACACCACCACCTGGCGGGCCGAGATCGCCATCTGGAGCCGCGGCGCCCGTGCCACCGGCCTGCTCCGCGGCCCCTCGAACGGCCGCACCGAGCGTCCGGCCGGGCTCGCGCTCCCCGGCGGCTGGTGGATCCGTCCCGTCTGGACCTCCGACCGCGCCCTGCAGATCGCCCTGCAGCCGACCAGGGCCGAGCTGACCGGGATCCATCTCGACGGCGACCGTCTCGAACTGACGGTCTTCCTGCCCGGCGGGGAGCACACCAGGGGACAGGCCCGGCTCGACGGCCACCGGATGTCCGCCGAGTTCACCCCGGTCGAGGGGGGAACCCAGGTCGTCGTGCCGCTGGCCGTACCCTCGCTGTTGCAGGAGCGCGACGGCGGCAGGCTCTGGATCGAGCCGAAGGGCGACCCCGCCGCACCCGTCATGATCGGCCAGGCCCGGGAGAGCCGGCTGGTCGTCGGCGACCGGGAGATCACCGTGCTGCGCGACCGGCGCGACCGCGTCAGCGTCGCCGCGCACCGCATCCGCCCGGTCATCTCCTCCGTCACCTGGGACGACGAGGGCACGCTCACCGTCGAGGGCTCCTACCCCGGCTCGGGGCCCGCCGAGCTGACACTCAGGCACCGTGGCGGGACGGTCCACACCGTGCCGATGGAGCGTGCCGACGACCGCTTCGCCGTACGGCTGACGCCCTCGGCCATGCCGAAGTTCGGCGAGGCCGTCGCGATGGGGAGCGGAAGCTGGAGCATGACCACCCGCGACCCCTCGGGCGAGGTCGTCCCCCTCCGCGTGGACCACGCCGCGCTGGACACCCTCGACGAGGAGCCGAGGGTCCGCGACGGCAGGGCCTACCGCCTGCTGTCCACCAGGTTCGACGTGCCCGTGCTGACCGTCGCCGAGGACGTCCCCGACGACGAGAAGGGCGCCGGGGGCCTGTACGCCCTGCAGCGCTCCTTCTACCCCGACCAGCGGCGTCGTGAGCTGGACGAGGCCACCGTCTACGTCGCCTACGACGGCCGCCAGTACGAGGGCAACGTCCGCGCCATCTACGAGGAGCGCGTACGGCGCGGCGACGACCGCGAGCACGTCTGGATCGTCAAGGACGGCGCCTTCACCCCGCCCGGTTCGGCGGAGCTCGGGTTCGGCTCGGGCATCCGGCCCACGGTGGTCAGGGCGGGCAGCCGCGAGCACTACGCCGTGCTGGCACGCTCCCGGTACGTCGTCACCAACGGCTTCCTGCCGCCCTGGTTCCGGGCCCGCGACGACCAGATGGTCGTGCAGACCTGGCACGGCAGCCCGCTCAAGCGCCTGGGCAACGACCTGCCCCACATGTCCCGCGATCCGAAGCCCGCCGCCTGGCACCGGCAGGCCGCCGAGGTGCGCGGCTGGGACCTGCTGGTCTCGCAGAGCCCCTGGGCGACCCCGATCCTGCGCAAGGCGTTCGGCTACCACGGGGAGGTCCTGGAATGCGGCTACCCCCGCAACGACGTGCTCTCCTCGCCCGAGCGGGACGAACTGGCCGCCCGGGTGCGCCGCAGGCTCGGCGTCGCCGACGGGGTCAGGGTGGTGCTGTACGCGCCGACCTTCCGCGACTACGACCGTAAGAACTCCTCGCTCAAGCTGGACCTGGCGCGGGCGCACAAGGCGCTCGGCCCGGGGCACGAGTTCCTGATCAGGGCGCACTCGATGCAGGCGGCGCCCAACATCCCCGAAGGGCTTGGCCGCGACGTCACGGCTTATCCGGATATAACGGACTTATTGCTGGTTGCGGATGTGTTGATCACTGATTACTCGTCCGTCATGTTCGACTTCGCGGCCACCGGCAGGCCCATGCTCTTCTTCACCTACGACCTGCAGCGCTACTCGACCAAGCGTGGTCTGTACCTCGACCTCGCCGCCGAGGCCCCGGGGCCGCTGCTGACCAACGGCGCCGACGTCATCGAGGCCCTCAGGACCATCGACACCGTGGCGGCCGCCCACGCCGAACGCTACGACCACTTCCGCAACACCTACGCCCCCCGAGACGACGGCAAGGCCACCCCCCGCCTCGTGGACCACATCTTCATCTGACCCTCGTCCCAGGTCACAGGCCGGCCCGCGCCTCCTGGACCTGACGCAGCACGCCGTCGGCCCGGGACGACTCGGCGATGGAACCCGCCTCGTCGAGAAGCCTCAGCGCCTCGTCGCGGCGGCCCTCCCCGGCCGTGACGTAGGCGAGCCCGACCAGGTTGGCGGCGACACCCGGAAGGAACCCGGTCTCACGGCGGAGCCGGGTCGACTCCTCCAGGCGCTCCCGCGCCGCTCCCAGCCGGCCCGCCCGGTGCTCCGCGATGCCCAGGTGCCGGAGGGCGTAGGACGCGGTCAGGGCGTCACCGGCGCGCACCGCCCGCCGGTGGGACTGTTCCAGCACGGGAACCGCGGCGGCGTCGTCGTTCCGTACGACCTGGTGGAAACACCCGATCCAGAACAGGGCCTCCGCCTCACCGCGTACGTCCCCGAGGCTCCGGTAGAGCTCGGCGGCGCGCTCGAACAGACCCGGTTCGTACGGCTCCCGGTGCCCGCCGTCCAGGAACCGCGCGTGCGCGACACGCCCCCGGGCGAGGGAGAGATCGGCCTCGACCGCGTCCAACTCCCGATCGGCCGCCGCAACGGCGCCGGCGTCACCCCCGAAGACCGCCCGCTCGTACAACATCCCGGCCCGCTCGATCCGGTCGTCCGCGCCCATCTCGCCCTCCGCCGCCTTATGGGTGGTTCACAGCCTTGGCAGAACCTACTCCTGGGTCCCTTGCGGTGTACCGGTGATCGCAGATGTCGTGATTTGTGGTACGTTCCCGCTCGTAAGGTGCAGCGCTCCTCGGTGAGCGCGTCGGGACATCCGGCCGGCACGGCAGCCTCAGCAAGGCTGTCTGGATCTCTCAACGGAGAGCGTGCTCAGCCATGCCCGCAACCTTCCCCTCGCGCGTACGCGCGGTCCTCCCGCTCATGGCCTGCCTTCACCGTCGTGAAGGAACCCGGCTCCTCCGGTTCCCTGGGCCGGAGCTCCCTGACGATCACCGGTGGGTCTGAAGACGATCCCGTCTGTGCCCACCTCCACCGAGCCTCACAGGCCTTTCGACGCAGGCCCCTTCAACGCCGGGCCGGGGCGTCTCTCCACCGGCCCGAACCCTGACCACACCATCCGAAGGAACACTTTCATGATCCTCGTCACCGGAGGCCGCGGCGCGGTCGCCACCCAGCTGACCGCCCTGCTGCACCAGGCGGGTCACCCCGTACGCGTCGCCTCCCGCACCCCCGGGGAACTCCACGTCCCCGACGGCGTCGCGACCGTCACCTGCGACCTCGGCGACCCGGCCACCTTCCCTGCCGCTCTCCACGGTGTCAGCGCGGTCTTCCTGTACGCCGAGGCGTCGCACGCCGACGAGTTCGTCGGTGCCGCCACCACGGCGGGCGTCAAGCATGTGGCGCTGCTGTCCTCCGCCAGCGTCCTCGACCCCGGCGCGGCCGACAACCCGCTGGCCGCGTCCCACCTCGACGTCGAGACCGCCCTGCTGAACTCGCCGCTGACCACCACGCTCCTGCGCCCCGGCTCCTTCGCGGGCAACGCGAGCGCCTGGGCCTGGGCGATCAAGGCCGGTCACCCGGTGAACCTGCCCTACCCGGGCTCCTACACCGACCCCATCCACGAACGGGACATCGCCGAGGTGGCCTTCACCGTGCTCACCGACCCGCACCACCAGGGTGGGAACCTCCACCTGACCGGCCCGCAGACCCTCACCTTCAGCGAGCAGATCGACCGGCTCTCCGAGGCCGTCGGCCGCCCGATCACCGTCGACCACGTCACCCCCGAGGAATGGGGGAAGGAAGTGGCGGCCTACATCCCCGCGTCCTACGCCGACGCCCTGCTCGACTACTGGCGCGCCAACGACGGCCGCCCGACTCCTCTCAGCGACACCGTCGAACGGGTCACCGGCCACCCGGCCCGCCCGTTCACCACCTGGATCCGGGATCACATCGCCGAATTCGTCGGGTAACCCTCCACCGTACGACGGCCGGGCGGACCTTCGGAATCACTCCTGAGGGCCGTCCGGCACCCACCGATGGACCGTCGAATCCCGTCGCCGGAAGCCCATGCGCTCGTACAACCGATCGGCCGCCTCGCGCGGGCCGGTCGTCAGGACCGGGATGCCGCGCGTGAGCCGTAAGCCGGGCCGAAGACGACCAGCAGGGCCAGGTCCTCGGTGATGTCGACGAAGCGGTGCTCCTCGCCCGCCGGGACGAAGATCACGGCGCCGGGGCCGACCTCCGCCTCGCCGTCCGGCGTCACGATCCTGGCCCGGCCCGAGGTCACCACGTAGATCTCGTCCTCGGTGTGCGGGCTCTGACTGTCGACCCCGCCCGCCGGGATGCAGTACGTCCCGACCGACAGATCAGGCACCTTGAGCTGCTCGACCCAGTCGTTGGCGGCCCCACCGGCCGGCTGCGCCCACTCACCCGCACCCTTGATGATTCGCATGCCGACGACCCTACCGAGGGCCGTTCCCAGGTGAGAAAAGTGTCCAAAATGGCTCAATCCTACGATTTCTGGACGGTGGTGGTCACGGCCGAACCTCGTCAATCCGGCATGAGCGGTCGGATCTTGCCGCCGGTCGCCGACCGGAAGACGACGTCGCCGTGATCGGCGGGAGAACCTCGGTTCGCGCAGCGGGTATCGGCTGGAGGCGTGTCGCGGCGCGGACGAGGTCGGCGACGGCTTTGGATCTGCTGTGCGGCGGCCAGGCGATGACGGTCGTGACGGCCGGTGCGTCCGGCACCGGCACGATGGCGTGGTCGTCGCGTAGCTGGTCTCGGAGCGACTCGGGTACGACGGCGCAGGCCAGCCCGAGCGCGATCAGTTGGAGCAACTGGGTATGGTCGCGCACCCGCGGGCCGGGGCCGTCGGGATAGTCGCCGTCCCGTCCGGGCCAGCGCGGCAGGGGCAGGTCCGTCTGGGCGTTGACCTCGGCCAACGACAGACGCGCCCGGTCGGCGAGGGGATGACCTTTGGGCAGGACCACGATCTGCCGTTCGGTGTGCAGATCCTCGGTGTCGAGTCCGGCTGTCGTGTCGTAGGGCCGGTGGAGCAGAGCGACGTCGGCACGCCCGGTGCGCAGCAGACTTCCCGGCTCACCCGGCCCGCACAGCATCACCTCGACCGCCACTGAGCCCGGCTCGGCGGCGTAGGCGTCCAGAAGCTTCGACAACAGTTCCCTGGACGCTCCGGCCTTGACGGCCAGGACCACACCGGGCTGGTCGGCCGCGGCGCGGCGGGTGCGGCGCTCGGCGGCTTCGACCGCGTCGAGCGCGGTCCGGGCCTCCCGCAGCAGCACCGATCCGGCCTCGGTCAAGGCGACGGCGCGAGCGGTGCGGTGCAGCAGGACGACGCCGAGCCGCCGTTCCAGCTGCTGGATCGCCCGCGACAGTGGTGGTTGCGCCATCGCGAGCCGTTGTGCCGCCCGCCCGAAGTGCAGCTCCTCGGCGACGGCGACGAAGTATCGCAGCTCCCGCGTCTCCACCCGATCATCGTATCCAGCGCTGACCACGACCGATACCCGTGCGGTATCGCCGCCCACCCGACCGGTCTTGGACGTCCCGCCGGAGTCCGCAACATGATCGACGGTATGAGCGAACGGACGATCGCGCTGGTGACCGGCGCGAACAAGGGAATCGGATACGAGATCGCCGCAGGCCTCGGCGCGCTTGGCTGGCGAATCGGTGTGGGCGCGAGGGATCGGCAACGCCGCGAAACCGCCGTGGAGAAGCTGCGCGCGGCCGGGACCGACGCGTTCGGTGTGCCGCTCGACGTGACCGACGACGCGAGTGCGGCCGCGGCGGCCGAGCTGATCGCCGACCATGCCGGAGGGCTCGACGTCCTGGTCAACAACGCCGCGATCACCGGCGGTATGCCGCAGACACCCACCACGGTCGAGCCCGCGACCGTGCGAGCCGTCGTGGAGACCAACGTGATCGGGGTCATCCGGGTCACCAACGCGATGCTGCCGATGCTGCGCGACTCGGCGTCACCACGGATCGTCAACATGTCCAGCAGCGTCGGCTCGCTCACCCTGCAGACCACCCCCGGCGTCGACATGGGCCCGATCTCGGCCGCCTACCTGACCTCGAAGACCTTCCTCAACGCCCTCACCATCCAGTACGCCAAGGAACTGAGCGAAACCAACATCCTGATCAACGCGGGCTGCCCCGGCTTCACCGCCACCGACCTCAACGGCTTCCGGGGCGTCCGCACACCACAACAGGGCGCGGCCATCGCGATCCGCCTCGCGACCCTGCCCGGCAACGGCCCGACCGGCGGATTCTTCGACGACGCCGGAACGGTGCCCTGGTAACGGTCATACCGGCACGAACCGGTGGCTGTTTCCGCCATTGTACTTTTACCGCTGCCTGAACCGGTCCGATCAGGCTTCACAAGGGCTGCGGTGACCGGTTTACGACCAGCAGTTGGCCGCGACCGCGGTCACCGAAGGAGCGACCATTCGGCCCAGGGCCGGATTCGTCGACTTGATGAGGCTGAACATGTCCTTCCCTTCCGTTTCAGGGGTCCATTGATCGAGGGTGAGGAACCGGGCGTCTCGCTCCCCCCTCCTGGCTCGGTGATATTTTGGCCAGAAAAGTCCGGTCACCTCGTCGAGGTGGAAAATGATCAGTGTGGCCACGCCTGCCGGGGCGGTCGCCGAAGCCGCGCCCGGCGCATACAGGCCGCTCATGGGGTGAGCGGCCTCATTCGGCGCTGTGGACGCACAGAGGGCGGACGCGAGAAGAGATTCGCATTCCAGGGCCACACATACCACCATGGCGCAGCCTTCCTTCTGTTCGATCCGCCCGAATGGAGCCCTTGCGTCACCATCTTTTCCGATCGAGCCTGATCGCGCTTGAACATCGGTACGCGGCTTCTCGGAGCCCGCGGGGACGGTCGTCGGTCCGAGGGCTGAATTAATTGTGACGGGATGGGTTTCGAGAGCTTTTCTTAATTTCTCTGATCGAAGGTCTTGTTGTCGTGGAATGAATCGCCGGATGCCGCGATCCCTCCGTATGTTGACTATTTTAAATGGTATTCATTGACAGGGGTGTTTACCTCTATCCGATAACGTGTAATGCTTCGGCCATGCCCAGGGACAACTTGATGCACGCACCCGACATCGGCATCAGAATCGACCGCGCCCATGGCGGCGGCGGTCCTCCCACGAAATGGTCAGGGTTTTCACCCGACGAGATGGACGCGGTCGTCCTCTTCCAGACCAGCGGCTTCGTCCGTGAGGCCGAAGGCATGGCGTCCTATCTCGACCTCGTCACCGGATACGTCAACATCGCCGGCACAGAGGAAAGGTTCGCCGATCCCCTGGGCCGGAACTGGGTGTACACGGCGATCATCTTCGAGCCGGGTAGTTTCGCCGATCGCTTCAGCGGCCCGTCGCGTCACGACTGGACCCTCCGGGTCAGCGCGCAAGCCGACCTTCGCCATCGGAAGCTGCTGAGAGCCCTTCTGCGGGGAACCGACCGCCTTGAGGTCGAGGAACGGCTCTACCGGCTCTTCGACACGCTGACCTCGTCCCGGCCGGCGCGGAAAGCGTTCACCGGCACTTCGACGGCCACACGCGTGGTGCATCGTCGGCTGGCGTTGGCCGTCCAGGAAGCCCTCAACGCCGGTTATCTCACGACGAACCTCGAAGACCTCGCCCGAATGGTCGGCGCGTCCCCCAAACACCTGAGCAAGGTCTTCCACGCCGTCACCGGCCGCACCATCACCGACTACCGGAACGACCTACGGGTCCGCGCCGTCCTCAACGATCTGACCGCGGGTGGCGACTGCCTGGCGGACCTCGCCGCCCGCTATGGCTTCGCCGACCACGCCCACCTGACCCGAACCGTCCGCAAACACGTCGGCGAGGCTCCCTCCACCTTGCGCGAGGCGCTGAGCGGGTAGCGGTTTCCGAAGCCGGGGCAGGGTGGTCCGCGTCGAGAGCAGCCCGTACGTCGAGGGGCGAGCCGCGGTGGGCGTGGACGTCGGGACGCGTGATCACTGGTGGCGGCGTCCCCGCCGCGGCTTCTACCGACCCATGCGAAGGGGCCGTACGGCGAGCCGCTCGGCGAACGGCCGTCCCCCGCGCCTTCTCGGTGGGACCGGCTTCCTCTGAGGTCGGACGCCGGCCGTTCCGGTCGATGCCTGTGGGAGAAGGCCGGTCATCGGCTGGGACCGGGATGAAGGAGCAGGACCGAGGGGGCGCGGGCCAGGGAGTCCGGTGACCGCCGGGGGTGATGGTCAGGTCGAACTCCTCATGGCCCGGTCCGCTCTGACGTCCTACGAGAGGGACCGGAGGGGCGGAGTCGGCACGATCATCGTCCGGGATCTGGTGGAATGACGAGTTGTGAGTGGTCAGGGTTGGCGGTTGGTGCGTCGTGTGGGTGCCGGGAGGGCTGTTGCCCCCGTGCTCGACGAGCACCAGCGGGCGGCCGTCACGCATGAGAGCGGTCCGCTGCTGGTCCTGGCCGGGCCGGGGACCGGCAAGACGACCACGATCGTGGAGAGCGTCGTCGACCGGATCGAACGCAGGGGGACGGACCCGGAACGGGTGCTCGTCCTCACCTACAGCCGCAAGGCCGCCGAGGAGCTGCGCGAGCGCATCACGGCGCGCGTGCGCCGTACGACCAGGACGCCGCTGGCGCTCACCTTCCACAGCTACGCCTACGCGCTGCTGCGCCGCGAGGCCGTACTCGCCGGGAACGTCGCGCCCCGGGTGCTGACCGCGCCCGAGCAACTGCTTGAGATCCGCCGCCTGCTCCACGGCGAGCTTGAGGACGGCGCCCCGCTGTGGCCGCAGGACATGCGGGAGGCGCTCGGAACCAGGGGGTTCGCCCAGGAGCTGCGCGACTTCATGGCCCGTGCCGCGGAACGTGGCCTGGACGGTGAGGACGTGGTCGCGCTCGGCCGGGCGCACGGCCGTACCGACTGGGTGGCCGCGGGCCGGTTCGCGGGCCGCTACCAGGCACGGTTCGATCTCGACCTGGAGCCGGTGCTCGACTACGCCGACCTGATCCGGGCCGCGGGGGCGCTGCTGACCGACCCCGAGGTACGGCAGCGCGAACGTTCCGCCTACGACGCCGTCTTCGTCGACGAGTACCAGGACGCCGACCCCTCCCAGGAGTTCCTGCTCGGGCAGCTCGCGGGGGAGGGGCGTGACCTGGTCGTGGTGGGTGACCCCGACCAGTCGATCTACGGGTTCCGGGGCGCGGACGTGCGCGGGATCATGGAGTTCCCCGACCGCTTCAGGAGGAAGGACGGCGGGAAGGCCCCCGTCATCGCGTTGCGGGTCTGCCGCCGTAGCGGCGCCGAGCTGCTGAAGGCCTCGCGGCGGGTGACGGCCCGCCTGCCGGTTGCGCCGGGCGGCGCCGGGCACCGCGACCTGAGGCCGTTGCCGGACGTGGAGCCGGGCGAGGTCGACGTCGTGGTGGCCGACGGCGAGGCGCAGGAGGCGGCGCTGGTGGCCGACACGCTGCGCAGGGCCCACCTGCTCGACGGCGTCCCGTGGTCACGGATGGCGGTGCTGGTGCGTTCCGCGACCCGTCAGCTGCCGTTGCTGCGCCGGGCGCTGGTCGCGGCCGGAGTGCCGGTCGCGGTCGGCGCGGGTGAGCTGCCGCTGTTCCAGGAGCCGGGGGTGCGCCCGCTGATCAGGCTGATCCAGGTCGCGCTCGACCCGGAGATCCTTGACGAGGCGATGGCGGAGGAACTTCTGACCGGCGCGCTCGGCGGCACCGACATGATCGGGGTACGGCGGCTGCGCAGGGCCCTGCGCGTCGCCGAGCACGAGGCCGTGACCAGCCCGGAGGAGCACGACCTCGACGACCCGGCCCCCACGGCCGAGCCCCGTTCCTCGGGCGAGCTGCTGGTGGCCGCGCTGAAGGACGAGCGGGAGCTGGTCAGGATCGAGCCGCACGTCGCGCTCCCCGCCGAACGGCTCGCCAGGCTCATCGCGGGCGCCGCGGAGGTCGTACGGCGCGGCGGCACCGCCGAGGACGTCCTGTGGGGCGTCTGGAGCGCCACCGAGCTGGCCGGACGGTGGACCGAGACGAGCCTGTCCGGCGGGTTCAGAGGCACCATGGCCGATCGTGACCTCGACGCGGTCGTGGCGCTGTTCGACTACGCGGCGGGCTTCGTGGACCGGTTGCCGCACGCCGGTGTCGAGGTGTTCGTCGAGGACCTCATCGCGAGGGAGATCCCCGGAGACTCCCTGGCCGAGCGCGCCCCCGACAGCGAGGCGGTGCGCATCATGACCGCCCACCGCTCCAAGGGCCTCGAATGGGACGTCGTGGTCGTCGCCGGGGTGCAGGAGGGGGCCTGGCCCGACCTGCGGCTGCGGGGGTCGGTGCTGGGCACCGACGAGATGGTCGCCAAGGCGGCCGGTTCCGAGCACGAGAACCCCGCGGCCGTCTCGGCGGCGCTGGCCTCGCAGATGCTGGCCGAGGAGCGGCGCCTGTTCTACGTGGCGGCCACCAGGGCGAGGAGGAAGCTGGTCGTCACCGCCGTCGGAGGGGACGACGCCGACGAGCGGCCCTCCAGATTTCTGGCCGAGCTCGCCCCCGGCGAGACGGGGGAGACGGTCGTGGACGAACGCTCCCGCTGGCTGAGCATGTCCGCGCTGGTCGCGGACCTGCGTTCGGCCGTCTCCGACCCGACACGGCCCGAGGCGCTGCGCCGGGCCGCCGCCGAGCACCTGGCCAGGCTCGCCGCCGCCGGGGCGCCCGGCGCGCACCCCAACGAGTGGTACGCCCTGACGGAGATCTCCGACGAGCGTCCGCTGCGCTGGCCGGACGACATCGTGCGCGTCTCGCCGTCCGCGGTGGAGAACTTCACCAAGTGCGGGCTGCGCTGGCTGCTGGAGACCTCGGTCGGCGCGGGCGGCACCGACGTCGCCAGGGGCCTCGGCACGGTCATCCACGCCCTGGCGGTGCTCGCGGCGACCGGCGAGGGGACCGAGGAGACGCTCGGCAAACGGCTCGACGACGTCTGGCACGAGCTGGACTTCGGCGGCGCCTGGTACAACCGCAAGCAGCGCGGCGTCGCCGAGGAGATGGTCTCCCGGTTCCTGCGCTGGCAGCGGGACAACCCCCGGGAACTGGTCGCCCTTGAGGAGTCGTTCGTCGCGACGGTCTCCGAGGGCGTGCAGATCAAGGGGCGGGTCGACCGGGTCGAGCGGGACGGCGAGGGCCGGGCCGTGATCATCGACATCAAGACCGGCAAGCACGGCCCCAAGGAGGCCGACCTCGAACGCCACCCCCAGCTCGGGGTCTACCAGCTCGCCACGCTGCTCGGCGCGTTCGAACGGCACGGGATGACCGAGCCCGGCGGCGCGGCCCTGGTGCAGGTCGGAGACGCGGCGACGAAGAACGCCGCCAAGGAGCAGGCCCAGATCCCGCTGGCCGACGATACCGATCCGGGCTGGGCCCGTGACATGGTGGACACCGTGGCGGCCGGGATGTCCGGCCCGGTCTTCCAGGCGAAGGTCAACGACGGCTGCCGCACTTGTGTCGTGCGGGCGAGCTGCCCGGTCAGCAAGAACGGAGACCAGGTGTGCTGAGCCCGGTTCAGCTCGCGGCCAAGCTGGGCATCCTCCCGCCGACGCCGGAGCAGGCCGAGGTCATCGAGGCCGGTCTCGAACCGATGGTCGTGGTCGCAGGGGCGGGTTCCGGCAAGAGCGAGACCATGGCGGGACGGGTCGTGTGGCTGGTCGCCAACGGCCTGGTCCGTCCCGAGCAGGTGCTCGGCCTGACCTTCACCAGGAAGGCCGCCGGGGAGCTGGCCGTACGGGTCCGTGAGCGGCTCAACGGGCTGGTCGAGGCCGAGCAGGTGCCCGCCGAGCTGTTGCAGGGCGAGCCGACGATCTCCACCTACCACGCCTACGCGGCCAGGCTGGTCACCGAGCACGCCCTGCGGGAGGCGCTCGAACCCACCATGCGCCTGATCAGCCCGGCCGTCGCGTGGCAGCTCGCCGGACGGGTGGTCAGCGGCTACGACGGCCCGATGGAGCAGATCGAGTGGGGCCCGGCGACCGTCACGCGGGCGGTGCTCGACCTCGCCGGGGAGATGGCCGAGCACCTGCGCACCCCGCGGGAGGTGCGGGAGATCGGCGCCTGGCTGACCGAGCGGTACGGCAGGCTGCCCGGCACACCCACCCAGCTCCAGCGCAGGCCGCTGGCCACGCAGCGGGCCAGGGAGCAGCTGCTTCCGCTGGTCGAGGCCTACGAACGGCTCAAACGCCGCCGCGAGGTCGTCGACCACGGCGACCAGATGGCGCTCGCGGCCAGGATCGCCGAACGGCACCCCGAGGTCGGGGAGGCCGAGCGGGGCAGGTTCGCCGTCGTCCTGCTCGACGAGTACCAGGACACCAGCCACGCCCAGCTGGTCCTGCTGCGCTCGCTGTTCGGGAACGGGCACCCGGTGACGGCGGTCGGCGACCCCTGCCAGTCGATCTACGGCTGGCGCGGGGCCTCCTCGGGCAACCTCACCCGCTTTCCCCGCGACTTCAGGACGGCCTCGGGGGAGCCCGCCCCGGTCCGCCGGCTGTCGATCAGCTTCCGCAACGGCGACGCCGTACTCGACGTGGCGGCCAGGGTGCAGATCCCGCTGCGGCTCGAAGCCCGTGAGGTGCCGGTGCTGGTGCCCGGCGGCAACCGGATCGAGCGGGGCCGGGTCGTGACCGCCTTCCACGGGACCGCGGAGGACGAGGCGGAGTGGATCGCGGCGAAGATCTCCGGGCTGCTGGGCAGCGAGAGCGCCCCCGACGGGCTGCCCTGGGGCGACGGCGAACGCAAACGGGCCAAGCAGAGCGCCTGGGGCGGGCCGCAGTGCCTGCAACCCCACGACGTGGCGATCCTGGCCCGCAAACGGTCGCAGTTCCCCACGCTGCGCAGGGCCCTTGAGGCGCGGGGCGTCCCGGTCGAGGTGGTCGGTCTCGGCGGGCTGCTGACCGTGCCCGAGGTGGCGGACATCGTGGCGACGCTGCGGGTGATCTACGACCCGACGGCCGGGGACGCCCTGGTCAGGCTGCTGTCCGGGCCGCGCTGGCGGATCGGCCCCGCCGACCTGAAGGAGCTGGGCGACCGGGCGCGTGAGCTGAACCGGGAGACCCGTGAGGGTGGCCCCGGCGTCGTCGCCGACCCCCTCGACCAGGTCGTCGCGGACATGGCCGAGGAGCGGGGCAGCCTGGTCGACGCCCTCGACGAGCTGCCGGAACGCCCCGAGTGGCAGGAGGCGTTCTCCCCGCTCGCCCGGGTCCGCCTGGTGGCCATGGCCCAGGAGCTGCGGGTCCTGCGCGCCCACACCGGGCAGCCGCTGCCCGACCTGGTCGCCGAGATCGAACGCAGGCTCGGCCTGGACATCGAGGTCGCGGCCAGGGGCTCCGCCGGTGTCTTCGCGGCCCGCGCCGACCTGGACGCCTTCCTCGACGCCGCCTCCCGCTTCGCCGGAGACTCCGAGGATCCGACGCTGGGGGCGTTCCTGGCGTTCCTGAAGGCCGCCGACGAGGAGGAGAACGGCCTCGACGCGGGCCGGGTCGGGGAGAGCAACAGCGTCAAGCTGATGACGGTCCACGCCTCGAAGGGCCTCGAATGGCCGGTCGTGATCGTGCCCGGGATGTCCCAGGCGCTGTCGAAGGGCGGGACGCTCACCGTCGGCACGGTCTTCCCGGCCAGGCCGACCGTCAGCCCCAGGTGGACGGAGAACGCGCGCAAACTGCCGTACCCGCTACGGGGCGACGCCTCCGACCTGCCCAGGCTCGGCGGCCTGTCCAAGGAGGAGATCGGTGACTTCGACGAGCGCTGCCGGGAGCGGGAGCTCCTTGAGGAACGCCGTCTGGCCTACGTCGCCGTCACCCGCGCCCACTACCTGCTGATCGCCTCCGGCTACCGCTGGGGCGGCGGGTCGAAGCCCCTCGACCCGTCCGACTTCCTGGTCGAGGTCCGCGACACGTGCGGGCGGGCCGAGGTCTGGGCGCCGCCCCTTGAGGAGGGGGAGACCAACCCGCTGCTGGCCGAGCCCGCCGAGTCCCGGTGGCCCGTCACCCCGGCCGGGGCGCGGTATGAGGCCGTACGGGACGGCGCGGACATGGTCAGCGCGGCGCTGGCGGCGCTGACGGCGCCGTCCGGGGAATCCGAGGAGCCGGAGGCCGTCCCGGTCGAGGAGGTGTTCGTCGTCGAGGACGACGAGGTGCCCTTCCCCGACGACCCCTACGAGGATCCCGACGATGATCCCAGTGCGGCGGATCGGCCTCTCCCCGAGCCCTACGACGACGTCCCCGACCGGGTCTCCCCGGCGTTGCGCGGGTGGGACAGGGAACGGGCCAGGGCCTGGGAACGCGACATCGAACTGCTGCTCAGGGAACGTGAGCTGAACCGGCGGCGCGGTCCCGGCCGGGTCGAGCTGCCCGCTCACCTGACCGTGTCCTCGCTGGTCACGCTCGCCTCCGACCCCAAGGCGCTGGCCCGCCAGATCCGCCGTCCCGTGCCGAGGAAGCCCGCCCCGCTGGCCCGCAGGGGCACCTCCTTCCACAGCTGGCTCGAATCCCGCTGGGGCCAGCAGCGGCTGATCGACGAGCTTGACCTGCCCGGTTCGGCCGACGAGACGGGCGAGGCCGACGAGGCCGCCGACATTCAGCTGGCCGAACTGCGCGAGCGGTTCGAGGAGAGCGAGTGGGCGGGCAGGGAGCCGCTTGACGTCGAGGTCCCGTTCGAGACCATGATCGCCGACAGGCTGGTCAGGGGCCGGATGGACGCGGTCTTCGAGACGCCGGACGGCGGTTACGAGGTCGTCGACTGGAAGACCGGCAGACGGCCGAAGGGAAAGAAGGCCGAGGTCGCGGCGGCCGTACAGCTGGCGGCCTACCGGCTGGCCTGGGCGCACCTGGCGGAGGTCCCGCTCGGCCGGGTGAGCGCGGCCTTCCACTACGTGCGGCTCAACGAGACCGTACGGCCCGCCGACCTCCTCGACGAACGCGGCCTGGTCGCCCTCGTCGAGTCGGTTCCCACGATCGGTTGAACCGTGTCACGTCACGCGAACGTCTCCGGCACTGCGGCTTGACACAGGGTCGCCGGCCGCGAATCCGGCGTTCCGCCGAACTCGATCATGTTTGAGGAGCCGGACTCTCCACGTTGATCCGGAATCCTGGTGGGCGGATCGCGCCGGAAAGATACGAGCGAACACTGATCGGAGATCGCCCAATCCGCTGATTTCGTCCCTTATTCCGCCTTTTATGTCCCGCCTGTGGGTTGTCCGGACCGTGATTCCGGTTCGGGACGGTGCGGGTGCCCAAGGGGGAATGGGGGCCGGGCCGCCCCGCGGGCGGCCATCTGGAGGGCTTGGCGTTTCTCGTCACATCCGAGGCACGCCCTCCACCGGGAGATCATTGGCCACGCATATCGGTGCCTCGAAGTCATGAGCATCCCGGTGTGATATATGTCACACGACACCATAGAACCAGGCAATGACCTGTGCCATTACTCATGGTAACCGTCCTAATACGATTATGATCTTGTCTAATAATGGGAAGAGGGCGACCTTAAGGCGATGGCCAAAGGTGGCCGAAGTATCCGTGTACGGGGCGTCGAAGGGGAGCTGGGCCCGGCATATCGGGCACAAATGTGAATTACGGTTGTTTCAAAATGGGGGTTGCTGAACGGCGGAGACCTTCAGTCTTTACATGGTCGGCGGGAGTGGTGTTCGTTGTCCGTTTCGGGCCGGTTCTGAAAGAACGCCCAGCTGTCCGTCTGACCGCCAGAGCCGTACGTCGATATCGGGGTTGGTCGACGTCTCTCCACTCGAACGGCATCATTCTCCGGGCGTACTCGTCGCTCTTCCCGGTCGAGCCGGGCTCGTGACGGCTCGACATGATCGTCGGCCCGGTGATCCGATGCGGTACACGCAGATGGTGCATGCAGATCATGGAAAATCCTGATCGATACACTGGGAGACCAATGCGGGTTCTGCTTGTTGAAGACGACTCGGAGTTCAGAGACGAACTGAAGGGAGGGCTGAACGAGCAGGGGATGGACATCCTGGCGGTCGACGGAGGGCAGGCAGCCCTGGAGCACTTCGGCAAGGTCGACGTGGTGCTCCTTGATCTCAAACTGCCGGACATCGACGGCTTCGAAGTGTGTCAGCGGATCCGAGCCATTTCGAGCGTGCCCATAATCATCGTCAGCGGTCGCAGCGATGAATTCGATCGTGTTCTCGGCCTGAAAATGGGTGCGGACGACTACGTCATGAAGCCGTACCTGCTGCGTGAGCTGACGGCACGCATCGAGGCGGTCGTACGGCGCACCAAAAGCGCCTGGCACGTGAACGTCCTGGGCAACGGGGACTCGGTCAGGGAATTCGGTGTGCTCAAGCTTGACCTGCGCCTGCGCCAGGTGCTCGTGAACGGCAGGGAAGTGGTGCTGCCCCGCAAGGAGTTCGAGCTTCTCGCGCTCCTGGCGTCCGAACCCGGCCGTGCCTTCACCAGGGAGCAGATCATGACCAAGGTATGGGGGCATGACGGCGCGGGCGACACCAGGACTCTGGGGGTGCACATGGTGGGCCTGCGCAAGAAGCTCGGTGTGCCCGGTCTGATCGAGACCGTGCGCGGCGTGGGATTCCGCCTGGTCGGCTGACCATGTGGTTCCGGGCCCTCGTAGGGCAGCTCGTGCTGTCCACACTGACACTGCTGGCGGTTTGCGGGCTCCTGGGGGTGATCCTGGGGCACTGGAACGTCATCCTGATCGTAGGTCTGATCGTCCTGATCGTGGTGGCCGCCGCCGCGGTCCCGACGGCGTTCTGGGTGCTCGCGCCGGGAGTCGCGCTGATCGAGGCCGTCAACGGGATGGAGACCAGCGACGTCGAACGGCTGGCCGTCGCGCATCGCGCCCCTCGTGAGCTGCGCCAGTTGATCGAGTGCATCAACGGGATGGCCGCCACCCTGCAGAGCAACACGTTCTTCCTCGCCGATGTGGCCCATCAGCTCCGGACGGAGCTGCAGCTGATGCAGATCAGGTTGGAGCGGCTGGGCGGCCATGTGTCCGCGGAGGGGATGGAGATTCACGCTCGGGCCATGGCGGATGTGGAACGTCTGCACAACACTCTGACGGAGCACCTCGAACTCGCCAGGATGATCGAGGCCAGCCCGCCGGTGGAGGTCGACATATGCGGCGTCGTCCTGGAGCGAGCCCGGGCTTGGCGGGATATCGCCGCCCGGCACAACGTCAAGATCAGGACATTGCTGAACGGGAGCCCCGTCGCCCTGATGCGGCGCGGCACGCTCGAGCAACTACTTGACATCCTGCTGGACAACGCGGTCCGACATTCGCCACGCTCGGGCACCATCATCGTCACGGTGCATCTCGACAAACAGCACAGCACTCTCCACGTACTGGACGAGGGGTCGGGTATGACGGCCGAGGAGCGTGAACGCGCCACGGTGCGCGGCTGGCGCGGTGACCACGCGGAGGGCGAAGGCCGTGGCCTGGGTCTGTCGATAGCCAACATGCTCGTCAGCTCGAACGGTGGCCGCTTCGCGCTGGACGCCGGCCCCCGGGGCTGCGGAGTGGACGTCCGTTCCACCTTCCCGATAGTTCACCGCGATGGAAGCCGCTGACCGGAGCCGCTGACCGGAACCGCTGACCGGAACCGCTGACCGGAACCGCTGATCGCAGGCGCCGGTGGGCGGCCGCGGAGGGCCGATCACCGGTGCCACGCGAAGGTCGGAGGATCAGCGGTCGCCGCGTTCGGCGAAGGTCCGCTCCACGTCGGTGGAGTCATAACGGACACGACCGGACTGGCTTCGGCGGTGCCAGCGATGTTCACTGGCCAGTCGATAGACGCTTCCCGCGGGTACTCGCCACAGGCGGGCGACCTCAGCCGCGCTGAGCCAGCGGGTCGCCCGGCCCGCACCGGAGTTCCCGCCCATCCGATGGCTCAGTCGCGTCCATTCGTGGGTCTGCCATCGGTGAGTCTCATCGGAGGAGCAGACGATCTCGCCTCCCGCCGGGTGCGCCTGCTGTGGCAGGACCGAGACGATCAGCTCGCCGGGGCAGCCCGCCTCGACGCACTCGCCGACCCGGACGCGGCGCCGCTCGCTGGGATGGGCCACCGCGCGAGCCGTGTTGACCAGACGCGCCATCTCACGGGTGATCTCGGCCGCGGCCTCGTGGCCGGTCAGCCAGGTGACGTGACGCCTGAGGAAACGGGCCAGGTCCCCGACCGCGCGGGAGGGCGGGGTGACGCCCCGTTGCTCGGCGACCAGGCCGCTCCACGAGCCGAGCACGGTGAGGACGGACTCGCGAGCGTCGGCGGCGGCGGTGTTGAACGGCAACCCGGGCATGGGCCCTCCCGAGGTCCGGCCGACCGTGGACCGTTGAGAGGAACCTGCGAGCACCCGCCCGCACTCTTCGTAGAGAGCCGGTAGGCGATCCAGATCCGTGGCGAGCCCGCGCTCGCACACGTGACACAACCGCGCGCCTTTCGGCACGTCACGAGGTTCACGCCGGCATCGTGCCCCCTGGCACAGGACACCGGCCTGCTGAATTGCGTCTGCGTATCCCACCTGGCTCACAGTAGATATCGCCCCAGGCATCAACAAGGTGCTGCGACAAGAAGTTGATCAACCTTAGTGAAGCGGCACCGACTGAAATGTTACCGTTCCTGACCTAACGTTTTCCTGATTTTTCCGAACCTGGCTTAACGAAAGCTTAGTGCCCTGCCCACTTGTTCTTCCGTGCGGTTTCGAAGAATGTATGAACTACCTTCCCAACGAGTGTCTCCACCGGCCGCCCATGAAATTCGGCAGCAGGTGGCGAAGAGTCAAGGAGGCGTACGTGGACGCCGAGGTAATCGTCGTGGGAGCGGGACCGACCGGAATGATGCTCGCTGGCGAACTACGCCTGAGCGGGGTCGATGTCATCGTCTTGGAGCGCCTGGAGAAAAGGTCGGGAGAGTCGCGCGGCCTGGGGTTCACCGCGCGCACGATGGAGGTTTTCGACCAGCGCGGACTGCTGCCGCGATTCGGTGACATCGATATAAGCGGCTTGGGTCACTTCGGCGGCATTCCCATTGACTTTGGGCTGCTCGACGGTGCGCACCAGGCGGCCAAGTCGGTTCCTCAGTCCCAGACCGAGACGGTTCTGGAAGAATGGGTCACCGAACTGGGAGGAGACATCCGGCGTGGCCACGAGGTCGTTCTCGTGGAGAACAACGGCGACCTGGTAGCCGTCGAGGTCGGCACTCCCACGGGCGTCCGGCGACTGACCGCCCGTTATCTGGTCGGGTGCGACGGCGGGCGCAGCACCATTCGAAAGGCCGCCGGTTTCGATTTTCCCGGCACGGCCGCGACAATGGAAATGTATCTCGCCGATGTGAAGGGGCTCGATCTCGAACCGCGGATGATCGGTGAAACCCTGCCCGGTGGAATGGTCATGGTCGGCCCGCTGCCCGGTGGCGTCACCAGGCTCATCGTCTGCGAACGGGGCACCCCGCCCCGGCAAAGAACGGAGCCTCCGGAATACGACGAGGTGGCCGCCGCGTGGAAACGCCTCACCGGCGACGACATCTCGCACGGTGAGCCGGTGTGGGTGAGTGCCTTCGGCGACGCCACGCGTCAGGTGACCGAGTATCGCCGCGGAAACGTGTTCCTCGCGGGCGACGCCGCGCACATCCACCTGCCCGCCGGAGGCCAGGGCATGAACACCGGCATCCAGGACGCGGTGAATCTGGGGTGGAAGCTCGCCGCCGTCCTGCGGGACCGCGCCCGCGAGCCGCTGCTCGACACCTACCACGACGAGCGGCATCCGGTGGGCAGGCGGCTGCTGATGAACACGCAGGCACAGGGGCTGCTGTTTCTCGGTGGCCCGGAGACACAGCCGCTTCGAGATGTGTTCGCCGAACTTGTCGGCTACGAGGAGGTCTCCCGCCACCTCGCCGGCATGGTCAGCGGACTGGAGATCCACTACGACTTCGGAGGGGGCGGCAACCCCCTGCTCGGCCGACGCATGCCCAACCTGGAGCTGGACGGCACCCCTCTCGTGACCAGCAGCACCCAGGCGCTGCGCGGAGGCCGGGGCGTGCTGCTCGACCTGGAGGACAACCCCCGGCTGCGCCGCAGGGCGGCCGGATGGGGAGACCGGGTCGACATCGTGACCTCAAGGCCGCGTGACGCGAAGCGGAGCAACTTGCCGGAGGGCACGGCGGCCGTACTCGTACGCCCCGACGGATATGTGGCCTGGGCCGCGCCGGGCAGCCACGACGACCTGCCCACGGTCCTGCGGCGCTGGTTCGGAGAGCCCCGGTAAGGAGGACCATGCGCGAAACCCGCACGGATACACAGGTCATCGTGGTCGGGGCGGGGCCGGTGGGCCTGATGCTCGCCGGTGAGCTACGGCTTGGCGGGGCGGACGTGATGGTGCTGGAGAGGCTGGCCGAGCCCACCACCGAGTCCCGGGCGTCGACCCTGCACGCCCGCACGATGGAGATCTTCGACAGCCGGGATCTGCTGAAGGACTTCGCGGCTCTGCCGAACGACGTCATGGGACACTTCGGCGGGGTTCCCCTGGATCTGACGCTGCCCGGACCGTACCCCGGCCAGTGGAAGGCCCCTCAGGTTCAGACCGAGGAGGTTCTCCAACGATGGGCCCTCTCCCTCGGGGCTGACCTTCGCCGTGGCCATGAGCTGCGCGACCTCACGGTTCACCGGAGCCATGTGGAGGCGGAGGTCGTCGGCCCGGACGGACCGCTTCGTGTCCGCGGCCTGTACCTGGTCGGATGCGACGGCGAGCAGAGCACCGTACGCCGGCTGACCGGTGTGGCGTTCCCCGGCAGGGAGGCGAGCCGCGAGCTGTTGCGCGCGGACGTGGACGGCGTCGAGATACCGAACCGGCGCTTCCAGCGTCTCCCCGGAGGACTGGCCATCGCGGCCCGGCGCGGTGACGGCGTCACCCGCGTGATGGTGCACGAGTTCGGTCGTGAGGCCGTACCGCGAACCGAGGCCCTCGGCTTCGCAGAGGTCCGGGACGTGTGGCTGCGCGTCACCGGCGAGGACATCGGCGGCGGGACCCCGCGGTGGGTCGATTCCTTCGGCGACGCCTCCCGTCAGGTGACCCACTACCGTCAAGGCCGCGTCCTGTTCGCAGGAGACGCCGCGCACCAGAAGATGCCCGTCGGCGGACAGGCCCTCAACCTGGGCCTGCAGGACGCGGTCAATCTTGGCTGGAAGCTGGCCCTTGAGGTGGCGGGCAAGGCCCCCGCCGGGTTGCTGGACAGCTACCACGAGGAGCGGCACGCGGTCGGCGCACGGGTACTCGAAGGCATCCGGGCGCAGGCGATGCTGTTGCTTGGCGGTTCCGAGGTGGAGGCGGGACGGGCCGTCCTCGGTGAACTGACCGGCTACGAGCGGGTCCGGCGGTCACTCGCCGAGGTGATCTCAGGACTGGGGATCCGCTACGACGTCGGTCCGGGCGATCATCCGCTGCTCGGCGCGCGCGTCCCCCCGGCGGACTACGTGACCGAGGCGGGCCCGACGAGTACCGCGGCGCTTCTCCGCCCGGGTCGAGGACTGCTCTTGGACCTCAGCGGGGAGCCCGGCCGTCACGCCGGGCTGCGCCGTCTCACCGCACCGTGGGCGGACCGGGTCAACACGGTGGCGGCCCGTACGGCGGCTGGGGACGCGGCCACTGACGGGAGCGTCTTCCTCGTACGTCCGGACGGTTACATCGCCTGGGCGGAGACCTCCGGGGCCGCCGGGCTGCGGGACGCGCTGGAGCGCTGGTTCGGACGACCGGCTTCGCTCTCCGGCACAGGAGCGACCTCATCTGATCGGAGAGGTGAAATGGATAGATTCGTAGGCAAAACAGCCCTGGTCACGGGGGCGAGCCGGGGAATCGGCAGGGAGATCGCGTCACGGCTGGCCAGGGAGGGTGCCCTGGTCGCCGTGCATTACTCGGGTGGTGGGGAGGCGGCCGAGGAGGTCGTCGCCTCGATCGAGAAGGACGGAGGCCGGGCCTTCACCGTGCAGGCGGAGTTCGGGCTTCCGGGTGACGTCCACGAACTCTTCCTCGGCCTGGAGCGAGGGCTGAAGGAGCGGACCGGGTCCGTCGAGCTGAACATCCTGGTCAACAACGCCGGTGTGATGGGCGGGGCCGCCCCCGAGGACACCACCCCCGAGCAGTTCGACCGGCTGTTCGCGGTGAACGCCAAGGCGCCCTTCTTCATCATCCGGCGGGCGTTGACGAACCTCGCTCCGGGCGGCCGGGTCATCAACGTCTCCTCTGGTCTGACCCGTTTCGCCAACCCCAACGAGATCGCGTACGCGATGACCAAAGGCGCCGTCGAGCAGCTCGCACTGCACTTCGCCAAGCTCCTCGCACCGCGCGGCATCACGATCAACAGCGTGGCGCCGGGCATCACCCGCAACGGCAGCCCGGTCTTCGACATCCCCGAGGCCGTCGAGCAGATGGCGCGCCTGTCAGCCTTCGACCGGGTGGGAGAGCCACGAGACATCGCCGACGTGGTCGCCTTCCTCGCCTCCGACGACGCCCGCTGGGTGACGGGGGCCTTCATCGACGCCAGCGGCGGCACGCTGCTCGGCTGACCGCCCAGAAGAGGAGACGATCTTCATGTCCGTACCATGCAAGGTCCTGATCACCGCCGCCACCGGCAACGTCGGTCCCCACGCCGCCGCGTATCTGCTGGAGGCGGGCGTCTCCGTCCGCGCTCTGGTACTGCGCGACGACCCTCAGATCGGCAAACTGCCCGAAGGTGTCGAGATCGTCTACGGAGACCTGGCCGACCCGGACTCCCTGGACGCCGCACTGGACGGGATCAAGGGCGTCTTCTGGATGTGGCCGTTCTTCACGCTCAGCACCGCGACCGCCCCCGCGGTTCTGGAAAAGATCGAGAAGCGGGCACTTCGCATCGCCCTGGTGTCGTCCGTCGGTGTCCACATCGGACTCGAACGGAGCGACAACAACTGCCACGCGTACCTCGAAGAGCTGATCGAGAAGACCCGCCTGGAGTGGACGTTCCTGCGTACCACCGGGTTCATGGCGAACGCGCTGGGCTTCGCCTCGCAGATCCGCGGAGACACGGGCGTGGTGCGCTTCCCCTACGGCGCGGCGGCCCGCACCTCGGTGCACGAGGGAGACCTGGCGGCCGTCGGAGTTCGGTCGCTCATCAGTGAAGGGCACGCGGGAAAGAAGTATCTGGTGACCGGCCCGGAGGTGCTCACCCAGGAGGAGCAGGTCCGCATCATCGGTGAGGTGATCGGCCGTGAACCGAGGTGGGAGGACGTGCACGCGCAGGCGGCGCGTGAGCAGATGGTGCTCTCGGGCTGGCCGCCCTCGTACGCCGACGGCGCGCTCGACTACTTCGCCATGCTGACCAAGGAACCCGAGGTGATGTCGGACGTCGTACGGGAGGTCACCGGAAAGCCGGCACGCACGTTCCGTGAATGGGCGCGGGAACATGCCGACAGCTTCCGCTGAGCCCGGGGACGGGACGGTCCCCGGTACGGCGCCGGCGGTCTCCCCCCAACCGGACGAGAACTTCGTCACCTTCGACGTCTTCCGGACCGACGGCGTCGCGACAGCGGGGATCCTCGCGGAGACCATCACTCGGGAGCTGTCCTCCCTGGTCGGGGAGGCACCCGGCTTCGTCTCCGCACGGGTCCACACCGATCTCGGCGGGACCACCGTCGTGGTCCGCGGTGAGTGGGCCGACGCGCGGGCCCACCGCGGGTTCGTCCTGGGCCACCCCGCAGGCCGTACGCTGCGGGAGCTCGCGAACCGGCCGGGTGTGCTCTCCGTCACGGCCTTCGGCGGCGTTCCTGAGGCCGGACTGCGGGGTCCGGCGGCCGGGCGGGTCCCAGGGATCGTGGCGGTCGCGACCCGGTACCTGGCGGACCGTGAGTCCGCCGAGGCGTTGCTGAGGCTGCTGGCCGACAGCGGGGAATGGAAACGACACTTCCCCGGATTCATCTCGGCGACGCCGTATCTCGCCCCCGACGCGAAGACCTTCGTCAACTACCCGATGTGGGTCGACGAGGCGGCGTACCGGGCCTGGATGGACGATCCGAGGATCACTACGGGCCAGGAGGAGATCACCCGGCTGGAGGTCGCCCCCGCCGAGTATCTGGTCTGCCGTGTGGTCGCGGACATCCACATGACCTGATGCGAACTCGACAGCCTCGTGGTGTCGACCGACATGAGGGAAACGCGTGACATGGACGACAGGACAAGCGAGAACCCGAAGGTCAGTGAGATCGTTCTCAACGCCGACGGCATCGTCCTGTCGGCACTCCTGGCCGAACCACCGCACGACCCGGCCAAGGCGGTCGTGGTCGCTCTACACGGTGCGGGCATGCGGGCCGGTTACTTCCACGGCCAGGCCCACCCCGAGCAGTCGTTGCTCAGCCTCGGGGCGAAGCTGGGGTTCGCCGTGCTGTCGGTCGACCGCCCCGGCTACGGACTGTCGGCCGCCCGGCTCCCGAAGGGACAGGGACTGACCGAGCAGTCCGCCACCCTGCGCGCGGCGCTCGCCGACTACGCGGGCCGGTATTCCCTCGGCGCGGGCATGTTCCTGCTCGCCCATTCCTACGGCGGCAAGCTCGCGCTGGCGGCCGCCGCGGACACGCACGACGACTTGCTGGGGCTGGACCTCTCAGGGGTCGGCCATCGGTACGCCGTGGACGAGCGGCTCGTCACCACCTCCGCCAGCCGAGCGAACTGGGCGACGCACTGGGGACCGCTCAGACTGTACCCACAGGGGACCTTCCGGTCCGCCGCGCCGTTGATCTCCGAGGTGCCGGCACGGGAGCGGGAGGAGGCTTGGGACTGGCCGGACCGCTTTCCCGGGATCGCGGCCCGCGTACGGCTTCCGGTTCGTTTCACCTATGCCGAGCACGAGCGATGGTGGTGTCATGACGAGGCGTCCGTCGCCACGATGACGGGCCTGCTGGCCTCACCTCGCGTCACCGTGGACCGGCTGTCTCACGCCGGGCACAACATCAGCCTGGGCTTGGCCGCGCGCACCTACCACCTGCGGGCTCTGGCCTTCTTCGAGGAATGCCTGACGGAGCGGACGACCCTCCCTGACCGCGGCCTGATTTCTTCTCATACCTCACAGGAGATCGAGTGATGGTCGAATCCGGACAACCAGCACCGCTGTTCAGCTCTGAGTACTACCAGGATCCCTATCCCACCTTCGCCTGGCTCCGGGAGAACTCCCCGGTCCACGAGTTCCGGTTTCCGGTCGGCGACGTACGCATGTGGATCGTGACGCGTTATGAGGACGTGCGCACGGTGTTGAGCGACTCCCGTTTCAGCTCCGAGGGGGGCAGGTGGGGAAACGAGGAGTTCAAGCAGGCAGGACTGGTCTCCGGCGCGGGGAGCGTGCTGGAGGAGGCCGTCACGGTCGTCGATCCGCCCGCGCACACCAGGCTACGGCGGCTCGCCATGAGCACCTTCACCCCCCGCCGGGTCGAGGAGTGGCGCGGGATCGTGCGCCGGCTCGTCACGTCCACCCTCGACCGGTGCGCGGAGCGCGGGCGGTTCGACGTCATGGAGGACTACGCGGGCGTGGTGTCCGCCGGTGTGATGGGGGAGATCCTCGGCTTCCGCATCGAGCGGCACCAGGAACTCGTGGAGACCCTCGCCAAGGTGTTCCCCTCCGATCCCGCGCTCATGCGGTACGTGCCGGAGGGCATGGCGAAGATCTGCGAGTACGCCGAACGGCTGGTCGAGGAGAAACGTCGTAACGCGGGTGAGGACCTGACCTCCGCCCTCATCAGGGCCGAGGAAGCGGGGGACCAGCTGTCCAAGAAGGAGCTGGTCGCGATGGTGGCGGCCATGATCCTGGCGGGGAGCGACACCATCAGGGCCTTCGTCGGCAACGCCGTACTGGCGCTGCTCGACCGTCCCGACCAGGCGCGGCTGCTCCGTGAGCGGCCCGAACTCGCAGGATCCGCCGTCGAGGAGTTCCTGCGCTTCGAGGGCGCGCTGAGCACCGTCCTGTTCCGGCTGACCACCGAGGACCTGGATCTGGCCGGAACGAAGTTGCCCGCCGGCTCGCCGGTCATCGCGGCGATCCTGTCCGCCAACCGGGATCCCCTGCGGTTCGCCGAACCCGACCGGCTGGACATCACGCGCACGGGCACCCGCCACCTGGGGCTCGGCCACGGACTTCACAACTGCCTGGGGGCGGCGCTGGCGCGCCTTGAGGGGGAGATCGCCATCCCGGCGCTCTTCGAACGCTTCCCCGGGCTCGTGCCGGCGACGCCACGCGAAGAGATCCGCTACATCGAGAGCTGGGCGATGCGCCGCGTTGTACGGCTTCCCGTGGAGGTCGCGGAAGACGGTCCTGTCTCAGCCGCCGCGGGGCCGTCGGCATGAAGGCGCTGCTGTGGATCGACAGGCGGATGTGTCTTGGCACCGGTCTGTGCGAGGCGATGTCCCCGGAACTTTTCGTCCTGGCGGACGACAACCTCGCCCAGGTGATCGAACGGCATCTTCACGATGACGACCGCGTCGAGCTGGCGCGGTCGGTCGCGGAGTGCTGTCCCAGTGGCGCGATCGTCGTCAGCGCGGAGGCGCATGCCCGCGCATCAGAGGAAGGCACAGGCAGTTGACACGAATCCAGACGCCGGCCGTTGAGTCCAGCGAAGTGATCATCACCCGTCTCTGGGAGAAGAACTATGACCGGCTGACGACCTCGATCATCGAGAGTCTGCCGATCGAGCCGACCTGGCGTTGCCTCGACGTCGGCGCGGGGGGCGGGTCGATGTCCTACTGGCTGGCCGAACGCGTCCCCCAGGGGTCGGTGATCGCGCTCGACACCGACGTCAGGTTGCTCGACGCCGGCCGGGCCCCCAATCTGACGGTCGAACAGGCCGACATCACTACCAAAGGGCCGGACGAGCCCGGATCACTCGACTTCATCCTCATCCGGGCCGTGCTCTCACTCGTCCCCGACCCGGATGAACTGATCGCCCGGGCGGTGAGCTGGCTCGCCCCAGGAGGCTGGCTGCTCGCCGAGGATTTCTACTTCATGCCGGGCGCGGACTGTCCCACCGCCAACGGGCGCACCGTGGTCGGCGCCTACGTACAGGCGTTCGACGCCGGCGGTGCCAACCCCTGGGTGGGACGCAGGCTCCCGGCGGCCCTCGCCCGCGCGGGCCTGACGTCGGTGAACAAGCACGTGCGGCCGTTGGGGCCGGGCCAGGGGGACAGCGAGAACGCGCTCATGCGGGCACGGATGGAGTTGCAGGGGCAGCCCCTCATCGACAACGGCCTGCTGACCGCCGACGACATCGCCCAGTTCATCGAGTCGCTGGAGCGTCCTGAAAGCCAAGACGTCACGACCCTGCTGTTCTCCGCGTGGGGGCAGCGCCCCCGGACCTGAGCGGTGTCCCGTGGAGGGCCATGGAAGGCCATGGAAGGCCATGGACACTCGTCACCAACAAGAGGAGAGAGCGTTGCACAGCACCCTGATCGTCGCTCGGATGGCCGGTGAGTCGAGGGAACAGGTCGCCCGGCTCTTCGCCGAGTTCGACAAGACGGAGATGCCGCATCTGATGGGCACTCGGCGGCGGCAGCTGTTCATGTACAAGGACCTTTACTTCCACCTACAGGATTTCGACGCCGAATCCGGTGGCGAGGCCATCGAGGACGCCAAGACGCATCCGCTCTTCCAGCAGATCAGCGCCGATCTGCGGCCGCACATCCAGCCGTACGACCCCAACTGGCGAACCCCGTCGGACGCGATGGCCACCCGCTTCTACACCTGGAAACCGGCGTGAGCCGCCGCGTCGCCATTACCGGAATCGGGGTGGTGGCCCCCGGTGGGCTGGGTGTCAAGAACTTCTGGAGCCTGCTGACCGAGGGACGGACGGCCACCAGGGGGATCACCTTCTTCGACCCCGCGCCTTTCCGTTCCCGGATCGCCGCCGAGTGCGACTTCGACCCCGCCTCCCACGGCCTGACGCCGCAGGAGATCCGGCGGATGGATCGCGCCGCGCAGTTCGCGGTGGTCGCCACCCGGGAGGCGGTGGCCGACAGCGGGCTGGAACTCTGCGGGCTGGATCCCGGCCGCACCGGCGTCAGCGTCGGCAGCGCGGTCGGCGCGACGACGGGGCTGGAGGAGGAGTATCGCGTCGTCAGCGACGACGGCCGGCTCTGGACCGTGGCCCCCGAGTACAGGGTGCCGCACCTCTACAACTACCTGGTACCGAGCTCGTTCGCGGCCGAGGTGGCGTGGGAGGTCGGAGCCGAGGGCCCCGCGGCGGTGGTGTCCACCGGATGCACCTCGGGCCTGGACTCGGTGGGGTACGCCTGTGAGCTGATCCGTGAGGGGACGGCCGACCTGATGATCACCGGTGCGGCCGACGCGCCGATCTCCCCGATCACCCTCGCCTGCTTCGACGCCATCAAGGCGACCACGCAGCGTAACGACGATCCGGAGCACGCCTCGCGGCCGTTCGACGGCACCCGGGACGGCTTCGTGCTCGGTGAGGGCTCGGCCATGTTCGTGCTGGAGGAGCTGGAGGGCGCCCAACGGCGCGGCGCACGGATCTATGCGGAGATCAGGGGGTACGCCTCGCGGTGCAACGCGTACCACATGACAGGCCTGAAACCGGACGGCCGGGAGATGGCCGAGGCCATCGGGGAGGCGATGGCTGAGGCACGGCTGAACGCGGAGGACGTCGACTACGTCAACGCGCACGGCTCGGGCACCAGGCAGAACGACCGCCACGAGACCGCGGCGTTCAAACGGAGCCTGGGCGAGCACGCCTACCGCACGCCGGTCAGCTCGATCAAGTCGATGATCGGCCATTCACTGGGCGCCATCGGCTCGCTGGAGATCGCCGCCTCGGCGCTGGCCATCGAACAGGACGTCGTTCCTCCGACCGCCAACCTGCGCACTCCCGACCCCGAGTGCGACCTGGACTACGTGCCGCTGACCGCCCGTCAGCAGCGCACCGACGTGGTGCTCACGGTCGGCAGCGGGTTCGGCGGCTTCCAGAGCGCGATGGTACTGGCGGCTCCGGACAGGACGCCCGCGGTATGAGAGCGGTCATCACAGGGATCGGCGTCACCGCCCCCAACGGTCTGGGGACAGAGGCGTACTGGGCGGCGACGCGCGACGGGACCAGCGGTATCGCCCGCGTCACCAGATTCGACCCTTCCTCCTATCCAGCCCGCCTGGCCGGTGAGGTACCGGGCTTCGTCGCGGAGGACCACCTGCCGAGCAGGTTGCTGCCGCAGACCGACCACATGACCCGGCTGGCCCTGGTGGCGGCGGACTGGGCGCTCGCGGATGCCGGAGTCAGTCCGGAGGACCTTCCCGAGTTCGGGATGGGGGTGTCCACCGCCGCGTCCTCCGGCGGATTCGAGTTCGGGCAGCGGGAACTGCAGAACCTGTGGAGCAAGGGCAGCCGGCACGTCAGCGGCTACCAGTCGTTCGCGTGGTTCTACGCGGTGAACACCGGTCAGATCTCCATCCGCAACGGGATGCGCGGCCCGTCGAGCGTCCTGGTCAGCGACCAGGCGGGCGGTTTGGACGCCGTCGCCCAGGCCAGGCGGCAGATCCGCAAAGGCATCAGGCTGATGGTCACCGGTGGCGTGGACGGTTCGATCTGTCCGTGGGGCTGGGTGGCTCAGTTGGCCGGCGGTCGGCTGAGCGGCCGTGACCAAGCGGATCGGGCCTATCTGCCCTTCGACGCCGCGGCCTGCGGGCATGTGCCGGGAGAGGGCGGAGCGATCCTCCTCGTCGAGGAGGCAGGGGTCGCCGCCGCCCGGGGCGCGCGGATCTACGGTGAGATCGCCGGGTACGCGGCCACCTTCGATCCCAAGCCGGGCAGCGGACGACCGCCCGCGCTGAGGCGGGCGATCGAGCTCGCGCTTGACGACGCCGAACTGGCCCCCGGGGACATCGACGTGGTGTTCGCCGACGCGGCGGCCACGCCCGAGCTTGACCGTCTTGAGGCCGAGGCGATCACCGCGGTCTTCGGCCCCTACGGCGTTCCGGTCACCGCGCCGAAGACGATGACCGGACGGCTCTACTCCGGAGCGGGCGCGCTGGATCTGGCCGCCGCGCTTCTGGCGATACGGGACGGGATCGTCCCGCCCACGATCAACGTCTCACCGGCCGCCGAGTACGAACTCGACCTGGTCACCGGCCAGGCGCGGCCGGCACCGGTGCGCGCGGCGCTGGTGCTCGCCCGCGGTCACGGAGGCTTCAATTCGGCGATCGTGGTGCGTGGTCGTGCCGAGCAGCAGGCGTGACCGCGGACTTCAACGGTGCTGCGAGCGAGAGGGATCCATATGACCGACCAGGAGTTCACTCTCACGGATCTCCGGCGCACCCTGCGCCAGGCCGCGGGAGAGGTCGAGGAACTCGACGGAGACATCCTTGACATCCGGTTCGAGGAACTGGGCTACGACTCGCTGGCCCTGCTGGAGACCGCCGGCCGGATCGAGCGCGAGCGCGGCATCCGGTTCGACGAGCAGGCGCTCATCGACGCTCAAACACCGCGAGCCTTTCTCACAGTCGTCAACGCCCATCTCACCCCCGAAGCGGTTTAGCCGGTGGTGAGACCCGAAGGAGTGGACATGCCCAATCGATACCGGCCCCACGCCATCGTCACCGGGGCTACCAGCGGGATCGGCCTGGCCGTGGCCCGCGACCTGGGTGGACGGGGGCATCGTGTTTTCATCTGCGCGCGCGATGCCGAGACCGTGGCCGCCACGGTCAAACGGCTCTCCGAGGAAGGCCTCGAGGTCGGTGGCGCGGCCTGCGACGTCCGGGACGGGAACGAGATCAAGCGGTTCGTCCAGGTCGCCGTGGATCGGTTCGGGCCGGTGGACGTGCTGGTGAACAACGCGGGCCGAAGCGGTGGAGGAGTGACCGCCGACATCGCCGACGAGCTGTGGTTCGACGTCATCGACACCAATCTCAACAGCGTGTTCCTCATGACACGTGAGGTGCTGAACACCGGAGGGATGAGGACCAGGGCCCGCGGTCGCATCATCAACATCGCCTCCACCGCGGGCAAACAGGGCGTCGTGCTGGGCGCGCCGTACTCGGCCTCCAAACACGGGGTCGTGGGATTCACCAAGGCGCTCGGCAACGAGCTGGCCCCGACCGGTATCACGGTCAACGCGGTCTGCCCCGGGTACGTCGAGACCCGGATGGCCGAGCGCGTCCGGCAGGGTTACGCCGCGGCCTGGGAGACCACCGAGGAAGCGGTCATGGCGAAGTTCACGGCCAAGATTCCGCTGGGGCGCTACTCCACTCCTGAGGAGGTAGCCGGTCTTGTCGGCTATCTGTCCTCCGACACCGCCGCTTCGATCACCGCCCAAGCCATCAACGTCTGCGGTGGTCTGGGCAACTTCTGAGTGAAGGAGAACAGAGCATGCAGCCTGCCCGCGAGGTCGAACACGACATCACGGTGGCCGCGTCCGCCGAGTCGGTCTACCGGCTCATCGCCGAGGTGGAGAGCTGGCCGCGCATCTTTCCGCCCACGGTTCACGTGGAGTATCTGGAACGCGACGAAGGCAGGGAACGGATCCGGATCTGGGCCACCGCCAACGGCGAACCGAAGTCCTGGACGTCCCGCCGCATCTTGGATCCCGACAGGCTGCGGATCGAGTTCCGGCAGGAGGTGTCGACCCCTCCGGTGGCCGCGATGGGCGGAACGTGGGTGATCGAGCCCACGTCCGACGGGGGGTGCCGCGTCCGACTGCTGCACGACTACCGGGCCGTCGACGACGACCCCGGCGGTCTCACGTGGATCGACAAGGCGGTGGACCGCAACAGCACCTCCGAACTGGCGGCGTTGAAGACCAACGTGGAGCTGGCCACCGGAGCCGAGGCCGACCGGCTGCTGTCCTTCGAGGACACCGTACGGATCGACGGCTCGGCCGCTGACGTCTACGACTTCCTCAACGACGCGCAGCTGTGGGAGAAGCGGCTGCCGCACGTGGCCCGGGTCTCACTGCTGGAGGACGTCCCGGGACTACAGGTTCTGGAGATGGACACCCGGACCAAGGACGGCTCGGTCCACACCACCAAGTCGGTACGAGTGTGCTTCCCCCACCGGCGGATCGTCTACAAGCAGATCGTTCTTCCGGCGCTGCTGAGCCTGCACACCGGAAACTGGCTGCTGGAGCCGGACGGTGACGGCGTGGTGGTGACCTCGGAACACACCGTTGTGATCAACACGGCGAACATCGCGAAGGTGCTCGGTGACCAGGCCGTCGTCGAGGACGCCAAGGCGTTCGTGCGGAGCGCGCTGAGCGGCAATAGCCGGGCCACCCTGGGCCACGCCAAAGAATACGCCGAGAGAAGGCGCTGAATTCGCGGTGGTTCGGGAGCGGCGCGACTTGACTTGAAGCGCGGTTCAATTTCTAGTCTCCATCTCGACAGCGGTGGAGAGGCAATGCGTTTCTCCCGACGGAAGGAACGGTCGTGTCAGAACGTCTTCGTTTAGGTGTAATCATCGGAAGTGTTCGCAAGGGACGGTCGGGAACCATCGTTGCGGATTGGTTCGCCGCGGAAGCTCGCAAGTCCGACCAATTCGAGGTCGAGCTTATCGACTTGGCCGATTTCCACCTTCCCCTCCCCTTCGGCGAGGGGATGACCGCCGAGGAACTGGCCCAGATCAGACCGCTGACCCAGGCGCTGCACGAGGCGGACGCGTACGTCGTGGTGACGCCGGAGTACAACCACAGCTACCCGGCCGGCCTCAAGAACGCGATCGACTGGCACGGTAAGGAGTGGGAGGCCAAGCCCGTCGCGTTCGTCTCGTACGGCGGCATCTCGGGCGGCCTGCGTGCGGTGGAGCATCTGCGGACCGTTCTCGCCGAGCTTCACGCGGTGACCATCCGCGCGACGGTGAGCTTCGTGAACTACTGGGACCAGTTCGACGGTGAAGGGCGCTGGCCCAAGGAGCCGGAGACCGGCAACTCCGCCGCCAAGGGGCTGCTTCAGCAGCTGGCCTGGTGGGCGCAGGCGTTGAAGGAGGCCAAGGCCAAGGAGCCGTACCCGGGCTAGAAGCGTGCTGGGGTACCCGGGGGGGCGACGTGCGACGTCGCCCCCCCGAGTCATGTCATCCCCCGGCAGACGGAAGGACGATGGAAGGGAGAAGTTGTGCGGATGCTGTTCATCGCCGGTGGCAGTGCGGCGACCGTCTTCGCGTTGACCCCGCTGGCCACGGCGGCGCGTAATGCTGGGCACGAGGTCTTCATGGCGGGCACCGACACCATGGCACCGGTGATCGCGGGGGTCGGACTACCCGCTGTCTCCGCGTCCTCCGTGCCGATGAGCCGGTTCATCTACGCTGATCGGCGGGGCACGCCGGTGGAGGTTCCCTCGGACCCGGCCGAGCAGCTTCCGTTCACAGGAGTCTGGTTCGGGCGAATGGCGGCGGACTGGCTCGGCCCGCTGCTCGAACTGGCCCGTGAGTGGCGTCCGGATGTCGTGGTGGGCGGCACCATGATGTACGTCGCCCCGCTGCTCGCCGCCCACCTCGGCGTGCCGTACGTCCGGCACACGTGGGACGCCATCGAGGTCACCGAGGTCGATCCGGGAGCCGAGCGGGAGCTTGAGCCCGAGCTCGCCGAGCTGGGGCTGGACCGGCTGCCGGAGCCGGATCTGCTCCTGGAGGTCTGCCCGCCCAGCCTGCTGCCGCCCAAGTCGCTGCCCGCCAAGCGCACGCTACCCCTGCGGTGGATCGCCGCCCCCGGTCAGCGACGGCTTGAGCCCTGGATGTACAGCCGGGGCGATCGTCCCCGGATCTGTGTGACGGCCGGCAGCCAGGCGGCCCCGCCGAAGGAGGCCCAGGACTACCGGCGGCGCTCTTTCGAGTTCCTGCGCTCCCTCGCGACGAAGGTCGACGCGCTGGGCACGGACCTGGTGATAGCGGCGCCCGAGGGGGTGGCGGAGGAGCTGAGGCCGCAGCTGCCCGGTGCCCGCGTCGGCTGGATCCCGCTGGACGTGGTGGCACGCCGCTGTGACCTGCTGGTGCACCACGGAGGAGGGGTCACCAGCATGACGGCGCTGAGCGTGGGCCTGCCCCAGGTGATCATTCCGCAGGCGCCCATCATGGTTCCGGCCGCGAGCCGGATAGCCGACCGTGGAGCCGCGATCGTCGTGCTCCCCGGTGAGGACACCGCGGACGCCGTCGCGGACGCCTGCCGGAACGTCCTCGCCGGCCCGTCCTACGCGGAACGGGCGGCCGGCATCGCCGGCGAGATCGCCGCGCTTCCTACGCCCACCGAGGTGTTGGCGGCCTTGGAAGACCTGGTAAGGAACTGAATGGAGATCATCGGAAGCGGGTTCCTCGCCAGGCATCTCAGGCCGATCGCCCTCCGGCATCCCGGCGCCGTGGCCCTGGCCGCGGGAGCCTCCTGGGCGATGGACACCTCGGAGGCCGCTTTCGCACGGGAGACCGCCCTGGTGGAATCCGTGGCCGACCGGTGCCGGGCGACCGGCCGGCTGTTGATCTTCTTCTCCACCTCATCCGCCGCCGTGTACGGTGCCGACCGGCCTGGCCGGGAGGACGACCAGGTCGTCCCCCGCAACCTGTACGGCGCGCACAAGCTCGCTCTGGAAAGCCTGCTGCGCGACTCGGGCACCGACTATCTGGTGCTGCGGCTCGCCCACGTCGTGGGTGCCGGGCAGCCGCCGCACCAGCTGCTGCCGACCCTCACCCGGCTGTTGTGCGAGAACGCCGTACGCGTCCATCGCGGCGCCACCCGCGACCTCATCGACGTCGGCGACATGGTCGCCATCACCGACGCGCTGCTCACCCGCGGGGTACGCGGCGAGACGGTCAACGTGGCCTCGGGCACGGCCGTCCCCATCGAGGAGATCATCGACCACCTGGAGCGACGTATGGGCGTGACCGCGCGCCGCGAATATCTGGACGGCGGCCACGCCGCCCATCTCGTCAGCACCGAAAAACTTCGCTCTCTGGTCCCGGAAGTGAAGACCATGGGCTTCGGCCCCGACTACTACCGGCGTGTGCTCGATTCGTTTCTCTCCTGTCCAGGAGGTTAGGTCGATGAGCATCAGTACTGCCTCGCGGCTTCGGCCGCGTACCGAACCGGAACTGGCCGGATGGCTCGCCAGGTCGGCCGCCACCACGCAGGGCGCCCAGCTGAGCACCGACGAAGTCCTCAGCTGGCTGGCTGACCGGACCCAGGCCCATGACTTCCGGGTGGACCCCATCCCCTTCGCCGATCTGGACGGCTGGTTCTTCGACGAGGCCAGCGGCAACCTGGGCCACCACAGTGGCCGGTTCTTCACCGTCGAAGGACTTCAGGTGACGGTGGCGGACGCGTCGGGCGTGACCGCGCCCAGGCGGTGGTGCCAACCCATTCTCAACCAGCCGGAGATCGGGATTCTCGGCCTGCTGGTCAAGGAGTTCGACGGGGTCGCGCATGTCCTGATCCAGGCCAAGATGGAGCCCGGCAACCGGAACCTCCTGCAGCTCTCGCCGACCGTGCAGGCCACCTGGAGCAACTACACCGGGGTGCATCGTGGGGCCGCCGTGCGCTACCTCGAGTACTTCACCGGGCCCGCGGACGGCCGCGTGCTCGCGGACGTGCTGCAGTCCGAGCAGGGCTCCTGGTTCTATCGCAAGGTCAACCGCAACATGATCGTCGAGGTCTCCGGTGAGGTTCCGCCGCACGAGGACTTCCGCTGGCTGACCCTTGGGCAGATAGGGCAGTTGCTCCATCACGACAACGTCGTTTCCATGGACGCGCGCTCCACCCTGTCCTGCCTGCCGCTCGACCGGGGCGAGCGGGGCGCGCTGCACTCCGACGCGGAGGTGCTCTCCTGGTTCACCGGCGTGCGATCCCGGTACACCGTGCGCGCGGACCGCATCCCGCTGGCGGACGTGTCCGGCTGGACGCGGACGGAATCGGCCATCGGGCACGAGCACGGGCGGCATTTCCGCATCGTCGGCGTCTCGGTGCACGCCGGTAGCCGCGAGATCACCAGCTGGAGCCAGCCGCTCCTGGAACCCAGCGGGCTGGGCGTCGTCTGCTTCCTCGCCTGCCAGATCGACGGAGTCCGGCATGTGCTGGCGCGCGGCTACGTCGAGGGCGGCCTGGTGGCCTCCGTCGAGCTGGGCCCGACCGTGCAGTGCGTACCCGACGACTGCGCGCACCTGCCCGAGGCGCAACGGCCCCCCTTCCTCGATCGGGTGCTGTCGGCCGCCCCGTCACGGATCCTGTACTCGGCGATCCAGTCGGAAGAGGGCGGTCGCTTTCTCAACGCCGAGAACCGCTACCTGGTGATCGACGTCGGGGAACCGTTCGAGCCCCCGCCCGACTACCTCTGGGTGACCCACGGCCAGCTCAACACCCTGGTCAGGCACGGTCACTATCTCAACGTCGAGGCACGCACCCTGCTGACCGCTCTGAACGCGATAGCGGTGACCGCGTGATCCGTCACCCGTTGACGTGTTCCCCCACGGCCTCGGCCGTGCTCGAAACGCTCCAGGACGAGGACGACCTTCAAGACTTCGCCGGTTCGGCTAAGGAGACTCATGTCTGTAGCTGTCGTACAAACCGATGAGGCGCGCCGGGGGAGACCCGCCCTCAGACGTGTGGTCGTCTCCGGGGTCGGTGTGATCTCCAGCATCGGTGTGGGTGTCGAGGAGTTCACCGAGGGCCTGCGGGAGGGCCGTAGCGGTGTCTCACCGATCACCGCCTTCGACACCACCGGGTTCGCCCACGTCAACGGTTGTGAGGTGAGGGACTTCAAGCCCGAGGTGTGGATTCGGCGCACGCCGGTTGAACAGCTCGGCCGCGCCAGCCAGTTCGCCGTGGCAGCGGCCAGGATGGCCCTTTCCGACGCGGGCCTGGATGAGGAGGGGCTACGGCACAGGCGTGGGCACATCTCCATCGGCACCACCGACGGAGGGTCCCGGGAGATCGACCTTCTCACCGAAGCCGAGGTGGCGGCGGGTCCCGAGTCCTGGGACCCGGGGATCGTACGCACCATCCCGGCGGGCAGGCTCTCGGCTGCGATCGCCGGGGAACTGGGCATGTCCGACGTGGAGGCGATGACATTCGCCACCGCCTGCTCGGCCGGCAACTACTCGATCGGCAGCGGGGTCGACGCCATCCGGCTGGGGGAGGCCGACTTCGCCCTGTGCGGCGGGGCCGACGCCGTCTGCAGAAAGACGTTCACCGCCTTCTACCGGCTCGGCACCATCGCCCCTGACTACTGCCGGCCCTTCGACAGGAACCGGAAGGGGATCCTGACCGGTGAGGGGGCCGCGGTGCTCCTGCTGGAGAGCCTGGAGTCCGCTCTCGCGAGAGGGGCGCGTATATACGCCGAGGTGCTGGGATACGGCCTGAACTGTGATGCCTACCATCCCGTCGCGCCCGACCAGGACAGCATCACCCGCTGCATGAGGCTCGCGCTTGAGGACGCGGGGGTGCGGCCCGAGGAGGTCGACCTCATCTCCGCGCACGGCACCGGGACCAAGGCCAACGACGTGACCGAGTGTCGTTCGGTCAACGAGGTGTTCGGGGGACGGCCGCCCCGCACGGTCTCCCTGAAGTCCATGATCGGCCACACCATGGGGGCGGCGAGCGCGATCGCCGCGGCCGCCTGCTCCCTGGCCATCACACACGGGTTCATCCCGCCCACCGTCAACCACGTCGAGACCGACCCCGAGTGTGAGATCGACTGCGTTCCGAACCACTCCGTCCCGGCGGACCTGCGGATCGTGCAGAGCAACGGGCTGGCCTTCGCGGGCAACAACGCGGTCGTGCTCTTCGGTAAGTACAAGGAGCAGGTCAAATGAATGGTCTGGCGTATCCGGTCATCACGGCGTGGTCGGCGGCCTCTCCGTTCGGCATGGGCCGGGAGGCCTTCGTCGAGGGGGTGTCCACCCGGCGCACGGCCGTCACCGAGCTCGACCGGGAACGGTGGGGAACACCGCCCGACGAGCGGGCCGGCCTGATCGTGGGATTCGAGCAGCGTGAGGTGCTGGGCAAGAAGGGCACCCGGGGCATGAACCGGGTCTCCGGTTTGGCCGTCACCACCGTTCGCCGCCTTCAGGAGGAGATCGCAGCCGACGGGACCACCGCGCTCGTCCTGGGCACGACCACCGGCAGCGCGGAGACGATGATGGAGACCATCAGGACCGCGCTGACCGCTGAACTGCCCTTCCGCACCGACCCGGCTACCACGCCGTACGGTGTGATGAACGGTGCCGCCGGTCAGTGCGCCATCTGGCACGGGTTCAAGGGCCCCAACGCCACGATCGCCTCGGGCAGGCCGACCGGTCTGGCGGCGCTGGGCTACGCGCGGCGGCTCCTGCTGACCGGCAGAGCACGGACCGTGCTGTTCGGGGCGGCCGAGGAGTACAGCCGCGCCCGCTCGTGGCTGGAGTTCCACGCGCGGGAGAGCGGCGCCTCCGCGACGGTTCTCGGTGAGGGCTGCGCGATGTTCTCGCTCACCACCCGGCCGTCCGCCGACACCCCGATCCTGGCCGAGGTGCTCGCACTGGATTTCCGCGTCTGCGTCGACGGTGACTGGGGCGGCGTGGTGGACAGGTCCGTACGGCGCGCCCTGGCCGCAGCCGGCCGTTCGGCCGCGGACGTGTGGGCGACCTGTGCCTCGGGAGCCGCGGGGGCGGCGGGCAAGGCCGAGCTCGCGGCCCTCAACGAGGCCGTGTCCGCCGACGTCGATCTTCCCTTCGTGACCGAACTCATCGGCGAGACCCATGCCTGCTCGGCGGCCTTCCAGCTGGCCGCGGTGCTCAGCCTGGCCGAACGGGATCCCGGGGCGGCGGGGCGGCTCGCCGTGATCACTTCGATCGACCCGCCGAGCGGGACGGCCGCCGCGGCCGTGCTACGCCTGGGCGACCCCCGCTGAGAGGAGACCGATGGCGACACCGGAGGTGTGCAGTCCCGTCAGTACGCTGCCCGGGGTCTTCGAGACCGGGCCGGAACATGTGAAGGCCGGCGTTACCGTCGAAACCACGGAGGCCGTGTTCGCCGGACACTATCCGGGACGGCCGATCCTTCCCGGTATGTGCGTTGTGGAGTACGTACGGCTGGCCGCGCTGGCGAACCTCCCCGAGACACCGGGCGGCTGGCGGCTGGCGGCCATCGAATCAGGCCGGTTTCTCAGTCCGGTCCTTCCCGAGGACCGGCTCGTCATCGACTGCGTGTCGTCGGCCGGGGATACGGGTCCGCGCTGTTCGGCGACCGTCAGCACGGAACGCGGTGTCATGGCACGCGTTCGCCTGCGCTTCGAGGCCCGGCGAGCGCGGGAGGAGAGCACCGAGTGATCGGCGTGGGCGAGCTCAAGAAGATCCTGCCGCACCGCTATCCGATTCTCCTCATCGATCGTGTGACCGAGCTCGTGCCCGGTGAGCGGCTGACCGCGCTGAAAGCGGTCACGTGCAACGAGCCCTGGTACCGGACGATGCCCCCCGACGCGGGTGAGGAAGCCCACGACTATCCGGGAGTCCTGCTGGTCGAGTCATGGTGTCAGGCCGCCGCCGTCCTCGGCGGCCGGTCGGCGGGAACTCTCCGAACCCAGGCCGGGCAGGTCCCGCTCCTCGGCGGTGTCTCGGACGTGAGGTTGTCCGGGCACGCGCGTCCGGGCGATGTGGTGGAGCACCGGGTCCGGCTCGTCAGGGACTTCGGCGACACGCTCATCTTCGAAGGTGAGAGCACGGTCGCCGGTCGCCTCATCGCCGAGATCGGCCGCGCGACGATGGCGCTGCGTCCGGGCACGGACATGGGGCGCGCGTCACAGGGCCGGCCTGCGGCACCGTGAGGAAACCATCCGCCGACAGGGATTAGCAAAAGCTTAGAACTGTGCCTCTTGCGGGCCGGAGGGCAATGGAGAGAGCATTATGTAAAGCCCGGTAAATGTCTTTCTTCGGTCGTGCCGGTTGATTAGGGAATATGGCATAGAAAATAGGCTGCGATTCAAGGAGAAACTGTGCCCGAAGACAGGACTCCAGCCGTGATCGGCTTAGTGGAGGAACTCGCGGGCCTGAAGCGACAGGCCGCCGACGGGCCGAGTGAGCGGGCCACGGAGGCCCAGCGGGCCAAGGGGAAGCTGACCGCCAGGGAACGGATCGCGCTGCTGCTGGACCCGGGGACGTTCCAGGAGGTGGAGCCACTCCGCCGGCACCGCGCCACCGAGTTCGGGCTGCTGGACAACAGCCCCTACACCGACGGAGTGGTCACCGGCTGGGGCGCCGTGGAAGGGCGGACCGTCTTCGTCTACGCCCATGACTTCCGGATCTTCGGCGGGGCGCTCGGTGAGGCCCACGCCCACAAGATTCACAAAATCATGGACATGGCCGCCACGGCCGGCGCCCCCCTGGTCTCGCTGAACGACGGGGCGGGCGCGCGGATCCAGGAGGGGGTCATGGCGCTGGCCGGCTACGGCGGAATCTTCCAGCGCAACACCCGGGCCTCGGGAGTCATTCCGCAGATCAGCGTCATGCTCGGACCGTGTGCGGGCGGCGCGGCCTACTCGCCCGCGTTGACCGACTTCGTGTTCATGGTCCGCAACACCTCCAAGATGTTCATCACCGGCCCGGACGTGATTCGCGCGGTGACGGGCGAGGAGATCGACCATGACGGGCTCGGCGGCGCCGACGTGCACGCCGGAACCTCAGGGGTGTGTCACTTCGTCTACGACGACGAGGAGACCTGCCTGGAGCAGGTCCGGTACCTGTTGTCGCTGCTGCCCGGCAACAACCGGGAGACTCCTCCGCGGGCCGACTGTGACGACCCGGCGGAGCGGCGTTGTGAAGCGCTGCTGGACGTCGTCCCGGCGCACGGCAATCTCCCGTACGACATGCGCCGGGTGATCGAGGAGATCGTCGACTACGGCGAACACCTGGAGGTGCACGAGAGCTGGGCCACCAACCTCATCTGCACGCTGGCGCGCCTGGACGGACACGTGGTTGGGATCGTGGCCAGTCAACCCCAATCAATGGCAGGCGTGCTGAACATCGAGGCATCGGAGAAAGGCGCCCGCTTCGTGCGCTTCTGTGATGCCTTCAGTATTCCGCTCGTCACCCTGGTCGACGTTCCCGGTTTTCTGCCCGGAGTTTCGCAGGAGCACAACGGAATCATCCGGCACGGCGCCAAGCTGCTCTACGCGTACTGCGGCGCCACCGTGCCAAGGATCTCCGTGATCCTCCGCAAGGCGTACGGCGGCGCGTACATCGTGATGGACTCGCGCTCCATCGGCGCCGACCTCAGCTTCGCCTGGCCGACCAACGAGATCGCGGTCATGGGGGCCGAGGGGGCGGCGAACGTCATCTTCCGCCGGGAGATCGCGGCGGCCGACGACCCGGACACGATGCGGGACGCGCTGGTCAAGGAGTACAGGGCCAAACTGATGCATCCCTACTACGCCGCCGAGCGCGGCCTGGTGGACGACGTCATCGACCCGGCCGAAACCCGCGGGGTTCTCATCCGCTCACTGGACATGCTGCGGACCAAGCACGCGGACCTTCCCGTCCGTAAGCACGGCAACCCTCCGCAGTAACCCACACCTGGAGGCAAAACATGGCTGTTCTGACCGACGAGGTACGTGAGAAGGTCAAGGAAATCGTCTGTGACGTCCTTTCCCTGGAGAGCGACGATGTCACCGAGACGAGTCTGTTCGTCGAGGACCATGAGGCCGACTCGATGCAGGCGATCGAGATTCTGGCGTCTTTGGAAATCAATTTCAATGTGACGGTCGACCAGTCCGAACTTGAGCGTATGGTCAACCTGGCCGGTGTCTACGAGGTGCTCAAGGGCTGCCTGGCCGACCCGGCCGCCTGACCGGAGGCGGGCCGCGTCGCCCTCGGTGACGCGGCCGGACGGGTGTCCAAGGCGGAGCAGTTGACTTGAACCTGGCTTCAAGTTGCATGGTCAAGATGTCATCGGTCCTCTATGGGCCGCGGCTTCCGACCTTGGGAGGTCGAGTGCTCTTCAAACTCATGCGTTTATATCTGCGCCCATACCGGTCCTCCTTGATCGCGCTCGTCGCCTTGCAGTTCCTGTCGGTGGTCGGCATGCTCCTCATGCCCACGTTGAACGCCGAGATCATCAACAACGGCGTGATCAAGGGGGACACCGACTACATCCTGTGGCTCGGTGGCGTCATGCTCGGCGTGACGGTGCTGCAGGTGATAGCCACGGCAGGTCCCGTCTACTTCGGTGCCCGTGCCGCCCTCGCCCTGGGGCGCGACATCAGGGCCGCCATCTTCGACCGGGTGCAGGACTTCTCAGTTCGTGAGCTCGGGCGGTTCGGCACCCCGTCGTTGATCACTCGTACGACCAACGACGTCCAGCAGGTTCAGATGGTGGCGTTGCTGGCGTTCACGATGATGGTGACGGCACCCCTGATCTGCGTGGCGGGGACGGTGCTGGCCCTGCGTCAGAGCGTGCCGCTGTCGGCGGTGCTGCTGTTCAGCCTGCCCTCCATGATGGTGATGTTCACATTGATCATCCGGCGGATGCGTCCGCTGTTCCGCCGGATGCAGAGCCGTATCGACGAGGCGAACCGGGTACTGCGCGAGCAGATCGCCGGAGTCCGGGTCATCCGGGCCTTCGTCCGTGACGTCCCGGAGCGAGCCCGTTTCAAGGCGGTCAACAGCGATCTGCGTGTGCTGGGCATCGGCACCGGCTGGCTGATCGCGATGATGTACCCGCTGGTGATGCTGCTGACCAACATCTCCAGCGTCGCCGTGCTGTGGTTCGGCGGTTACATGATCGATGGAGGCTCGCTGTCGGTGGGCTCGCTGTCGGCGTTCATGAACTACCTGCAGCTGATCATGGGCTCGACGATGCTGGCGACCTTCATGTTCATGATGGTCCCGCGCGCCGAGGTCTGCGCCGAGCGGATTCAGGAGGTGCTCGACACCGAGACCAGCGTGGTCCCGTCGGCGGATCCGGTCCGCACGGTGCCCCGTCCCGGCCTGCTGGAACTGCGCGGGGCGGCCTTCGGTTACCCCGGGGCTGAGGAGCCGGTGCTGTCCGGCATCGATCTCGTCGCCCAGCCCGGGGAGATGCTCGCCGTGGTCGGCAGCACCGGCAGCGGTAAGACCACCCTGCTCAATCTCGTTCCCCGACTCGCCGACGTGACCGCGGGCACCGTGCTGGTCGGCGGGACCGACGTCCGCGACCTGGACCCGGCCACCCTTTCGGCAGAGGTCGGGATGGTGCCGCAACGGCCGTACCTCTTCTCCGGCACCATCGCCTCCAACCTGCGGTACGGGCGGCCGGACGCCACCGACGAGGAGCTGTGGCACGCGCTGGAGGTCGCCCAGGCCGGCGACTTCGTCAGGCAGTTGTCCGGCGGGCTAGAGGCCGAGATCTCCCAGGGCGGCACCAATCTCTCAGGCGGGCAGCGGCAGCGAATCGCGATAGCCCGTACGCTCGTCCGCCGTCCCCACATCTACCTGTTCGACGACTCCTTCTCCGCCCTCGACTACACCACGGACGCGGCACTGCGCACGGCGCTGGCGGAGGAGACCACCGAGGCCACCGTCGTGATCGTCGCCCAGCGGGTGAGCACGATCCGTGACGCGGACCGCATCGTCGTCCTTGACCAGGGACGGGTCGTCGGCGTCGGCACCCACAGGGAGCTGCTGGAGAGCAACCCGACCTACCAGGAGATCGTGTTCTCCCAACTGTCCGAGCGGGAGGCGGCGTGACCACGGTGGGCAAGTCCAAGAACGAGGCGTCGCCCGCGTCCTCCCCAGGAGGGGTCGTGCCTCGCGGCCCCGCCGCCCTCATGAACGGCCCGCAGCTCGAGCGGTCGCGCAACGCGCTCCGCACCGCGCGGCGGGTGTTGAACCTGTTGAGGCCCGAGCGGCTGCTGGTGGTGCTCATCACGACCTCGGTCGCCCTGGGCGTGCTGCTCACCCTGGTGGGGCCCCGTGTGCTCGGCAGGGCCACGGACCTGATCTTCGCCGGGGTGCTCGGCCGGAGTCTTCCCCCGGGAATCACCCGGGAGCAGGCGCTGGCCCAGCTGCGGCAGCAGGGGCAGAGCGCCAGGGCGGACATGATTGAGCGGATCGACGTGGTTCCCGGTCACGGGATCGACTTCGGTCAGGTCGGCCGGGTGCTGTTGCTGGCCCTGGCCGTCTACGCGGCCGTGACCGCCCTCACCCTGCTGGCCGGCAGGCTGACCAGCGTCATCGTGCAGCGGGCGATCTTCAGGCTGCGCGAGCAGGCGCAGGCCAAACTGTCCCGGCTGCCGCTCGGCTACTACGACGGGCGACCGCTCGGTGAGGTGCTGAGCCGGGTCACCAACGATGTCGACAATCTCGCGCAGTCTCTGCAACAGACGCTCAACCAGGTCCTGACCGTCATGCTGACCATAGTCGGCCTGCTCGCGATGATGTTCGTGATCTCGCCGTTGCTGGCGGCGATCGCCCTGGTGACGCTGCCGTTCGTGCTCTGGGTGAACGCCCGTATCGGCGCGCTCGCCAAGCCTCAGTTCCTCACGCAGTGGGGAGCGACCGGCAAGCTCAACGGCCATATCGAGGAGATGTACACGGGCCACTCGCTGGTGACGCTGTTCGGCCGCAAGGAGGAGTCGGCCCAGGTCTTTCGGGAGCACAACGAGAAGCTCTACCAGGCCGCCTACAAGGCCCAGATCATCTCCGGGATGGCCCGTCCCGCCACGATGTTCATCGGCAACCTCAACTACATCGTCATCGCGGTCGTCGGCGGCCTGGGCGTCATCTCCGGGACGATCACCCTCGGTGGCGTGCAGGCGTTCATCCAGTACTCCCAGTTGTTCACCCAGCAGTTCAACCAGGTGGCGGGGATGACAGGACTGATTCAGTCCGGCCTGGCCTCGGCGGAGCGCATCTTCGAACTGCTGGACGAGACCGAACAGGAGCCCGACCCGCGTGAACCGCGGCGGGTCGCCGAAGCACGCGGGCGAGTTGAGTTCCAGAACGTGTCTTTCCAGTACAAGCCGGACGTCCCGCTGATCGAGAACCTGTCGCTCACCGTGGAACCGGGGCAGATGGCGGCGATCGTCGGCCCTACCGGTGCGGGCAAGACGACGCTGGTCAACCTGCTCATGCGGTTCTTCGAGCTCGGCTCGGGCCGGATCCTGCTGGACGGAGTGGACATCGCTGAGATGGACCGCGAAGACCTGCGGTCCAAGACCGGCATGGTTCTGCAGGATCCCTGGCTGTTCCAGGGGACGATCGCCGAGAACATCGCCTACGGCGCCCGCGACGCCACCCACGAGCAGATCGTGACGGCGGCACGGGCCACCTATGTGGACCATCTCGTGCGCACACTGCCCGCAGGGTACGAAACGCTCCTCGACGAGGAGGGAACCGGCATAAGCGCGGGGGAGAAGCAACTGATCACGATCGCCCGCGCCTTCATCGCCAATCCCGCGATCCTCGTCCTGGACGAGGCCACCAGTTCGGTGGACACCCGTACCGAGCTGCTGGTCCAGCGGGCGATGAACTCTCTGCGCGAGGGACGGACCAGTTTCGTGATCGCGCATCGCCTGTCCACCATCCGGGAGGCCGACGTCATCTTGATGATGGAGGCCGGTCGCATCGTCGAGCAGGGCACGCACGACGAGCTGCTCGCGGCCGACGGAGCGTACGCCCGACTGTACGCGGCCCAGTTCGCCCAGCCCGTCACCGACTGAGGCCCGGTACCCGAAGCCCCGCCCCGATCCACCGTTACCTTAAGGAGTCCGTTCATGCCTGACAGCAGCCCGGGTGTCGTTCTGGTCAGCGGGGGATCCCGGGGCATCGGCCGTGCCACGGTTCTGCGTTTCGCCCGGCAGGGGGCGCAGGTCGCCTTCTGCTACCGGTCCAACAAGACCGCCGCCGCCGACCTGGAGAAGGAGGCGGCGGAGCTGGGCGGCCGAGCGGTGGCCACCGAGGTCGATGTGACCGACGCCGACGCCGTACGCGGCTGGGTGGCCGAGACCGAGGCGCGAGTCGGCCCCCTCGGCACGGTCGTGACCTCGGCGGGGATCGTCCGGGACGGCCCGTTGCTCAGGATGCCCGACGAGGACTGGCACCAGGTCGTCGACGTCAACCTCAGCGGCATGTACAACGTCTGCCGTTCGGTGATCTTCCCGATGATGAAGCGCAAGTCGGGAAGCCTGGTCAACATCTCGTCGGTGTCCGGGGTGTTCGGCAACCCCACCCAGTGCAACTACTCAGCGGCCAAGTCCGGGATCATCGGCTTCACCCGGGCGTTGGCCAAGGAGGTCGGGAAGTACGGCATCCGCGCCAACGTGGTCGCTCCCGGTCTCATCGAGACGGACATGACCGCCGACCTTTCCGGCAAACGCCGGCAGGAGGCCCTGTCCGCGATCCCGCTGGGCCGGTTCGGCAGTTCGGAGGAGGTCGCCGACGCGGTCGTCTATCTGGCAGGCGCGTCGTACATCACCGGATCGGTACTCCAGGTGGACGGCGGGATAGTGATCTGACGCGGGACCGCACGCACAAGTGAACAGTGGAGGGGGGACAGGGTGCAGGACGTGGTCTTTCGCATCGAGAAGGGACGGCCGACGGCCGAGGAACTGGCCGCGCTGATCTCGGTACTGACCGCCTGGTCCGCGAGGCGGGGAACCGCGACCGGCTCCGCGCGCGTACGGCACGCGCTAAGCCGGTCCGGCTGGAACCGCGGGGAACACCGTGTCGCGGCCTTCCGTGACCCGCGTAGCTGGCGGGTGGTGACCTCCGGATGACGTCCACCGTTCCCGCGGCTCCGGTCCGTGACCGGTGGGGTCTCCTGGCGGTCCTTTCCGGCAACATGCTCATCGACGCCCTGGAGGTGTCGGTGGCGATCGTCGCCCTTCCCGCGATCGGCCATGACCTGCGTGTCGATGACGCCGTGGCGCAGTGGGTCGTCGGCGGGTTCGCGCTCGGTTTCGGTGGCCTGCTCGTCGCGGGCCGCCGGGCCGTCGCCCGCTGGGGGGAGCGTCGCGTCTACCTGGTCGCGCTGCTGGTGTTCGCGGTGGTCTCCGCGGTGGGCGCCGCGGCGACCTCCATCGCCGTGCTGGTCCTCGCCCGAGTGGTCAAGGGCGCCTGCGTCGCGCTCACCGCCCCGACCGGGCTGGCCGTCATCGGCCGGGCCTTTCCCGAGGGCGAGGCCCGCAACCGCGCGATCTCGGTCTACAGCTCATTCGGGGCCTGTGGATTCTCCGCGGGGCTGCTGCTGTCCGGCCTGGTCACGCAGGTGGACTGGCGGTGGACGTTCCTGTTTCCCGCACCGGTCGCACTGGTGCTGTTCCTGTTCGGCGTGCGGCTGATTCCAGGGCGCGCCGGAGATACGAGCGTCCCGGCGGGCGGACGTGGCCTGCCGGTGAGCCGCGGGCTGCTGCGGTCGGCACTCGGCGCCGCGGCCCTCAACGGCTCGTTCTGGGGCCTGCTCGTCACGTGCACCTTCCGGCTACAGGACGGGCTCGGCTGGACGCCGTTGCAGGCAGGGGTGGCCTTGCTGCCCGCGAGCCTGCCGGTGGCGCTGACGGCCCCGTTCTCCGGCCGGCTGGTCGGCCGCTTCGGCACGAGAGGGCCGATCGCCCTGGGGGCCGCGCTGCTGCCGATCGGATACCTGTCGGTGTGGCGTTTCCGAGGTGATCGACCGGATCTCCTCACGGAGTACGCGGTCGGCGTTCTGCCCGCTCTGCTGATCGTCGGAGGGGGGTTCGCGTTGTGCTTCTCCGCCCTGCACATGCAAGCGCTCAGCGGGCTTCGCGCTGCGGAACACGGGATGGCCACCGCTCTGTATCAGAGCGCGGTACAGCTCGGCGGAGTCCTGGTGCTCGCTCTCGTCACGGTTCCCGCGTTCTCCCCTTTGGGGGTCGTCACGGCTGTCGGCCTTCTGGGCTTCCTCGTCGCGCTCACCGGAATCATCGCCGAGAGGAGAACTCTATGAACAGCGAGGTGTGGGTTTTTTCCGGACACGGCTCGCAGTGGCCCGGCATGGGCCGTGAGCTGCTGGAGGAGCCGGCGTTCGCCAAGGTGATCGATGCCCTGGAGCCGATCTTCCTGCGAGAGGTCGGCTTCTCCCCCCGGCGGGTGCTGACCGAGGGGAGTCTTGACCGCGTCGACCGGGTCCAGACGATGATCTTCGCGATGCAGGTCGGTCTGGTGGAACTCCTGCGCGAGCAGGGCGCCGAACCCGCCGCCGTCATCGGCCACTCGGTGGGAGAGATAGCCGCGGCGGTGACGGCCGGTGCGCTGTCGATCGAGGACGGCGCCCGGCTGATCTGCCGACGGTCGCTGCTCCTGCGCCGGGTGGCGGGGCAGGGCGCCATGGTGATGGTTACCCTGCCGTTCGACGAGGTGGAACGGCGGCTGACCGGCCATGCCGACGCGGCGGCCGTCATCGCGTCGGCGCCTGCCGCGACCGTTGTGGCGGGCTCTCCCCAGGTGATCGGGCAACTGACCCGCTCCTGGAAGGAGGAGGGGATCGGGACGTTCCATCTGGCTTCGGACGTGGCCTTCCACAGCTCCCACATGGATCCGTTGCTCAACGACCTGTTGGCGGCCACGGCCGATCTGGCACCCCGCGCCTACGAGGTGCCGGTCTACTCGACGGCACTGCCCGATCCGCGGACCACACCCGCCGCGGACGGCGCGTACTGGGCGGCGAACCTGCGCAACCCGGTGCGGCTGGTGGCGGCTGTCTCGGCCGCCGTGGCCGACGGCCACCGGAGATTCCTGGAGATCTCACCGCATCCGGTGGTGGCCCACTCCATCGCCAGGACCCTCACGGAGCTGGGGGTGGAGGACGGAGTCGTCATCGGCACGCTGCGGCGGAACAAGCCTCAGATGCAGGCACTCGATTCGGCGTTGAAGACCCTCGCGGCGCGTGCGACGAGTTGATCGGCACCCACTGACGCGGGCCACCGCGTAAGAGCCGCTCACGCAGTGAGCGGAACAATGGTTCTCCCCATTTGCATGAGCTATCGTCAAGCTGTGGAGCTGACGGTCGGAGAATTGTCCAGGCGTAGCGGTGTGGCCACCTCCACCCTGCGCTTCTACGAACGCAAGAAGCTCATAGCCAGTCGCCGCACGGCGGGCAATCAACGACGTTACTCGCGTGACACTCTTCGCAGGGTGGCCTTTATCCGCGCGTCCCAGCAGCTGGGGACCTCTCTTGCGGAGATCAGCTTCTACCTGTCCATCCTTCCCGAGGGACGTACGCCGACGAAGGAAGACTGGGCCAAGCTGTCGGAATGCTACCAAAAAGACCTGAACGGTCGAATCCAGCGTCTTGAGTGGCTCCGCGACCGGCTCGCCGGATGCATCGGCTGCGGTTGCCTGTCCCTGGGACTGTGCAAGCTGGTCAACCCGGACGACTATCTCGGGGAAAACGCCTCGGGGGCGCGCAAACTCTATGAGCCGTGATCGGGGCACATAATCTTAATATAGTGAAAACGTAGCGGGCGGCCTATTGTGCCATTCCGGGTTTGTCGAAGAAGCTGATGGTGAAAATTCGACGACGCGTACCCGGGAGTGTGAATGAGCTCTAAAAATCGCCCGCTTTACTATTTGGTCTCGACCGCGGGAATCCCGAACCTGGGTGACGAGCTCATCGCCGCCACCTGGTTGAGGTACCTCGCCGAGACCGCTCCCGACGCGGACGTGGTGCTCGACTGCGTCGATCCGGCCGGCGTCGTCGCCATGCTGGGCGGAGTCCATCCCCGGCTGCGCACGATGTCCGTCCTGTGGCAGATCTGCTTCCGGAACTGGTCGGAGGGGGTGCGCACACAGGGGATAGCGGAGTCCTTGGTGGCCGATCCGTCCCTGGCCGGCGACCTCAGGGAAGGGGTCGAGCTGCTCCGGCGGGCCGATGTGGTGCACCTGACCGGCGGGGGCTTCCTCAACGGCATCTGGCCGGCGTTCGTCGGTCTTCTGGCCGGTATAGCGACGGCGACCGAACACTCCGGCGGAGTCTCCGCGGTCACCGGGGTCGGTCTGTACCCGGCCATCGCCGGGGCGGGTGATCTCGTGGTCGACCTGGCTTCTCGGTTCTCCGTGGCGGATGTGCGGGACGAGGCCTCCGCCGGTCTGCTCGGCGAGCACGGCCGTTACTCGTGTGACGACGTGTTTCTCTCCCCGGGCGCGTGGCTCGGCGAACCGAGGGGGGAGACGCCCGAGGTGATGGTCTCCATTCAGTCCACCCGCCCCCCCAGCACCCTGTTCCCGCCGGCTTCGGCGCTGGAGGGCGAGGCGCGCCTCTCCCGGGAGGAACAGGCGCGCGCGGTCCGTTCCGATCAGGGGATGGGCATGCTCGTCGGTTTTTTCGCCAAGACACTGGCCGAATGGGGTGTGCGGGACATCGGGCTGATCGAGTGCTGGCCGGACGTGGACAGGAGGGCGTTGGACCTGGCGGGAAGTCTCGCTCCGAACGTCCGGCGTTACACGCTGGATGAGGTTCTGCGCGACGGTTTTCCCGCCGCGCCCGGACAGACGTGGCTGTCCACCCGGTTCCATCCGCATCTGTTCGCGGCGGCGGCCGGTGCGTCGGGTGTCGCGGTCAACCTGATGAAGGGCTACTACGACACCAAGCACAGATCGCTCATCGAGCAGGGGTCGAGTTGGAGCCTGGCTCATTACCGGCCTTTCTCACGACGACAGGAAATACCGGAGCGTCCGACGTCCGGCGGTTTCACAAAGGAGTCGCTGGCCGTTCTCCGCGCGAGGAAACTCCTGGTGGCGGAGCAAATATACGGCGGAAGGTAGATCCGGTCCGCTGGATCCGGAAGGGATTTCCATGGGTGCCGATCACAGAAATAAAGTCGAGAGATACATCTCAATCTGGAACCTGCCGGACGAGGACCGAAGGGCAAGAATGGAGGAGGTCTTCACCGAGGACGTCTTCTACGCCGACCCGACCGTCGTCACCCGTGGCCGTGCGGAGCTGACCGAATACATCGGTCGTACCGCACGGCGTTTCGAGGGGATGCGGTTCAGCGTTCCGGGCCCCGTCGACGGTCACCACGATCAGGTGCGTTTCGTGTGGCACTGCGGTGCGCCGGGCAAGGGGCCCGTCATCACCGGATTCGACGTCGCTCTGTTCGATGGCGATCACATTAAGGCGATATATGGCTTCTTTGACTGATATCGACCGATCTGCTCTGGACTCGGTGGTCACTCTTGACGCGGTGGAGTCTTTCTTCCCCGAACGAGTGGTGACAGTGGAGGAGCGGGCGGCACAGCTTGAGCTGAACCCGGCGCAGACTCACATGTTCCGCCGGATCCAGGGGCTGGACCGTATGCACTACGACCCCGACCTGAGCCTGCACGACCTGGTGTTGCCACCCGCGCGGGAGATCCTGTCGCGGACGGATCCACACTCCGTGCGCTACCTGATGTACTGCCAGGCCTTCCAGGGGGTCGCCCGTACGGCGTCGGACACGGCCCAGGAGATCAAGCACCTGCTGGGGCTGGAGCGTGCGACGGCCTTCACGCTCACCCAGCAGAACTGCGCCATCCCGCTGTCGGCCATCGACATGGCCGGGGCACTGCTGCGGGCCGAGGCCACCCCGGGGGCACAGGTCCTCGTGGTGACAGGTGACAAGCCCCGCTATCGGGGGGCGCAGCTGGTCGGGAACACCTGCATGGTCGCGGACGGCGCCGCCTCCTGCCTGATCTCCCTCGACGGCCCGGGGGCCGTGGTCCGCTCCTTCGCGACCGCGGCCAAGGGCGAATACTCCGACGGGATGAGCATGACCGCCGAACGGGCCAGGGCATCGGCCGAGGCGCGCCCCCACAACCTGCTCGAAGTGATGAACGAGGCCGTCCGGCGGGCGGGATGCACGCTGGACGACCTCCAGATGATCATTCCAACGAACCCGAACACCACGTACTGGGTGGAGACCATCAAGGACGAGGAGCTGCGCGGCAGGTTCTTCGTTGACAACGTGCCCCGCTACAGTCACTGCCTCGCCGCGGACGTCTTCATCAACTACGTGACGTTGCGCGAGGAGAAGCGCTTCGAACCCGGTCGTCCCGCGATGTTCATCGGGATCGGGATCGGGATGACGTTCTCCGCCATGGTCTTCACCCCGCCTCCGGACACAGGAGTCTCCTGACAATGGCTCTTCGACTACGGACCGCGGTGGCGGTGAACGGGTACGGACGCGGCGCGAACCAGAATCAGACATCCCATGCGAATCTGATCGACCGGCTGGTCGAGCGCGCTTCGCTGGCCGCGTTCGGCCCTGACCTGGCGCTGCTCACCTACGCGGTGCCCGACGATTTCCCTTACAAGACCGTCTCGACCTACCTGAACACGGTGACAGGCGGTAAGGCGCACAGCGTCGCGCTCTCCGGGCAGGGGCTGGGCGCCCCCTTCACCGCGTTGCGTGTCGCGAGCGCGTACGAGCGGACCGGCCAGAGCCTGAGATCGCTGGTCGCGGTCGTCGAATGCGCCACGCCCGCGGACGCCGACCGGCCGGAGCCCGCGGAGGTGGACTCGGGGGTGCTGCTGGCATTCGACGGGCAACCCGGTACGGGGGTTGTCGACACGGTGTACTTGTTCGACCGGCCCCAAGAACTGGCGTCCCGGTTGGCCGAGCTTGTGCCGGAAAGCGGGCGGCTGCTCGTGGTGCTGGGTCCGGGAGGGGATCCGGCGGTTGTGCCGGACAGCGGCTCGGATCTGCATCGTGCCGCGGCCGGAAGCTACTGCACCAGCGTGTGGCTGGCCCTGGCGCGCCATTGGGCCGTGTGGGAGGGCGTGTATCCCGTGGTCGCGCTCTGCGACACAGATCCTGTCTCCGGAACCAGTCACCTCGCCGTGCTGAGGAATCCGGGCGACGGCGTACGGCACCGGGACGGCGGCGCGGCAGCCCGCACGGCCACTGCTATCTAGGAGCCCGAAATGGGAGAAAAGGTTCGTAACGGACGTTTTAGTGTCAAAAACGATGATGAGATCGTGCTATTCCTTGTCGGGATCCGCATCAACAAAATACGAGCCGTTCGCCAGTGGCTTCCGATGATCACCGCGATGAAGCCGATGTTGCGTGAGGCGAGCGCGGACAAGGACAGCGGCCTGCTGGGCTACCGCATCCAGTTCCACGGACTGCGAGAGATGGTCGTGATCCAGTACTGGCGCAGCACGGAAGAGCTCATGAGGTTCGCGCACGGAGAGACGCACCGCCGGGTGTGGAAAGAGTTCTACCGCGTGGCCACAGCCGGCGCCGCGGCCGGGCTCTGGCACGAGACCTACGTCGTACCGCCGGGCCGCTACGAGGCGATCTACGGCATGGTGCCGCCGCTTGGGCTGGCCACCGTACGCGAGCTGGTGCCGGTCGGCCGTCGCAACGACAGCGCCGCGACCCGGCTCGGCGAGACCGGGCCCAAGGACCGGCGGCAGTAGCACACGCACGGCAGAGCGGTCCGCGCCTGGCGGTCCTGTGTCGCCGGCCGTTTTCCGCCGCACGGGACAGGCCGGGCCGCGGCCGTACGAGCGGCCCGGCGACCCGCGCCTTCGACACACCACGTGCTTCAGACAGACCGAACTGGAACGGACCTCAACTTCTAGGAACAACAGGTCTGAAAGGTCATCATGAAAGCGCTTGTACTCGCGGGCGGCACCGGTTCCCGGCTGCGCCCGTTCAGCCATACCACGCCCAAGCAGCTTGTCCCCGTCGCCAACAAACCGGTGCTGTTCCACGGCCTGGAGTCGCTGCGCGCGGCGGGGATCACCGATATCGGCCTCATCGTCAACGCCTCCGGCACGGCCATCCGTACAGCGGTGGGGGACGGGTCCGCCTTCGGGGTCGAGGTCACCTACATCCCGCAGGACGAACCCAGGGGATTGGCGCACTGCGTCATGATCGCGCGGGATTTCCTGGCCGACGACGACTTCGTGATGTATCTCGGCGACAACGTCTTCGCCGAGGGCATCGCCGGACCGGTGGCGCAGTTCCAGACCGAGCGACCGGCCGCCCAGCTGGTGCTGGTGAAGATAGCCGACCCCTCCGAGTACGGCGTCGCCGAGCTTGACTCCTCCGGCCGGATCGTCGGCCTGCAGGAGAAGCCGGCACGGCCACGTAGCGACCTCGCCGTGACGGGCGCCTATCTTTTCTCTCCGCAGATCCATGACGCGGTCCGCAGGATCCGGCCGAGCCGGCGCAACGAACTGGAGATCACCGACGCCGTCCAGTGGCTCGTTGAGCAAGGACGTGACGTACGCGCGCACATCTGCACCGGTTACTGGAAGGACTCAGGAAACGTCACCGACCTGCTCGACTGCAACAGGGCGTTGCTGGAGAAGCTCACACCCGGCGTCCGGGGCACGGTGGATCCGCTCACCCAAATCGGTGCCTCGGTGGTCATCGAAGCCGGGGCGACGGTGACGGCGTCCCGGATCGACGGACCGGCGATCATCGGCAGCGGTACCGCGGTCAAGAACAGCTACATCGGACCGTACACCGCGATCGGCAGCGGCTGTTTGGTCGAGGACGCGGGGGTCGAGGACTCGATCATGCTGGATCGGTCGTCGATCCGGGGCGTTCGCTCCGTCAAGGGGTCCCTCATCGGCCGGGAGGCCGACGTCCGGCAGGGACGGCAGGAAGTACGCGTACATCACCTGGTCGTGGGTGACGACAGCCTCGTCGAGGTGCCCGCGTGAGGCTGCTGGTCACCGGCGGCGCCGGCTTCATCGGATCCACCTATGTCCGTGACCTGCTCGACGGCCGCTACGCCGGGTCGCCGCAGGACGTCCGGGTCACCGTACTGGACGCGCTGACCTACGCGGGCAGCCTCGCCGGCCTGCCCGTGGGGGATCCGCGCCTCACCTTCGTGGAAGGCGACGTGTGCGACGCGCGACTGCTCGCCGACCTGCTGCCCGGCCACGACGCGGTCGTCCATTTCGCGGCTGAGTCGCATGTCGACCGCTCGCTGGAGAACGCGGCGCCGTTCGTCATGACCAACGTCGTCGGCACCCAGACGCTGCTGGAGGCGTGTCGGCACGCGGGAGTGGAACGCGTCGTACACGTCTCCACCGACGAGGTGTACGGCTCCATCCCGTACGGGTCGTGGACGGAGGAGACCCCGCTGGCGCCCAACTCCCCGTACTCGGCGTCGAAGGCCGCCAGCGACCTGTTCGCGCGAGCCTACTGGCGTACTCACAAGGTGGCGGTCTCCGTCACCAGGTGTTGCAACAACTACGGGCCCTACCAGTTCGTCGAGAAGGTCATCCCGCTTTTCGTCACCAACCTGATCGACGGCGGTGACGTTCCGCTCTACGGCGACGGTCACCACGTGCGCGAGTGGCTGCACGTGGCGGACCACTGCAGGGCGATCCACCTCGTCCTCACCCAAGGACGGGCCGGGGAGGTCTACAACATCGGAGGCGGTACCGAGCTGACCAACCTTCAGCTGACCGAGCGCCTGCTGGAACTGTGCGGCGCCGGCTGGGAGCGTGTGCGCCGAGTACCGGACCGCAAGGCGCACGACGAGCGTTACTCCCTGGACAGCACCAAGATCAGGCAGGAGCTCGGGTTCGAGCCTGAGATCTCCTTCGAACAGGGGATCGCGGCCGTGGTGGACTGGTACCGCGAGAACCGCCGGTGGTGGCAGAAAGGAAGGGGCCGTCAGTCTTCACCGGGACGCGATGGCGGTTCCGAGCCCGACGGCATCGTCCCGGTGCCGGAGAGACCGACCGCGGAACACCGCGCCTGACGACTTCACCGGGTGCCGCGCCGCCGTCCAACGTCGGCCTCGCGCGCCCGGCCCCCCTCCGGCAGGAGGCGGCCGGAGAACGTCTCGCGGGAGACCTGAAAGCGATGAAGTCCTACTGGGAGGTTGCCGTATGGAAACTGTCCGCGGGTTTCCGGATCAGCGGCGAGGCAGGGTGGGACCGGCCGCCGGATCCGCCCGTGCCGCTGAGGACGCCGCGCCGGTCCGGTTGGGCGTCCTGGGATGCGCCTCGATCGCCTGGCGGCGGATGCTGCCCGCCCTGGCCGGGCGGCCGGAGGTGGAGCTGGTCGCGATCGCGAGCCGGGAACTGGCGAAGGCGGAGCGCTTCAGCGAGCGGTTCGGAGGAGAGGCGGTGGAAGGCTACGAGCGCCTGCTCGCCCGCGACGACATCGAGGCCGTCTACATCCCGCTACCGCTCACGCTGCACGCCGAGTGGGTCGAGCGGTCACTGCGGGCGAACCTGCACGTGCTCTGCGAGAAACCGCTGACCGGCGACCTGGCGGACAGCGAGCGCCTGGTCAAACTGGCGGATGAGCTGGGCCTGACGCTCATGGAGAGCCTCATGTTCGTACGGCACTCCCAGCATCGCGCGGTTCGCGAGATCATCGATGCCGGGGTGATCGGGGAGATCCTCAGCCTGACGGCTGAGTTCGCCTTTCCCTCAAAACCGTCGGGGGACATGCGCCACCACCCCGTAGGAGGCGGTGCCCTCGCCGAGATCGGCGTGTATCCGATCCGTACCGCACTGCTCTACCTGGGGGATCGGCTCGACGTCCTGGGCGCCGGCATGCGCCGGGAGCCGCGCCTGGGCGTCGACCTGTCGGGAGCGGCGCTGCTGGCCACCCCGGACGGTATCCCCGCCCACCTGACCTGGGGCATGGAGCACGCCTACCGGTCGGCGTACGAGATCTGGGGCAGCGTCGGACGGGTGGTCGTGGAATGGGCCTACACCCTGCCCGCCACGCACGCCCCGGTGATTCGGATCGAAACGCAGGGCAGGGAGGAGCGACGCACGTTGGCGCCGGACGACCAGTTCGGGAATGTGCTCACCGCCTTCGCCCGCGCGATACGCACCGGCGAGGACGACGGCCTTCAGCGGGAGGAGATCCTCCGGCTGGCGGCGCTGCTGGACAGGATCCGCGCCCACGCCGTGGCGCCACCGGGCGGCGATGACGAGTGACGCCCATGAGCCCGTCCTCGAACACCACCGTGAACAGGAGCGGCAGCGGTGGTTCGTCCGGTCGCGCCGCCGGACGCGGCCTCCCTCCCGCGCCGTCGAGACATCGCCCGGCGGCGACGCGGATGTGGTGAAAGCCCGGCTTCAGGACTTCCGGTCCCCGAGCCTCTCGCGGAGGGAGTCCAGAGAGGTGAAAAGGTGTCCCCCCATGCCCATCGCCTCAGCGGCGTGGACGTTCTCGGCGCGGTCGTCGATGAAGACGGTCTCCGACGGTTGAACGCCGAGCGCCTTCAGACACCAGGCGTAGGCGTCCGGCTCGGGCTTGGCATGGCGGATGTGGCAGGAGAAGCCCCGCACTTCGAACGCGTCGAGCCAGGGATGGCGCCGTTCGAAGTGGGCCGCCAGGTCCGCGGGGATGTTCGACAGCAGGGCGAGCCGCACGCGGGAGCTCATGCCTGTGACGTAGTCGACCATTTCCTCGTCCACCTCGCTCCAGCTCTCCAGGTCCGCCGTGACCAGTCTCTCGATCTGGCCGTCGTCGAAGTGGGTCCCGACGGCGCGGGCTACGGCCTGCCAGTACTCCAGGGAGGAGCTGTCATCGCGGTCATAGGGCGGTCGCAGGTCCCAGTAGGCCCTCCAGAACTCGGGGCTCGACAGGCCGGCCGCGTTTTCGATCGCCGTCAGTCCCCTCCGGGACTGATGCCTGGCGATGACCCCGAACAGGTCGAAGACGAGTATGGGCATGTCGGCTCCTCGGAAGGTCTCGGCCGCGATCCCGATGCGGCGTAAGAAGATCACGGGTACAGGTTCCATGATCCCAACGCGGTGTAGGAGGATTCACGCGTACGGGTTTCACGCGGAACCGGCACCTTCGCGTGGAAGCCCCGCACGCCGGTGCGTCGTTCACCAAGGCCGTCCGAACGCGGTCCGAAGCCCCGCTCGTCGTCCTCTCGATCCGAGTGGAACCTCCCTGTGACGTGACCTGGAAAGGCGTGACATGCGAGTACTGTTCACGACCGCACCACTGGTCGGGCACTTCTTTCCGATGGTTCCTCTCGCGTGGGCGTTTCGGTGTATGGGGGACGAGGTGCTGGTGGCGACGGCCGTCGAAGCCTTCGGCGGGACCGTCACCCAGGCCGGGCTGCCTGTGAGCGTGGTCTCGCGGGCCATCGGCCCGGAGGAGTACCCCCGTGTGAGCGCCGCCGGCCTTCCCGGGGATCCGCTTGAGGCCGGCCTGGCCGCGAGCGGTCGAGGCTGGGGAGCCCTGGCGGCCAGAGCGGTCAAGGACATGGGCGAACTCGTCGACTCGTATCTGCCCGATCTCGTCATCAGTGAGCCCGGGGAGTTCGCGGGCCGGATCGCCGCGGCCGAACGCGGCCTGCCGTGGGTGGAGCACAGCTGGGCTCTGCCTTTCCCCCCGGGATACACGGCGGCGGCAGGCTCGTCGCTTTCCACGGAGTTGAGCCGCCTGGGCTTGGCGGACCTGCCGGCGCCGGTCGCGACCGTCCATCCTTCACCACCCAGCCTGTGGCCGGACGCCGAAGCCGACGCCATCGCGATGCGCTACGTGCCCTACAACGGCCAGGCCGTCTTCTCCGACAGGAACTTCGTCAAGAGCGCCTCCCCCCGCGTGCTGATCACCTTCGGCAGCCTCCAGCTCAAGTACGGTGACGGGCAGGTCTCCACGCTGGTGACGGAGCTGGTGGAACGGCTCACGGGCATCGGCTGCGAACTCGTCCTCGGCATGGACGGCGCTCTCGTCCCCGGCCTGCGGCCCCTGCCTGCGGGGGTGCTCCACGTGGGATGGACGCCGCTGAACCTGGTCCTCGCCGACTGTGACCTGGTCATCCACCACGGAGGCTCGGGCACGTCCATGACGGCGGCGGCCTTCGGCCTGCCCCAGTTGACCCTTCCCCAGGCGACGGACCAGTTCATCACCTCTGGGCGCCTGGCCGCCCATGGCACGGCGATCAGACTGGAGCCGGAGCGCTGTTCCTCCGCCCAGTGTCTCGACGCGGCCGTGCGCCTGCTCGACGACCCCTCCTACCGGACAGGAGCCAGGGCCCTCGCTCGTGAGCTCGCCGATCTGCCGAGCCCCGCGGCCGTCGCCGAGGGGCTACGACGAAGAGTCGCGATCTAGAGCGGCACCGGGCTCATGGCGCGTTACATGGTGCTGCCGGTTTCCAGGCGGTGGGCGAGGAGCCGCAGTCCCTCGGTGACGCGCTCGGCGCGGATGGAGCCGTAGCCGAGCACCAGGCCGAGGTGCGACCGGTCCTCGGCGCAGTACGACTCCAGACTCTCGATGGCGACGCCCGACGCGCGCGCCTCCGCCGACATCCGGTTGAGATCGACGGACACACCGGGCCTGAGCCTGGCGCACAGGTGCAGGCCCGCGGCCGACGGCACAGGCTCGAACCAGTCGGTGAGGTCGTCGCGCAGCGCCGTGAGGACACGTTCGCGGCGGTCCGCGTAGACGCGGGTCGCCTTGCGGACGTGCCGGGACAGCTCGCCCGAGTCGATGAAGCGGGCGAGCGCGGCCTGCGCGGCGTGGTCGCCCTGCCAGTCGGTCAGCCGCCTGGCCGCGCGCAGCGCCGGACGCAACGAGGCGGGGGCGACCAGGAAGCCGAGCCGCAGCATCGGCAGCAGCGTCTTGGAGAACGTGCCCACGTAGACGACCCGGCCGTCCCGGTCGAGGCTCTGCAACGGGTCGAGAGGACGCTGACCGAAGCGGAACTCGCTGTCGTAGTCGTCCTCGACGATCACGGCGTCGTGACGCGCGGCCCAGTCGAGCAGCGCGGCCCTTCGCGCCGGGGACATCGGCGTGCCCAGCGGGAACTGGTGCGACGGGGTGACGTAGACCAGCCGGGTGCCGGAGGAGAGCGCGTCCACGTCGAGTCCTTCGCCGTCCACGGGCACCCCGCCGACCCGGGCGCCGAGGGAGGCGAACAGCAGCCGCGCCGGGGGATAGCCGGGCTCCTCCACGGCCACCCGGTCACCTGGCTCGATGAGGACCCGGCCGACGAGGTCGAGGGCCTGCTGCGCGCCCTGGGTGACGACGACGTCCCCGGCGTCGGCGCGCACCGAACGGGACAGGCCGACGTGGCGGGCCACGGCCTCCCGGAGGGCGGGGTGGCCCGCGGGCTCGCCGTACCCGGAGGTCCTGACCGTCGAGGCGCGCAGTTCGGCGGCGAGGAGGCGGCGCCAGGTGGCGAGCGGGAACAGCTCACCGTCGGGCCTGCCGACCCGGAAGTCGTAGCGAGGGATCCCGGGGTTCTCCGCGGCGTCGGGGAGATCGTCCCAGAAGGGGCGGGGACGCACCCCACGGCCCTGCGGGGCGCCACGCCGTACGGCTCCGGCAGGTGTGGTGGGTTCGGCGACGAAGGTGCCCGCGCCGACGCGGGCGAGGAGGAAGCCCTCGGCCGTGAGTCGTTCGTAGGCCGCGCAGGCCGTGTTGCGCGACACGCCGAGGCGGCGGGCCAGCTCCCGCGAGGGCGGCAGCCGCTCCCCGGGGCGGAGCCTGCCGTCCAGGACCGCCTCGCGGAGCTGCCGGTAGATGCGGGAGGCCAGGTCACCGGGGCCGTCCAGGCTGACGTGCGGGTCCACGCGGAGACTCTACATTGGCTCTTTTCGTTTCCAGGGAATTGGCTCTTCTGAGGAGCCAATCGAGGCCGTTGGATGGACTCGACCAACGGGGAAACAGCCGAGGAGTTACGTCTTGACCGTCGCCGACATGTGGTTCGACCCGAAGTGCCCCTGGGCGTGGAACACCTCACGCTGGCTGCTGGAGGTCGAACGCGTCCGTGACGTGGAGGTCCGCTTCCACGTGATGAGCCTGTGGCTGCTCAACGAGGACAGGCAGGGCCTGGAGGAGTGGTACCGGCGCTGGCTCGCCGACACGCTCGGCCCGGTCCGGGTGCTCGTCGCCGCCGAGCAGAAGTACGGCACGCCCGTCCTGCGCGACCTCTACACCGCCTTCGGTGACCGGATCCACCATGGAAAGGTCCCGATCGGCCCCGGCCTGTACGGCGACGCGCTGGCCGAACTCGGCCTCGACCCGGGACTCGCCGAGGCGGCAGAGAGCACCGACCACGACGAGGCCCTCCTGCTGAGCCACCGGGCCGGTCTCGACCCGATCGGTGAGGACCTGGGCACCCCGGCCATCCATGTCCCCGGCCCTGATGGGCGGGTCAACGCCTTCTTCGGGCCGGTGGTCAGCCCGGTGCCGCGTGGTGAGACGGCGGGCAGGCTCTGGGACGGCGTGCTGCTGGTCTCGGCGACCCCGGGCTTCTTCGAGCTCAAGCGGAGCCGTACGGAATCTCCCCGGGTCGACTGACCCGTTGCCTCCGCGTGACCGGCCACGCGGATGATCGCCGCTTCGTGGACGGGGAGAGTATGACGCGATTACCCTCCTGGGTATGACCAAGCGGATCACGATCTCCCTGCCCGACGACCTCGCCGACGAGGCGCAGCGCTCGGGCAACGCCTCCGGCTACATCGCCGAGGCACTGCGGGAGCAGCGTCGCATCAGGGAGGGCATGGCGGCCCTGGAACGGCTGTGGGGACCCGGCTGGCAGGACGACATCACCGACGCCGACAGGGAGCGCGCCAACCGCCTGTTCGGCTCCGCACGGGAGGTCGCGTGACCCCGGGCGCGCGGGAGGCCGGGTGACCCCGGAGGACGACGGTCTGACCGGCCACGTCCTCGATCTCGACGCGGTCTGCCACCTGCTCGACGTCAGGAGCAACTACGGGCGTGAGATCGTCCGCCAGTCCGTGCTGCGAAACACCACACTCCTGCTGCCCGCGGCCGCCGCGCAGTGCGTGACGGCCCTGCGGCCCGAGCAGGCCGAGGCCCTGCTCGGGGTGCCGGTGGTGACGGTGGGGAGCCTGACGGCCGCCGACGTCGCGCACGCCGCCGGGCTCGGCCCGAGGATCGCGGCCAACCTGGAACGGCACATCCCGGGCCCCGTCACGGGAACCGACCTCGTGGCCGTCCTCGCCGCGGCCCACGCCGTACTGCTGGCCGAGTCCAGAGGCGGCTGGCGCGTCATAACCCCGGCCCCTCACCTCTACGACGACATCCCCGGCGTCCGCCTGGAAATCCTCCCCTGATTCTCCCGGATGATTCCCTGGGTTTCCCTCCCGGAGGGAAAACGTTCGGCTTTCCTGTCTTCGGGCATTTCTCGGTGAGAAGGACGGGTCACCGTTCGTGATATCGGCTGGGAAGAGGCGAAGCCCGACGTCACGCGGGGCAGAGGGGTGTGCACGCTCCGTCGCGGCGCATTCCGTGAATGTGTGGAGACGTAATGGGGTTGTGGTGTTAACCGGTATTGCCGCACGTGTTCACCTTGAATGTGAGAACACCTGGAAGGCCTCGCGTCAATATGGTGTGATAAATCTTACAAGAGGGTCGCTTTTAATATTTAAAATGTGATCATTGCCGATGAATCGCCCTGTGTGGGTGTATCCGTACCGATCGGAGTTCATCGGAATGCAGCTCAGGCGAAACCTCTCCTTGGCCGCCGCGTCGATACTCGCCGTGGTCGGCCTGGTCGCCTCACCCCCCGCGGCGTCGGCCGCGCCGCCGGACGGCGGCCAGTCCAGTGTCACCTCCGACGTCTTCCCCGGCGCCAGGCTCGGTGAGCGCGTCGGCCCCAAGGCCGTCAAGGACCTCGCGGGGAAGCCGGAGACCGCACGGGTCAGCCCCCAGTTGGTCGCCTGCGACGGTGACGGCACCAGCGGCAAGCGCGTCGAGACCCTGTACGTGCGCGAGGCGACGATGCCGGACCGCTACACGCAGCTCCTGCCCATGTTCCGGGCCTGGCTGGCCAACGCCGACGACCAGTTCAACGACGCCGCCGCGACCTCCAACCGCAGCAGGCACATCCGGTACGTCACCACGGCGGTCAGCGGCGGCTGCGTCCCCGTCGTGCGCAACGTGGTGGTGCCCGCCGGTTCGCTGGCCACCTTCGACACCGGTAAGACCGCCCTGCAGGCCCTCGGCTACAACAGCAACGACCGGCACTACCTCATGCTCACCGAGGCCACGGTGATCTGCGGTGTCTCCGACATCAAGAACGACGACCTGACCACCGGGTCGACCAACCTCAACAACGGCCTCGCCTTCTCCCGGGTCGACGCCAGCCCCAACTGCTTCGGGGCGAACGCCATCGCCCACGAACTGGGGCACAGCTTCGGCGCCGTGCAGCTCAGCGCGGCCCACTCGGACGGCTCCTGGCACTGCCTCGACCAGTGGGACATCATGTGCTACGGCGGCACACCCACCTGGAGCTGCCTGCAGTGGAACGACTACCGGCTGCCCGACTGCAACCGGGACGACTACTACAACGCGGTCCCGACCGCCGGAAGTTACCTGGCCACGCACTGGAACGTCGCCAACAGCGCCTACCTCATCGCGGGTTCGACGGCCGACAGCGACCCCCATCCCAAGGTGGGCAACACCTACGTCATAACGAACGCCTCGACAGGGGGCGCGCTCGAACCCATCGGCGGCGCGACCACGACGCTGACCGAGCTGAGCCAGCGCACCCGGGTGGACACCCCCAGCCAGAAGTGGCTGATGAGCTACAACACCGGACTGCAGTTCATCAACGTCGGCAGCCGCCTGTGCGCCGACAGCGCCTACAGCGGCACCACGCCCGGCACGACGCTGCTGCAGTACTACTGCAACGGCCAGGACGGCATGCGCTTCGCCTACCTGCAGACCGGCACGAACACCTACGCGATCTTCGACTGGCTCTCCGGGCTGGCGCTGACCGCGGGCGGCGCCTACCCGGCGGCCGTCACGCAGCAGACCTACACCGGCGCGGCCAACCAGCAGTGGGTGTTCAACCAGGTCACCGACGCCTCCCCGGTCAACGGCACCTCCTACTACCTGAACGGGTTCGCCAGCCACGACAACGTCGAGCCGGCCGGTGGTTCGACCGCCTCCGGCGCGCTGGTCACGCACAACGCGCCCTCCGGGGCCACCAGCCAGCGCTGGACCCTCCAGGCCAGCGGCTCCTACTGGAAGCTGGTGAACGTCAACAGCGCCAAGTGCCTCGACCTCGTCACGGCGAGCACGACCAACGGCACCCAGGTCAGGCAGGCGACCTGCGGCAGCGGGACCAGTCAGCAGTGGACCCTGCAGAGGGTCGCCGACGGCACGTTCTACCTGGTCAACCGCTACAGCGGCAAGGTGCTGGACGCGCCGTCCGGCAGCGGGACGACCCTCGACCAGCAGACGATCACCGGTAACAACGACTCCGGCGCCGGAGTCATCGCGGGCAACGAGATCTGGTACCTCAACCAGGTCTGACCAGGATCCGCGCGGGCCGTCCGCCCCTCCCCGGACGGCCCGCGCGGTCACGCGGTTACGGGTTTCCGCCATCGAGGTCGGAGGGTCGCCTCCATGGTCACCGTCCCGGGGCCCGCCTAGCGTTACGGACATGATCAGACTCAACGGCCTGCGCAAACGGTACGGTGACCGGACGGTGATCGACGACCTGTCCCTTGAGGTCAGGCCGGGCGCGGTCACCGGGTTCCTCGGCCCGAACGGGGCGGGAAAATCCACGACGATGCGCCTGATCCTCGGACTCGACCGCCCGACCTCGGGCACGGCGCTCATCGGCGGCCTGCCGTACCACCGGATCAGGAACCCGCTGCGGACGGTCGGCGCGCTGCTGGACGCGCGCGCCCTGCACCCCGGACGCAGCGGTCAGGCGCACCTGACGGCACTGGCCCGCAGCAACGGCATCCCGCGCCGCCGGGTCACGGAGGTCCTGGAGACGGTCGGGCTCGGGCAGGCGGCGCGCAGGCGGGCGGGCGCGCTCTCACTGGGCATGAGCCAGCGGCTCGGCATCGCGGGCGCCCTGCTCGGAGACCCCGAGGTGCTCATGTTCGACGAACCCGTCAACGGCCTCGACCCCGACGGCGTGCGCTGGGTGCGCGACCTGATGCGCTCCCTGGCCGAAGAGGGCAGGACGGTCTTCGTCTCCAGCCACCTGATGAGCGAGATGCAGCTCACCGCCGACCATCTCGTGGTGATCGGCAGGGGACGGCTCATCGCGGACGCGCCACTGGCCGAGATCATCGCGCGCGGCTCGTTGGGCGCGGTGGTCGTCCGCACCCCGCACACGGACGACCTGGCCGTACGGCTCGGCGCCGCGGGCCTGCGCTGGGAACGGCCGGGGGAGAACGAGCTGGTCGTCACCGGAGCCACGGCGGAGCGCGTCGGCGACCTGGCGCACGAGGCGGGCATCAGGCTGCACGAACTGCGCCACCGCGAGGCCTCCCTGGAGCAGGCCTACCAGGAACTGACCGCCGACAGCGTCGAGTACGGCGCGCGGAAGGGACGGGCGTGAACATGTGGGCGAGAGAGCTGGCTCAGGCGACCGGCGCCGAGTGGGTGAAGCTCCGCTCGGTCCGCTCGACCTGGTGGTGCCTGGCCTGCACCACGGCGCTCATGGTGCTGGGCTCGCTGGCGATCGGCGGCGGGACGGCGACGGAGATGGTGCGCCGGGACCTGGCCGGGACCCTGTCCGCCAGTGACCCGGTGACCTCGGCGACGGCGTTCGCCCAGTTCGGGCTGGTCGCGCTGGCGATGCTGGCGATCACCCCCGAGTACGCCTCGGGAGGCATCAGGACCACGCTGCAGGCGACGCCGATCCGGGGCCGGGTGCTCGCCGCCAAGGCGCTGGTGCTGGCGCCGGTGACGTTCTTCGCCGGGGTGGTCGCCGGAGGCGTGGCGACGGCGGTGGTCCGCCTGGTGTTGTCCGCGGAGGTGTTCGGCGGCCGGGTGACGGCGCCGCCCGCCGAGGTCGTCCCCGACCTGCTGGGCATGGGCGTCTTCCTCGCCCTGGTCTCGGTGACGACGCTGGGCGTGGGAGTCGCGACGCGCAGCGCGGCGGGCACCCTGACCACGGCGTTCATGCTGCTGATGGGCGTGCCGCTGCTGCTGGTCATGACGGGCACCTCGATCGGCTTCGAGGCCTCGCTGCGCATGCCGCTGTTCGCGGGCCTGGCCTTCATGGGCAGTTCGGACACCCCGATGGGCGGCCCGGTGCCCTACCCGGCCTCGCAGGGACTGGTGTGGCTGCTGGTCTGGACGGCGGCGGCGACGGTCGCCGGCTATGCCGTACTGCGCCGCAGGGACGCATAGACTGCGCGCCCGTGTCAGGTAACCGGATCGCCCGCGCCCTGGTCGGGGTGCTCGCGGGCGCCGCGCTGGGCCTCGCCGAACTGCTCTTCCTCTGCGCGGCGGCGCTCGTCCACCCGGTGCCCGCCGTACGGCCCGGCGTCGAGCGGGGCCTGGACCGGCTGACCGCCCTCGAACGGGCGAGGCTGGCGGCCTGGTTCGACCACGAGACGACCGGGCACCCCCGGCGGAACGGCCGTCGTTACCTCGCCGTCCGCGCCCTCTTCGGCCTCCTCGCCGGGTACGGCTGCGCCGCCGGACTGTTCCTCGGCGGCCTGTTCCTCTTCGGAGGACTGTGGAACCTGGCCGGGGACAGGGCGCGGGCCGTACCGGTGCACCTGCCGGGGGTGCGGCTGGTGACCAGCGACGGGGTGCTCGGCCTCGCCGGAGGGACGGTCGCGCTGGCCCTGACCGTGCTCTGGCTTCTCGCGGCGGGGGTCGTGGAACGGCGCCTGGCCGACCACTTCCTCGGCCCCGGCACGCGGGAGTTGATGCGCAGGCGCATCGCCGAACTGACCGCGACCCGCTCGGGCGTCGTCAGGGCCGTGGACGACGAACGGCGCAGGATCGAGCGCGACCTGCACGACGGCGTGCAGCAGCGGGGCGTCGCGCTGGCCATGCTGCTCGGCCGGGCCCGGGGCAACCCCGACCAGGCCAGGACCGCGGCGCTGGTCGAGGAGGCCTACGCCGAGTCGCGCCGCCTGCTCGACGAGCTGCGCAGCGTGGCCTGGCGGATCTACCCGACAGCCCTGGACGAACTCGGCCTGCGCGCCGCGCTCGCCGGTGTCGCGGAACGGTCTCAGGTGCCGGTCACCGTGCACTACGGGCTGGCCGGACGCCCCGCCTCCGCGATCGAGACGGCCCTGTACTTCGTCGCCAGGGAGGCGATCACCAACGCGGTCAAGCACGCGGACGCGCGTGAAATCCTGGTCGTCGTGGCCGAGGACGAACGAACGGTGAGCGTGACGATCTCAGACGACGGCGCGGGCGGCGCCGACCCGTCGGGCGGCGGCCTGTCCGGCCTGGCCAGGCGGGTCCTGGCGCTCGACGGCACCTTCGACGTCCACAGCCCTCCCGGCGGGCCGACCAGGGTCGTCGCGACGCTGCCGAGGGATGTGCCGTGCGGCTGATCCTGGCCGACGACTCGGTGCTGCTCCGCGAGGGCCTGGTCCGGCTGCTCGACGAGGCCGGGCACGAGGTGGTCGCGGCCGTCGGCGACGCGCGGGCTCTGCTCGACGCCGTCGAACGGCACCGCCCCGACGTGGCCGTGATCGACGTGCGGATGCCGCCGACCCACACCGACGAGGGGGTGCGCGCGGCCCTGGAGATCCGTGGGCGCAGGCCCGAGGTCGGTGTCCTGCTGCTGTCGCAGTACGTGGAGAAGACCTACGCCGCGACTCTTCTCTCCGGGGCGGGCGGACGGGTCGGATACCTGCTCAAGGACCGTGTCTCCGAGGTGGCCGACTTCCTGGAGTCGCTGGAGCGGGTACACGCGGGCGGGACGGTCTTCGACCCGGAGGTGGTGCGCCAGCTGCTCGCCCGAACCACCCGCACCGACCCGCTGGACGGCCTGAGCGGGCGCGAGCGCGAGGTGCTCGGCCTCCTGGCGCAGGGCTTCGTCAACGCGGCGATCGCCGGACGCCTGCACGTGTCGCTGAGCACCGTGGAGAAGCACATCAACGCGATCACGGACAAGCTCGGCCTGCCGCGTGACCCCGGCTACAACCGCAGGGTGCTGGCGATCCTGCGCTATCTCGACGACTGAGTACGGCCCGGCCGGGGAAACGCGGATGCCGCGCCCGATGGGTCGGGCACGGCATCCGGTTCATCTCCTCGCCCCCTGAAGGGGGCCGGACCCGTCAGGGCACCACCTCGTCACTGAACGGGGTGCGGTTGCCCGGATGGACAGGCGGTGGGAGCGGGCAGCGGTTCAGCCGACCCTGCTGGGCCCTGCGGTCCAGGCGACTCCGCTGGGGCCCGCGGTCCAGCCTGCCCCGCTGGGTCCTGCGGTCCAGCCGACTCCGCTGGGCCCTGCGGTCCAGCCGGGATTGCGGGGCTCGCAGGGATTGCGGGGCTCGCAGGGCTTGCGGGGCTCATGGGGCTTGTGGGGCCCATGACACCGAGGCTTCTCAGGTACATGACACCCAGGAGGTCCCTCGGGCCCTTCGGGCCCTTCGGGTCCTTCGGGCCCTTCGGGTCCTTCGGGTCCTCTGGGTCCTTCGGGTCCTTCGGGTCCTCTGGGTCCTTCGGGTCCTTCGGGTCCTCTGGGTCCTTCGGGTCCTTCGGGTCCTGCGGGTCCTTCAGGACCAGTGAGGCCTGTGGGTCCTTCGGGTCCTTCGGGTCCTTCGGGTCCTTCGGGTCCTTCGGGTCCTCTGGGCCCTTCGGGTCCTTCGGGTCCTGCGGGCCCTTCAGGCCCTGTGGGACCTGCGGGTCCTTCAGGACCAGTGAGGCCTGCGGGACCTGCGGGACCTGCGGGACCTGCGGGGCCGGCAGGGCCTGCGGGACCCCGCGGTCCGGCCTCGCGACCGGCAGGGCCTGCGGGACCGGCGGGACCGGCGGGACCGGCAGCTCCAGCGGGCCCGGGAGGCCCGGGAGGCCCAGGAGGTCCGGGAGGTCCGGGAGGTCCGGGAGGCCCACCCGGGGTTCCGGGGACACCCTGCGGTCCCTGAGGGCCTCGGGGCCCTGTCTTACCGTCGCGTCCATCCCGGCCATTGTGGCCATCCCGGCCATTACGGCCATTGTGGCCGTTACGGCCGTTGTGGCACCTGCAATGCCTTCTCCAGCACCCACACCATCTGGAGGAGAGGCTGCCGATATGGAAAGTCTCACCGCGCGTGGCGAGGCCCGCGGGCTTGCCCTGCTGGGCGCTTTCCGAGCCAGGGGTCGCGGCGTTCGCCAGCGACTGGGAGGCGAGCGCGAGGAAAGTGCCGATTGTCGCCGCCGTGGTGATCAATCCCCGTACGTACCTGCTGGAGTCGACGGTGGAAGCCCGTCTGGTACCGCTAGAAGTCATCACATTCCATGTCGTTGATGATTTCGGAGAATTTGAATTACATGATCCGCCTGATGGCGGCAGGGGTGAAGTACCCGGTGATCATTACAGTGACGCTTTTGGTTTATTAACGAAGATCAAAGAATCGACTGGTGTGTTCTGTCGCTTATTTCGGCTTATTGTGTCATATGGGCAACGGCTTTTATGCATATTTCCTGGATAGGCACAGTTGTCGCTCAACAGGATGGATATGGGTTCATGGCGCGATAAATCACCCAGAGAAAAGCCCGGCTACCGGAGAAAACCGGCGCCGGGCATGCGAGTCGGAAGGGGCCCAGGAGGGCCTAGGAGAGCATCGCCAACGGGTTGGCGACCGGGACGTACCCGGCCCGGCGGTCGGCCGAGCGCGTCCACCGCACCGAGAGATTGGCCTTGGCGGGCAGCGGCGCCCCGGCCAGCAGGCCCGCCAGCGGACGCGGCCACCCCCTGGAGTCCGCGTATCCGGCCAGCACCTCCCCGGCGACCGCCCACAGCTCCCGCACAGGGCCGTCGCCCGCGAGGGAGGCGGCGATCTCGGACAGATGGTTGACCATCAGGCAGTAGACCACCCGGTCCCACCCCGGCCCGGGATCGTAGGTGAGCGCCTCGGCGACCTGTGAGGGCAACCCGGACAGGTCGTGCCTGCCCGCCACGAGCTTGGTCCCCTCCAGGTCGCGGAAGATCGCCTCGACCGGCAGCCCCGACGCGTCCACGCCGACCAGCACGTTCTGCAGGTGCGGCTCAAGTACCACGCCGTGCTTCAGGTAGGCCTCAAGCACCGGAGGCGCGACGCACTCGACATAGGCCCGCCACCAACCGACCGGGTCGGCGGACCCGGGTCCGGGCACGGACCCCGGCACGGCCAGCGCACCACTCAGCAGCGGGGTCACCCCCGGCCTGCACACCGACCACGGGCTGGTACGGATGATCACACCGAGCCCTTCGAGCAGCCGGGTGCCCAGGTTCGCCGAGCGGTAGCCGGGCTCGCTCAGCCAGCGCGTCCCGGGGAAGGCGGCGGCCAGGTCGTCGAAGACCGGCCCGAGACGCCGGGTCAGCTCGACCGCCCCGGCCAGCTCGTACCACGCGTTCTTCCTGACGCAGTTGGTGATCCGCACATCCAGGCTGAACTTCAGGCACCGGTCGATCCCGGGGTCGTAGACCGTACGGACCGAGGAGGTGGGAACCGCGGGGCGGGAGCCGTACCCCAGGTCGACCAGGCGGCCGTCGGCCAGCGGTACGGCGAGGTCGTCGGCGAGCAGGTCGAGCTGCCACGGGTGCGCGGGCAGGATCGTGTACCCCTCGGGCACCGGGCCAAGCTCGTCGAGCCGCCCGGTCTCACCCGCCTCGGCCAGCACGTCGTCGCGGACCCCGAGCAGCCGGAGCGGGAAGCTCGCGTGCGCCTCGGGCGCGTAGCGCAGCCAGCCCGCCCCGTCGTGGGCCTTGGGACTCGGATGGAAGGGGTGCCCGAAGACCAGCCGCTGCTCGGAGGCCAGCCACGGGTCGGCCGGTGCCCGCCCGCTCCGCCTGGCCGCGAGCAGCGCCGCCATGGCCCGCCTGCTCGCGCCGACCTGGGCGGCGAACTCCTCGTTCGTCCCGCCCAGGTCGCTCTCCACGAGCCCGACGAACCGGTCGACGTCGAGCGGACGCCAGTCACCCCCGTCGAGCCAGTCGGGGCGGCCCTCGAAGCGCAGCGCGAGCCCGCCGTGCGTCCTGGCCCGCAGCACGGTGCCGCCGACCCGCAGCAGCACGTACGGCTCGGCGTGCCAGACCTGCCCGCGAGGCCCGGCGACCTCCCTGACGCAGCAGCGCAGCAGCGCGGCGAGCGTCGCCTCCTCGGCGACGGCAGCGGGGGAGACGGCCGCGGAGCAGGGGTCGAGCGCGAGGCCGGTCATGGAGTCCTTCGCATCGTCATGTTCTGGATGGCCGCAGGAGGGTGGCGCAGGTAGTTGGGGCCGCTGGTGCCGTAGAACTTGTTCACGTCACGGGCCCCGGTACGCGCCTTGTCGACCAGGGTCCCGGCGACGATCATCGACTTGCCGACGAGCCTGGCCGCCTCAAGGGTCCTGGCCCGCAGCAGCCGGGCCATCGGGTCGTCGCCGTACTCGGCCAGCGCCTCCCCGAGCGTGTCGCGGACCAGCCGGGAGGCCCGCGCGGGCGGCAGCGCGCAGAAGGCGACCGCCGCCGCGGCCAGGTGCAGCGTGATCGTCACGAACACGTCGGCGAGCGCGTGCGGGTCGTCGGTCAGCATCCGCTCGTCGGTGAAGTCCGGCACCGCGACGCCCTCGGCCAGCAGCCGGTCCGGTGAGGTCAGCAACCCGTCGTTGTCCTTGACCAGCAGCCTGGCCGGGCCGTTGCCCAGCACCAGGGCCAGGTTCTGCTGGTGGGTCTCCAGGGCGGTGCCGTACCGGACGAAGAGCCGCACCTGGAAGCCGAACAACAGCCTGAGGTAGGCGCCGAGCAGCGCCGTGACGTCTCCGCCGTACCACCGTCCGGCCAGCTCCTCGACGACGGGCACCCCCAGCGGGGCCGGCGCGGGCAGCGCGGCCACCGGGACGATCTCGCCGGGCGGCAGGCGGCGCAGGAGCCAGCCGAGATACTCGTGGTCCGCGTGACCGTAGGTCTGCTCGTCGGCCAGCAGCACCCCGGGATGCGGCAGCCGCCGCAGCAGCAGCTCCGCCCTGGCGCCGTCGGCGAGCGTGCCCGGCTTGATGGAGCGTCTGTTCCGCAGCCCAGCGTGCTGGTCGGCAGCGGCAGCTTCACGTGGGTGCCCGCGTCGAGCGCGACCGTGCGCGTCGACAGCGTCGGCCTGACCTCCAGGTACGGCCGTGCCCCCACGACCGCCCACGGGATCTCCTCGACCACGGGAACGGTGAGCGGGTGCACGGGGAAGAGCACATGTGTGCGCGCCAGGGACGGCGGCAGCCCGACCTCCACGAAGCCCGGCGCGTACGGCATGGCCGCGCCGCGCGCCCGTTCCCGGGGTACGGCCGCCCAGCGCAGCTCGAAGGAGGGCGCGAACTCGGGCGCGTAGGCCGTCAGCTCGTCGTCGGACAGCCCGCTCCTGCACCGCGCCGTCGGATAGACCGGGTGGTCGACGAAGGCGGCCAGCGTCTCGTACCGCACGGCGTTCAGCCGCTCCCCGGGCCCGGCGGCGGCCAGCAGGCCGAGCACCCGCTCGCGGTGGGCGGCGTGCAGGTCCAGGGCGCGCAGCGCCTGTTCGCACTCCTGGGCGAACGCCTCGATCCCCGGGCCGTCCTCCGGCGGGGCGACCTCCCCGAGGGTCAGCAGGACCTCGCGCAGGCCGAGCGTCTCCTCGGGGGCGACCACGAAGTCCTGGAAGAGCGACCCCGGCACCAGGCGCACCCCGCGCCCACCGGCCAGGGCCAGCGTGACGCCGTCCCTGTTCCTGGCGATCCGCCCGGTCAGGCCGCCGTAGTCCTCGCGCAGCAGCGCGTCCAGGACACGCGCGGCGAGGTACCGTTCCCGCGCGGTCACGCGACCACCCACGGTCTGTCCGTCGCGAAGGCCGTCAGGGCGGCGTCGACGCTCACCCGGTCGGGCCCGACCGCGCGGACGACCCCCAGATAGTCACGGTTGGTGTTGGTCGGTTCGATCCGGTCGCCGACGGCGCGCAGCGGCCGGTGCCAGAGCCTGACCCGGGCGCCGGGGGCGGGGGCGACCACTCCCGGGGCGGCGGTGACGGTCCCGGCCCGCTCCGCGACCACGCTCAGCGCGGTCCCGTGCTCCCGGGCGCCGCCCAGGTCCCCGGCCGGCAGGCCCAGGTGGACGCCGAGGATCCGCTCGAACAGCGGCACGCCGAGCAGGTCGCCGAGCAGGAAGTCGCAGTGGTCGCCGATCACGCGGTAGTTGACCTCGATGATCCTTGGCCCCGCCTGCGTCATCACGTACTCGGTGTGACAGGCCCCGAAGCCCACGCCGAGCGCGTCCAGCGCCCGCAGCATGTGGCCGGTCGCGGGCGGCGGCTCCCAGTCGAGTCGTTCCTCGACGAAGTACGGCAGCGGACCGAGCGTCGTCCTGAACCCGCCGAGCACCCGCGTCCCGCTCTCGTCGCCGAGCGTCTCCAGCGTGTGCAGCGGGCCTTCGAGGTACTCCTCGACGACCAGCGCCTCACCGGGCCGCCTGGCGCCGATCGCGCGCAGGGCCTCTTCGAGCTCACGGTCGTCCCGCACCAGGACGACGTCCTCACTGGCGACGCCCTCGCGCGGCTTGACGACCGCGGGGAACGGCACGTCCCGGGGCACGGGGTCGCCGGGGGCGAGTCGTACCGAGCGGACGGTCTCGACGCCCGCCTCCGCCAGGCGCGCGCGGGTGAGCGCCTTGTTCTTCGCGGTGACGCAGGCCCGCCAGTCCTTGCCGGGCAGGCCGAAGTAGGCCGCGGCCAGGGCCGTCTCCGCCTGCAGGTGGTCGGAGTTGGAGAAGATCGCGTCGGGCGTGTGGTGGCCGGAGACGGTGTCGATCACCGCGCGGGCGTCACGGACGTCGCAGCCGAGCACCTCGGCCCCCGAGCCCCGGTGGTGCTCCGGTCTGTCGGTCAGAACGGTGACGTCGCAGCCCAGCGCGCGTGCCGCGGGCAGGAATCCGTCGGTGACCGAGTCGGTCGGCTTGAGCGCGGTGAGGTACAGCCGCATGGAACCCCCGGGAATCAGGTAAGGCTAACCTAACTCGCCGCATCCTAGCCGTACGGAGATCATGTCGCTCGGGTGACTGGATATTCACCGCATATGCCCGGCTTGCCGCTCCCTGCGAAGCCGTCCCCGGTACGCGTCGTAGGATGCCAGTCGATCTGGGAGACGGGGAAGAACGTGGACATCACCACCCAAGAAGGACTGCTGGGGCCGCTGCTCCTCGCGCGCAGCGCGATCGACCGCTCCGCCGCCCTGCGCGGTGACGCCGAATGGCTCGAACGCGCGTGGGCCGACGGAGCGACCCGCGTCGTCGTGGTCGACGACGGGCGCGCGCTGGTCAGGCGACACGGAGACGGGGTCGACCTCGTCCTGCTGCCCACGGACGAGGCGCCGCAGGGGGAGCGTTACCTGCTCGGCCTGGACGCCAAGGGGATCGCCTACTTCGCCGTCTCGGGATCGCTCCCGGCCGACGGGCCGGCCGCGCTTCCCGGCCGGATCGTCTCCGCCGTCGCGCTCTCGGCCATCGAGGAGGGGGCGGACGTCGTCGCCGGGCTGCGGCAGGTCGGCTCGCTGCTGGGAGACCTGGACGCCGGGCTGCTGGTCTACGCGGTCGCGCTTGAGGCCTGGCACGCCACCCACGCCTTCTGCCCGCGCTGCGGGAGCCGTACCGAGACGCGCTCCGGCGGGCACGTGCGGGTCTGTCCCGAGGACGGCAGCCAGCACTTCCCCCGGGTCGACCCCGCGGTGATCATGCTCGTGCACGACGAGGCGGACCGGTGCCTGCTGGCCAGGGGACCGCAGTGGCCCCAGGGCCGCTTCTCGGTGCTCGCGGGCTTCGTCGAGCCGGGGGAGTCACTGGAGCACGCGGTGGCCAGGGAGGTCGCCGAGGAGGTCGGCGTACGCGTCGTCGAGCCCCGCTATCTGGGCAGCCAGCCGTGGCCCTTCCCGCGCAGCCTGATGCTCGGCTTCTTCGCGCGGGCGGTCACGACGGAGTTCACGGTCGACCAGGACGAGATCTCAGAGGCCCGCTGGTTCAGCCGCGCCGAACTGCGGGCCGCGCTGGACAGCGGTGAGGTGCTTCCGCCGCCCGAGGTCTCGATCGCCAGGAGGCTGATCGAGACCTGGTACGGCGAGCCTCTTGCCGGAAACTGGTGATCAGGCGTTCAACCGGGCCTTGACCTCGATCACCGAGGGATTGGTGAGGGACGTGCCGTCCTCGAAGAGCACGGTCGGCACGGTCTGGTTGCCGTTGTTGACACTCTCGACGAACTGCGCGGCGTCGGGGTTCTGCTCGATGTCGATCTCCCGGTAGGAGATCCCCTCGCGGGTGAGCTGGGACTTCAGCCGCTTGCATGGGCCGCACCAGGTGGCGGTGTAAACCGTCAGCGCCATTTCGTGAGATTTCCCCTCGTGAGATGTTCAGCGCTCAGTGGCAACAAAGTGAGAGCCGTTCATCTTCCCGTCCCCCGGATTTCCGTCGGTCAGAGGAGCTTGCCCGCGATCCAGTCCTGGACCGTCTCGGCGACCCCGGGAAGCCGGTACATCGGCGTGCTGTGCTCGCTTCCCGGCTCGGTCAGCACCGTCATGCTCACACCGACGGCCTTGAGCCGCTCCTTGAGCCGCAGGCTGTGCTCGGCGGGCACGAACTCGTCCTGAGAATGTACGGCCAGCTCCGGCACGTCGCCCTTGCTGGCGTGCCTCGGAACCTCCATGCTGGCCCAGATCTTCGGGCACTTGGCGGGTTCGCAGCCTCCGGCGAGCTGGATGGCCGACTCACGCAGCTTGCGCTTGTCCAGGTCGAAGACGTTGGTCGCGCCGTCCTCGTAGGCCAGCATCGGCGAGGTCACCGGCGAGATGCCGACGACCCCGCGCAGGCCGGACAGCCCGTCCCCGTAGGTGCCGACGGCGGAGGCCAGGTGCCCTCCCGCGGAGAAGCCGACGACCACGTAGTTGTTGGGGTCGAAGGACCACAGGGCGGCGTGCCTGCGGGCGGTGGCGATGGCGTCCAGCGCGTCGGTGCGCTGCGCGGGCCAGGCCGCGTCGCCGGACAGGCGGTAGTTGATGTTGAAGACCGTGTAACCCTGCTCGGCGTAGCTGGTGGTGATCGCGGTCATGTACTTCTTGTCGCCACCCGACCACCAGCCGCCGTGGATCAGGAAGACACCGGGCCTCCTGAGGCCGTCGGTCTGGTGCCAGACGTCCATGCGCTGACGGGGGTGCGAGCCGTACGCGACGGTGTTGATGACGGTGCCGTCGAGCAGCGGGTTGTCGGTCGAGGCGACCCTCGGGGTCGCGGTGGCCGACGGCTTCTTCGGCTTGGCGGTCGAGCCGGCGGACGGTTTCGCCGTCGGGCTGGGAGTCGGCTTGGCGGTCGAGGTGGCGGCCGCCGAGGTGGTCGTGGACGGCTCGGGGCTCGGATCGGCCTTCCTGGCGGAGCGCTTCGCCTTGGTGGAGTGCTTCGTCCTGGCCTTGCGCGCGGTGGCCGCCTTCGAGGCGGTGATGGACGCGCCGCCGTAGTGCGACAGCGTGGCGGGGGAGGCGTGCGCCGCGGAGGATGTCTGTAGCGCCACGGGGCCGATCACCAACGCCGCCAGGGCGAGAGCGCTCACGGTCGCCGCGGTTCTCACAGGTTTCTTCCTTCCCTCGGACCCCAAAATCCCCCCTCATTGTGGAGGAACTGCCCTTTTTACGCATCTTCTGGAACGACGTAGGTTGACGGCGGCATGTTGCCAGAATGGGCGGAGCTTGGCCACCGACTGCCAGGATGTTCACAGCTGGCCTGTACAACCCGTGTAAGGAGTCCCCGTGGTCACAGACGACGTCCTGGCGGGACTGGACCCGGAACAGCGGGCGGTGGCCGAGGCGGTACGCGGACCGGTCTGCGTGCTCGCCGGGGCGGGGACAGGCAAGACCCGGGCGATCACCCACCGCGTCGCCCACGCGGTGCGCAGCGGAGTGGTCGACGCCCAGAGCGTGCTGGCCGTGACATTCACCACACGCGCCGCCGGTGAGCTCAGGCAGCGGCTGCGCGCGCTCGGCGCCCCGGGGGTGCAGGCCCGCACCTTCCACGCCGCCGCGCTGCGCCAGCTCACCTACTTCTGGCCGCGCGTCATCGGCGGAGACCCGCCCAAGGTGATCGAGTCGAAACTGCCGCTGCTGGCCGACGCCTTCCGCCTCGTCAGAAGGGCCCCGGACCGCGCGGAACTGCGCGACGTCGCGGGCGAGATCGAGTGGGCCAAGGCCACCCAGATCGGCCCCGAGGACTACGCCGAGGCCGCGCGCAAGGCGGGCCGTACGCCGCCGGTGCCCGCGGAGGAGGTCTTCCAGCTCTTCGACGCCTACGAACGGCTCCGCCGCGAACGGCACCTGGTCGACTTCGAGACCATCCTCGAACTCACCGCCGCCGTGATGACCGAGCATCGTGAGGTGGCGGCACAGATCCGCCAGCAGTACCGCTACTTCGTCGTCGACGAGTACCAGGACGTCAACCCGCTGCAGAAGCTCCTGCTCGACACCTGGCTCGGCGGGCGCGACGACCTGTGCGTGGTCGGCGACCCCAACCAGACGATCTACTCCTTCACCGGCGCGACCCCCAGATATCTGACCGGCTTCTCCGTCGAGCATCCGGAGGCGGCCGTGATCAAGCTGGTCCGTGACTACCGCTCGACCCCCCAGGTCGTCTCCCTGGCCAACAGGCTGATCGACCGGTCGAAGAGCCCGCACCGGCTCACGCTGGTCGCCCAGCGCCCCGACGGTCCGGAACCCGGCTTCACCGAGTACGACGACGAGCAGGCCGAGGCCGCGGGAGTGGCACGCGCGATCCGCGCCCTCGTCGACGGTGGTGTCCCGTCCCGCGAGATCGCCGTGCTCTTCCGGGTCAACGCCCAGTCGGAGGCCTATGAGCAGGCCCTCACCACGGTCGGCGTGCCCTACCTGCTGCGCGGGGCCGACCGCTTCTTCGAACGCCCGGAGGTGCGCCACGCCGTCGTCCTGCTGCGCGGCGCCGCCCGCTCGGCCGCGCGGGACGACGAACTGGCACCGACCGTCAACGACATCCTCGCCGGAATCGGCCTGACCCCCGTGCCGCCGGGCGGAGGCGGGGCCAGGGAGAAGTGGGAGTCGCTCAGGGCCCTCGCCGACCTCGCCGAGGACATGGCCGCCGAGGGCGCCGACCTGGCCGCCTTCGTGGCGGAGCTGGAGCGCAGAGCGGGCGAACAACACGCGCCGCCGGTCGACGGCGTGACACTGGCCTCCCTGCACGCCGCCAAGGGCCTCGAATGGGACGCCGTCTTCCTGGTCGGTATGACCGAGGGCATGATGCCCATCGTCTACGCCAAGACGCCGGAGCAGATCGAGGAGGAGCGCCGCCTGCTGTACGTCGGCGTCACCCGGGCCAGGGAGCACCTGGCGCTGTCGTGGGCGCTGGCCCGCTCACCCGGCGGGCACCGCTCCAGGAGGCCCTCCCGCTTCCTCGACGGCCTCACGGGGCGTTCCGGAGGGTCCGGCCGTGCGACGTCGGCCTTCGCCGCGTTCGTGTCCGGAGGGGCGTCCCAGGGCTCGGCCTCGCGAAGGCCCACCGGGCGTCGCGAGATGGCCGCGCCGATCAACTGCCGTGTCTGCGGCAGGACCCTCGCCGCAGCCGCGGAACAGAAGCTCGGCAGATGCGCAACCTGCCCGGCCGACTACGACGAGGCCCTGCTGGAGAGCCTCAAGGTCTGGCGTGCCTCGGCCGCCAAGGAGGCCAAGGTCCCGGTCTACGTGGTCTTCACCGACGTCACCCTCCAGGCCATCGCGGAGCGCGCCCCGGCCACAGAAAGGGACCTGCTCTCTATAACCGGGATAGGACGCGTCAAAATGGACCGGTACGGCGAGGCGGTGCTGGCTCTCTGCCGTGCCGCCGCAGACCGGACGGAGGACGTGTGAACCAGGCGCTCAAGGAATTGCTCGACCTGCTGGACCTGGAGCAGATCGAGTTGGACATCTTCCGGGGACGCAGCCCCGCCGAGGACGTCCAACGGGTCTTCGGCGGCCAGGTCGCCGCCCAGGCGCTGGTCGCGGCGGGCAGGACCGTCCCCCCGGAGCGTCACGTCCACTCGCTGCACGCCTACTTCATCAGGCCGGGCGACCCGGCGGTGCCGATCGTCTACAACGTGGAGCGCGTCAGGGACGGCCGTTCCTTCACCACCCGCAGAGTCGTGGCCATCCAGCACGGCAAGGCGATATTCACCATGTCGGCCTCCTTCCACATCGACGAGCCGGGCCTCGCGCACCAGGCGACGACGATGCCCGAGGTGCCCGGCCCCGAGGAACTGGCGCCCTTCCCGGAGCGGATGCGGCAGGCCCTGGCGGACCTGCCCGAGGACTCCCCCTGGCGGGAACTGCTGGCCAGGCCGCGCCCGCTCGACGCCCGCTACGCCACACCCCTCACCTGGGAGGCACTGCGGGACCCCTCGCTGAGCCGTTCCACGACGAACGTCTGGTTCCGCTACGAGTCGGAGCTGCCCGACGACCCGCTGCTGCACGTGGTGCTGGCCGCCTACACCTCGGACTTCACCCTGGTGGACACCGTGCTGCTGGCCCACGGTCAGGCCTGGGGGACCCCGAACGTCTCCGGCGCCTCGCTGGACCACGCCATGTGGTTCCACCGCCCCTTCCGCGTCGACGAGTGGATGCTGTACGCCCAGGAGTCGCCCTGGTCGAGCTCCGCCCGAGGCCTGGCGAAGGGGGAGATGTTCACCCGGTCCGGAGAGTTGGCCGTGTCGGTGGTCCAGGAAGCCATGATCCGTGTGAGTTAGTGGTAAAACTGCAGGTAGAAAATATGTTGCCCCTCCCTGTCGCCGGGGTTTAGGGTCATGCTCAAGCAAGTCGGACGCTCCTGTCCGACGATCCACAAATGGAGGTGAGTCCGCTGTGAAGAACATCCTGATGCCGTCCCAGCTTGGGCTTACCTTCATGACCCCTGCCACGACCCTGTCGTTCGGCACCTGCACCATCCTCGCCGATGGTGCCGCGGCCAGACTCCGACAGGAGATCCAGGTCCAGCGGGAAGCCCAGCTCCGGCAGGACACGACTGCCCGTACCCAGGTTCTCGGCAGCCGCCCGGCCACTCCGGCCGCCTTTAAGGCGGCAGGCGCAGGCGCTGTTCTGGCTCCTGAGGGCGGCACCTACGCACTGACCAAGCACACCGGCAATGGTGGACGGCGTGGTCCGTATTCCTGGAGGCAACCTCCGGTCATAACCTGACCGAAGAAGAGCCTTCAGGCCGCGGATCCGCACCCAGGATTCGCGGCCTTCTTGTTTGTCCGCGTTGTTCCTGTCCCCCCACCTAGAGGTAATCGAAGACAACACCTAACTGAGAGGTGAAGCAGATGGGGGCCCAGACGATCATGGACCTGATCGACGAAGCCGCAATCCCCTGTCGTACCGACCCCGACCTCTGGTTCGCGGAGTCTCCGGAGGACGTGGAGTTCGCCAAGGCGCTCTGCGGAGGCTGCCCGATCCAGCAGGCCTGCCTGGCCCGCGCGCTTGAGCGCGAGGAGCCGTGGGGTGTCTGGGGCGGCGAGCTCATCCTGAGGGGCGCCATCGTCCCGAGGAAGCGCCCGCGTGGCCGTCCCCGCAAGACTCCCGTCGCCGCCTGACCGGCGCGGAACCTGATCAACCAAAAAACTGTACGTCCCGAAAGGACCACTTCCGATGACTTACCCCAACAGCGCCACCGCCGGTTTCAACATGCTGCCTATGCAAGAAGAACTGGTGAGGGACCGAATACGAACCCTTCACCGGGAGGCGGAGGAGCAGCGCATCGTGACAGGCATCCTGCGCCTGAGGCGTGCCCGCCGGAACGCGGAACGCGCCTCGGCCCGGCTGCGGCACGTGCTCCTGCGCCTCGTCTGATCGCCACCGGCCACCTGCCACCGGCCACCGGCCACCGGCGAGCGCCGTTGATCACCATTGATCAACGGCGCTCGTCGGCGACGATCACCGGTCAACGGTGATCGCCGGTGGCCAACGGCAGTGAGCGCCGGTGAACATCACTCAGTTCGGCGCTGGTGAGCGCCGCGCGGCACTGATCCCCACCGCGCGTCGCCGCCGGGCGTCTCCGTGCGCTGTTGATCAACGGCAAGCAGCGGTGAGCGGCGGCGAGCAGTGGTGATCAACGGCGCTCGCCGGCGATCAACAGCAGGCAGCGGCGAGGAGTGGCGAGCAGTGGTGATCAACAGCGAGTGACGGCGACCAATGGCGATCGATGGCGACCATGATGGCCATCGACGATTGGCGCCGGTTGGCGTCGGTGGTGCCGCACCGCGCCGATGTCACGGTCGGCGCAGCCGATCATGATTGGCGATCGATCGCACCCGATCAGAACCGGTCGCCGCTGATCGCTCCGTCCCGCGCTCGAACATCCCGTGTCAGGGACAAGCCGGCTCGAACGTCCCATGCCTGGCATCCCACGCCTGGACATCCCGTACTTTGACATCCCGTACTTGGGCATCCAGGGCTTGGGCATCCAGGGCTTGGACATCCCCGGCCCGGGATATCCGGGCTGGGGACGAGCCACCGACTGAGCGCCACGTCCAGTCAAGAAGCACCTCCAAGGGGTGACTCCTTCCCCGGGTCACCCCTTTCGCATGTCCTCCCCAGCAGGGACCCGGACGGGGACCCCCAAAAACGCGCGACGCTCTCGAACACATGGCTCTCCTGGATGTGTCGCCCTTCCGAACACATGGCTCTCCTGAACACACGGCCCCGAACACGTGGCCTCCTCGAACACGCGACTCTTCGAACGCGCGACTCTCCAAACACGTGCTCCTGAGAACGTGACCTCCGAGAACGCGACCTCCTCGAGAACGTAACCCCCGAACACGCGGTCCCCCTGAGCAGGAGGCGTTGCTGGACGCGTGACTCTTTTCACATACGCAGCCCTTTCGAACATGCGATGTCCACAGGTGGCCGACATTTCCGAGATATACGGCCTTGTGAATGCGGGGCCTTTTCAGATGCGCCGATCTTCTGGACGATCGACCCTTCCAGATGCGTGTCCCTTCCCGTGCGGTCCGTACTCTTCGGAACACACCGAGCTCTTCCGTGAATACAGTCCAACCATCTCTGAACAGGCAAGACAGCCCTGAAAAGGTAGTGTCTCCCGGGTCTCTACGGCCAAGCCCCAAGGCATGGCTGAGAAGAGGAACGACCAACAGGAACGGTGTCGAGACGCAAGGGGAAAAGAGCACCGGAACGGCCGAGGCCGGTCAGGAGCTACCGGGATCGGTGGGCTCCTTGGGCCTCGGGGCGTCGCGGAGGTCATGGCATCGCGAATGACGTGCGGCTTCGAAACGAATATCGGAACGAATGAGAAGCTGTTTCAGAACGAGGTGGAATCGGAATACGGGAGAGATGTCAGCTCGCGGCGATCGCCTGCTCTTCGGGGTCCTCCTCGACGAAACCGGGAACCCAGCGGACCACCTCCTCGCGGAAGCGGGCCGTGGCGCCGAGCTGGCAGAGCACGCCCAGCCCCGCCGCGTGCACACGGTGGATGAGGACGTACGACACCGGCAGGTTGAGCTGGCGTGCCACGTTTCCCGGACGCAGGTCCGTCACCGTGGCGGCCTGCTCCCGCAGCCACTCGCGGCTGAAGGTGAACTCCTCGACCGCGGTCGGCTCGACATAGGGAGCGAGGAAGGCCCGCAGCGCCTCGGCGTCCACCTCGATGTGGGGAAGGATGAACCCCTCGTCGCGCAACCCCTGAATCACGGTCTCCATGTCGCCGTTGTTGAAGATGCGGGTGAGCTTTCCGAAGGCCGGGGGGTAGCCGTCGGGCAGCCGGTTGACCGCGCCGAAATCGAGCACGCACAGCCGTCCGTCCGCGACGACGCGGAAGTTTCCCGGATGCGGGTCGGCGTGGAGCATGCCGACCCGCGCGGGCGAGCAGAACAGGAACCGGACCAGTTGGAGACCGGCACGGTCACGTTCCTGCTTGGTGCCGTCGCTGATGATCCGTGACAGCGGGACGCCCTCGACCCACTCGGAGACGAGAATCTGCTCGTTGGCGGCCACGACGTCCGGGATCAGGAAGTCGGGGTCGTCCTTGAACTCCAGGGCGAAGGCGTGCTGAGCCTCTGCCTCCCGCAGGTAGTCGAGCTCTTCGGTGATCCGCTCGCGCAGCTCGCTGAGGACGGACTTGATGTCGAGCCCGGGAAGCAGGACCCCGAAGAGCTTGCCGAGCCTGGCGATCTGATTGAAGTCGGACAGCAGCGCCTTGCCCGCGCCGGGATACTGAACCTTGACGGCGACCGTTCTGCCGTCGTGCCAAACGGCCTTGTGCACCTGCCCGATCGACGCGGCGGCGGTCGGACGGTCCTCGAACGACTGGAAGTTCTCCCGCCAGTCGTCGCCCAGCTGCTCGACGAGCACCTTGTGCACCGTCGCGACAGGTAGCGGTGGCGCGGCGTCCTGGAGTTTGGTGAGGGTCGCCCGGTAGGGGCCGACGACCTCGGCGGGCAGCGCCGCCTCGAAGATGGACAGAGCCTGGCCGAGTTTCATCGCCCCGCCCTTGAGCTCTCCCAGAACCTTGAAGATCTGCTCGGCGGTGCGTTCCTGTATCTCCTGGGCGACGATCTCCGCGGACTTGCCTCCGATCCGCTTCCCCAGTCCAAGGGCGGTACGGCCGGCGAATCCGATCGGCAGGGCCGCCAGCTTGGCGGATCGCGCGACAGCGCGGCGCGGAAGGTCACTCACCTTGGCTCGCGGCGTTTCCCCCGTGGCGAGACACCGCTCCCTCCCTTCGGTGTGGTATCCGTCAGCCGCGGTCAGCAGCCGACGCGACCATTGTTGGCGAACCCAACTCGTTTCGGAAGCAACGACATCGAGGATGAATACTCCAGGATCGCCGTTTCCATCGCCAGTCAGGCAATACATCCGTTGTGCCGTTGGTCACAGCGGACTCCTCCCCGTCGAGGAAAGCGAGCGCGTGCCCGGTCGCCACCGCCGCGACAAGAGACGACATGACCACGCCACACCCGATCTCCCCTGCGGGCAAGCCGCCGGGACGGGCACTGGCGACCGGCCACCCCGGGTCACGATCGCGTCGCGTCAAATCTAGACACCGTAGGCATGTGCTCTGTCCAGGCAGCACCAGAGGGCCGATGGACCCCAGGCCCTCGTAGGCGGTCACGAGCAGGTGCGGGATCCGCCGGGACATGAGCTCGTCGATCAGCAGGTCGTCGAGGGGGTCGACCGGCGAGAGCACCACCAGGTCAGGTGCCCTGGCACCGTCGGCCAGCCGGGCGGCCCGATCGCCGGTCCACGCGGTGATGGAGGGCGCGAGCCGTCTCACCAGCTCGACCGTGCCCTCTTGCCTGCTCCTGCCCACCTGCGTCCAGGTCAGGCCACCCGGTGTGACGTCTCGGCCCCGGGCCGTACCGGAGTCGACAACGCACAGGCCGCCGACCCCGGAGGCGGCGAGGAGGGCGGCGATCTGCGCGCCGACGCGACCTGCGCCGTACACCCGCACCTGGACGGCCCGCCTGCGCTCCAGCACGGCAAGGCCGCCGTCCGTCGTGCCGGGGGTGAGGGAGAGCGCCTCCAGATCGGGCTGGAGCAGGTCTCGCTCGGCGAGGGTGAGCAGACGCAGTGGGCCGGGCGGCGCCGCCGCGTCGTCGATCACCCCCTGGTCGATCAGCAGGTCGAGCAGGGCGCGGCCGTTCTCCCTGCCGAGCCCTGCCTCGTCCGCCCCGGCGAGCACCCCTTCGACGTCGCGCACGCCGTCGAGACTCTCGACCCAGCGGCGAACCTCGGGTTCCAGGTCGGTCAACACCACCGCGTGCCTGGGGCGCAGACCGAACTGCAGGGTGTGCTCGTCACGCGCGACCCGACGGAGAACGGGCTTCAGACGTGGTCTCATGTGACCGCCTCTCCTCAAGGAGCCCGAAGGCCAGAAGGGGAGGACCCCAGGTGGACGCGGAGCGTGAGATTCCGGTCACCCGGTGGTCCCGGGGCAGTCAGAGTGCCACGTCCTCAAAAGATCGCGAAGACGTTTCCCGCCGCCTGTGGATAACTTCCGGTGTACTACGCTCCCGCCATGGACGAGCTCTTGATCGACAGGCGCGACGACGGCGTCGTGGTGCTCACCCTGAACCGCCCCGACCGGCGTAACTCCATGACGGACGGCATGACGGAGCAGTGGCGGCTGGCGGTCTCCGACCTGCGTCGCGACAAGGACGTGCGATGCGTGGTCGTCACCGGGGAGGGCAGCGCGTTCTGCTCGGGAGGAGACCTGTCCTGGCTCGCCGACCGGGGAGCGGAGAGCGTGCCCGTCCTACGTGACAGGATGCTGGACTTCTATCGGACCTGGCTGTCGGTGGCAGACCTGGAGGTGCCGACCATCGCCGCGGTCAACGGTGCCGCCGTCGGCGCCGGGCTGTGCCTGGCCCTGGCCTGCGACCTGGTCTACGCGGCGGAGGAGGCCAAGCTGCTTGCCCCCTTCACCTCGCTCGGCCTGCACCCGGGGATGGCGGCCACCTACCTGTTGCCCAGGGTCGCCGGGGTCGGGGTCGCCAGGGAGATGCTACTCACCGGCCGTACCATGCTGGGCGCGGAAGCGGCGGCGTCGGGGCTGGTGACCAGGGCGTTTCCCCGAGAGACGCTGATGACGCAGGTGCTGGAGATCGCTTCGAGGACCGCGGCGAACGCACCCGTCGCCACCCGGCTCACCAAGGTGGCCCTGGCGGGCGGTGGGCACGCGGACCTCGACGCCGCGTTGCGCTGGGAGTCCCTCGCCCAACCCGTCACCATGGCCTCCGACGACCTGCTCGAAGGGTTGGCGGCGCAGCGGGAACGACGGTCTCCGAGATTCGGCGGCTCCTGAGAGGATCGACGGTCCGGTTAATTCCACGGGCTCCAGCCATAACCGATCGGTCTTGCTGAACAATCGACGAACGGGGATTGACCAGCCAGAACGTGTTCGGCCCTCTGGTGTGAATTCGTGATTCTCGGCTACCGTTCATATGTGCCCCCCGAGACAGTCGAGGTCCGTCGAAGTTCTCGTCGTCGGCGGACCGTATCCGCGTACCGTGACGGCGAGAAAACGATCGTGCTGCTCCCCGCCGGGCTGAGCAGTACCGATGAGGAGCAATGGGTGCGCCGGATGCTCGACCGGCTGGCGGCCAAGGAGCAGCGAAGACGCCCCTCCGACGACGACCTCTTCGAGCGGGCGAGTGAGCTCTCGGCACGTTATCTCGACGGGCGGGCAAGACCGTCGAGCGTGCGCTGGGTCGACAACCAGCAGCACCGATGGGGATCGTGCACCCCGGATCACGGCACCATCAGGATCTCCACACGGCTCCGGGGCATGCCGTCGTGGGTGGTCGACTACGTGATCATGCATGAGCTGGTCCACCTGCTCGTACCCAGCCACGGACCTCGTTTCTGGGCGCTGGTCGACCACTACCCCAAGGCCGAACGGGCACGCGGCTTCCTTGAGGGGTTCTCCATGGCGGCGGGCGTCGCGGAGGAGTGTTGACCTCGGACCGTACGGAGGACCGCCTGGTCGCGGTCGTCGTCACATCGTCGATGTCGGCCGGGGCACCACCGGGGATCGACCCCGGGAGCTTCCTGACGGCCGTCGTCGAGGACACCTACGAACTCGTCAGCACCCTCGACTTCGTCACCCCGGTCCTCGTGACGAGCGTGCCCGGGATGGAAGAGGTCGTCTGGCCGGGCACCCCGGTCCTTGAGATCCCCGAACTTTCCGGAGCGCCCCTGGTCAGGGCCACGTTCGAGGTGATCTCGGCTGCCGCGCCGTACGCGGGTCAGGTGGTTCTGCTGAGTGGGGACGCCCCCGACCTGCCGCCGTTGCTGATCGGAAAGCTCTTCCGCGCGCTCGGCAGCGCGGGACTGGCCGTGTGCCCGGCCGTCGAGGGCGGGGCCGTCGCGATCGCCGCACGGACACCGTGGCCCGACTGGGCCGAGATCGGCTTCGACGACCCCGAGCCGGTCAGGACCCTGCGCGCGCTGGCCCCCGCCTCCTGGCGGGTCGCGACCGGCCCAGGCTGGCACCGTCTGCGCGCTCCCGCCGACGTCCACAGGCTCGACCCCGGCCTTGAGGGCTGGGACAACACCCGGGCGCTGCTGTCGGTCTGAGAAGACCGGGCTCAGATCGAAGGCAGGCTGAGGTCGGCGAAGACCGCCCTGTGGTCGGTGCCGGGGACGGTGTGGATGCTCACCCCCCGCACTCCGATCCGCCGGTCGACCACGACATGGTCGATGGTGATGACCGGCGGGATCCTGCTGTTGACCGGCCAGGTCGGAACCAGACCCTGACCGGCCCGATCAGCCGAGTCGGCGTAGCCCCGGCTGACGAAACGGCGCATAGCGGCGTGGTCGAGACTGGCGTTGAAGTCACCGGCGAAGATCCGCAACCGATCCGGGGAGGCGCCGGGGAAGGCGGCGAACGCCGCGCTCCACTCGTGCACCTGGCTGCCCAGCGGCGGGAAGGTGTGCACGTCGACGAACTCGATGTTCCCCGCCCCCGGAACGCTGAGCACCGCGGCCGGCATGTTGTGCCCGATGGGCTGGAACAGGTTCTCCAGCGGGGTCAGCGGATAGCGGGAGAAAAGGCCGCTGCCGCTGGCGCTCCAGGCCGTCTGCAGCACGCGGTGCGACATGACGTCCTTCAGCCCGGCCGCGTCGAGCTCCTCGACCATCCCCGGCGTCAGCTCCTGGGCGCTGAGCACGTCCGGCCGCAGCTGCCTGACCAGGTCCATCACCGCGCCGGGATCGGCGTGACCGAACAACATGTTGAGCGTGAGCACCCGCAACGGCGCTCCGGAGGACGGCTGAGCCGAGGCGAACGCGCGGGGCAGGACGCTGAATCCGAGCGCCGCCGTGGTGACCAACGCCACAGCCGTGGCGGCCCGGCGGCGGGTCGTCGCGGCCAGGAGCAGAGGCAACAACGACCCGGCCGCCGCGTACGGCGTGGCCGTCATCAGCTGCGCGGTGAGCGAGCCGCGTTCGAGGCCGGTGACCCTGGCCGCCGCCCAGGCCGCGAAAGGGGTGATGGCAGCCCAGACCAGAGCGCTGGGAATCCGGGGCGAACGGCGTCGCCGTACCGGAGTCAAAATCGCGCCGCCGGCTGTGTCCGTGCTCACTACGCCTCGATTCATCGGTCACCCAATGTGACGACATTATCGATGGTCGTGTGAGACGAACGTAAACGGTTCAGACCTGGCGCATCACCTCACGGGCACGTCTGGCGAGCCTACGGGTCGCCTCGTCGGAGAGCTCGGGGATCTCCTCGATCGGGAACCACCGCAGGTCGAGGGACTCGTCGCTGATCACGGCCTCCACGCCGGCGGGGGCGACCGCGCCGTACTCCACGTCGAGATGGTGGCTGTGCGGAGGGTGACACCAGACCTTGTGGCGGTCGAGGGCGAGCGGACCGGGAAGCAGGCGCAGACCGGCGATGCCCGACTCCTCGGTCGCCTCCCGCAGCGCGACGGCGTCAAGCGAGACGTCCTCGCGCTCACAGTGCCCGCCCATGGGCAGCCACATCCCGGCCTTGGGGTGCAGCGTCAGCAACACCCGCTCGCCGTCGTGGGAGATCACCGCGGTCGTGGCCGTCAGATGGCCGGGCACGCACTCCCGCCACATCGCGTCCTCGTGGGTCCGCACATGATCGAGGAACTCCCTGCGCAGGCTCTCCTCATCGGCCGTGGGCGCGTTCCAGGCCGCGAGCATCTCCTGCGCGTGTGCGCGCAGGCTCACGCGGCGCCGTCCCGGGGGTCGTCGTCCCCGTTCTCCGGCTCCTTCGGGGCCTCGCCGAGCGACGCCTCAAGGGAGGACAGGTCCAGCTCGGGCTCACCCCTGACGAAACCCTCGGGATTGTCCAGATCGTCCGCGGTCGGCATCAGGTCGGGATGGCTCCACACCGCGTCCCGACCGTCGATGCCCCGGTCGCGCTCGATGGCCTGCCACAGGGCGGCCGCCTCACGCAGACGGCGCGGACGCAGTTCCAAGCCGACGAGCGTGGCGAAGGTCTGCTCAGCGGGACCGCCGGTCGCCCTGCGACGCCGTACGGTCTCGGCCAGGGCGGCCGAGGAGGGCAGTTTGCCTTCGGCGGCACCGTCGACGACCGTGCCGACCCAGCCCTCGACCAGCGCGAGCATGGTCTCAAGGCGCGCCAGGGCGGCCTTCTGCCGCTCGGTCTCCTCGGGTTTGAGCAGGTTGCCGCCGCTCAGCGCCTGCTGGAGCTGCTCGGGGTTGTTGACGTCGAGGCCGCGCAACTGCTCTTCCAGCGCGGACACGTCGACCGTGATGCCTCTGGCGTACTCCTCGACCGCGCCGAACAGGTGCACCCGCAGCCACGGCACGTGCTGGAACAGCCGGTGGTGCGCGGCCTCGCGCAGCGCCAGATAGATCCGGATCTCCTCGACGGGAGTCTCAAGCCCCTGGCCGAACGCGGCGATGCCGCCGGGCAGCAGGGCGGCGTTCTCCGACAGCGGAAGGCCGATGTCGGTGGAGCCGACGACCTCACGGGCCAGAGAGCCGAGGGCCTGGCCGATCTGCTGGCCGACCAGCATGCTGCCCATCTGCTTCATCATGCCCATCAGCGGCCCGGCCATCGCCTGAGCCTCGGCGGGCAGGCCCGTCGCGCCGAGCGTGCCGCTCATGGTCTCGACCATGCGGGCGGCGACCGGATCACACAGCTGCCGCCACACCGGGACGGTCTTCTCGATCCACTCGGACCGGCTCCACGCCTGCGGGTTGTTCACCCCGCTGGGCAGCGTGGTCGCCTCGTTCAGCCACAGGTCGGCGAGATTGAGCGCGTCCACGATCTGGCGCCGCTCGCCTTCCATGACACTCGGATCGCCTTCGGCGGCCACGACGTGCCGGGCGATATTCTTCGCCATGTCCCAGTTGACGGGACCGGAGCTCTGCGGGGCGGACAGCATGTCGGCGAACTGACGCATGGCCGCCGCGATCTGCTCCGGGTCGCCGAACATGGCGAACGGATTCTCGTTGGGGTCGTTTTCCCGACCTGGCAAGTCAGTCACCGCTCTACCTCGTGCAGGATGGAGGAGTCCACAACCGCCACGTTATCCGTCGCATGGTGGGTCAGTGCAAAGTGAGGACCTGGTGCCTACCTCGAAACGCCCCCGGCTCCCGGTCGTCGCCGTAACCGGCGCGGCCTCGGGGATCGGCCGTGCCTTCCTCTCGAAGGTCGCCTCGTCTGCGGATTTCCGCAGAGTCGTGGCCATCGACGAGCAGCGCGGCGACATACCCGACGTCACCTGGAGGGTGCTCGACGTCAGAGATCCGCTCTTGGCGAACCGGATCTCCGACATCGACGTGCTCGTCCATCTGGCGGGCGACTACGCGCTCGACGCCGACCCGGCCGAGCGGCGCGCCTACAACCTGCGCGCGGCACAGACGGTGCTCACCGCCTCGGCCGCCGCCCGGGTGCGCCGCGTCGTGCTGGTCACCAGCGCCATGGTGTACGGCGCCGCCCAGGACAACCCCGTCCCACTGCCAGAGGACTCCGCGGTCGCGGCCGAGCCGGACACCGGCATCGTCGGCGACCACCTGGAGATCGAGGCGCTGGTCAGGAGATCACTGCGCAGTCATCCCGGCCTTGAGGTGACCGTGCTGCGCCCGGCGGCCGTCGTCGGTCCAGGCGTCGACAGCGTGGTCACCCGCCACTTCGAGGCCCCCCGGCTGCTCAGCGTCAAGGGCTGCAGTCCCCGCTGGCAGTTCTGCCACGTGGACGACCTGATCTCGGCCCTTGAGCTGGCCGCGCTCGGCTCCGTCTCCGGCGTCGTGGCGGTCGGCAGCGAGGGCTGGCTCGAACAGGAGCAGGTGGAGGAGCTCTCCGGCCTGCGCAGGTTCGAGCTGCCCGCAGGACTGACGTTCGGTACGGCCCAGCGCCTGCACCGCCTCGGTATCACCCCGGCTCCCGCGACCGACCTGCACTACGTGGTCTATCCCTGGGTCGTCGACTGCGCCGGGCTCCGCGACGCCGGGTGGAAACCGGGCTGGAGCAACGAAGCGGCCCTGACGCAGCTGCTCGAACTACGCGAGGGCAGGCACGCGGTGGTCGGTCGCCGGTTGTCCGGCAAGGAGGCCACGCTCACCGCGGCCGGCGCGACCGTCGCGGTCCTCGGCACGGCGGCGATCGTCCGCGCCGCCCGCAAGAAGCGGCGCGTCTGAAGCCCTCCCGGGGGTGTGCCCCGAGCACGCCCCCGGCTGTCGCCGTCCCGGCCGTGCCTCCCGTGCCCGAATCGGGGGAGCTCCCCGCCCGCCGGGTAGCCTTTGAGCCGTGAACGTCATCCGCCTGCTCGGCATCCGCGACACACCGCTCTCGGTGGACGAGGTGTTCTCCGCGATCGGCGACCACGCCGCGGGCGGCACGGCGATCTTCGTGGGCACCGTGCGTGACCACGACCACGGCAAGTCCGTGACCCGCCTGTCCTACTCCGCGCACCCCAGCGCGCAGGACGAGCTACGCCGGGTCGCGGAGAAGATCGTGGCCGACTTCCCGATCACCGCGCTGGCCGCCGTGCACCGGGTCGGCGACCTCGACCTGGGCGACATCGCCGTCATCGTCGCGGTCGCGGCCCCCCACAGGAGCGAGGCGTTCGAGGCCTCCCGGCGCCTGATCGACGACCTCAAGGCCGAGGTTCCCATCTGGAAGAACCAGGCCTTCGCCGACGGCTCGACCGAATGGGTCGGAAGCTGCGGCTGAGGAGCGATCCTTACAATCTGGAAGGTGACGGCGCGGGGGTGCGGTCTTCTGACCGGTCACACGGAATAGGCTTCCTCCCATGTCCCGACGAGCGCTGACATTGATGGTGGCAGGCTTCCTCACGCTTCTGCTCGGCGTTGTCGGCGCCCTGCTGCCCGTGCCGTACGTCGTGCTGAGTCCGGGGCCCACGGAGAACACCATCGGTGACGTCAAGGGCAAGCCGGTGATCAGCATCGAGGGCCGGGAGACCTACCCGACCGACGGGAAGCTGAGCTTGGTGACCGTCGCCTACCAGGGCGGCCCGGGCAACAGGATCGACCTGTTCAGGGCGCTCAGGGGGTGGATCGACCCCACGGTCGCCGTCGTGCCCGAGGAGACGATCTTCCCGCCGACCAGCACGGCCGAGGAGGTCGAGCAGCAGAACTCCCAGGAGATGACCAACTCCCAGGACGACGCGACCGCGGCGGCGCTGACCGAACTGAAGATCCCCTACACCTCGGTCGTCACCGTGGCCTCGACCCAGAAGGGCCTGCCCGCGGACGGGCACTTCGAGACCGGCGACGAGATCGTGTCCGTCGACGGAGTCCCCGCGACGGACAGGGAGAGCGTCTCCGGCATCGTCCGCAGGCACAAGGCGGGCGAGACGGTCACCTTCACCGTCAACCGCGGTGACCGCAGCCTCACCGTGGCCGTCCCGACCGTGGCGGCCAAGGACGGCACGCCGATCGTCGGCATCACCATGCGGATCAGCTACAAGTTCCCCTTCAAGGTGAAGATCAACGTCGGTGACGTCGGCGGTCCGAGCGCGGGCATGATGTTCTCCCTCGGCATCGTCGACAAGCTCACCCCCGGCCCGATGACCGGCGGCAAGTCGATCGCCGGGACCGGGACGATCACTCCCGAAGGCAAGGTCGGCCCGATCGGCGGCATCTCGCAGAAGATGGTCGGCGCCAGAAGGTCGGGGGCGACGGTCTTTCTCGCGCCCGCGGACAACTGCGCGGAGGCGGCCAAGTCGGTCCCCGACGGGATGCGGCTCTACAAGGTGAGCACGCTGCACGACGCGGTGAAGGCGATCGACGCGATCCGCACGGGAACCGGTTCCGTACCGACCTGCTCGGCGAGTTGAGACCGCCCCTGCGGTACGGCCTTGGGCCCCGAGAACGACGTCGGGGCACTCATCCGAGGTCTCATACGTTGACCCGTTGAACCCTGGAACCTGCAGGGGGATGTGGCCGGACCCTGCCAGAGCGGCTTAGCACGGCCGTACCCCCACCGGTGTAGGTTTCCAGACACGGACCGTGCTCTTTTACGACAAGGGGTTGGCCTTGAGCTTCCGGACCCCCGGAGCCGGTAGGGCAATGCGCTTGCCCCGCCGGCCACGACTGCTGCTTCCTGTCGCGATAGCGATCGTCGTGATCGTCGCGCTGTTCTTCCTCTTCGCAGGTATATACACCGACTACCTGTGGTACGACTCGGTCGACTACACAGCGGTCTTCTCCGGTGTGGTCGTCACACAGATCCTGCTCTTCTTCGTGGGCGCCGTGCTCATGGTCGGCCTCGTGGGCGGCAACATGCTGCTGGCCTACCGCGCCAGACCCATGTTCGGCCCCGGAACGTTCGGCGGCGCGAGTGGCGCAGACCGCTACCGGATGGCCCTCGACCCACACCGCAAACTGATCTTCCTGATCGGCGCCGGAGTGCTGGCCCTGTTCTCGGGATCGTCGCTCGCGGGGCAGTGGAAGACGTGGCTGGAGTTCTTCAACGCGACCCCGTTCGGTGAGAAGGACGCGCAGTTCGGCATCGACCTGTCGTTCTTCATGTTCACCTACCCCTTCATCAGGATGGTGCTGAACTTCCTGTTCACCGCGGTCATCCTGTCGGCCGTCATGGCGGCGATCGTGCACTACCTGTACGGGGGCTTCAGACTGCAGTCGCCCGGCGTGCACGCCTCCCGCGCGGCCAGGGTGCACCTGTCGGTGCTGCTCGGCGTGTTCGTGCTGTTGAAGGCCGTCGCCTACTGGATCGACGGATACGGTCTGGTCTTCTCCGACCGGGGCTTCGCCTACGGCGCCTCCTACACCGACGTCAACGCGGTGCTGCCCGCCAAGACCATCCTGGCGATCATCGCCCTCATCTGCGCGATCCTGTTCTTCGCCGGCATCGTACGGCCCGGCGGCATGCTGCCCGGTGTGGCCTTCGGCCTGCTGGTCCTGTCGGCCATCCTGGTCGGCGGGGTCTATCCGGCCCTCGTGGAGCAGTTCCAGGTCCGGCCGAACCAGCAGGACCGCGAACAGCCGTACATCAAGCGCAACATCGAGGCCACCAGAAAGGCCTACGGGATCGACAAGACCGAGGTCATCGAGTACGCCGCCCAGGGCGACGCCTCCAAGGTCAACGTCACCACCGACAGCTCCATCTCCGGTGTACGACTGCTCGACCCCAACCTGGTCGCCAAGACCTACCAGCAGAAGCAGCGCATCCGAGGCTTCTACGACTTCCACGACCCGCTCGACGTCGACCGCTACCCCGACGAGACGGGCAAGCCGCGCGACACCGTCGTCGCGGTTCGCGAGCTCACTGGGCCGCCGAGGGAGCAGGACAACTGGATCAACCGGCACCTCGTCTACACCCACGGCTACGGCTTCGTGGCCGCGCCCGGCAACAAGGTCGACTCCCAGGGCCTGCCCGACTTCGACGCCAAGGACATGCCGGTCACCGGCTCTCTGGCCGACCGGATCGGCCTGAAGGAGTCGCGGATCTACTTCGGAGAGTCCCCGGCCGCCCCCGAGTACGTCATCGTCGGCGGTGACAGGAAGGTCGGCCAGGAGCTCGACTACCCGGAGAGCAGCGGAACCGGTCAGCAGAACACCACCTACACCGGTAAGGGCGGCGTCCCCGTCGGCTCGTTCTTCAACCGCCTGCTCTACGCGGCCAAGTACGGAGAGACGAACCTGCTGCTCTCGGGAGACGTCAACGCCAAGTCCAGGATCCTCTACGAGCGCAACCCGCAGGACCGCATCGCCAAGGTCGCGCCGTTCCTGAGCCTCGACGACAACCCCTACCCGGCCGTCATCGACGGCAGGGTGGTCTGGATCGCCGACGCCTACACCACCTCCAACTCCTACCCCTACTCCGACAGCAGGAGCCTGGAGTCGATGACCCGCGACACGGTCACCGACCCGCGCCAGGTGGTGCAGCAGCCACGCGACAACATCAACTACATGCGTAACGCCGTCAAGGCCACGGTCGACGCCTACGACGGCACGGTCACGCTGTACGCCTGGGACGAGAAGGACCCGATCCTGCAGACCTGGCGCAACGCCTTCCCGGGGATCATCAAGCCGAAGAGCGAGATGTCGGAGGCCCTCAAGCAGCACCTGCGCTACCCGGAGGCGCTCTTCAAGGTCCAGCGTGACGTGCTTTCCCGCTATCACATCCAGGACCCGAACGCCTTCTACAGCGGCCAGGACTTCTGGAACGTCCCGAACGACCCGTCCTCCGGCGGACACGACATCAAGCAGCCGCCGTACTACCTGTCGGTCAAGATGCCCGACACCCAGGAACCCACCTTCTCGCTGACCACCACGTTCGTGCCACGCCAAGGGCCGAACCTGGCCGCCTTCATGGCGGTCGACGCGACGCCGGGTGACGACTACGGCAGGCTGCGCATCCTGCGGATGCCGTCGAACACCACGATTCCCGGCCCCGGTCAGGTACAGAACAACTTCCAGAACAAGTTCTCCGGTGAGCTCAACCTTCTGGGCATCGGTGGGGCGAAGGTCCGCTACGGCAACCTGCTCACCCTGCCGTTCGCCGGCGGCCTGGTGTACATCGAGCCGGTCTACGTGGAGACGGCGGCCTCCTCGGGACAGGAGCCCTACCCGATTCTCCGTCGGGTCCTGGTCTCCTTCGGAGACAAGGTCGGCTTCGCCGAGACCCTCCAGGGTGCGCTCGAGCAGGTCTTCGGCAACAGCGCCCAGCAGAACAAGCCGGAGGCGAGACCTGACGTCCCCGTCCAGTCGAGCACCGTGCTGAGCCAGGCCATCGGGGAGGCCCAGAAGGCCTATGACGACGCCCAGCGTGCCCTGGAGGCCAAGCCGCCGAACTGGACGGCCTACGGTGAGGCTCAGAAGGCGCTGAAGGAGGCCCTGGAGAAGGTGAAGAACGCCTCGGCCTCCACAGCCCCGGCCGCGACCCCGTCGCCGACTCCGAGCTCGTCTCCCTCGGGGACGGCAACCCCTTCGGCGACTCCGTCAGCCACCCCTTCGACCACGCCGACACCGTCTCCCTCGCCGAGCTCCTAGGGGCACCGCGGCTATTGAGTTCGCATTCATCGCCAAAGCCGGGTAGTGTGAAAGCACGCCGACGCGGGGTGGAGCAGCTCGGTAGCTCGCTGGGCTCATAACCCAGAGGTCGCAGGTTCAAATCCTGTCCCCGCTACCAAGGGAAGGCCCTGATCTCTCAGAGATCAGGGCCTTTCGCTTTGTTCCAGACAGGGCACCCAGCGGTTAGCGTGCAGGTGTGGCTGACATGGCAGGACCGACCCTGCGCTGGAGAGTGCGTAGAGAACTGCTCATCGCCAAGGTCGTTGCGGCGCTCGTGTTCGCGGTGCTGGCCGTACTGAACCTGGACGACCCGCGCGGGACGATCCTGGCGGGCGCCGCGGCCCTGGTGGCCGCCACCCTCGCCCTACGCGACCTCCTGGCCCCGGTACGGCTCAGCGCGGACGGTGAGGGACTCATCGTGGTGCGAGGCTTCGCCGGCGCCCAGAGAGTGCCGTGGAGCGCGGTCGAACGGATTCGTGTGGACACCCGGACGCGCTTCACTTCCCGCACGGAACTCCTGGAGATCGACACAGGAGAGGAGATCTTCCTTCTCAGCAGGTTCGACCTCGGAATCCCGTGCCGGGAAGTGGCGGATGAACTGCGCGTGTTCAGAACCGGCTTCTAGTCAGGCCCTGACCCTGCGGTGCCGTGCTTTGTGCCGGGGGCGGAGGCGAAGCAGCAGAAACGTCTTGTGCAGCGACCAGCCGATGAGGAAGGCCCCGAAGACACACTGTCCGAGACTCGTCCACACCGGCCTCTCGGCCACTGCGAACACCACCACGCCAACCCACAGGACGCCGAAGACCCCTACGAGGGTCGTCGCGCCCCAATCCAGCCCCCGCTGCCACATGCCTGAAGTCTTACAGATCTTGGTTCAAGCCCAGGTCAACGGCGCGGAACGCCTCATCTGGGGAGAGTGCGACTTGTGCCGGCACACCTGCGAACGCGCGGCCCGCCTCCGGTCGTGACCGGCGCGGGGGCCTGTTCGAGCTGAGTCAGCAGAGTGGTCGCGGTACGGGCGTCCAGCAGGATCTGGTCCACCTCGACCTCGGTGGCGGGGAGCTGGCCCTGCCGGGCGAGTTCCTCGGTGATGTAGGAAAGCGGGTTCGTGCGCCCGGCCGCCTCCGCGGCGGCCGTCGCACGGGCTGCGGTGAGAAGACGTAGGTGCTCGGCGCGGAGCATGGCCTCACGCATCCGCGCGTCCTCAAGATCACTCAACAGGGACCTGGCGACCCTGAGCAGATCACCGGGGCGATCGGCTTCCGCATCGATGTGTGCGCGGATGTCGTCGAACTCTGAACGGGTCATGGTGCTCACCTCCACGGTGGAGTCAGAATCCTGACCCTCGTGCCAACTTCGTATCCGGGGGCGATTGCGAACGGCTTGATAAGCGCTTGCGCGGTCGACTCCCTACGAACGTTTGGGACGCGCAGGTGCTGGGGATGGTTGGCAAGTTGTCTCTGGGACCCGTGGGGCCTGGTAATGTTCTTCTCGCAGAGCGGCGAGCCGCAGAGGCCAAAGAGCTTCGAAGACAGCGACCCGCTCGGTACCCCACCTCCTTGCTTCGGCAGTCGTTTGTCTGAATCGTCCACGGACGATTGGACAAGAGCCGGATGTCAGAGTAAGTTGGAAGGGTTGCTCCGGAGACGGGGTGAGCGAGATCCTAGTGGGTCTGGCGGGTTGGTGTCGAGTAGCTGCGAAGGCGGCGGGTTGACACGGACCGGCCGGAAATGATAGGATGGGAACACGGAAGTTTGTGCCCCTGAAGTGGTCACACCGGATGGTGTGGCGGCGGACGGTGAACGCGTCCGTTTCTTGAGAACTCAACAGTGTGCTAAAAGCCAGTGCATGAAGCACAAACCCGTCCTAACGCGCGGACATGATCCGT
>NZ_JBIAVG010000004.1:0-83330 GCF_042893955.1 Streptosporangium sp. NPDC001559
TTGTCCGTCGCCGCCCCCAACCCGGGGGGGGCCCCCCTCTCCGTGTGGGGGGGCTACCCCCGGTGGTTGGGGTAGGTCATGAACCCGCGGGCGGGGGGGGGGGGGGGGGCGCCCCGGGCCCCCCGCGCCTACTCCACCATCCAGTGCAGCGCGTAGTAGGACAGCGCCGCGACCAGTGCCGCCGCCGGGATCGTGAGAACCCAGGCGGTCACGATGTTGCCCGCCACCCCCCAGCGCACGGCCGACAGGCGCTTGGTCGCGCCCACGCCCATGATCGCGCTGGTGATCGTGTGGGTGGTCGAGACGGGAGCACCGAAGCCCAGGGCCGCGACGTAGAGCACCGCGGCCGCCGCCGACTCGGCGGCGAACCCCTGCGGCGGGGTGAGGGCGATGATCCGGCGGCCGAGCGTCCGCATGATCCGCCAGCCACCGGCGTAGGTGCCCAGCGAGATGGCCGTGGCGGCCGAGAGGATCACCCACTGCGGGATCGGGTCCCCGTCGTGCTGGAACCCGCCGACCACCAGGGCCAGGAAGATCACACCCATGGTCTTCTGCGCGTCCTGCAGGCCGTGACCGAGGGCCATGGCCGCTGCCGAGAGCGTCTGCGCGTGCCGGAAGCCCCGGTTCGTCTTGGCGGGCTGGGAACGCCGGAAACCCCATAGGATGGCGATCATGATGATCGCCGCGAGGAAGAACCCGAGCACCGGCGACAGGATCATCGGAATGACGACCTTGTCCACGACGCCGTCCCAGTGGACGACGCTCGACGAGGCTATCGCCGAGCCGACCAGACCCCCGATGAGGGCGTGGCTGCTCGACGACGGAAGACCGAAGTACCACGTGATGAGGTTCCAGGCGATCGCGCCGATCAGGCCGGAACCCACGATCACCAGACCGTGGCTTCCTTTCGGGGCGTCGATGATGCCCTTGCCGACGGTCGCCGCCACCTGTGTGCCGAGATGGGCGCCCAGGAAGTTCATCGCGGCGGCCATGAAGAGGGCCGCCCTCGGCGTCAGCGCACGCGTCGAGACCGAGGTCGCGATCGCGTTCGCCGCGTCGTGGAAACCGTTGGTGTAGTCGAACGCCAACGCCACGACCACCACGCCGATGACGAGTGCGAGCGTGAGGTCCACTTAGCTTTCCTTGACCGCGATCGACTCGATCGTGTTGGCCACGTGCTCGAAGGCGTCGGCGGCCATCTCAAGCTGATCGATGACCTCCTTCATCTTCAGGACGGTCAACGCGTCGTACTCGCCGCCGAAGAGTTTGGCGAGCAGGCGGCGGTAGACCTGGTCTCCCTGGTTCTCCAGCCGGTTGATCTCGATCCAGTACTCGTTCAGGTTTCGCATCGAGCGCAACCGGGGCATGGCTTCCGCCGTGAGCTCCGCGGCACGTTCCAGAACCTCGACCTGACGGACGACCTCCTTGGGGAGGTGGTCGATCTGGTAGAGGACGATGAGGTCGGCCGCGGCCTCCATGTAGTCCATCACGTCGTCGAGGTTCGAGGCGAGGCGGTAGATGTCCTCACGGTCGAAGGGAGTGATGAAGCTCTCGTTGAGCCGGTTCATGATCGCGTGAGTACGCTCGTCACCGGCGTGCTCACAAGCGCGCATTTTCTCGGCCAGGGCTTCCCTGTCCGACCCGTCGCTGATGATCTCTACCAGCAGTCGGGACGCTGTGACGAGGTTGTTCGCCGAGTCGGCGAACAAGTCGTAGTAGCTGTCCTCACTAGGCGTGAGACGCAGGCGCACGTCGTTCTCCAGATGTGCGGGGATGGTCCGCAGAGAAGGGTACGGGTTACCAGCGGAAATGCGAACTTCACCCGCTAGACGCCTACTCTTCCAGCTGTCGCTACCCGGCGTATACCTGGCAACACGCGGGTTGAGTGAGCCTTGGGTGCATCTTTCCGATGACCGTTATGCTGGTTTTGACCCATATTACGTGGAAACTGGTCATCTATGGAGCCGCCCGGGGAGACGGTGATCAGCGTGTTACCGCCCCGACGCCCCAGGTATCGGCCTTGTAGCCGTCAGGTGATTTCCATCACCCCTGAGATGGGGGCTGTCTTCGGACGACAGCTCGCCTTCAGGCGAAAGCTCGTCCTCGAACGAGGGCTCACCTTCGGACGTCCCTCAGGCAGCGGGCCCGTCTTCGGACGTCTTCGGGCGGCGGGTCCGCCTTCGGGCAGGAGGTTCGCCCTCAGACGGGGGTTCGGTGGAAGTTCAGATACGAACGGCTTGGCGTCGGCCCCCGCTGCCCCTGGTAGCGCGAGCCGTACTTCTCCGAGCCGTAGGGGTGCTCGGCCGGCGAGCTGAGCCGGAACATGCACAGCTGGCCGATCTTCATGCCGGGCCAGAGCTTGATCGGCAACGTGGCGACGTTGGAGAGCTCCAGCGTGACATGCCCGCTGAACCCGGGGTCGATGAACCCCGCGGTCGAGTGAGTGAGCAGCCCCAGCCTGCCCAGCGAGCTCTTGCCCTCAAGGCGGGAGGCGATGTCGTCCGGCAGGGTGACGACCTCGTAGGTGCTCGCCAGCACGAACTCCCCCGGATGGAGGATGAAGGGCTCGTCCCCCTCGGGCTCGACCGTCCGCGTCAGGTCGGGCTGCTCGACCGCCGGGTCGATGTGCGGATACTTGTGGTTCTCGAAGACCCTGAAGTAACGGTCCAGCCGTACGTCGATGCTCGACGGCTGGACCATCTCCGGCTGGAAGGGGTCAAGTCTGACCCTGCCGGAGTCGATCTCGGTGAGGATGTCACGATCGGAAAGCAGCACGTGAGGCAACCTACCAACCACACGCCCGCCGAAAGCAGGCCCACGGGTGAGCGGACACCCTGAAGTTTCCGCTACAGTAGGGGACGCGGTTCGCCGCTTGCGGGTGTAGTTCAATGGCAGAACATCAGCTTCCCAAGCTGACAGCGCGGGTTCGATTCCCGTCACCCGCTCCACTTATGAAGGCCCAGGTCACGGTTGGTTCCCGGACCCGGGCCTTGTTTGTTTCCTGAGACGTTTCTCACTCGCGTGCCAGATCAGTTGATCTTGCCCTCGGCGGACGGCTTGTCTTCCTTGAGTTTGAGCCCTTCCTTAACGATCTCTCCGAGGGCGTCGGCGATGGCCCGGTCCCTGTCCTTGGCCGCGTGTAGATAGACCATCGCCGCCTTGGTGCTGGAGTGGCCCATCCGCGCCATCAACTCCTTGAGCGATGCTCCGGTCATCGCCGCCAGCGTGTTGCCCGTGTGCCGCAGGTCGTGAATGTGGATCCTCGGAATCCCTGCCTCCGTGACGACCTTGGCCCAGACCCTCGTGAAGTTGCTCCGCCGGAGCTGGGCATCCTTCTCCCCCACGAAGACCAGGCCGTCAGGTGCCGGCTCGCTGAACCGCTGGAGGTGCCAGGTCAGGTCACCGATGATGATCTCTGGCAGAGTGACCATCCGAGCGCCCGCATCCGACTTCGGACGACCGGTGACCAGCTCCCCCGTCCTCATCTCCGCCACCAACGCCTCGATCCTGACCGTCCGCGCGCCGAGGTCGAGGTGACAACCCTTCACCGGCAGCAACCGCAGGCGGCGCAATATAAGGAGCGCGGCGGGACAGGGGTAACGCTCCCCGGACCCCTCCAAGACCAGGGGACCCCGTCCCGCCACGCCGTTCTACCGGGCCTGACCGCTGAGCAACGCCTTCCACACGTCGTCACCCTTGCGGATCGGCCACCGGTAGGTCTCGTGCACCATCCGGGCACCGTTGAAATGGTGCGTCCGGCGAACGAACGCCTGTCCACCGGCATGGCACAGCTCGTACACCACCGGGCCGCAGTCGCAGCTCCACGCGATCACCCGCAGCCGCTCGGCCTGGCAGGGCTTGCGCCACACCAGCCTCATGTGGTCCGCAAGCGGCCGGGCCGGGTGCGGGCTCAGGCACCCGCCCTTCACCGTCACAGCGGAACCCCGCTACTCGGCGCGGTCTCGGTGGACGCGGTCAGGCGGCGAAGCTCGGCATACCGGGCCGCCACCCGCTGCGCCGTACCCGCCAGGTCCTCAACCCGCCCGTAGGCGTCCCAACCCGGCCCGTTCCGCACCACCCGGCCGATGACGTCGCGGCCGGAACGCCACCGGAAGGTCCGGCCGTCGGTCCACACCACCAGCCCCGACCAGACCGACACCAGGGCCAGGCAGTGCCCGGCGTGCACGTCACAGGCGATTCCCAGCCCGGCCAGCTCCCGCCGCAGCTCCTGAGCCGCCTCCATCGCACCGACCACCGGCCCCGGCCCGGCGACAGGGCGGTCATGGCGGCCCATCACGCCGCCTCACTCGCCGACAGGCAGTCCGGGCACGCGACCCGGACCAGCGTCACGGCCTGCCCGTCCAACAGCAGCGCCATCTCAGCACGGGTACGGCGAACCCACCGCCAGCCCCGCCCGCGACAGGCCGGGCACCTCTCCTCCGCCGCCCTCGTCGGCGCATCCTCGCCAATCATGGATTAAGGGTCTTCACCTGGGGTGACGTAACCCATCCCGGGCCGGAATCCTCCATCCGAATGGCCTGTATCCCTTGACGGGATAACCCCCGAACGGGAAGCGTTGTATATCTAGAATCCCAGGTCACAAAGGGGGCATCCATATGCCTGCAGATGCGACTGAACCGGTCGCTATCCTGCCGGAACTATGGCAGCGCCCTGAAATGCTGGCGGCTCTCAGAAAACGTGACATCGGCCATCTCTTTCGCCTTATCCGCCAATACGCCGGAGCCAGCCAGACCCGCATCGGCATCGCGGTCAATCTCAGCCAGGGCAAGATCAGCGAGATCATGAAAGGGACCGTGCAGGTCACCTCGTTCGAGGTGATCGAACGCATCGCTGACGGCCTGAACATGCCCGACCCCGCCCGCATGGCCCTCGGCTTGGCCCCCAAAGGCCCGGTCTCGACGCCAGGTGCCGCGCCATCCGGCCAGGTCCCGCTGCCGGAACCAGACGTGCCGACGAAATACCTCACCACCTTGACCGGCACCTCCAGCCGCCCCGTCATCTCCGGCCTGCGGCACGTTCTCACCGGTCACATCCAGGCCGAGGCCATCATGGGGCCGCCCCTGCTCGTCAACGCGGTCACCAGCCAGATCCCCTTGATCGGGCACGTCTGCCGGGTGACGCGAGGCGCCGACCGTGCCGAAGCGCTCAATTTCGCCAGCGAACTGCTGGAATTCTGCGGTTGGCTTCACCAGGACCTTGGCGATTTCTCTCAGGCCACGATGTGGACCAACAAAGCCCTGGACTACGCGATGGAGCTGGGAGACCAGCGCGTCATCTCCTACGTCCTCATGCGCAAAAGCGCCATCGCCATCGAATCCGGCGACCACGGTCACGGTCTCGGCCTGGCCAATGCCGCCCTGACCACCCCCGAGGCCCTCACCTCTCGTTTACGGGCCGTCATCCTGCGCACCCGGGCCATCGCCAACGCCCACCTGGGCGAAGCCACCGACTCCGCCCGCGACTCAGAGACCGCCCTCATCGAAGCCACCGCAGGACTGAGCCAGACCGACAGCGACCGCGCGCCATACTGCACACCCGCCTACATCGCCATGGAAACCGGAGCCACCCGGCTCCTGCTCGGCCAGGCCAGCACCGCGATCCCGATCTTCGAGGCCAGCCGCTCCCAGTGGACACCCGCCAGCCAGGCCCGCGACCACGCCCTGTTCCTGACCCGCATGGCCACCGCCTACGCCATGGCAGGCGACCGCGACCAAGCCCGCGCCGTGACCGAGGAGGCCATCCCGCGGATCCAAGCGTTGCGTTCCAGCCGGGTGGCCGGCCAGCTCACCACACTCCGGATTCAGTTGTCCCGGTGGTCGACGGATCGGCCCGTGGCAGACTTGCTCACCAGACTCGACCTCCTCGCCGAGTCCTTCTTCCTGCCCGCACCCCGGCCACCAGAAGGAGAACGGTGATCAACGCGCTGCCCACCGCGACCACCACCGAGGAACGCCACCGCAACGCCCCCATCGCGATCCTGCCCGTCGGCAGCTTCGAACAACACGGCGACCACCTGCCCCTTAGCACTGACACGATCATCGCCACCCTCATCTGCCGAAAGATCGCCGACGCCTACCCCGTCCTGCTGCTGCCCCCGATCACGATCTCCTGCTCCCACGAGCACAGCGCCTGGCCCGGCACCGTCAGCATCTCCGCCCGCACCCTGCACACCGTCATCACCGACGTCTACGACTCCGTCACCCGCACCGGCCCCCGGGCTCTGGTGGTGGTCAACGCGCACGGCGGCAACTACGTGCTGAGCAACGTCGTCCAGGAGGCCAGCGCCGAAGGCCGCGCGATGGCGCTGTTTCCCAATCGGGAGGACTGGCAGGAGGCGAGGGCCGCTGCTGAGCTGGTCAGTTCCATGCACGAGGACATGCACGCCGGAGAGATCGAGACCTCCGTCTTGCTGTACGCCTGTCCTGAAGTGATCCGCCCTGGCTACGAGGACGCTGACCACATCGCCGACGACCGCCGTCATCTACTGACTGAGGGCATGCGGGCTTACACCAAAACCGGGGTCATCGGGCGTCCGTCTCTGGCGACTGCCGAAAAAGGCAGGGCCGTTCTCGACTCCCTGACCAGCAGTTTCGCTGACGTGGTAGCTCTGTTGGTCAAGCTCTGAGTACTGGGCGCGGAGCGATCGCGATCACGTAGCGCGGACACTGCCGAATTGTTCTTATGGGTATCAAGCGGCGGCGCGCCGCGCCGCCGCACGGCCCGCCGCCCGAGCGTGCGGCGTGGGCGCCGGTCTCGGCTGGCGGCGGGACCACGGGCCGCCCGCCGTACCACCCGCCCGCCGCACCTGCCCATCGGCCGCCGCACCGCCTACCAGGTCGCTCCGGTTACCTACCTTGACCCCCACAGCATCAGGTGGCCGGGGCAACCAAATCAATGCTCATGCACTAGCAGCATCAAAAACCAAGGCGTGCAAGGATGTAATTTGTGAACTGTTGATTCTTTGCAGCTTTCTCTAGGGTCGTATTTCCTGAGCCAAGGAAGGCTTGAGTGTACTCTTTGAGCACATCAAGACGTCGCTCCAGGAATTCCGCATCCAGCGGATGGTTAAGCTTCGCTACTTGCTCCAATTGCTGCGGCCTGTTAATGCGAGCATTTGCCAGCTCAACTGCAACGAGCATGGACAAGTGGAACTTCAAGTTATTGCGCTGCGCTTGCGTAGCATTTGCATGCTCCGAATGCAGAAATACATCCACCGTACGCTGCGTCTTGGCGGCCCACAAGAATACGCTGAGATTCACGTTGGAGTTAAAAACCATCAGGTAGTCGTCATCGTTTTTCAACAAAGAGGACGGCTTGCCGCGCGCTTTATCTGGTCGACATAGCCCCATCGCTGTAAGGGCCTGCCCAAGAAGAGGGATACCGATGATCTTTGCCGGATCTTTTCCTTCATTTTTGTAGAAGTTCTTTCTCCTGTCATAATACCATCCGTTGACAAGAAAATAGTCTTCTATATTCCGCTGAATCTCATCAGTGGCACGCAGAGAGGCATCATTAACTGGGGTCTGTCGATTGGTGGCGCGAATTACTTGATCTCGAGTCTTACGATCCGTCGTAGAGATGATTCGGACTAGAATCATCCGACTCCCAATCTCTATGTCCGGGTTATCTCTGAGGGACTCATAAATCGTGTGGCTTGTCTGTAACCCATTGACGATCTGAATGTCGGTCAGGGAATATGTTTTCCCGCCCGTTATTGCCTCGCTACAAATAATGGTAACACCATTATTTAGCCACCAAAATTCCGGGCTCTCTGGGTTTTCGAGAGTTCGCCTAATCTCTTGATTTACGGTTACCGCACCCTGATAGTCTCGAACGTTCCAATCGAAGAGATATCTGCGCAGTTTCTTATTCTCGTCCGTAATCAAGCTGAAGTAGTCCTTGAGGGTAACTAGGGCGACATGCGAGTCACCGCTGGTTGCGTTCTCCTGGAAACGCATCGGGAGCGAGTACGTCGGTTTTTCGTTGTACCGGGCGAGAAGCTCCCGATCCCCAAAAAGAAGGCAGTCGACTTCAGAGTCGGGTGGAAGAAGTTCGGAAACAGTTCTCTGGAACATCCCTAGCTTAATTAGAACTTGAGGGTTCACCCCCTGGCGGTCTCCTGGAGTTGCATATACAACGTTCACTGCGACTTTTGGCCTACGAACGAGCAACTTCTCCCAGGCCCGCCGAAACAGATCAACACGAGAAAGCAAGGTATCGTTGTAAAGCCCTTTTAGGACCTCGATATCTTGGCTTAAATCAAGAAGCCTTCGGAGCGTATTTTCCAACTTGTCCAAAGCCCCCTCTTCGAACGATGGGCTTCGTTTTGCTTGGATCACCCAGAGCTCGAGAAGGCGCTCTTGGGGGAATTCGCTCGGGCGTCTTGCTTCGGAAAATATCTCTGAGTCTTCATCTAAGAGATTATCGTCCCAGAAGCTGAAAACAGAATCGATGCCGCCATCTTGCCCAGCCCCGACGATTCCATCTTGAATATTTTCCAAACCAAGCCCATAGGGACGCAGTGAAAGCTCGGATGCGAAAATTTCAAATGCAGTGTCCGGAGACGAATGCGCCACGTTTTCTTCATGCCAGCTTTCAAAGATTCTCATGAGTAGCGTACGAGCATTTGTCTGCGGTGCTGGCACTGAAAATCTCCCTGAGCTGATTGGCGCCGATAGGACCAGCGGTTGACCGAGGAGGTACAAGGGTAGTCCAAGAAGTCCTTCCTGTCTCGGCTATGCGCTACTTCTCTTCCTTGACCTAGTGGACCTGTGCAGGTGAGGGGATGTGGGAAAGTGGCTGCCCACCTTCCTGGATCAGACGGCTTTGAGAGGGGTTCCAGACCCTCTATCCACTGCGCTACGTTCGACGGCTCTCCAGCGAAGCCCAGGGGTGCGGCAGGAAAACGGCCTTAAACGCGTAAGGAGTTCTCCATCTTATAGATAAGAAACTTTCTTAACAGAACCTCGCCTTCTGAATTTTCTCCACGGCACGCTGACCTGCTGAAGTCATCAGATGCACATCCCAAAGCACGATGCGCTCTTATGCTCTTCGGTACGGCCTCTCGCGTGTACGCCTCCTCTGTCGACTATGTCGACTACGGAACTATTCTCGGCACATCGAAGGCAGTTGATAGCTGTTACAGGATATGCGCAGATGATCTTTTGCACTTGAGGCCTAGGGAGAGGTCCGCGCTCCGGTCAGAGCTCCTGCCCTCGCTCGGAACATAGTCCTCATGAAAACCGCTACCGAAGCGGTACCACCCTTACGATCGCCTTGCGGTGGTTGATCGCCGTGCAGGGTTGGGGGCGATTGACGGTCCAGGACTTCGTTCCTCAGTCCTGGCCCACCGAGCAGCCGGGCACAACGCCGCAACAAGGAACATGGTCAGCGCTTTGATCGCGTGCCAGATCCGTGCCAGAACAGGCGGGGAACCGCAGTCACTCATGGGGACTCACGGACACTCGCCCCCCTTGACCCGCACCCCCGTTCTCCCAGCTCAGCCCGCCAACGCCAGTAGTCGATTCCCAAGCTGACAGCGCGGGTTCGATTCCCGTCGCCCGCTCCACTCACGAAGATCTGAGTTCGGGGCTGGATTCCCTGAACTAGCCGTGATTGTCGCCTGAGGCGTTCCTCACTTACGTGCGAATCAGTTGGTCTTGCCTTCCATGAGTGGTGGACCGTCGCCGTCGTTTCTCCGAGAAGCAGCGTCAGCCAGGATCTTCCCAACAGCCTTCACCTGCGGCCCCTGGATCACGGTATGGACCGTAGAGACGGGTGCTGCGTCGTTATCCCCGGCGGCTGAAGTAGGGGAAGGGGTTCGGGGCCAGGATCATCGGCAAGGACGACGCCGGCGGCCGCGTGGTCGAAGCCGACGGGCCAGCGAGTGTGCTCGCTGGCCACCGCACCGGTCAGACGTGCCTGGAGAAGGTCGGCCGTACTCAGATCGGTCCCACGCAGGTCCGCTAGGCGCAGGTCGGCGCGGCGGAAGACAGCGCCGCCCGCGTCGGCCTTGCGCAGGTTCGCCTCGCGGAGATCGGCCTCGGTGAAGTCCGCGTCGCGCACGTTGGTTTCGACCAACCGGGCGCCTCGCAGGTCGGCCAGAGCGAAGCGGGCACGGCGCAGGATCGCGGTCTTGAGGTCGGCGTGCCGCAGGTTGACCGAGACGAGGGAGGCCTGCGTCAGGTTGGCATGGTAGAGGCCCGCCGCCTCCATGCAGGAGCGATCCAGGTTGACCCCGGGCAGCCAGAGCCCGTCGCAGTCGGCCCGGCGCAGGTCGGTAACGCTGAGGTTGACCCAGGGCTGCTCTCGATGCTGGCACAACATGCCGAGGCCGGTCAGCGCCACCTGGGCGTCGGCTGCGCGGACCTCCAGCGGTACGACGTCGTTGATGGGCGTGTCCGCCGTCGGTGCTTCCGGCTCGGTGGGCGGCCACGGCAGGTGCGTGCGCAGGTAAGCAGCTTTGATGGAGATGACGGCCTCACGGTCGCGAGCGGAGTGCTCCGCGATCCGCCACAGCGCGTGCAATCCGCCGATGCGTGTCTCCAATTTGTCGCTGCCGAGCTGGTCGACGGCCCGGCTGAACCTGTCGGTGATGTAGCCCTCCTGGGTGGCGCGCAAGCCGTCCTGGCTGACTCGCAGTTGCCGCCAGGTGGCATACGCACCGAACAGCAGGACCATGCCGCCGACAGCCTGCACAAGTGTCGTGCGGACGTCGTTCACGGCTTTCAGCCGGTCCTGCGCGGCGACAGTCTCCCCGGCGAGGTCGTGGGCGACCAACCCACCCGGCAGGACGACGAGCACCGTACCCAAAACGGCCAGCCCCGTGGCCCCCAGCAGGAGGACTGTGATCACACGACGCCTGACCAGGCGGTCGCGCCACGGTCGGCGGCTGCGGTTCGGCCTTCCCATCTCCATGGCACGAGAGCCTAGGCGTCGCCCAAAAGACGATCAAGGTGCACGGTTTGGAGCAAAGACGCTCCACTTGCACGGGTTTGAATGGGCCTCGACTTTCGTCGGCGTCGAAAGCTGCTCGACATTGAGACCTCGTGCCAGATCCGTGCCAGAACAGACGGGGAACCGCGGTCACTCGACCCACCCTGACCTGCGCCCCCGTTTTCCCAGCTCAGCCCACCCACACCGGCAGCCGATTCCCAAGCTGACAGCGCGGGTTCGATTCCCGTCACCTGCTCCACTTATGAAGGCCCAGCTCAGGGATGGATTCCCGATCTGGGCCTTCGTTGTTTCCTGAGACGTTTCTCACTCGCGTGCCAGATCAGTTGTTCTTGGCACGGAGGGCCGCCGGTCATCATGTCCACCGCTCACGGCGACCCTCCATTTCGCGACCTCGGTCCATGATCTGGTGCGGCAAGCCGATCGCCGCGAGCCAGACGGGCACTCCGACCATGGGGTTGGTCAGGAACCCCGCAGCGACGGCGATCGCAGACGAGACAGCCAGGATGGTCACCCACCTCTGAGGCAGACGCCCGCCGCCCCTTTGTCTGGCGGAGGCTCCCTCCGTACGCTCATCAACGACGTCCTCTCCTATTACGACTGCCGAGGGACGTAAGCGCCAACAGAGTGCCGTTCGCTATTTGGCGACCGAAGACGGTCTCCCTGCCCGTCCCTCGATACCTGGCGGCCGGGAGCATCGCCTCGAAGCCGGGCCGGTCGGCGATCTGGGCGATCCGCCGGGTGTGCCGCCGGCTCAGCTCGTACGGCGTCTCGGCGTGGGTCGCCATCAGCCTGTGGCTGCGGTTCGCGCCGAAGACGCCCGGTTTCATGACGTTGTCGTTGAACGTGGCGACGCCGCCGGCCCGGTGGGCTTCCAGCGGTTCCTCGTACGGCGGCACGGGGCGATGGTGTTCACGGTGGTCTCCTGGGTGATCGGCAAGGGCACCGTCCAAGGCGGCCTCGCAACGGGGTGTCGCGGCGGTTCAGGCACGCGCCCGGAGCGGCGACCATGCGCGAAACGCACGTTCGCGGGCCGCCGAACGAAAGCCGTGCCGACGGGGCGGCGGAACGTCGTGATCACGTCTCGCCTGATCACGGCCTATCCGTTTCCGAGGCGGGCGCCGATGCCGCGGGACCCGTACGATCAAGTTTCGATCGTTGTGCTTACGATCGTATCTGTTACGATCGTTTCATGAGTGCAAGAAAGTGGGTCAAACCGCTCTGGATCGCCCTCGCCTGCGTGCTTGTCCTGGTTGTCGGGGTCGGTGGGTGGATCGTCGTGCAGAACGATTTCGCCGTGCGCGAGGTGCAGGTGACCATCCCCGGACCGAAACAGCCGCTGAAGGCGGTGCTCGCGCTGCCGACGGAGGGGAAGGGGCCGCGGGGACTGGTCGTCTTCGCTCACGGGGACGGCGAGGCGGACGCCTCCAGGGATGGGGCCTACCGGCCGATCTGGGAGGCGTTCGCACGTGCCGGATACGCCTCGCTGTCCTGGAACAAGCCCGGCGTCGACGGCGCGCCGGGGAACTGGCTCCACCAGAGCATGAGCGATCGCAGTGCGGAGGTCGACGCCGCGCTGGACTGGGCGAAGAGGCAACCGGAGATCGACCCGAATCGGCTGGGCGTGTGGGGGATCAGCCAGGGTGGCTGGGTGCTGCCCAAGGTGGCGGGAGACCGTACCGATCTGCGCTTCATGATCCTGGTCGGGGCGGCGGTGAACTGGTTGCGGCAGGGCGAGTACAACCTGCGGGCGGAACTCCGGAATCAGGGTGCGCCGGACGGCGAGCTCGACGCCGAACTCCGCCGGCGTGCCGCCCAGATCCGGCTTCTGAAGGAAGGTGCCGGGTACGACAAGTACCTCGCGTCCGGGCTGGACAACCCGCCGATGAGCAAGGACCGGTGGGGGTTCGTTCTCCAGAACTTCCGCGCCGATGTGACGGACCAGCTTCCGAAGGTACGCACCCCGACTCTTCTCCTGCTCGGGGACCACGACCGCAACGTCGACGTCAAGGAGACCGAGGCCGCCTATCGTGCGGGCATCCCCCGGGACCTGCTCACGGTCGAGAAGCTCCGGGACGGCTCCCACAACGCGGTCAAATACGAACTGGACACCCCTGACAGCGTCTGGGGTGTGATCGTGTACGTCGCCGCACCCCGCTCGCTCTACGTGCCCGGCTACCTCGACTCGCTCACCGAATATGTGAAGAGGCACGGACGCTGACCACCTGGGCAGAAAGCACAGCGGTTGTTCTCCTCCACGATCACCGATCTCTGGTTCTCCCCGCTCTCGAAGGGAGATCTCTTGCACCGTGACGACAGGCTCACCGTCGTCGACCCCGGGCCGGCCCCGTTCGGCACGTGGGACATCGTCTCGCCGGACTCGACGCCATGACGCGGCATGTCGACGTACTGATCATCGGAGCCGGTCTCTCCGGCGTCGGCGCGGCCTGGCACATCCAGCGGCGGCCAGGAAGGACGTACGCGGTCCTGGAGGCCAGGGACCGCCCCGGCGGCACCTGGGATCTGTTCCGTTATCCGGGGGTCCGGTCGGACTCGGACATCTTCACCCTCAGCTACGCCTTCCAGCCGTGGCGGGGGAAGAAATCGCTGGCCGACGGCGACAGCATCCGCCGCTACATCGAGGACACCGTCCGCGACCACGGCATCGACCGGCACATCCACTACCGGGCCAAGGTGCTCTCCGCCGACTGGTCCCGGGAGGACAGCCGGTGGACGGTGAAGACCGAAGGCGAGACGTGGACGTGCTCGTTCCTGTACGTCTGCGCCGGCTACTACGACTACGACCACGGCCATCAGCCGGAGTTCGAGGGCATCGCGGATTTCGGCGGCCGGTTCGTGCATCCGCAGTTCTGGCCGGACGACCTCGACGTCGCCGGCGAGAAGGTCGTGGTGATCGGCAGCGGGGCCACCGCGGTCACGCTCGTGCCGGCGCTGGCCAGGCAGGCGGGCCACGTCACGATGCTGCAGCGCTCGCCGACGTACCTGGCCTCCCTGCCCGACGTGGATCCGGCGGCCGACCTGCTGCGCCGCTTGCTGCCCGCGCCGCGGGCCCACACGCTGATTCGCGCCAAGAACGTGCTGAGCGGCCAGCTGGCCTACTGGCTGAGCAGGCGCTACCCGGAGCAGACCAAGCGGTACCTGCGCAAGGGCATCCTCCGGTTCCTGCCCGATCCCGCCTACCTCGACCGGCATTTCACGCCTCGGTACCAGCCGTGGGACCAGCGGCTGTGCGTCGTCCCCAACGGCGACCTCTTCCTGGACGTGGCCGCCGGGCGGGTGTCGGTGGTCACCGACCGGATCGCCCGCTTCACCGGACACGGGATCGAGCTGGAGTCGGGGCGGACGCTGGAGGCGGACGTGGTCGTCTCCGCGACGGGTCTGTCGCTGGTCCCCCTCGGCGGGATCGCGGTGTCGGTGGACGGTCTCGCGGTCGACCTGGCCGAGACCACCGCCTACCGCGGGCTGATGCTGAGCGGCGTACCCAACCTGGCCTTCTGCGTCGGGTACGCCAACGCGTCGTGGACGCTGCGGGCGGACCTGTCCTCCCGCTACGTCGTCCGGCTGCTGGACCACATGAGGCGGCGCGGCCTGACCACCGCGATGCCCGTCTTCCCTCGCGACGGCGCCCGCCGCCCGCTGCTCGGCCTGACCTCCACCTACATCCTGCGCGCCGCCGACCTGTTCCCCCGGCAGGGCGATCGCGAGCCGTGGACGGCCGGTCAGAACTACCTGATCGACCGGCTGAGGTCGGCGTTCCTCGACGTCCATAAGGGGATGGTCTTCGATGGGTGAGAAATACCGTGTGGTCGCGCTGGGCGGGGCCGGAGCGATGGGCAGACCCGTCGTCGAGGCGCTCGCCGGGCGCGCGGACATCACGGAACTGGTGATCGCCGACCGCGACACCGCCGCCGCCGAACGCCTGGCCGCCCGGCTCCCGGGTGTCTCGGTCGCGCAGGCCGACGCCTCGGATCCGGTACGGCTCCGAGAGCTCTTCCACGATGCCGACCTGGTTCTCAACACCACCGGTCCCTTCTTCCGGCTCGGCGTGCCGATCCTGCGGGCGGCGATCGAGAGCCGTACCCATTACGCCGACATCTGCGACGACTGGGAGCCGACGCTGGACATGCTCGCCATGGACGCCGAGGCACGGAAGGCGGGTGTGATCGCCGTGATCGGAGCCGGGGCCAGCCCGGGCACCAGCAACATGCTGGCCGCACTGGCGAGCCGCGAACTGGACACCGTCGAAGACGTCTTCACCGCCTGGCCGGTGGACGTCCCGTTCGTCGGAGACGACTCCGCTGACAGCTCGACCGGCGGAGCCTCGGCCGCTCTCGTCCACTGGATGCAACAGTTGTCCGGAAAAATCAGGATCTGGGCGAACGGCGAACCCGCCGAGCGCCCGCCGCTCGAACCCGTCCGGCTCGACTACCCCGGGCTGGGCACCGGCACCGTCTACACCGTCGGCCATCCCGAACCGCTGACTCTCCCGGCGACCTGCTCGATCACCCGCGACTCCGCCTGCGTCATGGTGGTCAAGCCGGAGACGGCCGCCTACCTGATGGTCCTGCGCGAGGAGGTCGACCGGGGAAAGCTCTCCCTGGAAGAGGCCGCCGTCGCGATCGAGACCCCGACCGCCGCCCGTTCCGTTCGCTCGATCATGCACCGGCTCTCGCTACGCGGCCCCGGCTCGCTTCCCCCCTTCTTCGCGCTGGCCACCGGGTTCCGGTACGGCCGGCCGTACCGGATCGGCGCGAGGCTGATCGCCTCACCGCGCGGGATGGCCAGGATGACCGGGATCCCGCTGTTCCTCACGGCGGCACAGATCCTCGACGGCACGGTGCGCGCCTTCGGCGTCCACCCGCCGGACGCCGTACTCGACCCGGAAAGATACTTCGACGAGCTGGCCGCCTGCTGCGACCCGCCCCGCACCGGCCGCGACGAGGTCGTCAGGGTGGACCGCGCCCCATGACCGGCATCGATCAGGTCATTCGCGGCGAGGTCGCCTCCGGGTGGGAGCCGCTCCGCCAGGCTTCGCCGCGATCATGAGCGGACCGGGCGAACGCGGCGACACGGGTCATCGGCGCCCGACGCGTCCTCTTCCATACATTCGACTATCGAAATCAATACGATAGTTCCCTTGGAGGCCCACAGCATGGACGTCCACGTCCCCACCCGGATGCTCGTCGAAGCGCTCGTCCGCACCGACCTCACGGTCGACGCCGGCGACCTCTACGCGACCGCGAACCTGCTGGACATGAACGACCAGCAGGTTCGCCTGTGCGTCAAACGCCTGGTCGCCGAGGGACGCTTCGTCCAGGAGGGACGAGGGCGCAAGGCGATCCTGCGCGCCACCGGCAGCGCCGAACGCGCGCTGGGTCTCGACGTCGAGTTCGTCACCCACGCCTTCCGCCAGGACGCCGGGCTCGCCCCCTGGGACGGCGCTTGGCACCTCGTCGGCTTCGCCGTACCGGAAAGCGCGCGGCCCGCCCGCGACGCGTTGCGCGCCGCCCTCACCTTCCTCGGTGGCGCCGCCGTCCACGGGGGCCTCTACCTCAGCGCCAATCCGTGGGAGCCGTACGTCGAGGAGCACGCCCGCCGCCTGGACATCCTCGATCACGTCACCTTCCTGACCACCCGGGATCTCCGCCGCGGCGAGGAGACCGATCCCGCCACGCTCACCCGCGCCATGTGGCCGCTGGACGAGATCGCCGAACGTTACGACCGGCTCGCCGCGGTGGCGGAGCCCCGGCTCGCGCTCATCGAGGGTCCCGCCGGCCTGTCCGGGGCGCAGCGGCTGACCATCGCGGTGGAACTGGCCGCGGAGTTCACCCGGGCGATGGAGGCGGACCCGCTCCTGCCTCCCGAACTTCTCCCCCGGTCCTGGCCCGGCGCCCGGGCCCGTGCCCTGACCGCGCGCTGCTGGTCACTGCTGGAGGAGCAGAGCGGCCAGGACGACAGCGGCATCCGCCTGTTCAGGCTCTACGGCGACGTAAGCCGTCATGACACCTCCACGACGACCTCCGCCGAGATCCATCGGGGGTTGTCTGCGCCCTGCCCTCCCGGCGTGCCTGGCTGACCGGCCTGACGAAAATGGTGGCGGTTCACAGCGGCCCTATGACCAGGCTCCCCGACCTCACTGTCCGACGGTCGGCCGAGCGTCTTCCCTGATGAATTCCGCCATGTCGTCGAGCTCGGGCAGGCCGCCGACAGGAGCGCGAACAACAGCGGTCTGAGCCGGTTTGGGCGCCGTTACGGTCGTGGCCGCGTCCCAGGACTGGATATCGATGGCGGCACCGCCGTCGCTGTACGGTTTTTTCTTTTCCTGAGTGCTCCAGTCCGAGGTGACCTTGAAGGGAAGACCTCGCCTGTCGAAGACGATGCGCCACCCCAGGACCAGGTTCGCATAACTCGGATCGGGTGTTCTTCCAGCCACTTCGCGGAATGTGGGTGAGAGTTTGTAAAGTTCGGCGAACGTGATGGTGCCCGCGTAGAACCCGGTCACCTTGAGGTCGGGGGTTTTGCCGGAGGGGTCCGGCAGGTTGTACTTCCGCTCGTCGGCGTCGGCGATCAGCGCCTTGAGCGTCGCGGTCTCGAAGACGTTGATGATCTGATCGCTGAAGGCCGTGGCTCCGGCGGTGTACTTGCCACGCTCCGCCCATGTCCTTCCCTTGGGCAGGCCGGCGGTCCACAGACGCCCCGTGCTGTAGAACCGGCCGTTCGTGTTGACCCAGCGGTGCGGCCGGGTCTGTGCGATCAGGCTTCGCGAGACCAGATCGCCTTCGGCGGCATGTTCCTCGGCGAGCGGGAGCAGATGGCGGTTGAACTCCACCCGGCGCGTAATGCCCGCCGCGACGACTCCACGCCTGCCCAGAAGCAACGTCCCGTTCTTTATCAGTTGGAAGCGGAACACGCGGGCCTGGTGATTGTCGTATTTGTTTCTGGCACCGAAGTAGACTTGTCCGTACTGCGTGAACTTCACACTTGCGCCCTTGGCGAGCTGGTTCTGCACGGCTCGAACCACATCGGGAACGGCGGCTTCAGCCGCGGCCGGGACGGTGAGCGTCGCCGCCGGGCCGATAAGTACGACGGATAAGAGAGCCGGTAAACGGCGCATCGGTTTATTCCTTCGGTACGGATCGGAACTTCGACATCCGATCGAATGATCTTCAAGAATCTCCGCAGCGTACCAGTTTCGCAAACGAGAACGACTGAGGCATCGATTTTCTCCTTTTACTGCGGTGGGGGCACCGACGCGCCGCGCTTTAGCGGGCTCATTGAGGGGTGATTCGCACGTGAGCGCTGTCGCCGCCGGAGAGGAACGCGGCCGGCGCGCCCCTCCTCGGCCACCGCCGTACGGCCGGCACGGGAGAAGCCGCTCAGCGGGACGACGACCACGGTGCCGGCTCGTCCTGGGATCAGGGTCGTGGACCGGCCCGGCCTCCGCCATGGGCAGGGCGACCGTACGCGTCCCGGCGGCGGACCTGGGCGGCCCGATGCGTCTTTGGGCTCGGTGGTGGAGGCACTTCTCTAGGCGACCGTGGCCGTGACCGGCCACGCCCCGCGGCCCAACAGATCGAGAACGAGTGCCGCGATGTTCCACGCGTCGTCCTCGCCGCGGTGGTGGCGTCCTTCGAGCGGCAGCCCGGCGATCTGTAGAGCGTGGTCCATGCCGGGCTTCTTGCGCAGCCCGTACGCCGCGGCGAACACGGCCTTGGCGTTCGTGTGGGTGCGTTCCGTTGGATGGCCGAACGGGTAGGCCACCCCATCGGCCCGGCTCTGCCGAGCGAACTGCCGACGGTCGTACTCGCCCCAGCTCGCCCAGGGACGCCTCCCGGCCTCGTACTCCTCGACGAGGATCCGGCATGCCTCGGCGAAGGTGACGCCCCGTTCCACCTCGGCCTGCGTCAGGCCGGTCAGTTCGGTGCAGAAGTCACTCACCGCCGACCGGACAGGACGGACCAGGACACGATGCCGGGACACGCGGCGCCGTGCCGACACGTCCACGACGGTGAGACCGATCTCGATGATCTCGTTCACAGAACCGGGCGGCGGCTGTCCGTCCCAGCAGGTGGCTTCCACATCGATGACGTTCAGCAGGACGGATTCGTGGCGCATGGGACCGAAGTTAAGGGTGTGTGCCCGGTTCTGGCACCTCAGTTTCCACCGCGGTTCAGGCGGTAGGAGTGGTCGGGCGCCGGACGGCGGAACTTGTCGATGTCGAGGGCCAGCGCGGCAAGGTGAGCGCAGGAGTGAGCGCCCGGCCCGGGTCGCGCGGTTCGCCCGCAACGGCACCGGCCATGCCGGCCGTTGCAAGCGGCGGCCGCTTGGGCAGAAGTTTGCCGCTGACCTGGGATTACTTGGGGATTTGTGGCGATTTGCTCGGTATGCTGGCGATTTAATCTTGGAGAGGTGTGCCAGGAACGACGTCGGCTGCAGGTTTCGGGGGATCAGCATGGCCGCACGCACCGAGCGGATCTTTGAGCGGATCTACGAGGGGCAGTCGCTAGAGGGGAACGTTCGGCCTGCCATCTTGAAGTCGTGGCGCAGATGTCAGGAGCTCGGGCTCGTCCCTGAGCGACTCGAATTCGCCGATCCGGTCGAGGTCGACGTGGACTGTGCCCTGGCCCGGGTGGCCCGACCGGTGTTCGAGCGGTTCCGGGTCGCGATCGCGGACACGGGCACGGCTCTGCTCCTCACCGACGAACGGGCCAGAATGCTGCAGCGCTACGAGAGTGATCTGCAGCTGAAAAGAGCGCTCGACCCCAGGTGTCACTTCCCGGGCGTGGAGTACACCGAAGCACTCCTCGGGACCAACGCCGCAGGCACTCCCCTGCGTGAGAAACGGTTGGTGCAGGTGGTGGGCTTCGAACATCTGGCCGGATGCATGCAGCCGTTCACCGCCACCGGTGTCCCGATCCTCGACCCGCTCACCGGGCACGCGCGCGGTGTGGTGACGATCTCGTGCCTGAACAAATACGCGCATCCGGCGATGAGCGTGTTCGCCCGTCAGGTGGCCGAGGCCATCGAACAACGGCTCCTGGAGCAGAGCACCGCACAGGAGCGCGCCCTGCTCGACGCGTACCTGCGAACCGCGGACCTGCCCGACCTCCTGCCCGCCCAGGAGGCTGACTCGCTGCTCCGCGATCTCCCCCTCGGCGATCGTCTCGCGCTGGAGGAGAAGGCCGCCGAGCTGATCGCGTACGGGCAACGGGCGGCCGTCGAGGTCTCCCTGTCCCACGGCCGTAACGCCACGCTGCGCTCCCTACCCGGGCCGGAACCCACCGGTATGGTCGGCGTCGTGGCGCAGGTCCGGATCCAGGGCGGCCGGTGGCAGTCCCTCGGCGACGACCCCGTTACGTCGACATACGATCGGCTGGGCCGGTCGACGGCCCCGTCGGCGACCGTCGCGCACCACCAGAACATCGCGAACGTGGGTCTTGTCGTCAACGACAGCGCCGCAGGCGGTGGTGATCCTGTGAGTGGCGCACCCATCGCGGATCGCCTTCCGGTGGTGGGCGACGCGGGACTCGGCACGGGCGAGCAGGGCGAGACGCGGCTGCCGTCCGACTCCCCGCAGGAGGCGTTCACCCCCATCGCCCCGTGGCTGTTCCTCTTCGGCGAACCGGAGGTCGGCAGGCTCGCCACCGCGGCGCGCAAGCGCCTGAGGTTGCTGTGCGAGGCCGCCATGAACATCGGTCAGACCCTCGACGTGGTGCGGACGGCCGAGGAACTCACCGGGGTGACCGTCTCACGGTTCGCCGACCTGGTGACCGTCGATCTCAGCGAGGACATCGTGCTCGGTGAGGAGCCCGCGGCGCTCACCGGCGGCCTGCGCCGGGTCGCCGTACGGAGCGCCCAGGAGAACGTGAGCCCGGTCACCGCGGGCGAGCCGGTGCACTACCTCCCCTCCTCCCAGCAGGCGCGCTGCTTGGCGAGAGGGGAGACGGTGCTCTGGCCGGATCCGGGCGGCGCTCAGCCGGCGCGGGTGACCGGAGAGCCGGCCTCCTCGGTCATCGCGGTGCCGTTGCTGGCCCAGGACAGGGTTCTGGGGGCGGTGACGTTCACGCGGTGGCAGACGTCCGATCCGTTCGAGGCCGACGATGTCTCCCTGGCCGAGGCACTGGTCAGCCGTACAGCGGTGTGCATCGACAACGCCCGCCGCTACACCCACGAGCGAGCCATCTCCCTGGAACTGGAACGTGCCACCGCGTCGCTGCAACGGTCACTCGAACTCCAGCGGCGATTCACCACCGATGCCTCCCATGAGCTGCGCACCCCGCTTGCCGGACTGCGTGCGCAGTTGGAGGAGGCGCAGTTGCATCCCGACCAGACCCACCTGGGCGAGCTGATCGACTACGCGCTGCGCGATGTGAACCGGCTCCAGGCCATCATTGACGACCTGATGCTGCTGGCCCGGCTCGGCGCCGTCCCGCCTACCGCCTTCGAGCGCGTCGACCTGGCCGAACTCGCCGAAGCCGAAATCCGCAGCCGTACCGGCGATCGCCACGAGGTGCGCCTGGACGCGCGCCCCGGTGTGATGGTCGATGTCGTCCCCTCGCAGATCTGTCGGATTCTGCGCAATCTGCTCGACAACGCCCAGCGCCACGCCGCGCACACCATCGTGGTGCGGGTACGCCGCACCATCGGTAAGGCGGAGCTCAGCGTCACCGACGATGGCCCGGGAGTCCCTGAAGCCGAGTATGACCACATCTTCCAGAGCTTCACCCGCCTGGACACCGCCCGCAGCCGTGATCACGGCGGCACCGGACTTGGACTGGCCATCGCCCGCGGCATCGCGCACGCCCACCACGGCACCCTCCACGTCCGGAACGCCCCCTCTCACGGGGCGCGCTTCGTCCTTCACCTGCCACTCATCAGCCCGTCCTCTGCGGGGCAGGGCGCATGAGGACCCGGCGAGGCGGTCCCAGACCGGCAGCTCAACAAATCGCCGCCCCGCCCCGACCGGCAGGCTGACCGCCCCAACGGCCTCGAATCAGGTCGTCCGGAAAGGCGACGGCCACGGTTCCGGCGCGGGTGCGGTAGCCGTTGCGGCGGTTGGTGCGCTCCTCGGTCCGCTCGCCGTACAGACCGTCGGCCTCGGCCGGCCTCAACGTCTCGGCCAGGGGCGCGGCTTGTTCAGGGGTGTGGCGGCGGCATCGGACCGGCCGACGGCGCGGTTGGCGGGTCAGGGCTGGGTGTTCTGTGCGTTGAGGTGGGCCTGCAGGTCCTCGGCGTTGAAGATGTTGTCGGCCATGAGGTCGGCGGCGCGTCCGTCGAGTTCGGTCTGCATCTGGTGGGAGCGGGGGATCATGGTCTTCTCGTACGCGCGCAGGGCGTCGTCGATGACGGGGTTGTGGGTGAGGGCGAGGGCGAGTTCGAGGGCGTCGAGCATGGCGAGGTTGACGCCGAGTCCGAGCGGGGGCATGAGGTGGGCGGCGTCGCCCAGCAGGGTGATGGTGGGGTTGGGCTCCCATGCGTGCGGGACGGGTAGGGCGTTGATGGGGCGCTGGAGATAGGGGCCGTCGTTGTCGGTGATGACGCGGCGCAGGCCGGGCGCCCAGTCGCGATAGGCGTCCAGGAGGAGGGCGCGGACGCCCTCGGTGTCGTCGTGGGTGAGGCCGGCCTGGGCGAGCCAGTCGAGGGCGAGGCTCTGGATGAGGTAGACGCGGATGTGGCCGCCGCCGTTGTGCTGCGCGAACATGCCGCGCTCGCCGTCGCCGGCGACGGCGCTGCCGTTGCCGACGAACTCGGCGACGTCGGGGTGCCGGGTGTCGGCGTCGTGGAACCAGGCCTCGACGAAGGTGATGCCGGTGTACTGCGGGAGGGCGGCCGAGATCGCGGCGCGGACCGGGGACCAGGCGCCGTCGGCGCCGATGACGAGGTCGGCTTCGGTGGTGGTGCCGTCAGTGAAGCGCAGCAGGCGCGGACCGTCGGAGGGACCTTCGACAGTCCGCAGGGCGTGGCCCCACCGGACGCTGCCGGGGGTGAGGGAGGCCAGCAGCATGTCGCGCAGCACGCCGCGCTCGATCTCGGGGCGGTGGGCCTCGTCTTCGTCGGGGACGTGGTGGAAGCCGAGCTCTCCCGAGGCCGCGTCGTACTGACGCATTTCCTGGCCTTCGGGGCGGCTGAGGGCGAAGAAGTTCTCCAGCAGGCCGGCCTCCTTGAGGGCGAGCTGGCCGCTGTCGGCGTGCAGGTCCAGGCTGCCGCCCTGGTTGCGGACGCCTGCGGCGGCATCGGCTTCGTAGACGGTCACGGCGATGCCGTGCTTTTGCAGGATGGTCGCGCAGGTCAGGCCGCCGGGGCCGGCGCCGATGATGGCGATGCGGGGTGCGTTCACAGTGATGCTCCGTTTCGTGGTCCGGCCTGGCAGCCGGTGGCGACGGGAGAAGAAGGGGTCCAGGCCCGTGCGAGGGCGGGGACGTTGTCGGAGGCCGGCGGCGGGACGGCCTTGCCGAGCGGCACTTCGACGATGAACAGCGCGGCCACCACGGCGACGGCGCACAGGACGGCGCCGACGAGGAAACGGGCGGCATCAGCAGCCCGGAGTTGACCGCCGAGGCGCCCTGCATCCTCTGCTGAAACAGCGGCAGGTGCAGGCCGGTGCCGAGCATGACGCCGAGTCACCCACCGCACGTTTCGACACCGCGGCGGGCCCCGAAGCGGGCTCGGGGACGGTTTCGGGCACGGCGGATCACTCCCTGTTCTCAAAGGCTTTGGTGGAGGGGCAAGGGCCGCAGGCACTCCTGCCGACCGCCACACCGAGACAACCACACCAGATTCAAAAGTGCAACAGGACAACTTTTGGACCTGAGCAATAAGTGGTGTAGGTTGCTTTCATGCTTGATGACAGCCCTGCTCCCATCGGGCGCCGTGAGCGCAAGAAGGCCGCCACCCGCCAGGCCATCGCCGACGCCGCCCTGCGGCTGTTCCTGGAACGCGGCTACGACGACGTGGGCATCCGCGAGATCGCCGACGCCGCCGACGTGTCGACCACCACGCTGTTCAAGCACTTCCCCGTCAAAGAGGCCCTTGTCTTCGACGAGGCCGAGGACGTCGAGAAGAGCCTGCTGACGGCCGTACGCGACCGCCCTTCCGGCCAGTCGATCCCGGCCGCGCTACGCGAGCACGCCCTGCGCTTCCGGCGGGCAGGCGCCAACAGCACCCCCGAGTTCCGGGCCTTCCTCGACCTGATCAACAGCACCCCGGCGCTGAGCGACTACCAGCGGGCCGTCTGGCTGCGCTACACCACCTCCCTCGCCCGAGCCATCGCCGAGGACAGCGGCCTGCCCGCCGACGACCCGGCCTGCACCGCCCTGGCTCACTTCGCCCTCGAAGCACCCAACTCCGTACACGGCCACCACGACGCCGGCGAAGCCATCACCAGCGCCTTCGACCTCCTCGACCGCGGCTGGCAGAACATCGCCCCCCGGCCGTAGCCGACGGGCTCGCCCCTCCGGCCTGTTCGGTGGAGTGTCGGGATCGGAAGGTTTACCGGCACCCTCTGCCGCGCCCCGCGGGTGCGGTCACCACCGCGTTCGTCCGAGCCGCCCTTCGCGGTTCGACGGCTTCTCCGGTGGTGACGACGCTTCCGGGGGTCATGTACGGCCTCCGCGAGGATCGGTCAGCCGAACCGTAGGACGAACCGCCCGCGAACGCCGCGCCGTTCGAGCGAGCGATGCGCGTCACCGACTCGGGAGGCCGGCAGTTCGTCGGCCACGCGGACGGTGAGCCGTCCTTCACCGGCGAGTTCGGCAAGCCGGTCGAGCTCGGCAGCGGCCATCGGGAAGCCCGTGATGCTCTTCGACTCTGTCCACAGGCATGGCCACATCCGCAGCCAGGAACATCTAAGGGTGGACCTTCCATCGCAGCGCTACACCGTCTGTGCGGCCTATGCTCAAACCGAGACCGCCTACCTAGTGATCGTTCAGCTTGGCAGGCACATCTGATCCCGCGGGATATGTGCGGGATGATCTTCGAGTCTTCATGCGGAGCGCATGTGTCGCCGCAGCTCAAGGCTGTTGCCAACGCAAGGAACGCGGCCTCCTTGAAAACCACTACCTGTGGGGAGCCGTCGCTCAGGGGGCTTCGGCACAGAGCAATCCCGGGGAAGGGCGTTCTGTCAGCGGGGTTTGGGAGAGTCTGCTTCATGGTCTTCTTCATCTACCGCAGTGTCTATGAAGGTCCCGCCGGCAGGCTGGTGCGCCATTTCCCCGATGAAACGGTGCTCGACTGGTTCCGGCGGGCATGGGAGGAGACGAAAAGGAGCGACGCGGACGAGTGGCTCGAACGCGAGCTCGGGGCGGACGTCTACGGGCTCTCCAGCGTCTTCAAGGCCGGGCTGCCTACACCCACGAGTACGGCGGGACTCCACCGCCTGCTGAAGAAGCACCTCTATGTCGAGGGGGAGCTGCGGGTCGACGAGCACAGCGTACGGGTGCTCACCGATGACGACGAGGTCATGCTGGCCTACTTCTTCGTCGAGGACACCCTTGTGGCGGCCGAGCCAGACCGCTGGGCCTACCTGTCGCACGACGAGTGGGCACTCCCCGACGTCCCTCCCGGCTTCTCCGGTGGCCGACCGTTCGTCTCTCCGGTGCAGACCGGAACCACGACATCCGCACCACCCGGTGGTGAGGGGGCAACTTATGTGGTCATGATGACCGTCTACTCCACCTTCAACAGCATGGGCTGGGATACGCCGGACTGTTTTCCCGGCATCCGGTTGCCGCAGCTCGCGGCGACCATCCGAGAGACCGACGCGCCTGTCGACAAGTGGTCTGCGGAACTGGCCATCGTGCGTGCCCTCGTGGCGCCCGGCGAGGACGAGATCGGCTCTGCTCTGGAGCGCTGCAACCAGTGGCCCGCCTTCGAACAGGACCTCTCAGAGACCTTCGGGCGGAACGTCTCGGAGATGTACGGCGCGCACCGGCAGGCGCACGAGTTCGCACTGCGTCTGCTCGAAGGTTCCGAGCCTCTCCACGGCCGTGACCCAGGCCGCACGTTTATCAGGCGGAGTGAGCACATAGTTCAGATGACCATTCACACCGATGACCGCTTCGGCTACCGGCAGTGGTTCTTCTTCGACGACGTCTGGGCCGCCGCCCATCCCGATCTGGCCGCCTCGCTACTGCACTACGGCCTTCATTGGGATCCTCGTTGTCCCCGTGGCCACAGGATCGGGAAATGCGTTCCTTGAGCGGCGGCGTCGAACCGCAGGCGTACCGGATGATCGGATCAAGATCCGGAACATGTGTGGAACGTCGCCGCCTCTTCGCCTCTCGGGCTTCTCGGTCGAACGGCGGCCGTGCAGCATACGTGTGATCCTCATGAGGATCGCGGCGACGCGATACGGTTGCGCCACAGGTGGGAGGTCGTCTCTCGGCCGGAACGGTCACGAGGACCGCCCTGCTGGTTGGCTCCATTCATTGATCACGAGAACTCTCGCGGCACACGTCAGAATGTGTCCATGGCTGATCCAGTAGACGACCCGGCGGCCGAGGTCGTTGAGCGCTACGCGGTCGCCGCGCCGGAGCATGAAACCGCCCGTTACCTCGATCTTCTTCATGGCAACTTCGTCAACCTGGCCGGCTGGGAGCGAACCAGGTTCCTCCGCTCGTTGGGCCACGACGCTCAGCAGGTCACCGACGCCGACCTCGAACGCATGCTTCAACGGGGAGAGTTCTCCGGCTGGCGGGAAAGGCTCGCCGCGGCGTGGCTCATCGGCCTTGACCGGCGCACCCGGTTCCGCGAAGTTCTGGCCGACCTCCTCCTGGAGAGCGACCTCGTCTACGCCGGTCAGGGGTACAGCTTCGCCATCACCCGATTCGGGCAGCCGGAAGACGCCGACATTCTCATCGCCTACCTAGAGCGGTACCTGCCGCAGCGCGACTGCCATTACGACCAGGATTGGGTCCTCGGCGGGCTCCTCCACCTCGACGAGACGCTGGGCACGGACCACGCCCAGGGATTTCTCACTCCCGACGGACTTTGGAGCGGCTCCTCGTTCTCCCGCCAAGATCCAGCCGACTGCCGCCTCCGGATCGCCGAACTCCTTCGTTTCGCCGACCAGGCGATGGAAGCCGACGCCTGAGGCCGCTGAAACACCGAAAGTCTGCTCCAGCATCCACAGCCCGGCTGGGCCGCCGTATCCCATGCGCTTCGTGCCGGACAACACGATCCGCAAGGCCAAAAAGCACACCGGCAAGCCGACGTACCCGCGCGTTCGCACCTGAGCGTCTGCTCACCACGACTTTTCACCTTCTTCCGGCGGGCGCGACCAGATGCGCATCAGCGACCCCGCGGAGCGACGGTGAGCCGGGTGATGTTCGGGAAGATCAGGTCCGGGAACCGGGGCGGGTTCTCCTCCAGTACCTCAAGGTTCGGGAGGCGCTTCGGAAGCTCGCGCAGGAGAATGTCGCCTTCGAGCCGAGAGAGCGGTGCTCCGATGCAGTAGTGGCTTCCGGCCGTGAACGAGAGGTGGCGGTTGTCGGGGCGTGAAAGGTCGAAGACGTCGGGGTTCTCGAAGCGGCGCGGGTCACGGTTCGCTGCGGCCAGGCTGAGCAGCAGGTGCGACCCCTGCGGGATAGGCGTGCCGTCGAGCTCCAGTCCTTCGCCTGCGTAACGCCAGAGAAAGTGGATAGGCGTGTCGAACCGCAGGTTCTCCTCCCAGGCCGCGGCGGCCAGGGTCGGGTCACCGGCAAGGAGCCGGTACTGGTCGGGGAAGCGGGCGGTGGAGTCGACCACGTTGGTCATCGCCACCATCGTCGTGTGGTAGCTGGCGATGAAGAAGCCGACCAGGGTGACCACGAGCTCGTTTCGAGAGAGGCGGTTCCCGGCCGCTTCCGCGTTGATGAGAGCGCCTACGGCGTCGTCGTCGCCGACCTTGCCGCGAAGCGTGTCGACGATGTCGCCGATGTAGTCGAAGTAGAACTGTGCGACCTCATCGGCCTCGGCGAGTTGCTCCGGGGTGAGGTCGCCTTGACTGAAGATGGCGTTCAGGGCCGGCACCCGCTGCAGGACGGTTTCCGCGTCTTCCATGGGAGCGTGCAGTAGCCGACAGGCGATCCGCGCCGGGACCTTCATCGCGAAGTCGTGCACGAAGTCGACCTCGCCGTCGTGCTGGGAAAGCTCGTCGAGGCCGGCGATGATGAGCTCCTCCACCCAGGATCGCATTCGGGTCACAGCCCGCGGTTGGAACGCCGGAGCCACGAGCTTGCGCAGGCGGGTGTGTGCGGGGGCGTCGGTGGACGGCATCGACAGCCGGTAGAACTCGGACGCGGGACCCTCGCCGATGTGTGCCGGGTGCTCTCCGGGGCGTGGCTGCACGGTGTTCGTCGGGAACTTGAGCGTCTTCTCGACCTCGGCGAAGCCGGTCACCAGCCAGGAGTCCTGCCCGTTCACGACAGTGCGCGTGACCGATGAGATGTCTCGGATGTTCCGATAGGCCGCGTAGCGGTCTGCGGCGAAGGCGGGGTCCGCAGGGTCGAGGTGAACGAGGTCGGATGTGTTGGTCACGGGTGCACCCTCTTCTGTGCGGGCTCTCCGACAGGGCTTGTGATGGGAACCAGGCGGAAGCCGGGGCGACGACCTATGTCGGTCGCTCCTCGTGGGCCCTCATGACACCGCCGCCCCCTGCTTCCCCGGAACCGCGAAGCGATGCCGGGGTCGGCTGGGCGTCCACCGAGCGCGCCGTATGCGTGCTCGACCGGGACGGTCGCAAGGCCGCCGCGTTCACCGTCGTCCGCATCGCCGCCTCGGCGGCCTCGCTGACCGAGAAGCGGCCGGCCGGGTTCTGCGCCAAGCAAGGCTGCTCCGGTGAGAGGCTCGCCGCGATACTGCTCCGGCGCGGCGGACAGAACGGCACATCCTACGGTCCGGCCTTGCGCAGCGGTGCCCGTCAGGGAGCTGAACAGCAGGTCGCAGCCTGACTTTGATTTTGAGATCGGCACAAGGGATGTCATGACACATTCCTCTGGCAACCGTGGCGAGCCAGCCGGGATTACCTCCGGTTTCATCGAAAACAGACGTGGGGCACGTCACAAGTGCGGTTTCCACGACGGCTTGGGAGGCGAGCGGTAGAAGGAAACGACAGGAAACGCAGCGCGGCGGCCGACGTCAGCTGACCGCTGCAACGAGGCAACGAAGTCCGAAATATCCTACTGAAGCTTAGCGAACCAGTCGGCCTAGAGCGGCTTGCCACGAAGCCAGGCATCCATGGCCGGCTCGCCGTTGATGTTCTGGATCTCGACGCGCAAGCCGCCCGAGTTGCGGAAGCGGGCAAAGCCGAGAACACCCTCGCCGTCGTGGTACGGCGTCAGGTCGAGAGTGAGCCCCCGCTCTTCAAGGCCGCGAGCGGCCGTGGTCAGGTCGTCGACTGCGTACGCGACGGGAAAGACCCTGCCGAGGACCGATGAAGCAACCCAGCCGGACCCGCTGGGGGACATGACCGGCTCCCTAGGCGGCATTTCAGGCCGCGGTCGCAGTTCGTGCAGGGACCGTAGGCTCCGGAGCAGGCCCTCGTCATCGGTAATCTCCAGAAACGCCTCGGCTGGCGTGGTGATTCACACAACGATGCCGGTTCGCGACCGGTAACCGAGGCTGAGATCGTGATGAGAGCCGATGGCAGGCCCGCTCTACTGTTCGACAGCCTTGATTCAGCTTCGCGAACCTGACCGGCCGCAGAAAGACCACCGGTGTGCCCACGCGGGCGCACCGGGCCGGAAGGAGTCGGCAGAACCCGCTCCGACCCCATCGCCGCGAGCGGCGCAAACAGTAAACCGGCAGGTGAGAACCCTCTTGCCTGTCCGGTTCGATTCCCGTAACCCGCTCCGCTTACAAAGGCCCAGGTCACAGACCTGGGCCTTGATTGTTTCCTCAGGCGTTTCTCTCCCACTCGCTCTCAGCGGAAGCCCGCGGACCGGGGTATTGATGATGCGATGCAAATCATGGGGCGCCCCGCCTTCGTGACCTCGTCCTCTTCTCTATGAGACTGTGAGTTTCTATGAGGCTGTGAGTTTTGGCGCCGTCTCCGGACGGCGGCGGACCTGGGCGACCACTCGATGATGAGGCGCCCTTCCCGCCGGTGGGCGTCCTGTGCCACTCGCGCGGACGGGGGTGGCTCGGCTTTCTCGCTTCACCGCGAATCGGCTGGGGCCTCGCCGGTGGATCAGCACCAGTCTCCCGGCCTGGCCCAGGTGAGGAAGCCCTCCTGGGCCCCGGCGGGTGACGCCGGAGGCTCGGTGACGGTGTATCCGCCCCGGTAGAACAGCAGGGGCCGCTCGCTCGGACCGGCGCCCAGCTCGTGCACCCGGCCCACGGCGATGTAGTGGTCTCCTGCCTCGTACACGGCCTCCAGTGAGCAGTCCACCCAGGCCAGCGCCCCTTCCAGCAGTGGCGAGCCGCTGGGCGAGCGCCGCCAGGGGGTGCTTGAGAAGCGGTCCGCACCGCCCCGTCCGAACAGCGTGCTGGTCTCGCGCTGGTCGTGGGCCAGCACGCTGACGGCGAAGCGGCCTGACCGCTCGACGTCCGGCCAGGTTCCGGACGACCTGGCCGGGCAGAACAGCACGAGCGGCGGGTCGAGCGAGAGCGCGGCGAAGGACTGGCAGGCGAAGCCGACCGGCCGCTCGTCCCGCATGGTCGCGACGACCGTCACGCCCGTGCAGAAGTGGCCCAGGACCTGCCGGAAGAGCGAGGGGTTCACAACATGCCCACCGTGACGTCCTCGCCGAACTCCCCGTCACCGAAGAGCTTGAGCGCCGCCTCCGGGTCGTTGGCGACGTGTACCCGTGCCGCGTGCGCGTCGCGCCAGAACCGCTGGATCGGGGTGCCCTCGGCGAGCGCGCCCGCTCCGGAGTTCTCGAAGAGCTGGTCCACGGCCGCGATGCACCGTTCGGAGGCCCGTACCTGGTCGCGGCGCAGCCGCAGCCGCAGCGCGGTGGGGATCGGCTCGCCGCGCCGGGCGGTGTCGTAGATCTCGGTGATGTTGCGGGTGAGCTGCAGCCATGCGGCGTCCACCTCGCTGGCCGCGCGGGCGACGCGGACCTTCGCGAACGGGTCGTCCTTCGCCTTCTCCCCCGCGAACACCCGCACGCGCTGCCGCTGGTGCGCCACGTGCGCCTCGTAGGCGCCGGTGGCCATGCCGACCAGCGGGGTGGCGATCGTGGTGGTCATCAGCGAGTAGAGCGGGATGCGGTACAGCGGGCTCGGGTTCACCTCCTGCCCCGGACAGACGCAGCGGAAGGAGTCGGCGAAGCTGAGCACGCGGTGTGCGGGAACGAAGACGTCCTCGGCCACCACGTCGTTGCTGCCCGTGCCGCGCAGCCCCACGGTGCGCCAGGCGTCGCGGACGGTGTAGTCCTCGCGCGGCACCAGGAAGGCCACCCAGTCGGTGGGCCTGCCGTCCTCACCCATGATCAGGGCCCCGAGGATGGCGGCGGTGGCGTGGTCCACCCCCGAGGAGAAGTTCCACGTGCCCGACAGGCGGTAGCCGCCCTCGACGGCGGTGGCCCGGCCGACGGGCGCGTACGCGGAGGAGACCAGGGCGGCGGGGTCGCGTCCCCAGATCTCCTCCTGCGCCGCGGCCGGGAAGGTGGCGACGTGCCACGCGTGGGCGCCGAGCACCGAGGCGACCCAGCCGGTGGAGCCGCAGGCGCCGGCGATCAGGCGCACCGCGGTGTAGAAGGTCACCGGGTCGGCCTCGTGGCCGCCGAAGCGCACGGGCTGCAGTAGACGGAAGAAGCCCGCCTCGCGCAGCTCCTTGATCGATTCCGCGGGAACCACGCGGGCGTCCTCGGCCGCCTGCGCGCGTTCTCTGAGGACGGGCAACAGGTCGCGGATCGCGGTCAGCACGTGCTCGCTCATCTGGCTGGGCTCCTGTGTCGGAGGGACGGTGGCCAGAATCTTCCAGCCGGCCGGACAGGGCCGCTAATACCGGTTCGCTCGTGGCATATGCCCAGAGTGCGATGGTCGGGCAGGGTATACCGGCGGCTCGAAACGGTATTGGCGGCGAGAGCGGGCCACGCAGGACGCTGGGAGCCGTGAACACCCTGACTCTGCACGGACATGCCCTTGACCACGACGTCACCGGCTCCGCCGGCCCGACGCTGCTTCTGCTCAGCGGCTGGTGCCAGGACCATCGCCTGTTCGACCCGCTGGTGCCGCTGCTGGCCGACGCGCACCGGGTGATCAGGGCGGACTGGCGGGGCCACGGTGCCGACCGATCCCCCGTCACCGACTTCGGCTACGCCGAGCAGGCCGAGGATCTGGTCGCGCTGCTCGACGCGCTCGACGTGGATCGGGTGGTGCCGGTCTCCACCTCGCACGGCGGCTGGGCGGCGCTGGAACTCGCCGACCGGCTGGGGAGCGCCCGGGTGCCGCGGGTGGCGGTCGTCGACTGGCTGCAACTGGAGGCGCCCTCGGCCTTCCTCGCCGATCTGCGGGCCGGACAGGACCCCGAGCTGTGGGCCCAGGGGCGGCAGCGACTGTTCGACACGTGGCTGGACGGCGCCGACTGCCCGCCGGTGGCCGAGCACCTGAGCCGGGACATGGCCTCCTTCGGCTTCGAGATGTGGGCCCGCTCCTGCCGGGTGATCGAGGCGGCCTACGCGCGCTGGGGCTCGCCGCTGGCCCGGATGGCCGCGCTTGAGGAGCGGCGGCCGATCCTGCATCTGTACTCGCAGCCCGCCCAGGACGCCTACCACCTGGCCCAGCTGGCCTTCAGCGCCGAGCAGCCCTGGTATCGCGCCCAGTGGCTGGGCGGGCGCACCCATTTCCCGACCCTGGAGTCACCGGCGGTCCTCGCCCGGCATCTCGCGGAGTTCGCGCGGTGAGTCCTGACGCGGGGTACGACGTGCGAGCCGGGGTGGGCGAAGTGGAGTTCGCCCGGATGATGGAGCGCTACCGGGCCGAGTCCGCCGCCGCGGTCGCCGGGTTGCCCGGCCATCCCGGCCTGCCGTACGACGGCTCGGGGGAGGTGCTCGACGTCTGGGGCACCGGCGCGCGGCCGCGGCCGGTCTTCGTCTTCCTGCACGGCGGCTACTGGCGGATGCTCTCCCGGCACGAGTCAGCCTTCATGGCCCGCGTGCTGGCCTCCCAGGGCGTCGCCACGGTGGTCCCCGACTACACGCTCGCGCCCCGGGCGAGCCTGGAGGAGATCGTCCGCCAGGTGCGCGCGGCGATCGCCTGGATCCACCACCGCGGCCCCGGGTACGGGCTCGACCCGGCCCGGATCGTCGTGGGCGGCAGCTCGGCGGGCGGGCACCTGGCGGCCATGACCGCGGTCGGCGGCTGGCAGGAGCCGCTCGGTCTGCCGCCATCGGCCGTCCGCGCGGTGCTCCCGGTCAGTGGCCTGTTCGATCTGCGCCCGCTCGTCCGCACCTACGTCAACGGGTGGCTCGGCCTCGACGAGGCCCGCGCCGCCGCGCTCAGCCCGCTGCTGCGTCCGGTGGAGCCCGGCTGCCCGGCCCATGTCACGGTGGCCGAGCACGACGGCGCGGGCTTCCTGGAGCAGGCGGCGCGCTTCCACGCGCGATGGCCGTCCGAGCTGCTGACCGTGCCCGGACGACACCACTACGACGTCATCCTGGACCTCGCCGACGCGGATTCCACGCTCACCCGTGCCCTGCTGAACCTGTTCTGATCCCCGTCGGCCACCGGTTCCAGCGTGGAGGCGCGTTCGCGCAGGAAGCCGAGCAGCAGCCTGGCCGCCGGCGTCAACGACCTCTCCCGCGGGACGGTGACCCCCACTGCCCGCCGGATCCCCTCCAGCGGTACGGCGAGCGGCGCGAGGTCGCCGTCGGCGGCGGCGACCAGCTCCGGCAGTACGGCGATCATGTCGGTCTCCCGCACGAGAGCGCGCACGGTGAGGATCGAGGTGCACTCGACCACGTCCGCGGGCAGGTCGAGGTCCTCGGCGCCGAAGGCCTGCTCCACCTCCTGGCGCAGGGCGGTCTGCGCCAGCGGCAGGACCCACGGGTAGTCGAGCAGGTCCTTCAGGCCCAGTCCCGCCCGCCCGCGCACGGGGTGGTCACGCCGGGCGACCAGCCGCATCGCCTCGCTGTAGAGCCTGATCTGCCGCAGGCCGCCCAGGCCGTCGAGCGGAGTGAGCCTGCCCACGATCAGATCGAGCTCCCCGGCGAGTAGCCGTAGCACCTGTTTGTCGAAGGTCGCCTCCGACACCACCACGGTGACTCCCGGGTACGCCCGCTTGAGGTCGGCGATCGCCCGGGGCAGGAGCCGGCTGGAGCCGGCCAGCAAGGTGCCGACCCGGACGGTGCCCAGGCGCCCGTCGGCGAGGTCGGTGATCCGCTCCCCTGCTCGCCGCAGCTCGGCCAGCGCGGCCCGTGCGTGTTCCAGGAACGCCTCGCCGTAGAAGGTCGGGCTCACCCCGCGCGGCCCACGGACGAACAGCTCCACGTCCAGGATGCGTTCGAGCTCGCGCAGACAGCGGGTCACTGCGGGCTGGGCCAGGCGCAGGTGCTGGGCGGCCCGAACCACGCTGCCCTGCTCGGCGATGGCCACCACCACGATGAGGTGACGGAGCTTCAGCCGTCCGTTGAGTAGGTCGATCTCCGGCTCCTCACCGAATCGAAGATATGATCCAAAGGTGGATACATCTGACAGGTCGCGAGCGGGTGACGCGGTCGCACTGGTGTACGGGGAGCTCCGGGAGCTGATCCTCAGCGGGCGCATCCTGCCCGGTCAGCGGCTCACCCAGCGCGAGCTCGGCGAGCGGCTCGGCGTGGGCCGTACCCCACTGCGTGAGGCGCTGCGGATGCTGGAGGCTGAGGGGTTCGTAGTCTCCCGGGCCAACCACGGCGTCACCGTCGCCGGACTCGACCTTGACGAGGCCGAGGAGCTCTACGCCGCGCTGCTCATGTTGCAGGCGCCGATGGTGCCCCGGGCGGCCCGGGAGATCTCGGAGGAGTCGCTGACCCGGATGGCTGAGCTGTCGGCGCTGATGCGCGGCCGACCGCAGGAGCCACGCGACTTCCACCGCGACCACGCCGCCTTCCACGCCCTGCACGAGGCGACCTTCGGGCCCACTCTGTCCAAGATCGCCCATGACCTGTATCTGCGGCTGTCGCGGCTGCAGCGCTTCTATTACCGAAGCCGCCGTATCCCGGCCTTCGCCGTCGAGCTCGACCGGGCCTTCCTGGAGGCGATGCGGTGCCGGGACGGCGCGCGGGCGCGGCGGGTGCAGGAGTTGCACGTCCTCAGCTCCGCGATCGGGCTGATCACCGACGCCGACCCCTGGCACCGCTTCGGACCGCTGGTCGACGCCGCGGCGGGGCTGGGGATCACCGTGCCTCTCTCGGCGAACGGCACGCTCGCGCCGCCGGTCGAGGTCGTCTGGGCCGCGGATCTGCCGGGCTACGAGCCGGTGACCACGGACTATGTCGTGGACGTGACGTCCGCCCATGTCCACTCCCACCAGGGCCGGAAATTGGATCCACTTTAGGATACCTCTGCCGACATCCTGCGCCTCCCACCTGACGCTGTCCAATACGCTTTCCGTCGCGAGCCATAACCAGGACGAGATACCTCCGAATCGGCATACCTGGCCGCCCAAGCGGCATTGGCGCACCTCACTCCCCCGCCGCCACCATCGGACCGTCACCCGACCCGTTCGAGCCGCGGAGCCGTACACGATGAACCGCACACTGATCACCGGCGGACATGTGATCACCATGGACGACGCCCTGGGCGACCTGCCCGGCGGAGCCGTTCTGGTCGAGGGCGACCGGATCGCCGCGGTCGGCCGCACGGCCGAGGAATTCGCCCACGTCGACGCCGAGCGCATCGACGCCGCGGGGGGCTTCGTCCTGCCCGGCATGATCGACAGTCACCGGCACACCTGGATGTCGCTACTGCGCGGCCACTCAGCCGACCAGTCACTCCTGGAGTTCCTCGCCTCCACCTTCTACGGCGTCGGCTCGCTCGTCACCGCCGCCGACCTCGGCGCCGCCGCACAGGTGGGCGCCCTTGAGGCACTCGACGCCGGTGTCACAACCATCCTCGACTGCTGCGACTGCGTGAACAGCCCCGAGCACGCCGACGCGGCCGTGGAGTCGTTGAAGGCGTCCGGGATCCGGTTCGTCTACGCGTACGGCATGCAGGCCTTCGACTTCCAGCCTCCCGCCTTCGCCGGCCACGCCGACCGGTTGCGCGACGCCCGCCGCCTGCGCGCGGAGCACTTCGCCGCCGACGGCCTGGGACGGATGGGCCTGCTCTACAGCGACTTCGGCATCCTGCCCTTCGAGCAGACCGCCGAGGAGATCCGCACCGCCCGTGACCTGGGTGTCCTCGGCGCCTCCCACACCGGCGCCGCGACCGGCTCCATCCTGCTGCGTGGCCTGCGCGAACTGCACGACCACGACCTGCTGCTCCCCGGCCACCTGCACATCCACTGCCCGGCCCTGACCGATCAGGAATGGAGGCTCCTCGCCGAGACCGGAGGAAAGGTCACCATCGCCCCCGAGACCGAAATGCAGATGGGCATGGGCCGCCCGCCTTTCCGCGCCGCCCTCGATCACGGCCTCGCCCCGGCGATCAGCACCGACATCGTCTGCGTCGGCTCGGGCGACCTGTTCTCCCAGATGCGGCTCGGCCTGCAGTTCCAGCGCTGCCTCGACCACGACGTCGTGCACCGCACCGGCACCATGCCCGTCCGCGTCGGTCTCGGCGTGCGCGACGCGCTCAACTGGGCCACCCGCAACGGCGCGGACGCCCTCGGCATCGGCGCGCTCACCGGCTCCCTCACACCCGGCAAGCAGGCCGACCTCATCGTCGTGGCCCCTCGCATGGACCTCGTCCGCTCCAGCCACCCGATCGGCTCCGTCGTGCTCCAGTCCACCGCCGCGGACGTCTCCACCGTGCTCGTCGCCGGTCGAACCCGCAAACTGCACGGCAAGCTCACCGGAGTCGACCTCGCCGCCGTACGCCGCCGTGCCAACGCCGCGCTGGACAGGCTGCAGCAGGCCGCGCTGACACTCCCCTCACTGGCTCCGGAGGCCGTTCACGGGTGGTTCACCCAGGCCGAGCGGATGGCTTCGGCGAACTTCGCCCGCGCCTACGTTCAGCGGGCCTAGCGACCGTCCGGCAGACCTTGAGGGGTACCTGAGCACAGCGACCAGCGGACTCGTTCGTCCGCGAGGCCGCAGGCGGCCACCGGCGGGGCCTCGCCCGATCTGTCGCACGATGCGCCCGCGCCGGTACGGAACTCCGGATCGAAGCCGCGTCCGGTCTCTCCCATGCCCGTCCTCCCCTCAGGTCAGGTCTCCACGATGTGAGGGGAGAGTCAACCTGCCTGTGATGAAGCGGTCCTTCGCATCACAGGCAGGTGATGACGAAAATGCTTTCAGCCTTGCTTTCATTCAGTCGCCTGGTCGGCTCTTCGAGCTGTTCCCGCATACCCTGCCGCGATCGGATGGACTTTTGGCCGGCTCAGATTCTTTGGTGCCCGACCGATATCGGCCATGAACTGCTGTCGCATTTTGCATTTGATGTGACGGAGTTGGCGACCCAAGGGCCGTAAACCGTGGTGTAGCCACCGCCACTGTTCTGGCAGAAGAGCACGACCCGTGTCTGAGTCACTCCGGTACCGCTGCACGTCGCCCAGCCGGAGCCACCGGTGGTGCCGATCTGCGCGTTAGAGCTGCAGGTCGCCGCCTGGGCGGAGGCGGCCGGTGACATCAGAGTTGTCGCGGCGGCGATCGCGGCCACCGCGGCCGCGGAAACACCGAACTTCTTGACACGGCCCATTAGTCATCTCTTTCTTTTCGATGTTTGCTTTTTGATGGTAGACACAGCTTTGGTGGATATCCATAGGGGGCGGTATGCAATTTGAGTGAGCGTTTTACGGTCTAGCCCCAGGACCGCGGGCCGGAGTCCGAAACAGGAAAAGTCCGGCAGGGAGGGCTTACGCTCACAGATCCGGCAACAGATCTTCCCGGTGGCCGGGTCCAGGGCGCCGAGCGCTGTGGCGCGCGCCATCCGGTGTTGACGAGCTTGAGATCTGGGAGAGGCAGGTCCCGCCGCCCGGTCAGCCCGTGACGTCTCCGAAATACGGACGTCGCCGTTGCCGCCACCACGGCCAGTCAGGTGAGGCACGAGGGTCCGGCGTCGTCCTGGCGAGGAAGCTTCTGTCGATGGGGAGCACCAGGCTGTAGAGGCACGGCCAGGCCCAGCGCGGCAACGCGACGAGTACTCGTTCGAGTTCCCCACGTGGGTCGACCTCCCACGAACACCCAGAGCATGAGCACGTGGGCGGGAGCCGGGTGGCGGTGCCGGGGATGACGTCCTGTGTCCAGGCCAGCAGCCTCTCGGCCACCTCACCCGGCTCCAGGAGGGTGTGTTCCAGGGTGATCACCGCGGCCATGGGGCGGGACGTGAGACCCGGCACCTGATGAATCGAGGCTCTGTGGGTTCCGCACCTCAACCGGTGTGCGCGGACCTCGGAGGGGCGCCTACGCGGCATGGCCCTTTCTGATCAATGTCATGAGCCGATGGTCGCACGCCAGGAAGAGAACCTCCACCGCCCTCTCGATCGCCCTCCTGCGGTGGCTGATCTCCGTACAGGGCAGGGCGACCGAACGCCGGCCGGAGCCACTGGACCGACGCGGCGGCGGGTGAGGCGGGCGGACGGTTCCCCGTGGATTTCAGGAAGACCGCCGAGGTCGCTTCGCTGAGAACATCACCAGCCCTATTCCTGAAACGAGAAATCCACACGACAGTACGAGTAATGCCAGGTCCTGCCACGAGCCCGGCTCCATCGCGTCCAAACCCAGTGTCGAGGTGAACCCGAAGGCCGCTATCAGCAGAACTCCCCATCCGTAACGTCGAGGCGCATAACGAGCGGCGCGGAAGAAAGGCAAGCGCGGCAACCGGTTGGTCACCAGCGCGTAGACGCCGATCCCGGCGATCAGGCATGCCGCTCCCAGCGTGACCACCTGCACCGCTCCGAGATCCACCTGAGTCAGCCCCTTTGCCATAGAAAGGATTCACCCTTCCAGAAAAAGGTTGCCGAATCGTCCCTGTGAAAATCAAGCGACGGCACACCGCACCGCCGTACCCGACCTTCTGCCGCCCGCCGTCCGAGCGTGCGGCATGAGCGCTGATACCAGCCGTCACCGCGCCGCGCGCCCGCTGCATCTGACCAGCCTGGCGACCTCAGCGCCGAGCCGCCGCGCGGCACCGGCAACGAGCTGTAGCCGTCCCGTTCCCCTGTCGGTGACGCCGTCTACGCTCCCTCTCCATGGCCCTCACCACCCCCGGCTCGCCGGTCGACATCACCCAGGTGTTCCCCGAGTTGAGCGCCTACGCGCGCACGACGGTCCGCCTCCACCCCCGACCCGGCACACCGGGCATACGTGACAGCCACATCGGCGGCCCCCTCCTGTGGCCGTCCGACGAACCCTGACCCGCCTGCGGCCGTCCCTTCCGGGTGTGGTTCAACAGCGGACGCACGACCGGCCCTCGCTTCGATGATTTCGAGGAGCGCCCTCCGGACACCCCGGTGGCCATGGTCGCCGTCGCGCAGTTCTACGCCCGCGATCTCCCTGAGATCCCCTTCCCCCAGGGCAAGGACCTCCTGCAGGTGCTGTGGTGCCCCAACGACCACGACCAGCCCGACATCAACGGCCCCGCCGTCGAACTCATCTGGCGCCACACCGCCGACATCACCGACCCGCGACACGAGCCGCCGCCCCGGCCGCACACCACCGCCTCCACCAAGCACCTCAACGTCCACGAATGGGAGCGCGCCGTCGAGTACTACCTACCGCGGCCCTGTGTCCTGCACCCCGAACGGGTCACTGAATACCCGCATTTCGAGGAGCTCCCCGAACAGCTCCAAACGGCCCTCAACGCATGGGACGAGGAAGCCGGCCATCCCTACCCGTGCCTGTTGTCCATCGCGCCTGGCTGCAAGATCGGCGGATGGGAGTCCTGGCACCTCACCGACATGTACCCGCTGCCCTGCGACGTCTGCGGCACCGAGACCGAGCCGCTCCTCAAACTGGACAGCGACGAATGGGACGCGGGCAGCGAACCACGGTGGCGTCCTCTCGAAGAACGCCACCTTGCCCGGGAGAGCGTTGAGTGCCAGAACACCTGTGACCCCACCCAACTCGTCCTGGGCCGTTCCGGAGCCCTCACCGTCTTCCTCTGCCCGAACTCCACCGACCACGGCTACCGCATGACCATCCAGTAGCCAGGTCAGAGCACCGGGATGACCCCACGGACGCGTTCACCACCGCCGGCCTGTCGATGGCCGAGGCGGGGGTTGCCCATCCCGCCTGCGGGCGGGTCGACGGCAGGCGGGCGGAGGTGTGTGCGGTCACGCGGGAAGTTCGCCTGCGGCCACTCGTGTAGCCCACGAGCGCAGTTCACCTAACGCCCTTGTCAAGCGATCATCATCAGCCTCCCCGGCCGGTGCCCACGGCTGAGTCCTCAAGTCACACTCTCCGTCGAGATCGGCCCACAGCCACTGAAATGAGTCTCTGATCTCAAGCTCACGAGGGCCCGACGCCTCAAACAGCCCCCAAAGATCCTCAACCAGCTTTGGCAGCGATATCCGGTTCGAGGCGTACAGGTCGAGGTGTTCGACCATGCGGCCGATCAGCGCTCGTTGGTAATCCTCCACAGGGTCACATTATTGATCATCGCGCGATTGGGCAGAGTGACTCATGACCTGCCCGGAGCCCGGCCAGAATCCCCACAGGACGTTGTCCACGCGATTCCCGAGCTGGCAGCGCGGGTTCAATTCTCGTTGCCCGCTCTGGAGGGAAAGGCTCAGGTCATGGGCATGGGCATGGGTCTGTTCGGTCTGCGGTTGGCGGTATGGCTCGAAGCGGCCTTACGGGGCCGGAAACGCGTTGCGGGGGCGGACTGAGGCGCGGGAGGCTGTCGGCGTGAAGATGCACGCCAATCAGTTGACGGTGTCACCGGAGACGGCGCGCGCCTTGGTGGATGAGCGGTTCCCTGAGTGGCGGGGCCTTCCTGTCACGGGCATCTCCCATCATGGGACGGTCAACGCCATCTTCCGCATCGGCGACCACTTCGCAGCCCGGTTCCCTCTGCAGTCCGGAGATGTCGACTCCACGCGGCGCCAGCTGGAGTCCGAGGCGGAGGCGGCCCGCGAACTGGCGGGTCGCACGCGGTTCCCCACGCCCGAGCCGGTGGCGCTCGGCGAACCCGGCGCGGGATACCCGCTTCCATGGTCGGTGCAGACGTGGCTACCCGGCGTCGTGGCCACCGAGGAGGACCCGGGCGGATCGGTCGCGTTCGCCCACGATCTGGCTGATCTCATCAATGACCTGCGCGCGATCGACACGCGTGGCCGTACGTTTTCCGGCAAAGGCCGGGGAGGCGACCTTCGGTCCCACGACGCGTGGATGGAGACCTGTTTCAAGGAAAGCGAACGACTCCTGGACGTCCGCCGGCTTCGCCAGATGTGGGAAAGCCTTCGGAGTCTCCCCCGCGAAGCAGACGACGTGATGAACCACAGTGATCTCATTCCCGGCAACGTGCTTGTGTCCGCCGGCCGGCTGGCCGGGATTCTCGACGTCGGCGGTTTCGGACCGGCCGACCCCGCTCTGGATCTCGTGAGCGCCTGGCATCTGCTTGAGGCCGGACCGCGGCAGGCGCTCCGCCTGGGCCTCGGGTGTGACGACCTCGAATGGGAGCGAGGCAGAGCGTGGGCCTTCGCTCAGGCGATGGGACTCGTCTGGTACTACCTGGAAACCAACCCGGCCATGAGCCGGATGGGCCGACGCACCCTGGAACGCATCCTGGCGGACACCCCCTCGCGGCACCGATGCCGCTGAGACCGCCTCCTGTGCCTGGCTGAGGGCCGTCCGCCGTTGGACCGGCCGCAATACAGTGGCCGGCATGTCACACGTCAGGTCCGGAGGCCGCGTCGTCTTCCTCAACGGGACGTCGAGCGCCGGCAAGACCACTCTGGCCCGGGCCGTCCAGGACGAGAGCGACACCCCCTTCGTCTACTGGGGAATCGACACCCTGTTCAGCCTCGTCCCCCCGAACTGGGGCGGGGGACGCGACGGCCCGCTCAGCCGGTCCGGCTTCTGGTACGACCGCACCACCCAGGACGAGGACGGTCACCCCCAAGTGGTCATCCGCTGTGGCCCGGTCGGCCGCCGCATGCTCCATCTGTGTCATCCTCCGTCCCATGGCGATCAAGGCTGTGCTGTTCGATGTCGACGGGGTGCTCCTCGATTCCGCCGCGACGCATCGACGAATCTGGGACGCCTGGTCGCGCATGCGCGGGCTGGACAGAGACCTGGTGTGGAGCCTCACTCACGGCCGTCGGCCTGAGGACACCGTCCGCGATGTCGCCCCTGACCTCGATCCAACCGCTGAGCGCAGGGTGTTGAACCAGTTGATGGTCGAGGAGGGTGACGCCTTCCCGGCGGCACCCGGGGCTGTGGCCCTGCTGGGCGAGCTGGATCGGCGTCCTTGGGCGCTGGTCACCTCAGGCAGCCGAACCCCTGTTCGCCGGCGCTTCCGGCTCGCCTCGCTTCCGTTGCCCTCGGTGCAGATCTACGGCGAGGACGTCGAACGGTCAAAGCCTCATCCTGAGGGTTATCTCAAGGCCGCTGAACTTCTCCTGATCGATCCGGTCGACTGCGTCGTGATCGAGGACGCCCCGCACGGGGTGGCCGCCGGGAAGGCGGCGGGGTGCACGGTGATCGCTGTGGCCACCACTCACGCTTCTGGTGAGCTGACCAAGGCGGATGAGTGTTTCCCCTCACTTGAGGAGGCGGCACCGTACCTTCTGAGATTGGTCGACGATCGCTGAGTGCGGCGGCGCACGGCCACTGACATCGCATTCAACCGGCATCGCTCCGGTCCGGGTGCCGTCGCCTTTTTCAGGGGAGGTCTCGTAGCCAGGAGACAACGGCCTCCCCGATTTGATCGGGAGCGTCTTCCTGAACCATGTGGCCACCGGTGATCGTGATGTGTGCCTGATTCGGCCATGACCGGGCGACGGCCCGGTGTGTTTCGAACATCGTTCCTGGAACCGCCTCGATGAACAGCTTGGGAACCGAAGACGTGGCGAGCCACTCCGCATAACGCGTGATGACGTTGTGGACATCGCGTGGTTCGCCCGCGACGGGAACCTCGCGAGGCCAGGTCAGCGTCGGCCGGCGTGACTCGCCCGGTTCCGTGTAGGGACGACGGTAGACGGCCATCTCCGCCTCCGACAGTCCTCGCAGCACCTCCGCGGGCAGGACCTCGTCGACGAAGAAGTTCCGGTCGAGGACCATCTCCTCACCCGCGGAGGAGCGGATCGCCTGGAAGAACGCGATCGCAGGCTCCGGCCAGTCGCTCCACGAGGGGATCGGAGCCACGAACGCCTCCATGTAGGCGATACCCCGGAGTGCGGAAGGATGGCGGTACGCCCAATCGAAACCCAGGGCCGAACCCCAGTCCTGCAGCACCAGGACCACCCGCTCACGCACACCGAGGGCCTGAAGGAACGCGTCGAGATAGCGGCGATGCTCGATGAAGCGGTATGAGTCCGGCCCGCCGGCCGGAAGTTTCGCGGAATCGCCCATCCCGATCAGGTCCGGGGCTATGCAGCGCCCTTTGCCCGCCAGGTACGGGATTACGTTCCGCCATACGTACGACGAAGTCGGGTTGCCGTGAAGAAAAACGATCGGATCGCCTTCTCCCTCCTCGACGTATGCCATTTCAAGCCCGTCGACCTCGATACGACGCTTCCGGTACCGCTCCTCAGCCGAGATCATGACTCTCCTCATTTCCGTGGATTCTCGTCTCGGTCGGAGATTTTGCGGCACGCCCCGGGTCTTGCCACAAGCCCCCGGGTGCGTCATAGTGTGCGGCCGCTGTCGGCCGCGGTCTCACGAGGGACCCGGCGACGTGCGTCGCGAGGGAGTGCCGCCGGCTCGGGTCCGGGGAGGCGAGGGCGTCGGCGAACGGTGGACGGCCCGGTGGAGGAGGCGGCAGGCGCGGCCGTGACGATCGCCCTCGATGGACCTGGTTGTTGATGATGCAACACCGGCCCCTCGCCTACTACGATCTCCCCATGTCCGAGCGCGCGAACGTCAGGAATCTCGTCCCCATCGCCGAGCTGCTGTCTTATCGCCTGTCACGCACATCGGCGGCCCTCTCCCGCAGCGCGGCCCTGCGCTACCGCCGCGAGTTCGACGTCACCCTCGGCGAGTGGCGGGCGATCGCCCTGATCGCGTCCGATCCGACGCTCACCCTGAATCGGCTGGCGAGACGCGCCGGTCTGGACAAAGCGCAGATGAGCCGCATTGTGACCAAGCTGACGGAACGGGGCCTGGTCAACCGGACCGCGGGGTCGGGGCGGACCTCCCAGCTGGCGCTCACCGAGACGGGTGTGGAGGTCTACCGCGGCCTCATACACGCGGCGAACGAGCGCGACGCGACGTTCCTCGCCGTCCTGGCCCCGGAGGAGCAAAAGGTGCTGGTGCGCGCGCTCGACAAGCTCGCCGACCTCGCGCTGGACATGGAGCGTCAGGAACGCGACCACACAAACGATCCCTAGAGTGTTGACAACGTCAACAGATTTGCGTACTCCTAGAGCCAGCACGAGGAGGTGGCTCGATGACCGACGCGATCATGATCTGCGCGTACGTCGCCCCGGGCGGACCACAGGTCCGGCGCACCGGCTCCGGGACGGAGGAAGCTTGATGGACCTCAGAACGGCGTGTCCCGTCACCGCGCACGAAGCGCTGGACCGCGCCGCGTTGCTCGCTCCCGACGTCGAGGCGGTGGTCACCGCCGACGAACGGATCACCTACGCCGAGCTGGCCCGGGAGGTCGCCCGCATCCGCGCGGCCCTCACCGCCGCCGGCATCGGGCGCGGCGACCGGGTCGGCGTCTGCCTCGGCAACGAGCCACGCTGGGTCGCCCTGTTCGTCGCCCTCGGGAGCGTCGGAGCCGTCACCGTCCCGGTGAACACCCGGTTCACCGCCGGTGAGGTGGAGTACACGCTGCGCCACGCCCGCATCTCCACCCTGTTCGTCGCGGACCGGGTCCTGCGCGTGGACTTCATCACGATGCTGCGCGAGATCGGCATCGGTCACGCCGGGACCCCGACCTGCCCGGCTCTGCCCGAGCTCAGGTCGGTCGTCGTCCTCGGCGAGAACGTCCCCGAGTGGGGGACCGCGTGGTCGGACTTCGTCGAGGCGGGGAGCGAGGTGGGCACCGTACCGCCCGCCGCCGACCCGGACGACGTCCTGCTGGTCCAGTACACCTCTGGCACCACCTCGCGGCCCAAGGGCGTGCTGCTCACCCACCGCAGCATGTGCGCCGACGCCTTCTTCGCCGGGGTACGCCTCGGCCTGCGCCCTGGCGACCGCTACCACAGCGCGCGGCCGTTCTTCCACGTCGCGGGGAGCACGCTCTCGGTGCTCGCGTCGATCCAGCACGCCACCACCCTGGTGACCATGGCGCGCTTCGAGCCCGCCGAGGCGCTGCGCCTGTTCGAGGCGGAACGGTGCACGCACTTCTCCGGCAACGACACCATCGCGCTGATGCTGCTCAACCACCCCGACCGCGCCCGGCGGACGCTGCACCTGCGGGGAGCCTGGGTCGCGGCGTCCTCCACCGTGATCCGGCGCGTGATCGACGAACTCGGCGCCACCGAGTGCGTCGCCGCCTACGGCCTGTCCGAGGCCTCCCCCAACGTCGCACTGTCCGCCTGGTGGGAGGAGGAGGCCGTACGGGCCTCCGGCGCGATGCGCGTCCAGCCGGGTGTGGAGGTCCGCATCCGCGCCCTCGACGGCAGTCGAGACTGCGCCCCGGACGAGCCGGGTTCGATCCTCGTCCGCGGCTGGAACGTCATGCGGGGCTACCTCGACGACGCCGAACAGACCGCCGCGACCATCGACTCCGACGGGTGGCTGTTCACCGGCGACATCGGCGTCCTCGACGAGGCCGGGCGCCTGCACTTCGTCGGACGCACGAAGGACATCATCAGGGTCGGTGGGGAGAACGTCGCGCCCGCCGACATCGAGGATGCCCTGCACCGCCACCCCGGCGTCCACCAGGCCGCCGTGGTCGGGGTCCCCGACGAGCGGTTGATCGAGGTTCCCTTCGCGTTCGTCGTGCTCACCGAGTCCGGTGACGCCACCGAGGAGGAACTGCTCGGCTGGTCCCGCACGCACCTCGCCGGGTTCAAGGTCCCCCGTTATCTCCGCATCGTGGACGGGTTCGAGGACATCGGGATGACCGCGAGCTCGAAGGTGCAGAAGAACCAGCTCGCGGCCCACGCGCGCGGGCTGCTCGACCAGGAGCGCAGCGAGGTGGGGGCGTGATCTCCACCTCCGTCACCCGTCTGCTCGGAATCGACCTGCCGATCATTCAGGGCGGCATGTCCTGGGCCTCGTCCAACTCCGCCCTGCCGCTCGCCGTGAGCCGGGCCGGTGGACTCGGCGTCGTCGCCGCGGGCCCGATGCGGATCCCCGACCTCACCCGCACGCTCGACGAGATGGCCGCCGGGACCGACCGCCCGTGGGCCGTCAACCTTCCCCTCTACCGGCGGGGCGCCGACGAGGTGATCGACCTCCTCCTCCGGCGCAGGCCGCCGATCCTGATCGCGGCCCAGGGCGGGACGCAGCGCTACCTTGAGCGCTTCCGCGACATCGGCACCACGTGCCTGCACGTCGTCGCCGGCATCGAGCACGCCCACAAGGCCGCGGCGGCGGGCGTCGACGGGCTGATCGTCGTCGGCGCCGAGGCGGGCGGCCACCCGCCACCCGCCATGGTCACCACGCAGGTCCTCGTACGCGCCGTCGTCACCGCGGTCCCCGGCGTCCCCGTCATCGCCTCCGGCGGCGTCGCAGACGGCGCGGGCCTCGCCGCGATGCTCGCCCTCGGGGCCGACGCCGCGCAGTTCGGCACCCGGTTCCTCGCCAGCCACGAGGCGGGCGTCCACCCGAACTACAAGGCCGCCGTCCTCGCGGCGACCGTCGACGGCACCCGAGCCGTCGGACGCGGGCTCGGCGTCACCCGTGCGCTCGCGAACGAGTTCACGGCCCGCATGATCGAACTTGAGGAGTCCAACGCGGACATCGACGTGCGCGGCAAGGCGTTCCAGGCCTCGACGCTGCGGGACGCCGCGCTGTACGGCGACGTCACCTGGGGCAAGGCCGAGGCGGGTCAGTCCGCCGGACTCATCCACTCGGTGCTCCCGGCGGCCGAGATCGTCGAACGGATCGTCGCGGAGTACGCCGAGGCCTGTGAGAGGCTCCGTCCACCTCTGTAACGGCCGCCGACACGCTCCGGAGCACGCCGTCGGCACCGGACGTGCGGCGATCACCCGATCCGGTGCCCGCTCAAATCACCTTGACAGCACCGAACCTGGCGGGATGCCATATGGGATCGGCAAGCTTTGCCCTTGAGGCAAGGGAGGTAAGTCTTGAACGATCCTGTTCAAGAGGCGCGGATCGGCCACGTCGCCACGGCGTTCGCCCACGACTTCGCCGGGTTCCACCGCGCCGTCTCCATCCCGTTCATCCCGCTCCACATAACCAGCGTTACACCTGACGACCGGCGTACAGCCGCGCGCTTACTTACAGACCAGAGCCCGCCGTTTCGGGCGAAACCGAGCTCGATGAGCCGAGCGGGAGCCACAGGCGCTGCCCCATCCGCGCCCGTGGCCTCCTCGCTCACCCTCGCCTCCGTCTTCCTCCGGTGAGGAGAACCATGATCAGCGACCTTTCCGAAGCCTCGATCCGTCAACCCGTCCACGGACTCCTCGCGGCCGCGGACATCGGTCTCACCAGAACCGATCCGCCACCCGCCCTCGTCGGCCGCGTGGTCGTGCTCTACGACGACCACGGCACCCGCATCACGCACCGTTTCGGTGCGGAAACCGTCACGTGGACGCGTAGCCCGGGGCGCGGAGACGACGTCTCGGCCTCAGGAGAGGGCCGCTACGACGCGTTCCGGGTCGCGGACGATCTCTTCTACGTACAGTTCCGCCACACGCAGACGCCGACGGAGTCCGTGAGCCTCGCGCTCGACTTCACGAGCGGGCACGCGCTTTCGGTGCTCACCCTGGCCGGCGACCCCTCACCGGGCCGGCCCCGGGTCCTGCAGTGCTTCGCGACGGCGCGGATCGAGGGCGTGGAGTCGACCATGCTTCCGCCCGCGCCGTCCACCGCGCTCACCGGCCGCCGTGTGCTGTGGGAGTACGGCCACGACCGCGTGTACGAGCACATCTACCTCGGGCCGCGGCAGTACGCCTGGCAGTGCCTGGCCGGTTCCGAGGAGGGGCTCGCGGACACCGACGAGTGCACCGCCTACGAACTGCGCCCCGGCATCTTCCTGTTCGCCTGGCGGGAGAAGGCGCTCCCCTGCGCGGCGGTGACGGTCGCCGACCACCGTGACATCCGCAGCGTCCGTTCGCGGGGTGTGCTGTTCGGGCTCGACGAGTCCCGGCAGGTTCTCGACCATTTCACGCTTGACGGGTTCGGCAGGCTGATCGGCACGACGGTCTATCCCGCCGAGTTCGACCCGGCGCGTTAGACCCGGTTCCCGGGCCGGACGGCATATGCCTTCCGGCCCGGGCGCCCCATCACATAATAGATGGATTGATACATCACATCTAGTATGTGAGCTGTTTTCATCCTCGAAACGACGTCACGCGCCCGGCCGGGCGCGGAACCGGGCCCACGCAAGAGCGCCGAGCCTTCGGTGGCTCCCCTCGCGAGACCAGGCAGGACCCGGTTTCCCCCGGCACGAGGACGCGGCCGTTTCCCCGTCAGAGACCCGAAGGAGCCCCGATGACCGTGACGCCCGTCCCGTTCGACCCCGACCTTCTGCCCGCCTACGAGGCGCTCCACGTCGGCGAGGGCCCGCCGCTCGGCCCGGAGACCGTACGCGCGGGGCGCGACGGCGGCGGGTCGATGACCAAGCCCATCGAGGAGATCCTCGGCGACCGCCCGGTGGAGTTCGAGGACCGGGTGATCCCGGGCCCGGCGGGGGCTCCCGACCTCACCGTCTCCATCCTTCGTCCGAAGGGCGGGGTCACGACGCCGGCCGCGCTGTACAACATCCACGGCGGCGGGATGTGCATGGGCAACCGGTTCTGGTCCATGGAGAGCTTCGTGGAGCTCGTCGACGTCTACGGGCTCGTCGCGGTCTCGGTCGAGTACCGGCTCGCACCCGAGCACCCGCATCCCGCGCCGGTCGAGGACTGCTACGCGGGTCTCGTCTGGGTCTCCGAGCACGCCGGCGAACTGGGCTTCGACCCGGGGCGGATCGTCGTGATGGGGCGCAGCGCGGGCGGCGGCCTCGCCGCGGGCGTGTCGCTGCTGGCCCGTGACCGGGGCGGGCCCGCCATCGCCGGGCAGGGGCTGTACTGCCCGATGATCGACGACAGGAACACCACGGCGTCGAGTCACCAGTACGACGGGATCGGCTGGTGGGACCGTAACAGCAACCTCTGGGGCTGGCGTTTCCTGCTGGGTGACGACGCGGGCGGCCCGGAGGTGTCCCCGTACGCCGCCCCGTCGCGGGCGACCGACCTGTCCGGCCTCCCGCCCGCCTACATCGACGCGGGCGCCTGCGAGGTGTTCCGTGACGAGGCCGTCGACTACGCGACACGCATCTGGGCGGTCGGCGGCCAGGCCGAGCTGCACATCTGGGCGGGGGCGTTCCACGGCTTCACGGAGCAGGCCCCCGGAACCACGGTCAGCCGGGCGTCGAAGGCCGCCCGCGGCTCCTGGCTCGAACGTGTCCTCGATCTCCCCCGCGCGACCGCCTGGGAGGCCGGAGACAGCCGGCCGGCCGGCGGGGCGCACGGGTGACGACCGTCGTACTTTATACGCACCAGATTTGACATGTGATATATCAAGTATAGAATTCAAAGGAAAGACTTCACGCAGCACCGCCGCCATCGGCCCCGGCGAGGACCGGGGCCGGGCCGTCCGGCGATCCCGACGAAGTGAGGAGCGATCCATGACGATGAACTTTCGCCCCGAAGACCTTGACCTGAGCGAATCGAAGCAGCGGCCTCTCGTACCGCCGAGTGCCACGCCCATCGAGCCCGCCGAGATTCTCACCCGCAACCGTGTCCTGCACATGAGCGAGGACAAGAAGTTCATCATCGGCACCTGGGAGTGCGCGCCCGGCTCGTCCCGTTGGGAGTACCCCAACCGGGAGGAGTCGATCTACGTGATCTCCGGCACCATGACCGTGCAGGAGGACGGCGGCGAACCCGTCAAGCTCACGCCCGGGTCGAGCGCGGTTTTCCCCGTCGGCTGGAACGGCACCTGGACCGTCCACGAGACCTTCCAGAAGGTGTACCACATCTACCGCCTCTGATCTCCGGCGCGGGAAAGGCCCGGAAGCCGCCACAGCGGCTTCCGGGCCTTCGGTGTTTCGCGCGCTACTCGCGGACGGGAAAGTGGCAGGCGTTGAGCACGCCCAGCCCGGTGCGGTCGAGCAGTGCGGGCTCCTCCTCCGCGCACACGTCGGCGGCCTTCCAGCACCGGGTACGGAACCGGCAGCCGCTCGGCGGATCGGTCGGGCTGGGGACGTCGCCCTCAAGGATGATCTCCTTCCTGGAGCCGCGGGAGCCGACCTCAGCCGAGGGGATGGCGCTCAGCAGCGCCTGCGTGTACGGGTGGCCGGGGTCGGACAGCACCTCGGGGCCCGCCTCGACGATCCGGCCCAGGTACATCACCAGCACGCGGTGGCTGACGGCGCGCACGACGGCCACGTCGTGCGCGATGAGCAGGTAGGCGAGTCCCAGTTCGTCCTGCAGGTCCATGAGCAGGTTGATGATCTGGGCCTGGATCGACACGTCGAGCGCGGAGATCGGCTCGTCGAGCACCAGAACCCGCGGCTTCAGCGCGAGCGCGCGCGCGATGCCGATGCGCTGCATCTGCCCGCCGGAGAACTCGTGCGGGAACCGGTTCGCGTACACCGGCTGGAGCCCGACCATCTCCAGGAGCTCCTCGGCCACGTACTTGTCCCGTGGGAGTCCCTGCACGCGGAGGGGCTCCTCGATGATGTCCCGCACCCGCATCCGCGGGTTGACCGACGCGAACGGGTCCTGGAAGACGATCTGCACCTCCCGCCGCAGCATCCGCATCTGGCTCCGGCTCGCGGTCCTCAGGTCCATGCCCTTGTACCGGATGGACCCGGCGGTCGGGCGGGCCAGCCCGACGATCGACCGCGCGACGGTCGACTTGCCGCACCCCGACTCCCCGACGAGCGAGACGGTCTGGCCCTTGTGCAGAGTGAAGTCCACGCCGTCGACGGCGTACACCGTCTCGGCGTACCGGCCGCGTCTGCGCCTGCCGAGCGGAAAGTGGACCTTGAGTCCCTCGATCCGCAGCAGCTCCTCCCCGGCCGGTTCCGCGGGGTCCATCACGTCTTGCTGTGTGCTGTGGAACATGGGTTCCGACTCCTCACCGTCGAGCACGAGCGCGGGGACACGCTCAGGGGGTGACCTCTTCAAGGAAGTGGCATGCGGACCGGTGGTCGTCCGTCGGCGCCGGGCGCAGCTCCGGCTGTTCCAGGAGACACCGCTCCCGGTCGCCGCGGAGACCGCACCTGGGCGCGAAGGAACATCCGGGGGGCAGGTCCATCGGGTTGGGCGGAAGGCCGTGGATCGGCGTGAGCCGCCGCCGGACGGAGTCCACCGGCAGCCGGCTCGGCGTGCACCGGAGCAGGCCGACGGTGTAGGGATGCTTGGGGTTTCCGAGCACCTCCTCGACGGTGCCCATCTCCACCACCCGCCCCGCGTACATGACCAGGACGCGGTCGACGTTCTGCGCCACCAGGCCGATGTCGTGGGTGATCAGCATGATCCCGACGTTGGTGCGCTGCTGTACCTCGCGCAGCAGCCGCATGATCTGCGCCTGGATCGTGGCGTCGAGCGCGGTGGTCGGCTCGTCGGCGATGAGCACCTTCGGGTCGCAGCTCATCGCCATGGCGATCATCACCCGCTGCCGCATGCCGCCGGACAGCTCATGCGGATACTGCCGGGCGCGCCGTTCCGGCGCCGGCACCCCGACGGCCGCGAGCAGTTCGACGGCCCGGCGCCGGGCCGCCTCCCTGTCGGCCTTCGACGGCCTGCGCTGGTGGGTCAGGATTCCCTCGGCGATCTGCGCTCCGATCCGATGGACCGGGTTGAGCGAGGTCATCGGATCCTGGAAGATCATCGCCACGTCCGACCCGCTCGCCGCCCGCAGGCTGCGGCGGTCGAGCGCCAGCAGGTCCTTCCCGTCCACCCGGATCTCGCCGGACACGACCTTGCCCGGCGGCTTCGGGATCAGCCCGAGGATGGACATCGCGGTCACGCTCTTGCCCGACCCGGACTCGCCGACGATCCCCAATGTCTCTCCGGCACGCAGGTCGAAGCTCACATCGGTCACCGCCGCCACGGTCCCGCGCTTGGTCGTGAACACCGTCGTCAGGTTCCGCACGGACAGACATCCGTCCGGCGCCGGGGTCCGCGGATGTTCGTGGATTTCGGACTCGGTCACGTCGGTCATCGACACACCTTCGGGTCGGCCGGTCTCCGGCAGGTCAACTGTTCGCGGTCCGGGGATCCAGGGCATCCCGCAGTCCGTCACCGAGGAGGTTGAAGCCCAGGGCCGCGACGAAGATCGCCAATCCGGGCACCAGCGAGAACAACGGGTCTGTCTGCAGGTAGGTGGTGCCGTCGCGGAGCATTCCACCCCACGTGGCCGTGGGGGGCGGCAGGCCGAGGCCGAGGAAGCTCAAGCCCGCCTCGATCCGGATCGTCACGGCCGCGGTCATGCTGGCGATGACCACCATCTCGCTGCGCAGGTTGGGCCAGATGTGCTTGTACAGGATCCACGGCGCCCGCGCGCCGAACACGATGCTGCTCTTCACGAACTCCCGCTCCCGGAACGCCAGGGCGGGACCGTGCGCGAGCCGTGCGAACACCGGGATGATCCCGATCACGATCGCCAGCGTGATGTTCCAGACTCCCTGCCCGAACAGGGCGACGAAGAGCAGGGCGAGGATGAGCCCGGGGAACGCCATCTTCACATCGACGATCCACATGATCACGCGCTCGGTCTTCCCCCGGAAGTAGCCGGCGATCATCCCGACCGGAACGCCCACGGCCATCCCCAGCAGCACCGACGACACCCCGATGACCATCGAGACCTGGGTGCCGTAGATCAGCCGCGTGTAGATGTCCCGGCCGAACTGGTCGCGGCCGAGCCAGTGTTCGGCGCTCGGCGGCTCCAGCTGGGCCGCCAGATCCTGCTGCGCCGGGTCCTGAGAGGTGAACAGGGCCGGAAAGAGCGCGACGAACACCAGAAAGATGATTATCAGCCCGCCGATGATCAGCAGCGGATTGAGCCGGCGCAGTCCCCTCCTCCGGGGCTGCGAGGCATATCGTGAACCGCCCTTGTCTGGCGGGGGGACGGCGGCGGTCACCACCGCTCCCGGGTCGTTCGTCGTCATGCTCGTACCGGCATTCGTGTCGTCTCGACGTCGCTCGGGCGCCGAGGGCTGTGGATGCAGAGCGGCCGGAGGCTTGTCGGATCCATGGAGGACCTCACACCGTCTTGGTTCGGGGGTCGAGGACGTGGTAGAGGGCGTCGACGGCCGCGTTCACGAGGACGATCACCGTGGTGATCACGATGATGCACCCCTGCACGGTCGTGTAGTCACGTGCCTGCATGGCGTTGACCATCAGGCTGCCCAGCCCCGGGCGGGCGAACACCGTCTCGATGAGCACCGCGTCCCCCACCAGGGTGATGAACGAGATGCCGGCGATCGGGACGAGCGGAAGTGAGCCGGGCTGGAGCACGTGGCGCACCAGGACGCGGCCTTCCCGCACCCCTTTCGCCCGTGCCGTACGGACGTGGTTCTCCCCGATGACCTCGACCATGAGCGAGCGGGTGATTCGGGAGGTGTAGGCGGTGCTCACGATTCCCATGGCCAGCGCGGGCAACAGGATCCGTTGCAGGTTCGCGCCGAGCTCCGTGAAGGAGGCGACCCCGTTGGTCGGCAGACCGAGTGGCAGCGCGATGAACAGGATCAGCAGCACGGCGACGAAGAAGCTCGGGAAGGACAGCCCGATCAGCGACAGGATCCGCCCGACGACGTCGGGCGACCTGTCCTTCCACACCGCTTCCACGATGCCGAGGGCGATCCCGCCGAGCTTGCCGATGAGGAGTCCCGCCACCGCGAGTTCGAGCGTGTGCGGGAGCACACTCAGGATCGTCTCGCTCACCGGCAGGCCGTTGGTGAGCGAGTTGCCGAGGTCGCCCTGGGCGAGCTGCGTCAGGAACTTCCAGTACTGCAGGAACACCGGGTCGGTGAGTCCGAGCTTCTCGTTGAGCCGCGCCACCGCGTCCGGGGACGCGTCCTGGCCCAGGATGGCCACGGCGGGACCGCCGGGGGTGAGCCGGATCAGGAAGAAGACGGCGGTGGAGACCACCGCCAGGGTCAGCAGCAGCCGCCCGAACAGCTTCAGGAAGTAACGCGCCATCAGCCGTTCTCCGCTCGTGAGGTCACGGGTGCGCCGCAGGCGGCTCGCGATGCCGCGAACACGTGGGCGAGCATGGGCAGGTTCTGTACGGAGGTCCGCGCGATGATCGTCGTGGCGACGCAGTCGTGCCACCGCGTCTCAAGGTCCCGCTGGACCTTCTCGGGTGGGCCGACCAGCGCGATCGCCTCGACCATCTCCGTGGGTACGGCGGCCGCCATGCCCTCGCGGTCGCGGGCCTTGAACCGCTCGGTGATCTCCCTGCACGGTTCCTCGAAACCGAGCCGGGCGATGGAGTTGTAGTGGAAGTTCATGCCTTCGGCTCCGTTGGCCGCGACCTGGAAGGCGATGCCCGGCCTGAGCTCGTCGGCGGCCGTCTCGACGTCCGGCCCGAACGCGACGGCCACGCCGGGGGCCACCTCGAAGTTCTCGGGGCGTCCCCCGGGCCGGCGGCGGAACCCGGCCTCAAGCCGTTCCCGGTACCAGTGGTCGAACTCCGGGGAGAAGTTCGTCGGCAGCCAGCCGTCGGCGATCTCGGCGGCCAGCGAGATGTTCTTCGGCCCCTCCGCGCCCAGGTAGATGGGGATGTCGGTACGGGCGTCCCGGATGCCAGGACGGATCGAGCGCCCCAGCCCGGTTCCGCCGGTCGCCGGGAGCCTGTAGATCTCGCCGTTGTGGGAGACACGCTCCCGGGCGAACGTGTCGCGCATGATCGTGACGTACTCACGGGTCCACCGCAGCGGCCGTTCGAAGGGCATCCCGTACCACCCCTCGACCACCTGCGGGCCGGACAGCCCCAGGCCGACGACCACGCGCCCGCCGGAGAGCCGGTCCAGCGTCATGGCGGCCATCGCGGTCGCGGTCGGGGCGCGGGCCGCCATCTGCGCGACGCCCGTGCCGAGGCGCATCGTCCTGGTCTTGGCGCCCCACCAGGCCAGGGGGGTGAAGGAGTCGGTGCCGTACGACTCCGACGTCCACCCCGACTCGTAACCGGCGGCCTCGGCGACCTCGGCGGCTTCGGCACCCAGCGTGTAGATCGAGCAGGCGAGCTTATCGATCACTTGGGGCTCCTTCCGGCTCGGTCGCCGCCCGTGGTGTGGTCACCACTGGAAGTTCGCCCCGTTCTCCCGCCTCGCCAGCTGCGCGGTGCGCATGACCCGGTAGCCCGCCTGGACGGCGGCGCCGTAGGGCATGTCGGCGGACTCGTAGAAGAACCTCTTCGCCATGTGCACCGCGTAGGCGGGGTTGGCCGCGATCTGCCGCGCCACCTCCATGGCCCGTTCCCCGAGCCGTTCTGCGGGCACGACCTCGTTCACGATGCCGATCCGCAGGGCCTCCTCCGCGGGTACGCGCCTGCCGGTGACGAGCATCGACATCGCCGCCCGTGTGCCGACGACCTCGCGCAGCCGCGGGATGCCGTTGCCCTGGACGAGGCCGTGCGTGACCTCAGGGTGCCCGAACACGGCGTCCTCGCTCGCGATCACGAGGTCGGTGAGGTTCACGACCAGCGTCCCGAGACCCAGCGCGTAGCCCTGCACCGCCGCGATGATCACGGGCCGTGCGTACCGGAAGTTGTGCGCCATCTCGGTGCCGGTGGACACCTCGAACGAGGGCGTCCGGCTCTGCCCCAAATGGTCGCCCAGCTCGCTGAGATCGGTGCCGCCGCAGAACGCCCGGCCCTCGGCGCGCAGCACGACCGCGCGGCAGTCCTGCAGTTCGTCACCGGTGAGCACCGCCGCCAGCTGCCGGTGCATCTCGAAGTTGAACGCGTTGAGCTTCTCCGGCCGATTCAGTGTGATGACGCCGACGCCATCGGTCACGACCTGGAACTCGACCTCGGCCACTACAGCACCTCTCTTCCGCACAGCTTCTCCGCCTGGCTTTCGCACAGCGCGGGATCAGCAGTCCTTGGCTCCGGCATTGACGGTGGACTTGTAACTCGGCTGCCAGTTGCCGGGGATCGTGGTCGGCGGCTCGACGCCGCCCATGGTGAACCCGCAGACCGCGCCGTAGGCCTGGTAGGCCACGAAGAGCGGCTTCGCCGCGGCGTCCGCGAGGATCTTGTCGTTGATCTCCTGCCACAGTTGCGCCTGCTCCGCGGAGTCGGACGTCTTGGCCGCCTTCTCGATCAGGGCGTCGGCACCGTCGTACCCGCCGAAGTTCTGCGCCGGGTGCTTGCCGCCCCGTACGGCCGAGGGGCCGTAGAAGAAGTCCGTGTACGGGATCTGCGGCGTGGGCCGGTAGGAGATGAGGGTGAGCATGAGCGGCTCCTGGCCGGTCATGATCGCCGTCTGCCAGGTCGGCACGTCCACCGTCTTGATCTTGACGTTGACGCCGATCTCCTTCATCTGGGCCTGGAGGACCTGGAAGGTGGTCGCGTTGCTGGGCGCGGTGACGGTGACGTCGAAGCCCTTGGGGTATCCCGCAGCCGCGAGCATCTGGCGGGCCTTCGCCACGTCGAACTCGTACGCCAGGCCCGCCTGCTCCACGTGGGCGTCGGGGACGCCGCCCGGCAGCTGGGCCCCCCACACGCTGAGCGTCGGCTTCGCGGTCCGCTTCCCGGTCAGGGTCACGTAGTCGTCGCGGTTCACCGCGTACGCCAGCGCCTTGCGCACCTCAGGGTTGGCGGTCGGGCCGACCTTCGTGTTGAACAACAGGTACCAGGTGCCGAAGAGCGGGGTCTCGACGACCTTGAACCCCTGCCTGGAGTCGATGACCTCAAGGCCCTTGTCCCCGGTCGCGGTGGGCGACGCGACGTCGAGGTCGCCGCCGAACAGGGCGGCCTGCCGGGCCGTGTCGTCCGCCATGAACCGGATGTCCCACCCGGCGGACAGCGGCTTGCCCAGGTAGTAGTCGTCGTTGGCCAGCAACGTGATGCGCTGGCCCGGGGTCCAGTTCTCGAACTTGAACGGCCCCGGCCCCACGGGGCGCTTGCCGAAGTCCTCGCCCTCGGCCTCGACCGCCTTCTTGCACACCACGAGCCCGCCCTGCCAGTTCGAGATCGTGGGCAGGAACGCGGCGGGCGAGACCGGCTGCTTCATCGTCACCTTCACGGTGCCGGCGTCCACCGCCTCGACCGTGTCGTAGGCGGCGAACACCGAGGCGAACGTCGACTTCTCGGGGTCCGCCGCCCGCTTCAGCGAGAACACCACGTCGTCGGACGTCAGGTCGTACGCCGGGGTCTTCTGGCCGGCGGGGCACTTCACGCCCGTGCGGAGCGCGATCGTCCAGACCTGCTTGCCGTCCTGCGTCGCGGGCTGCGGGATCTCCTTCGCGATCCCCGGCTCGAACGGCGCCGTCGCGTTGCCCGGCTGATAACGGACGAGGCCGTCGAACAGCATCATCGACAGGCTGCGGTCGACCGGCTGTACGGCACGGACCGGGTCCATCGACGTGATGCCCTCGGTGGCCACGCCCCATCGGATGGTCGGCCGCTCGTTCGTCGCCGGACTCTCACCACCGCCACAACCGGCGGCCGCCAGTATCGTGACCAGCGCGGCAGGGGCAACAACCCTGCGTACCTTCATTGTTCGCTCCCATGTCCCGGGCACTGACCCGATTCCGAAAGTCCAAGGAATGATTGATAGGGGTCGTGCCGAGACGGCGGCGATCCCGTCCCCGAGTGATGGAAATCCGCGCTTGGCTGATTTCTCGTGCGGTATAGCCTTGAATGTTACACCTGAAATATCACATGTACAATGGCTAACCCGCAGCTCGGTTCTCCGTACCGGCCGGCGACCCCGTCGTCCCGAGACCGCCGGTCATCGCCTCGCGGGTCATCAGACTGACGTCGCGGGCGTACTCGAAGGCGTGGTCGTAGTCGAGCTCCTGAACGGCCCTGAAGACCCGCTTGGTGAGGCGGATCGCGGTCGGCGACTTCTCCGCCAGGGCCTGCGCGTAGCCGACGGCCTCGGTCATCAGGTCGTCGGCGGGGACGACCCTGGTGACCATGCCCATCGCGTGGGCCTCGGCCGCGTCGAAGAACCGGCCCGACAACAGCAGGTCGAGGGCCTGCAGGCGCCCGACCACCCGGCTCAGGCCGACCGCCACCGTGACCGGGGCGATCCCGTGATTGGTCTCGGGATAGCCGAACCGCGCCGTGTCGGCCGCGATGACGACGTCGCACGACACCGCGAGCGCGCAACCGCCGCCCACGGCGAACCCGTTGACCGCGGCGATCACCGGCTTCGGCACCCGCGACAACCGCTCGTAGATCCGGTCGCTGTCGACCGCGTGCGCGTACCGGTCCCACAGGTCGTCAGGCCGGGGGCCCGTCCCGGCCTCCTTGAGGTCGGCACCCGCCGAGAACGCGGGGCCGTTGCCGGTGACGACGATCGCGCCGACATCCGGGTCGGCGACGGCGTCGTCCACCGCCTGGTGGAAGCGCCGCATCATCTCGCCGTTCAGCGCGTTGCGGACCCGGGGACGGTTGAAGGTGATGACGCGCACCCGCCCTTCGGTCCGGCACAGCACCACCTCTGGGTTGTCAGTCACTCGTTTTCTCCTGACGTCGATGGAACATGGCTGGGATCGGAGGGATCAGGAACCGACGAGAAGGCGCACGGGGTTGTCCACCATGATGGATTCGACGACCTCCCCGGGAACCCCGGCCTCCAGCAGGTCGGGCACGACCTGCTTCAGCGCGTACGCGTATCCGGGCCCGCCCGCACTGCCGCGGTCCCCCGGGATGCACACGTCGTGGGAGATCAGCAGGTGCGACGCCCAGCCCCGGCGGATGAACTCCACCATGTTGCGGATGCGCCGTTCCTGCTGGTGGGGGTTGCGGGGACCGTTGCGGTCGTAGCTCACCAGCGCGCCGCGCTTCGCGAGCAGCTCGTGGTAGTCGAGGTAGGGATACATGTCGCAGTGGGCCACGGCGACCCGCCGCAGGTCGCAGCCCTCCTCCTCCAGCACGTCGAGCTGCCATCTCCCGACGTCGCTCTTCACCGCGTGCAGGACGAGCCCGAGATCGGTCTCCTTCTGGACCCTCGCCGCGGCGCGCAGCACCCGCTCCTCGACCGCGGACAGGTAGCCGTGGTCGGCCCCGATCTCGCCGATCACGCCCGGCCGGATGCCGTGCACCCCGGTCCTGACGTCCTCAAGCAGGATCTCGGTCAGCTCCGCGACGCTGACCTTGTTCATGTCCTCCTCGTAGAAGGACTCGCGGTACCAGCCGCAGCCCATCACGATGTGCACGCCGGTCTGCTCCGACACCGAACGCAGCAGACCCGGGTTCCTCCCCAGGCCGTTGTTCGTGCAGTCGATGATCGTGCTGCCGCCCGCCGCCTTGAACTCCTTGAGGTCGGCCACGGCGTCCTCGGACTCGTCCAGGGTGGGATCGGGCCGCGGCCGGTCCTTGATGAGGTCGCAGACCACGTGCTCGTGCGGCAGGATCCGCCCCAGTTCCGACGCCGCGACCGGGCCGCGTACGGTCTCGACGGTCCGGCCGTCCGCTACGCCGCGTGCCACAGGTCGTCCCTGTCGCTCTTGAGCGTCACCTCGGCGATGCCCTCCGGCGCGGCCACGAGCTCCACCTCGGTGAGCCGCTGGGCGTCCTCAAGGCTCCAGCCGGGCACGAGCTCGCGGACGATCGCCCTGCCGTCCTCCAGGTCGATCACGCCGATGTCGGTGACCAGCCGGTCGACGCACCGCGGCGCGGTCATCTCCAGTTCGAGCCGGTTGACGAACCGCCGCGGGCGCGGCAGCAGCTGCATGGCGACGATCACCCGCCGGGCGCAGAACGCGAGGTCCTGGGCGCCGCCGACCGCGCCCGCGATCGCCCCGGGCAACCAGAAGTTGGCGAGGTCGCCCTGCACGCTCACCTGGAACGCTCCCAGGATCGTCGCGTCGAGGTGACCGCCCCGGATCAGGGCGAAGGACTCGGCGTGGTCCATGACGACCATCCCGGGACGGGGGACGATCGGCTGCCTGCCCGCCGTGGCCAGTGACGGATCGACCTCGTCCTGGGTACGGGCCTGCCTGCCGTGCCCGAGGACGCCGTGCTCGCTGTGCAGGAAGATGTCCTCGTCGTCCTCGATGAAGAGGCTGCACAGCATGGGCACTCCGACGCCCAGGTTGATGACGTCTCCCTCACGGAAGTCCTGTGAGATGCGTCGCGCGATTCCAACCCTGGTCAGGGATGGCGCGGAGGGGTGTTGAGCTGGCGTCATAGCCTGGCCGGGGGTTCGGGCCCAGTGTCCCCCGAACTCCTTTCCCGAGGATGGATTCACCCGAGGCCGCCCGACCGCCTCGGTCCTGGAACTCGCTGGACCGCCGGTCACCTCACCATGAGGCGCCTGTCACTCAGGACGATCCGGTCCACGTACGGACTAGGGGTGACGATGTGCTGCGGGTCCAGGTAGTCGACGACCTCCTCGACCTCCACGATCGTCACATTGCCGCTGCCCGCCACGACGGGGTTCGTCGTCCGGGCGCCGTGCCGGTAGACGAGGTTGCCGAACCGGTCGGCCTGGTACGCGGAGATGATGGAGAAATCGGGGCGGAGCGCCGTCTCAAGGACGTGCGGCACACCGTCGAAGTGACGGATGTCCTTGCCCGCACCGATCTTCGTGCCCACGCCGACCGGGGTGTAGACGCCGCCGAGACCCGCGCGCCCGCAGCGCAGCCGTTCACACAGGCTGCCCTGCCCGATCAGCTCGATCTCCACGTCGCCCCGCCGGACACCCGCCTCCAACGGCCCGTCGAAGTTCGGGTTGTTGAGCGAGGAGAAGGTGGTGATCGCCTTGCGCACCTGGCCGAGCTCGGCGAGGTACCCGACGGGGTAGACGCCGTCCTCCGGCTCAGGGATGTACGGCTGGCCGCCGCCGGGGACCCCGTACGACTGCGCGCCGGCGCGACCGCGGCCTGACTCGCACGCGATGATCGTCAGGTCGCGCAGGCCGCGCTCGGCGATCGCCTTGATCAGCGTGCTCGGGACACCGGGCACTCCGACGAAACCGCCGAAAGCGATCATCGCACCGCTTTCGATGTCGGCGACGGCCTCGGCCGCCGACTCCACGACCTTGTTGATCATCTGGCACCTTCCGTGCGTTTCGACAACTTTGAGTAGGCGGTGGGCGCCGGTTCGCCGTTCGGCTGCTCCGACACCACGAGAAGGCGCACCCGTGCGGTGGCGTCCAGCATGTGGTCCCGCATGGCGATGTAGGCGGCCTCGGGGTCACCGGCCTCGATCGCCTCCGCGATGGGACGGTGCTGAGCCGCGGACTCGGTGAGCCTGCCCGGCTGGCTGAGGTTGCGGAACCGCAGCAGGCGCACGCGCCCGTCGAGCACCGCGAACGAGTCACGCAACCCGTCGCTCCTGGCCATCGTGAGCAGTGCCTCACGGCGTTCCTCCAGCGCCCGGACGTATTCCTGGACGTCGTTGGAGTGAGCCAGCCGTTCGAGCTCGTCGAAGGTCCCGCGGAACGCGACACGTTGTTCCGGGGTGCCGCGTACGGCGGCCCACGCGGCCATCATGGGTTCCAGCGCGGTCTTGATCTGGTAGACGTCGGTGATCTCCTGCGGACTGATCTCCCGGACGAAGACACCGACGCGCGGGGTGATGGTGACGAGACCCTCCACGCTCAACTGCTGCAGAGCGTCACGCACCGGCGTCCGGGACACACCGAACCGCTCAGCGAGCTCGTCGGTCGATATCCGGTCGCCGGAGGTCATCGTGCCGTTGTGGATCAGCGCGCGGATCTCTTCGATGACGACGTCCTTCGCCGAAAGAACACGGAGTCTCAGGGAAGTGCGCACAAGCTCAAGTGTGAGCGCTGATGTACTACATGTCAAGGATCAGCATCTCAGATCCACCCGCCGACACCGCCCGATCGCCGTTGGCCGCCCCCGTCCTACGGCTACGATTGCCTCAGGGGGTTTTGCACATCAGCGCTAATGGAGTAGGTGAAATCGTTGGATTCACAGGTCCGGATCCTCTCGGCCAAGGACGTGGTCGCCGAGGAGATCCGCGCGCTGATCTACAACGGCACGATCGCCTCCGGTGAGCGAATCTCGACCGACGATCTCGCCGATCGGTTCGGTGTGTCCCGGACGCCGGTGCGTGACGCTCTGCAGCAGTTGAGCGTGGAGGGTCTCGTCACCATCACCCCGCGCGTCGGTGTCTTCGTCCGGGAGATCAGTCCGCAGGAGATCACCGACGTCTACCAGATCAAGACCGCGCTGGAACCCATGATGGCCGCGTGGGCCGCCGTACGCGGCACCGTGGAGCAGCGCAACGCCCTGCTGCTCTCGGTCGCCGATCTGGAGCGGGCCGCCGAGGCCGAGGACGTCTCCGCGTACGTCCGCATGATCGAGGAACGGCACGAGAAGATGCTGGCCATGGCCGGCAGCGGCGGGTTACGCGACGCCCTGGGCGTTCTCGACGGGCGCGTGCGCCTGCTGCGGTTCCGCAACCTCAGCCAGCCCGGCAGCCTCGCCGAGTCCGTCGCGGGACACCGCGCGGTCGCCGAGGCGATCGCCGCCGGCGACCCGCAGGCCGCGTACAACGCGATGCAGGCCCACAAGACGCGTTCCACCGAGAAGGTCGAGGCGCTGATGCCGGCGACCGACAGCGACACGCCGTCGATCACCCAGCTGGCGGCGGGCCGGCGCGGGACGTCCCGGTCCACGCGCGCGCCCAGGAAACGCCCTTCCTCGACCTCGATATAGGCCGTGGAGGCCGATGTCAGGCCGGGTGGGGCCCCCGATGCCCCTCGCTCACCAGGGGACACCCACCCGAGATCACCGGCCCGGCCCGCCGTACACGTCACGAGCGGTGGCCGTGCCTACCCACCGCTCGCGCCCTTGCCGATCCGGACCGAAACGAACTTCGACTGGGTGTAGTGCCGTAGGGCCTCGACACCCTTCTCCCGGCCGTGGCCGCTGTTCTTGTGGCCGCCGAACGGGCCCTCGATCAGCCCGGCCGTCCACTCGTTGACGTAGACCTGTCCCACCTGCAGGGCGGCCGCGACGCGGTGGGCCCGGCCGAGATCCGCCGTCCAGAGGCCCGCCGCGAGACCGTAGTCGGAGTCGTTGGCCTTGGCGACGGCGTCGTCCTCGTCGTCGAACGGGATGACCACCAGGACCGGGCCGAAGATCTCCTCGCGGGCGATCCGCATCTCGTTCGTCACCCCGGTGTAGATCGTCGGTTCGATCAACCACCCCTCGCCGGTCGCCCGCCCGCCGGTGACCAGCGTGGCGCCCTCCTCGCGCGCGACGTCGAAATAGGACAGCACCTTCTCGAACTGGTCCTTCGTCGTCTGCGACCCGTAGTCCTCGCCCGGTTTCACCGCCCGTACCCGTTCGGCCAGCCGCGCCACGAACTCGTCGTGGATCTCACGGGCCAGCAGCAGACGGGTGCCGTTCGAGCAGACCTGCCCGGCGTTCCCGACGAACGCCCTCGACGCGCCGGCGACGGCGGCGTCGAGATCGGCGTCGGCGAACACGATGTTCGGCGACTTCCCGCCCAGTTCGAGCGTGACAGGGATGATCTTCTCGGCGGCGGTCCTGCCGACGATGCGCCCGGCGCGCACCGAACCCGTGAACGCGACCTTCCGGACATGCGGGTGCTCGACGATCGCGCTGCCCACGACGTCGCCCATGCCGGTCACCACATTGAGCACCCCCGGCGGCAGCCCGGCCTCGGCGGCGATCCGCCCGAGCTCCAGCGTGGTCGACGACGTGAACTCCGACGGCTTGCAGACCACGGCGTTGCCGACCGCCAGCGCGGGCGCCACCGCCCTGGCCGCCTGGTTGAGCGGGACGTTCCACGGGGTGATGACCCCGACCACGCCGAACGGCTCGTGCCGCGTGTATCCGTGGTAGCCGTCGCCGAGATCGATGATCTCCCCCGTCGGCACGTTGACCAGGCCCGCGTAGAACTCGAAGAACGCCGCCGCGCCCCTGATCTCGACGTCCGCCTGCCGCAGCGGCTTGCCGGTCTCGGCGGCCTCCAGCTCGGCGAGCCGCTGCCGCTCACGCCGCAGGCCCGCCGCGATGGCCATCAGGACCCGGCCTCGGCGGATCGGCTTCTCCGCCGCCCACTTGGCGAAGGCGGCGTTCGCGGCGGCCACCGCCCGGTCGGCGTCCTCCCGGACACCCAACGGGATCTCGCACACGACCTCGTCCGTACCGGGCCTGGTCGACGTGAGCCGCTCCCCACCCGCCGACGGCGTCGGTTCGCCGTTGATCCAGTGCTCGTACCTCATCACCATTTGCGAATTCCTCACCGACCGAACGGTCATACGAATCAGGCGGGCTGCCCCTGCGCGGCACCCGTGGTTGTGCGGAACACCTCGGCCAGCTTGAGCAGGTCGTCGACGCGCGCTCTGGCGATCAGGCTCGTCGCGACGCATCTGTTCCACTTCGTCTCCAGGTCGGCCCGGATCTTCTCCGGCGGCCCGACCAGCGCGACCGCCTCGACCATCTCGGTCGGCACCGCGGCCACCATGCCCTCACGGTCCCGTTCGACGAACTTGGCCCGGATCTCCCGGCAGGGCTCCTCGAATCCGAGCCGCGCGATGGCGTTGAGGTGGAAGTTCATGTTCTCCGCCCCGTTCGCCCCGACCTGGTAGGCGATGAACGGGCGGATCCGGTCGGCGGCCGACTCCAGGTCCGGGCCGAACGCCACCGAGACCGCGGGCGCGATCTCGAAGTTCTCCGGCCGGCCGCCGGGGCGGCGGGCGAAGCCCAGCTCCAGCCGCTCCCGGTACCACTCGTCCGCGATGGGCGAGAAGTTCGTCGGCAGCCAGCCGTCGGCGATCTCGGCCGACAACGAGATGTTCATCGGCCCCTCGGCGCCCAGGCAGATCGGGATGTCCGTACGGCCGCCGCGCAGCGTGGACCGGATCGGGCGGCCCATCCCCGACCCTCCCTCAGCCGGAAGCCGGTACGTCTTGCCCTCGTACGCGACGCGCTCCCCGGCGATGGTCGCGCGCATGATCGCGACGTACTCCCTGGTCCAGCCCAGCGGGCGTTCGAAGGGCATCCCGTACCACCCCTCGACGACCTGCGGGCCGGAGAGCCCGAGCCCGATCACGGCCCGCCCTTCGGACAGCTGGTCGAGGCTCATCGCGGCCATCGCCATCCCCGTCGGGGGGCGCGCCGCCATCTGGGCGATGTCGGTGCCGAGCCGCATCGTGCGCGTGTGCGCGCCCCACCAGGCCAGCGGCGTGAAGCAGTCGGCGCCGAACGCCTCATAGGACCACGCCGACTCGTAGCCCGCGTCCTCGATCATCCGCACCGTCGCGGCGACGTCCCCCGGGTGCTCCGGGTCGGCCAGCCCGCCGATGGCGCATCCCAACCTTTCGATCATCGTGCATTCCTTTCGTCACCGGTCTGGTCACCGGCCCCGTCATTGGCCCCGTCACCGGCTCTGTCATTGGCTCTGTCACCGGCCACGTCATCGGCCACGGAAGTTCGCCGGTCGGCCCTCGCGCGCCGCGGCCAGCCCTTCGAGCCGGTCCGCGCTCGTGAGGAGCCGCTCGTACAGCTCGGCCTCCAGTGCGACCCCGCTGTCGATCTCCAACTGGGTGGACAGGTCGATGGCGCGCTTGGCCTGCGCGACCGCCAGCGGTGCCGCCGCGCTGATCTCGGCGGCGAGCGCGCCGACCGTGGCCTCAAGGTCGGCGGCGGGCACCGCGTGGTTCACCAGCCCCCACCGTCCGGCCTCGGCGCCGGTGAACCGGCGGCCGGTGAAGATCAGCTCCTTCGCCCTGGGGATGCCCACGAGCCGCGGGAGCAACTGTGTGCCGCCGCCCGCGGGCATGCTGCCGAGGGTCGTCTCGACGAGCCCCATGACGGCGTCCTCGGCGGCGACCACGAGGTCGCAGCTGAGCGCCAGCTCAAGGCCACCGCCCAGCGCGTAGCCGTGCACCTGCGCGATCACGGGGCGCGAGCAGTGGTACATCGCCGAGAACACCCGGGGGACGAGCCTGCGCCTCAGCCGCAGGTCGTCGACCGTCATCCCGGCGCGTTCCGTCCGGTCCGCGCCGACACTGAAGGCCCTGCCCCGCCCTCGCACCACGACGCACCGGATGTCCGCCCCATCCTCGATCTTCGCGAAGACCGCGAGCAGGCACCGGTACGTCGGCGTGTTGACCGCGTTGAGCACGTCGGGCCGGTCCAGCGTCACGGTCGCGACGTGACCCTCGATTCTCAGGTCCACGGGCTCCTCGGCCCCGATGCCTGCCGTTCCCATGGTCTACCGCCGGTGCTTACCGATGAACGACAGCACCGTCTTGTTGAACTCGCGGTAGGACTCCCAGTGCGGGGCGTGCCCCGCCTCGCTGAAGATCGCCACCTCGGCGTTCCTGACGTGGCCCGCCATCTCGCGCAGACGCGCCGGCGGGAGGTACAGGTCGCAGTCGCCGGTGAGCAGGAGCGTCGGCGTCCTGATCGACTCGATCGCCGGCCACATCAGCGTGTTCTGCGGGGGCTGCTGCACGGTCGTGACCGGCAGCTTCGTGTGCTCGATCCACGTCGTCATCGCCTGCGGCCGCGCGGCCCGGTAGGACGGGCCGAGTTCGCGGAACGTCTCGGGCAGTCCGAACCAGCCCTCCGGCAGGATCGCCGTGGTGACCTCGTTCCACGACGGCTCCTGGATCCCTCCAAGCGTCGCGCCCACCGTGCAGCTCAGCAGCCGGTCCGGGACCGACAGGCCGGCGTCGAACGCCGCGAACGCGCCCGCGGCCAGGCCGACCAGGTGGAACCTTCCGACGCCGAGCGCGTCCATCAGGGCCGTCAGGTCCCCGACCATCGTGCCGGGCCGCTCCGCGGGGCCGGCCTCAGACCCGTGGTACCCCCGCCGCGAGTAGCTGATCACCCGGTAGCCCGCGGCGGCGAACGCGGCCTGCTGGTAGCCCCACGAGCCGCCGTTGCCGGTGTGCGGGTGCATGAGCACCACGGTCTGGCCCCTGCCCGGGCCCCTGCCTCCGATGCCGGTGTCCCAGACCGCCAGCCGCACGTCGGGGATCTGCACCTGCCTCATGCCGGTCATCGCGGGCACCGGGTCCCACGACGTCTGCGCGGGCAACACCTTCTCGCGCCCGCCCGGCTTCGAGCCGCGGGCCCTCTCCTCCGCCGCGAAGGCGGCCGACGGGGCGAGCGTGACGACGCCCACCCCCGCCACCCCGGCGAGCAGGAGGCGTCGATCGATCGTCCGACCGGTCCTGTCGTTCATGGCATCCTCACACTTTCTCGGAACGTGACAGAACAGGCGCCAATGCATCCGGCAGGGTCGTCCCCGAACGTTCGAGCCGGGAGAAAAGGCGTTCCTCAGTTGCCGTCGGGACGGTGCCCGGCGAGCAGTTGCAGCGGGTTCTCACTGAAGATCGTCTCCACGACGTCCTCGGGAACCCCGGCCGCGATCAGGTCGGGACCGACCTGCCGCAGCACGTACGAATAACCCGGCCCGCCACGGCGTTCGCGCATTCCCAGTACGCAGACGTCGTGGGAGAGCAGCAGGCTCTTGGCCCATCCACGGCGGATCAGCTCGACCGCGTTCGCGATCCGCTGCTCCTGGAGCAGCGCGTCACCCGGGCCGTTGCCGTCGTACATCACCATCGCGCCGCGCTCGGCGAGCCGCTCGTGGTAGTCGACGTCGGGATAGGTGTCACAGTGACCGACCGCGACCCGGCTCAGGTCGCAGCCCTCGTCCTCAAGCACGTCGAGCTGCCAGGCGCCGACCTCGCTCTTGACCGCGTGCAGGATCAGCCCGAGCCCGGTCTCCTGCTGGGCTCGGGCGGCCGCGCGCAGCACCCGCTCCTCGACCCCGGAGACCCACTCACGGTCGGCGCCGATCTCGCCGATCACGCCCGGCCGTACGCCGCCCTCGCCCTCGAAGATGTCGATCAGCAGGCGGTCGGTCAGCTCGGCCGTGCTCAGCTTGTTCATGTCCTCTTCGTAGTAGGGCTCCCGGTACCACCCGCAGCCCATGACGATGTGCACGTCGGCACGTTCGGACACCGACCGGAGCACGGCGGGCTTACGGCCGAGCCCGCCGCTGGTGGCCTCCACGACGGATCCGCCGCCGAGTTCCTTGAAGACCTTCAGGTCCCGGACCGCCTCGTCCGGGTCGTTCAACGCGGCGAGACCCATCTGTCGTGTCACCCGGAACAGGTCGCACGCCACGTGCTCGTGCGGCAGGACGCGCCCGAGCTCGGACACCGGGACCGGTCCGCGTACCGTCTGCACCGTCAGTCGCTCAGCCACTGCCCATCCTCTCCTTCGTTTCTCTCGATCACCGCGCGGCCGACGGTGCTGACCCCGCCGTCAGCGGAGACGCCGTACAGCGTGAGGTGACGCGAGGGCCCGTCCCCGGCGCCGTCGTCCGCCCTGGCGAGCACGCGAAACGGCGCGCCGACCCGGTCCATCCCTCGGTAGGAGGCGCTCAGCTCCCGCACGAACGTCCCGTGGCCGCCCCACTGCACGGCGGCACGCGCCAAGTAGGCGAGCTTGAGCAGGCCGTGGGTGATCGTCCCCGGCAGACCCCTCGCCCGCGCGAACGCGTGGTCGTAGTGCACCTCGTAGAAGTCGTCGGTGGCCGCGGCGTACCGCACGACCTCGCGGCTGCTCGGGGTGACCTCGATGACCGGTACGGCGTCGGCGGGCGGCTCCGTGCGGTGCCCGGAACCGCCGCGACCCTGCCGGGCTCCCGTGCGGATCGTCGTCGTGGACGTGCGCGCGACCACGTCGTGCGTCATGCGGCGCCGGTACGTCGTCGCGAGCTGGTAGAACGTCAGGTCGCTGTCCCGGCCCGGCTTCGTGGTGACCGACTCGATCACCGTGCGCCGTTCCAGGATCTCGCCCGGCGTCACGGGCGCCTCCCACCGGCACCAATTGCCGGCGTTGAGCCGGACCGGCGCGTCCGGGACGCCCATGGCGTCCGGGTCGGTCCGGTGGGCCACCAGGAACGTCGGGGGCAGCAACGCCAGACAGGGCATTTCACCGTCCGCGTACGGCGGGCCGTACAGGCCGGTGATCTCCTGGAGCACCCGCGCCCGCCACTCGTCGCAGACGAAGATCTCCCACCCCGGTTCCGGCTGTGGCTCCACGGCGTCCGACACCGCTCACACCTCCGGTTCGATGCGGCTCGCGGTCCGCAGCGCGGTGCGCACCGCGGGGGCGACGGGCGATTCGAGCTCCTCGCCGATGTGCGCGACCAGGCCTGCCGTACGGCTCATCAGGGCGAAACCGCGGTGCAGCCGCCAGGGCACGCCCACTTCGAGCAGCAGCGCGGCGGCGGCGCCCGTCGCGTTCAGCGGGAGTGCCTTGCCGGTGAGCGCGGCGGCCCGCTCGACGACGAGCTCAAGGTGCTCGACGTGCCGCGCCGCGACCTTCTGGTCGCGTGCGACGTCGAGCAGCTTCCCGGCGCGCGGGTCGCCGTCGCGGTGCAGGCTGTGTCCGAGGCCGGGGATCCGCCCGCCCGCGTCCACGACGGCGCGCAGCCGCGTCTCCACCGCGTCACGGGTCTCGACACCGTTGGCGACGTCGTCGGCGATGTCCGTGAGCAGGTGCCCGCAGCCCTCCATCGAGCCGAGCAACACGCTGCCCGCGCCGAGCAGGCCGGCCGCGACGGCACCCTGGATCGCCTCGGGAGCCGACCAGAACGTCAGCCGCGCGGCGAGCGCGCTGGGCGTCAGCCCGTGGTCGAGCAAACTCACCAGCACCGCGTCGACCACCTTGGCCTCGGCGGGGGTCGGCCTGCGGCCGGTCACCGCGAGCAGCGCGACCTCGGTGTAGGTCAGCTCGCCGATCAGGTCGTCGACGAGGTCCAGCCCGCGCACCTGGACGTGGTGCTCGTCCGCCGCTCCCACGGCGGTGCCGATCTCCAGCGGCACACTGCGCCCGCTCACCACGACGTCTCCTCGGCGCGTGTGGCGGCTGGATCGTGCGGGGAGCTCACTGTCGGCCGAGCGTTCATGTTCCGTCTCCCACTTCGAGGATGTCCGTGGTCTGGGGGTCGGACGCGGCCGGCGTCGGCAGCCCGAGCGCCGCGAACCGGCGAAGCGGCGTGACTCCGAGCCGCTGCCGGACCGCGCCGGTCACGTCGGAGTAGGTGAACTCGTCGGCCAGGCGCACGCTCTCCTGCTCCTGGGGAGGCTCCCACCGGGCGAGTTTGCGACCGGCCGCGGTGAAGGTCTGCCCGGTGATGTGGCGGTTGGCCGGGTCGAGCAGCGCGCGTACGAGCTCGGCGACCAGCTCGGGACCCTGCCGCTCGGCGCCGGGCCTGCTGGCCTGCATCCGGTCGGTCAGTCGTGAGGTCATGCGCGTCGCCGCGGAGGGGACGACGCAGTTGACGTTGACGCCGTAGCGTCCCATCGCCAGCGCCGTGCTCTGGGCGAGGCCCACGATGCCCGCCTTGGCCGCCGCGTAGTTGGCCTGCGCCGGGCTGCCCTCCAGCCCCGCCGCCGAACTCAGCAGCGCGATGCTTCCGCCGCGCTGACGGCGCATCTGCTCCGTGGCGAAGCGCACGCAGTTGAACGTGCCCTTGAGGTGGACGGAGACGACCGAGTCCCACTCGTCCTCCGTCATGTTGAAGATCATGCGTTCGCGCAGGATGCCGTGGCAGGTGACAAGGCCGTCGAGCGAGCCGAACTCCTCGACCGCGCGCTTGACCAGGTCGGCCGCCGCGTCGAAGGAGACGACGTCGTGCTGGTGGGCCAGGGCGCGACCGCCCCGGGCCCGGATCACCTCGGCCACGGACTCCGCCACCTGCCCGTCCGGGTCGTGGCCGTCGACGGACACCCCCAGGTCGCTGACGACGACGCCGTAGCCCGCGGCGGCGAGGCACTTGGCCACCTCGGCTCCGATGCCCCCGCCCGCACCGGTGACGATCACTCCGCCCGGTACGGCCACCTCACACGCTCGCTGAGGACGTGGCGGAGCGGTCAAGCGCGCCCGAGGCCGCCGACCCTGCGATCCGCCCGAACACCGAGCCCGCCGTGAGCCCGCTGCCCCCCGGGTAGTTGAAGTAGAAGATCCCGCCGACGATCTCCCCGCAGGCGTACAGCCCGGGAATGGGCTCGCCGGTGACGTCGATCACGCGCGCCGACGTGTCGATCCTCAGGCCGCCGAAGGTGAACGTGATTCCGCACGTCACCGCGTAGGCCTCGTACGGCGGCGAATCGAGGGTGTTGGCCCAATTCGACTTCGGCACCGCCAGCCCGGAGGTGCCCCGCCCGTCCTTGACGTTGGGGTTGAAGGGGACCGACTGGTCGACCGCCGCGTTGTACTCGCCGACCGTCCGCAGGAACCGCTCCTCGTCGATGCCGTCCATCCGCCGGACGAGTTCCTCCAGGGTCGGCGCCACGATCTTCGTGACCTGCCGGATCCGGTACTCGTCGCGCAGCAGGTGGTTCACCTTGCTGTCGAAGACCTGCCAGGCGATCTGCCCCGGCTGCCGCAGGACCTCCTGGCCGTACTTCGCGTAGGTGTAGTTCCGGAAGTCCGCGCCCTCGTCGACGAACCGCTCGCCGCGGCTGTTGACGATGATCCCGAAGGGGTAGCTGTGCTTCTGGAACCCGTCGCCGACCACGCGGTCACCGAACGCGGGCGCGTTGCTGTCCCAGCCGACCGCGTGACAGCCCGACCAGTTGCCCCACGACATGGCGCCGATGTCCATCGCCATGCGGTGTCCGTCGCCCACGTCGAACTGGGTGCCGCGGACCTTGGCGAACTCCCATCCCGGCCCCAGGTAGCGGGTGCGCCACTCCGCGTTGGCCTGGAATCCGCCGCAGGCCAGCACGACGGCGTCGGCGGAGATCGTCCGGATCTCCCCGCCCGCCCGGACCACGACGCCGGTCACCTTGCCGCCGTCCTCGGTGAGGCCGATGGCGCGGTGGCCGTAGAACACCTTGCCGCCCGCCGACTCGAACGCGTCGAACAGCGAGTCGACGAGCCCGGGGCCGCCTCCGTTGGCCTCCAGCGTCAGGCCGCCCCAGAAGGTGAACTTCCCGTCCACCTGGAACGCCTGCCTGCCGTAGATCGGCAGGAACCGCACTCCCTTGTCGCGCATCCACTTCAACGTGTCGAAGCTGCGTGTCACGAGCAGTTCGACCAGGTCGGGGTCACAGCGGTACTGCGTGACCCGGGCCATGTCGTCGAAGAACTGGTCCTTCGGGTAGCTGCCGAAGTCGGTCTTCGCGAGCTGCTCCTCCGACAGGTCGGGGACGAGCTGGACGATCTCCTCCCTGCCCTCGTAGGCGAAGCGCATGGCCCCCGCGGTGAATCCGGAGTTCCCACCACGCTCGGACTCCGGGGCGGCCTCGAGCAGTGTCACCTCGGCCCCACCCTCAAGGGCGGCCAACGCGCTACACAAGCCGGCGTTACCGCCGCCGATGACAACAACTCGACCCTGACCCATGCCTACCCCTCTCCTTGCATGTGCAACGTAAACTCTAATATATCAGATGTCAACGCTCCAGCAAGGAGGCCGCGGTGGGTCCGAGGACGTCTCCGACCCGGCGGCGGGCGAGGCCCCCTATCGGTCCGGGCCGGCCCCCGTCACCCGCTCAAAGCGCAAAGGCCCAGGTCGTCGACCTGGGCCTTGCTTGTTTCCCGCCCCGCACGCTCGGACTCGGCCGGTTCCCCGCCGACGTCACCCGCGTCCGCGCACCGGCGGGACGGTCAACGGGCGGCGGCATCCGCCTGCGGTGCGGGCTCGGGCGTGACAACGGCGCGGGCACGGCCGGTGAAGAGACTGCGGGCCAGCGCGAGTACGGCGAGCACGGCCACCAGCAGGCAGACGCCGCCCCAGCCGAGGCCGGAGTAGGCGCGGACCCCGAGCCAGGAGCCGAGGCTGCCGCCGAGAAAGGCGCAGGTCATGTAAGCGGTGTTGAGGCGGCTGCGGACCTCGGGGCGCAGCGCGAAGATGCGCGCCTGGTTGGCGACCTGGCCGGACTGCATCGCCACGTCGAGCAGCAACATGCCGACCGTGACGCCGATCAGCCCGGCGGGACCGCCAAGACCGCCCAGGGTCAGCAGGGCGGCGGCCGCGATGACGCCCACCATGCAGACCAGATTGACCGGGTTGGGCCCGTGACGGTCGACCAGCCGTCCGGCGATCGGGGTTGAGAACATGCTGGCGGCCCCGACCAGGGCGATCAGCCCGACCGCGGAGGCACCGAGGTGGTAGGGCCCGGTGATCAGCAGGGCCAGGCTGGTCCAGGCGGCGGTGAAGCCCGCGAAGATCAGTGCCTGGTAGAGGCACGAGCGGCGCAGGTCCGGCTCGGTGCGCATCAGACGCAGCGCGGTGCCGATCAGGGCGGGATAGCGCTCGCGTGACGACGGGGTCGTGGTGGGTACGGCGAACGCCAGGATCACGGCGAGCAGGATGACGATCGCGGCGGCGACCAGGTAGGGGGCGCGCCAGCCGAGCCACTGGCCGAGACCGCCGCCGAAGGTCCGGGCCAGCAGGATGCCGCCGATGAGCCCGCTCAGCAGCGTGCCGGTCACCGCGCCGCGTCGCTGCTCGGGGACCAGCCCGGCCGTCATCGGGATGATGATCTGCGGGACGACCGTCGCGGCACCGATCAGGATGCTCGCGGCCACCAGGACCGGCAGCGTGGTGGCGAGACCGGCGACCAGTGAACCGAGCCCGGCGATGGACAGCAGCGTGACGATCAGTTTCCGGTGCATCAGCCGGTCGCCCAGGGGGACCAGCAGGAAGATGCCGGCCGCGTAGCCGAACTGCGCGGCGGTCACGACCGTGGCGGCCGTGTCGGGAGACACGTTCAGGTCGGCGGCGACAAGAGGGCTGATGGCCTGTGGAAAGTAGATGTTCGCGACGCCGACACCGCAGGACAGGGCGAGCAGGAGGATCATCCTGCGCCCCGGCGCGGCAGGCCCGGACCGGGGCATGTCGATGGGCATGAAGGTCCTCTCTGACCTAGAACCAGTTTGACCGGTTCCAAAAACGGTACCAGTTAAACCGGTTCGCAAGTAGGGTTGATTCATGACGCCAGCGCCGAGCTTCCGATCCGGATCAGGCCGGTTGTGCCTGGACTTCATCCGTACGCTGCGGCATCGCGGTACGGCCCGGCCCGAGGAGGAACTGCCGGACCCGGCGGCGCTGGCTGCGTGGGTGGGCCGGTTCGGCCCCTGGGATTCGGTGCCCGAGGCCGCGGCGGTGGGTCACGACGCCCAGGCGAGAGAGTTGCGGGAGGCGATCCACACGCTGGTCGCGGCCGCGCGTGAGCCGGTGGAGGGCGGTACGGCCCTCACCACGGCCCTCACCACGGCCCTCTCCACGGCCGGGGACGCCGTGAACCGGATCGCCGCGCTTCCGGTCCCGGCGCCCCAGCTCGACGGCTCGGGCCGGTTGCGATGGCTGGCCGCCGCCCCGGTCCCCGCGGTCCTCGCGCTCATCGCCAGGGACGCCGTGGACCTGGTCACCGGCCCCGTCGTCGACCGTGTCCACGAGTGCGCCGACCCCGACTGCCACGCCCTGTTCCTCGACTCCTCACGGCCCGGTACCCGCCGCTGGTGCTCGATGAACACGTGCGGCAACAAGGCCAAGAAGCAGACGCTGCGGGGCCGGAGCGTCAGCCGTCCTGAAGGATGAGCTCACTCGCGCGTTCGGCCAGCATGGTGACCGGGGCGTGGGTGTGCGCCCGCACGATGCTGGGCATCGCCGAGGCGTCCACCACACGCAGGCCGGAGGCGCCTCGCACGCGGAAGCTCGGGTCCACGACCGACAGCGGATCGGCCCCCATCCGGCAGGTGCTCACCAGGTGGTGGATGCTCAGCCCGGTCCGCTGGATGTAGGCGGCGATGCCCGCGTCGTCGGCGGCCAGCGCGCCCGGGGTCAGCGGCTCTCCGCGCCAGCGCGCGTAGTCCGGCCTGTCGAGGACCTGGTGGGCCCGGCGCACGCCCGCGATGGCCGTCCTCAGGTCCGCGCCCTCCGGGTCGGAGAGGTAGCGGGGGTCGATGACCGGCGCGTCGTGCGGGTCGGCCGAGCGCAGCTCGACGCTCCCCCGGCTGGCGGGGCGCAGCACGATGACGCCCAGCGCCAGACCGTCCCTGGCGGCCGACTCGTGCTCGCCGAAGGGGGTCGTCAGGTGAACGATCTCGACGTCCGGGGCCGTCAGCTCGGGGCGGGTGCGCAGGAAGAGCAGCGCCTCGGAGATGATCGAGTTCAGGGATCCGGTCCGCTCCTTGAGGTAGAGCCGCATGTCCTCCAGGTCCGCGGCGGCGCCGGGAGACTCGAATCCGCGAGCGGCGAAGGCGAGGGGAATCACCAGGTGGTCGGTCAGATCGCGGCCCACTCCGGGGGCGTCCACCCGTACCGGGATGCCGTGCGCGGCCAGCTGCCCGGCCGGGCCGATCCCCGACAGCATGAGCAGGTGCGGACTCCCCACCGCTCCGGCGGCGAGGATCACCTCGCGGCCCGCGCCGATCTGGAGACTCCCGTTCTCCGTCTCCACCTCGACGCCGGTCGCCCGGGTCCCGTCCATGAGCACCCTGCGCACCAGGCCGCCGGTGACCAGGGTGAGGTTCGGCCGGTCACCCGGCGCGCGGAGATAGCCGTCCGCCGAGCTCCAGCGGAGGCCGTCCCGGTGGGTGGCGCGGGCGAGTATGTACCCGTCCTGCCTCTCGGCGGCCGGCTGGTACCCGAGCTGGGCGCAGGAGCTGAGGAAGTCGGCGGTCGGGGGGACGGGATGCCGCATCCCCGCCAGCCGGATCCTCTCCTCGGCCCGTTCGAAGTACGGCAGCAGGTCCGTGTGCGCCCATCCGTCGAGCCCGGTCGCCGCCCAGCCGTCGTAGTCCGCCGGGTGGCCACGGGTCCACAGTTGCGCGTTGATCACGGAGGAACCGCCAAGGGCCTTACCACGGGGAATCGGAACGGTACGGCCGTCCAGCCCGGACTGCGGCACCGTGGTGAACCCCCAGTCGAGCGCGCTGCCGAACATTCGGGGGAACAGCACGGGGACCTGGATCTCGGGGTGCTGTTCGGGCGTGGGGCCTCCGGCCTCCACGAGCACCACGCTGATGCGCGGGTCGGCACTCAGCCGGTGCGCGAGGACACACCCCGCGGAACCAGCCCCGACGATCACGTAGTCGGCGGTTTGCACGATGTCGTTCTCCACTTCTCTAAAGGCGTCAGGAAAGGGCGGCTGTGGCTTCGAGCCGGGTGAAGGAGCGGTCGCAGTACAGCAACGGCATCCGGTGCCGGGCCGTGTGGAGCTCCTCGACCCGGCCGACGAGAATGCTGTGGTCACCGCCGTCGAGGACGGCGTGCATGGAGCAGGCCAGACGCACCAGCGCGTCGGGCAGCCCCGGCAGGTTCATCTCGTACGGCCGCATGTCACCGGCCGCGAACCGGTCGATCCCGGAGGTCGCGAAACGCTGCGCGACCTCGACGTGGTCGGTCGCCAGGATGTTCACCATGAAACGGTCGGCGGAGACGAAGGCGTCGTGCGTGCTGGCGAAGCGGTCCAGGCACAGCAGGACGAGGGGTGGGTCGAGGGACAGGGAGCTGAAGGAGCTACCGGTGAAGCCCCATCGGCGGCCTGCCGCATCGACGGTCGTGGCCACGGTCACCGGGCCGGGGATCCGGGCCATGGCTTGGCGGAACGAAACGGCGTCAACGGACATCGGTGATCTCTTTCTCTGCTGAAAGAAACGGTGAGGGAGGCTCGGCGGACCTGATTCGCCCGGCCGTACCGGTTGGTAGGTACGACCGGAGGTCATCGGCTCAGCGGGTGACGCCGTACCCGGACGTCCGGCGGCGCGGTTCGCTCACGCGCCGCCGGACGCCGGTCACCGTGTGGATCGCCGGCGCGAGCACAGACGTCATCGCCTCCGGCGCACAGGTGGATCAGGCGGGCCGCGACATCTCGGCGGCCACGCCGACGAACTCGCTGAGCGTCTGCGTGCCGAACTCGGCCCGGATCACCAGGCGTCCCCCCGGAAGTCGACCACCGTCTTCAGCCCGGTGGTCGTACGGTAGTTCTCAAGGATCTTGACGAGACCGTCGTAGTCGTCGAACGGGTGGACGGTGGACAGCAGGCGCTTACCGTCGACGATCCCCGAGACCAGCATCTGCATGGCGGCGGTGATGACATTGGCCGTGTGGTGCATGGGGAAACTGCTGACGTCGAAGGGCGAAGCGCTGATGTTGATGCCCTTGGCCAGCATCAGCCACGTGTCGAAGCTCTGCATCTCCTGGGACGCGCCGTACAGCACGTACCTGCCGCGCGGCTTGAGCTTGCGCATCGCGACCCGTCTCGGGTCCTTCGCGGGATCCGCCACATTGACGGTGGGAAGGCAGTCGAAGACGTAGTCGAAGGTGCTCTCCTGCACTTCCTCGATCAGTTCGTCCGGGAAGTAGGCGCGCTCGGAGAAATGCGCCTCGGCATGGGTGTTACGGTGCGGGTTCGCGTCCACGGAGACCACCGAGTGCGGCGCCAGCAGTTTCCTGATGATGCTTCCCGCGATGATCCCGATGGGCCCGGTACCGAGAATGAGCACCCGGTCGCCGATCCTGGGCGCGTTGGCCAGCACCGAACGCATAACTCCCGTCGTCGGCTCGATGAAGGAGGCCTGCAGGTCGTCGAGTTCGTCGGGCACTTTGACGGCGGCCGCCCGCCGGTCGTCATAGAAATTACGATCGGCCTGGAAGACGTCTGTTTTGATCTCACCGGAGAATATGGGGCGCAGTGTCCGGTATTCAGCGAATCCGTCGTAGTCGGTCTGTCCCCAATAGACGATACGGTCGCCGACCCCGATACCGGGGCCGGTGAACTCCGAACCGATCTCCACGACCTCGCCGAGATACTCATGGCCCAGTACCACCGGGTATTCGGAGGGGAACAGGTGACCTTCGAAGAAGGAGACGTCGGTTGAACAGATCGATACGCATCGCGTCTTCATCAGCAGCCCGTCGGCCGGAACCGTCGGCTTGGGCAGTTCGGCCAGAATCGTCTTACGCGGGGCGATGAGCTGGACGGCTTTCATGGTCTGCATGAGTCTCTCCTCTGTACGTGACCGGCGTTAACGCCGCATCATCAGGGGGCCGCCCAGCAGGTACTGGCCGACCGTCTCGAAATGGGTGTGCGACAGGGTGATGTGTTTGACGGCCGTGTGGACGTCGCGGAAGTAACGCTCCAGCGGGCTTGAGGTGTAGATCGCCGTGGCTCCGGCGAGGCGGAAGGCGGCGTCCACGACGCTCGTGGCGTTCTCCGCGACGGTCGCGGCGGTGAGCCGGATCAGCGCGCTGAGCGCGTCGCCGCCGTCCTCTCCGCAGGTCTCCGCGTGCCACGCGGCGTCGACGAGCGCCAGGCGGGCGGCACGCAGCTGCGCCTCGGCCCGCCCCAGCTTCTCCTGCACGGTGTGGCTGCCCGCCAGTGAGTTCGTCGCCGCCGCCGGTGTCTTCCTCGCGGCCAGCGACTTGAACGCCTCAAGGGCGCCCTGCGCGGTTCCCACGGCGGTCGACGCCGAGGTGAACGGCCCGAAGTCGTAGTAACCGATGGCGTACGCCCGGGACGGCCGGGCGGCCGGCGGCCGGAGCATGTCGGCGACGGCGACGGTGAAGTCCTCCGTGACGAAGGTCTCCTCGATCTCGAAGTGCTCGCTGCCGGTGCCCCGCAGGCCGATGGTGTGCCAGGTGTCGAGCATCCGGCACTCGGATTTGGGGACGAAGAGCATGCGCGTCTCCGGCCCGGTGTCCGTCATGCGGGGGGTACCGTCCTCGTCGGTGACGACCGCCGCGCAGATCAGCCAGTCGGCGTGCGCGGAGCCGCTGGCGAACGCCCAGGTGCCGCTCAGCCGGAACCCGCCGTCGGCCGGGACCGCCCGTCCTGACGGGTTGACGCCACCGACCACAAGCGTGTCGTTCTCCGCGAAGAGCTTGCGGGCGGTCTGCTCAGGCAGGTAGTCCGACAGCCGTCCGATCGCCCCCTGCACACCCATCTGCCAGGCGACCGACGGGTTGGCGGCCGCCAGACGCTGGATGACGGCCGATCCGGTTCTCAGGCTCACCTGGCCGCCGCCGAAGTCCTTGGACACCCACATGCGGTGGATGCCCGCGGCCCGCAGCGCGTCGATGACGGGCGCGGGAGTCGCCCGTTCGTACTCGGCCTGCTCCTGGTGCTCGTCGATCACCGACACCAGCGCGTCGGCTTTGGCGAGCCAGTGGTCGGTCTCGGCGGTGGCCGGCGTTTTGTTCAACAGTCGTTTTGGCTGCTCGTTCACGTATCCCCCTGTCGTGGAAATCAACGCATTCATTTCCTCTTCTTTTCTCTGCCGCCGCCCCGCGGTCGGGGCTTCTCGAGGATCCGGCTCTCGCCGTCCGTCTGCGAACCATTCCTAGCCATAGTTCGTTGTCCGGTGTCGAAGGCTGCACACCAGACAACAAGCACCGGACAATGGCTCGGTGACATGATGCGCGGGGGTGGAGATGCCAAGAGCTGAGCGTCCCTTGGACGACAACGACAGTGCGTTAACGCGTTTCGCCGCCGACCTGCGGCTGTTACGCGCGAAATCGGGGGGACCTCCTTATCGGGAATTGGCGAGCCGTGCTCACTATTCCGCGGCGACGCTGGCCGACGCGGCGGCGGGCCGGAAACTACCGAGCCTCGCCGTGACGATCGCCTATGTACAGGCATGCGGGGGTGACGTGCATGAATGGGAGACCCGATGGAAGACGGTCGCCGCGGAATCAACCGAAGGGAACACCAAGGCTGAAAACGACAAGAAGCGGAACCCTTACTTCGGCCTGACCGCTTTTCAAGCGGAAGACGCCGATTGGTTCTTCGGCAGGGAGCGGCTCACCGAGGAGCTGATGACCTGCGTGCGCGAACACCGTTTTCTCATGGTGCTCGGCGCGTCGGGGGCGGGAAAGTCGTCGTTGTTGCGGGCCGGGTTACTGTCCGCGTTCGGCAAAGAACAGAAAACGGCTTCCTGGCCGACGTTGCTGTTCACGCCCGGGCCGCATCCCCTGGACGAATGCGCCGCGCGCCTGGCCACCCTGGGTCAGGAATCGGCCGCCACCCTGCGCAAGGAACTGGACGAGACCCCGCGCGCCCTGCATCTGGCCGTGTTGCAGGCGCTGGCCGACCGGCCCGCCGACAGCGAACTGCTGGTGGTCGTGGACCAGTTCGAAGAGGTCTTCGCCCTGTGCCGCAACGCCGACGAACGTGCCCGGTTCATCGAGGCGCTGGTCATCGCCGCCCGGGCGGCCAACAGCCGTGTCCGCGTCGTCCTCGGGGTGCGCGCCGACTTCTACGCCCGCTGCGCCGAACACACCGATCTCCTTGAGGCGCTGCGGGAGTCCCACCTGCTGGTCGGGGCGATGAACGTCGAGGAGCTGCGCCGAGCCATCAGCCGGCCCGCGGTACAGGCGGCCTGTGTGGTCGAAAGCGCGCTGCTGGCCCGCCTCATCGCTGACGCCGCGGGTCAGGCGAACGTCCTGCCGTTGGTTTCGCATGCCCTGCGGGAGACCTGGCGACGCCGTCGCGGCAACGCCTTGACCCTGTCCGGTTACGAGCGAGCCGGCGGCATACGCGGGGCGATCACGGCCACCGCCGAACAGCTGTACGCGAACCTGTCAGACACCCAGGCCCACCAGGCACAACGGATCCTGCTGCGGCTGATCAACCCGGGTGAGCAGGCGGCCGACACCCGCCGTCCCGCCTCCTACGCCGAGCTGCTTCCCGACACGAGCCCCGACGCCGCCGCGGTGCTGGAACAACTGGCCGCCGCCCGGCTGGTGACCCTGCACGAGGACACCGCCGAACTCGCTCACGAAGCCCTCATCTCCTCCTGGCCGCGCCTGGGTGAATGGATCGATCGGGAACGCGAGCTGTTACGCGTGCAACGGCACCTGACCGAGGCCGCCACCGGCTGGCAGGAACTCGGCGGCGACCCCGGTGCCCTGTACCGGGGAACCCGCCTGAACGCCGCCCGGCCTCTGCTGGCCCGCCCGCAGGACCTCACCCCGCTGGAGAGCGCCTTCCTGCGGGCCTCCGTCGAGGCGGCGGACCAGGCAGAACGCGCCACCGTCCGGCGCAGGAAGCTGGCACGTCTGGCGGCGGCCGCGCTGACCGTCCTGACCGTCCTGGCCTCGGCCGCCGCCGTGGTGGCCATCACCGCGGCCCGCCAGGCCGACGCCCGCGGCCGGGAGGTCCTGGCCCGGCTCATCGCCAAGAGCGGCGACGAACTGGCCGCCACCGACCCGGCCCTGGCGGGGCTGCTGGCCGCGGCGTCCTGGCACTTCACCCCCACCGCCGAGGCCCGCTACACCATGCTCACCACACTGACCGGCTCCCTGGACGGTGTCCTGAACAATCCGGCCGGGGGCGTCACCACCGTGGCCTTCAGCCCGGACGGCGGCCTGCTGGCCACCGCGGGCACCGATGGAAGTGTGCAACTGTGGCAGGTCGCCGCTCGTCACCTCGTCGCCACCCTGCCCGCCGGTCCCGCCCACGACAGCGTCCGCACCGTGGCCTTCAGCCCGGACGGCCGCCTGCTGGCCACCGCGGGCGCCGGCGAAGACGTACGGCTGTGGGACGTCGCAGGCCGCCGCCTGTCCGCGACCCTGGTCACCGGCCACACCACCTCCGTCGCCCTCGTGGTGTTCAGCCCGGACGGCACCAGGCTGAACACCGTCGGCGACAACGGGAACGTCCAGGTGTGGGATGTCGCCACCCGCCGCCCGGCCGTCACTCTGCCCGCCACTCCCGCCCACGGCGTGGCCGGCGTGGCCTTCAGCCCCGACGGCGCCACTTTCGCCACCAGTTACGTCAACGAGACTCGCGTGCAAAGCTGGGACCTGGCCACCCGTCGTATGAACGGTCCGTTGTTCGACGGTGACGTCGGCCTTTCCCCCCCGGGTGAGGTTCAGCGCCGACGGCACCACCGTCGCCACCTTCGGCGACAACGCGAACGTGCAGTTGTGGAACGTCGCCACTCACGAGCGGGTCGGCCATCCGCTGCCCACCGGCTACACCAGCGACCTGGCGTTCAGTCCGAACGGTGCCACGCTGGCCATCGTCGGCAAGGGCGAAAAACGCATCCAGTTGTGGGACGCCTACACCCAGAGCTCCGTCGGCGTCCCGTTGAGCGGCCACACCGGCCCGATCACGGATATCGCGTTCAGCCCGGACGGCGGCATCCTGGCCAGTTCCAGCGACGACGGCACCGTCCGGCTGTGGAACACCGCCGCGCACCACGAGAACAGTGTCCTTCTGACCGGCCACACGCTCGATGTCACCACCGTGGCCTTCAGCCCGGACAGCCGCCTGCTGGCCAGCGGCGGGAACGACAAGACTTTCCGGCTCTGGGACGTCACGGCACGCCGCCCGATCGGCTTTCCCGTGACCAGCTCCGCCAGCGGCATCGCCACGCTGGCGTTCAGCCCGGACGGCCGCCTGCTGGCCGCCTCCGGCAGCGACACGAGCGTTCACCTCTGGAGCGCCGCCACCCGCCGCCCGGTCGGCACCCTCGCCCTCAAGGGGAACCAGGGCGCGGTGAACACGCTGGCCTTCAGCCCGGACGGCACCAAGCTGGCCACCGGGAACTGGTACGGCGTCGTCCAGTTGTGGGACGTGGCCACCCGCAGTCCGATCGGCACCCCCCTCCGGAGCTACAGCGGCGCGGTGAACACGGTCGCCTTCAGCCCGGACGGCACCAAGCTGGCCACCGGCAGCTGGTACGGCGTCGTCCAGTTGTGGGACGTGGCCACCCGCGGTCCGATCGGCACCTCCTTGATGGGGCACGGCAGTTCGGTGAACACGGTCGCCTTCAGCCCCGATGGCACCACCCTGGCCAGCGGTGGAAAGGACAGGACCATCCGGCTGTGGGACGTGGCCACCCGCCACCCGATCGGCGCCCCCCT